>JAFGGN010000039.1 GCA_016930535.1 bacterium
ACGTAAAGATTTTGTAGAAGAGTAGAAGGGTGAAAGCGACAAAGATGATGCTGTTCGTATGGGGCTGGGCCGGGCGGACCCATATACTCATATACCCATTTACTGCTTTAAAGCGGTCAGCGGTCAGCCGTCCGCGGTCCCAGATATAAAGTATCAATTATAACGTAACGTGGAAAAAACATGGTCCGAATCGAAGGCATCCGGATTCCGTTCACCGAGCCCGAATCCGCGCTGAAACAGCTGGTCTGTCAGAAACTCCGCATCCCGGAAAGCGGGATCCGCTCCTTCTGTATATCCAAAAAGGCCGTGGATGCGCGCAAGAGGCAGACGATTTATTTCGTCTATTCCGTGGACCTGGAACCCGGGCATGCGGTGAACCTGAAAAAGATTCCGCTTCTCCCCCGCGGATGGATTTTGAGAGAGATTGCACCTTTTTCGTTTTCCATCCGGACCGCGGGCTGGAAGGATGTGGAACACCGTCCTATCATCGCCGGAACCGGGCCCTGCGGATTGTTCTGCGGGCTGGTGCTCGCTAAAGCAGGCCTGCGTCCCCTGCTTCTGGAACGTGGCAAGTGTGTCGACGACCGGATTCGGGATGTAAACCGGTTTACTGAAACCGGCGTACTCGATCCCGAATCCAACATTCAGTTCGGAGAAGGCGGAGCCGGCACCTTCTCGGACGGCAAACTGTACACACTGATCAACGATCCGCTCACGCAGTTCATCTTCGATCAGCTCATAGAGGCAGGTGCCCCTCCCGAAATCGCCCATGATGCAAAACCGCATATCGGTACAGACAAATTAAGGGAGGTTCTGAAAAACCTCCGGAAAAAAATAATCCACTTCGGCGGCGAAATCCGGTTTGAAAGCAAATTGACGGGCTGTATCGTCCGCAATCAAAAGATCGAGGCCATCCGCATCAATGACCTGGAAACATGTCCCGTGCAGTCACTGATCCTGGCCATCGGGCATTCGGCGAGGGACACGGTCCGCATGCTCTTCGACAAGGGGCTTCATATGACCCCCAAGGCATTCTCAATGGGCATCCGAATCGAACATCTGAAAGAGTGGATACAGAAGGCACAGTACGGTCCTCTATGGAACCATCCGCTGCTGCCATCAGCCAAATACAAACTGTCGGAGCATCTCCCGGGCGGCCGCGGTGTCTATACCTTCTGCATGTGCCCGGGCGGCACCGTGGTTCCGGCAGCCTCGGAACCCGGCGGAGTGGTCACGAACGGCATGAGTCATTATGCTCAGGACGGTATCAATTCGAACAGTGCCGTGCTGGTCAATGTCTATCCCGAAGATTATGGCGGAGGGGCGCTGGACGGCTTTGTTTTCCAGAGAACATGGGAACAATCGGCTTATCAGGCAGGGGGCGGCACATTTGCCGCACCGGCACAGACACTGGGAGATTTTTTAAACGGGCGCGTTTCCACGGAATTCCGTGAGGTACAACCCACCTATCGGCCGGGGACGGTTTTTGCAGATCTGAATACGTGCCTTCCGGATTTTGTGTCCGATGCGTTAAAAAAAGCCATTCCGAGATTGAACCGGAAAATGCGGGGCTTCCTGCATCCCGATGCGGTTCTGACCGGCATCGAGACGCGGAGCTCTTCGCCTGTCCGCATGAACCGGGATAATGACTTCCAGTGCAGTATTCAGGGCGTTTTCCCTGCAGGCGAAGGCGCCGGATACGCGGGCGGCATTGTCAGTTCCGCGGCAGACGGCATACGAACGGCTGAAAAAGTGCTGGCACGACTCGAATAGCTGTTGATTTCATTCATTTTTTTTTATATTTTGAATCTCCCGGAACAGATCAATCAGAGACGGAGGATTGCGTGTCACAATGTTGTTTCGAGATTCAGGGGACTGCATCCCATGAAGCCGGGATGAAAACCGTACTCGGGCGTATTGAGAAAGAAAATATCGCAGCACGGATCATGCGGCACGATCATACGGTCTGGAGCCCGGATCCGGATGAAATCACGAACAGGCTGGGCTGGCTCGATATTGCGGACCGGCTGTTGCCCGAAGCCGTGAATCTGCAGCATTTCGCAAAAGAGATCCGGGAAGCCGGGTTTACACAGGCCCTGCTGCTCGGTATGGGCGGATCGAGTCTCGCGCCCGAACTGTTTGCGAGAACGTTCGGACCGCACTGCGCCGGTCTGGATGTCCGTGTGCTGGACAGTACGGATCCTCTGATGGTCCTCGAGGCCCGGGAATGGGCAGAACGCGCGAAAACCCTGTTCATCGTATCCAGCAAATCGGGGGGAACCGCCGAGACCTTCTCGTTCTTTAAATACTTTTACACGTGGATGAAAGAAAAGGCCGGAGAGCAAGCCGCTTCCTGCTTTGTCACCATCACGGATCCGGGAAGCGGTCTGGAACAGATTTCAAAATCCCTGAATCTGCGGCGCACATTCATCAACGATCCGAATATCGGAGGCCGGTTTTCGGCCCTATCCCTGTTCGGGCTTGTTCCCGCCGCATTGACCGGTGTGGATCTGGCGGCTTTGCTCACCAGCGCCCGAAATGCAGATCGTGAAACAGCCGTGGAAATCGGTGCCTGGATGGGATTTCTGGCACTGCAGGGGATTGACAAACTGACCTTTATCCTTTCACCGGAACTGGAATCCTTCGGAGACTGGGCGGAACAGCTGATTGCCGAGAGTACGGGCAAAAAAGGCAAAGGTATTCTTCCTGTCATCGGGGAAACCGTGATGCCGGCAGCGCATTACGGAAAGGACCGCCTGTTTGTGCATATCAGGATGAACACAGACACGAAAAATGATGCGGCCGTAAGGGACCTGGCTGCCGAGGGATATCCCGTGCTGATGCTTTCACTCGATCATCTTGAACAGCTCGGGGAACAATTTTTTATCTGGGAGCTGGCCACTGCGGTTGCCGGTCATGTGCTGGGCATCAATCCGTTCGATCAGCCCAATGTTGAATCTGCAAAAGCGGCAGCGCGGGACATGATATCCCGTTACAAAAATACGGGACAGCTGCCCGAAGCGGACTCACTGCCGGTCGATTACGGGCGTATCGCAGAATTTACCGGCAACGCCGGGACGGGCGATTATATCTCGGTTCATGCGTATATTCCCATGAATCCGGCCGCAAAAGAACAGATGCGGCAAATCCAGGCCGCATTGCACAAACAGACCGGTCTGGCCGTCACAACCGGTTTCGGTCCACGCTTTCTGCATTCGACGGGCCAGCTGCACAAGGGGGACCGGGGCAATGGCCTGTTTATCCAGCTGACCTGCGACGCGGATGCGGATGCGCCCATTCCCAATGAACCCGGGAATCCGGCTTCCGATATGTCCTTTCACGTGCTGAAAACGGCGCAGGCCATGGGAGATTTTTCCGCCTTGAAAAACGAAAAACGCCGTGTCATTCATTTTCATCTGTCACGCAATGTCCGAAAGGACCTGGAAATACTTTTTCACCTGGTCCCCGTGTAAAATCCGGAAACCGGATGCAACCCTTTAAAAACAGGACATCGGCCGTTCCGAACAAATGCACCGGCTGCCGCCGTTTATGCCATCCAAAACAGAAATTCTTAAAAGCCGCCTGCCGGATGCCTACCGGCTTTTAAGGGCATGCGGTGTCTGTCCCCGTGCATGCGGTGTGAACCGTATTCTGAACGAAAAGGGATTCTGCGGCGGGGGACTGCTCCCGCGCATCGCCTCGGACAACCTTCATTTCGGTGAAGAGCCGCCCGTTTCTGGCTTCCGCGGCTCAGGCACCATTTTTCTGACAGGCTGCACCATGCATTGCGCTTTCTGTCAGAATTATCCAATCAGCCAGCTGGGGAACGGAAAAACCTTGACGATCCGTGAGCTGGCAAATAGAATGCTCCGTCTTCAGAAATCGGGCGCACACAATATCAATTTTGTCACACCCACGCATTTTGTGCCGCAAATCATGGCCGCTCTGTATCTGGCCTGCCGTGCGGGATTTACACTGCCGGTATTATACAACAGCAGCGGATACGAATCCGTGGAGGTTTTAAAATTGCTGGATGGCATCGTGGACATTTACCTGCCCGACATGAAATATCAGGATCCTGTGATTGCGGAAAAATACAGCCGCATCAGAAATTATCCTGATATCAACAAAGCGGCAGTGAAGGAAATGCTCAGACAGACCGGTCATCTGGAGATCGATGAAAAGGGTATTGCCGTCAGAGGCCTGATTATTCGTCATCTGATTCTTCCGAACGGCTCGGCCGGAACCCGGGAAATTCTGAAATGGATACGGGATCATCTGGGTTCCGAAACCCATATCAGTCTGATGCGTCAGTATTTTCCTGCGCATCAGGCCGTGAATATGCCCGAAATGAATACGCGGATTTCAGACGACTCATACCGGGAGGCCGTCCGCTATATGGAAGAGCTGGGGCTGGAAAACGGGTGGATTCAGGAGTGAGAACAGCAGTATATGGGTGTATGGGTGTATCGGTATATGGGGCCCGGCTGCACAGCACCGGTAATTTGATCGCAGACCTCAAATGCTTCGGAGAAACGGCGAAACGGAGAAAGAAGACTCTTCATTCACCGTCTCTCTCATATTCAACGCTGGAAATATTGCACATAAAATATTACGTCCCTACGGGACTATGATCGTGATATGTTTCGTATTTATTGCTATAAATATGTCGCCCCTACAGGGCTTATTTTTGTTCTTTTTTCTTTAATCTTTAATCTTGTTTCTTTAATCTTTTTCTCCAATTCTCCGTTTCTCACCTCTCCGTTTCACGCTCCGCTTCAGGACTCAATGACGCAACGACTCTAAAACCCAACGACCTCTTTTATCTTTTTCTCCGTCTCCCCGTTTCACCTTCCGGCCCAAAGACCCAACGACCCTAAGACCCTATAGATCCGATTGGAATTAATAGTCAGAATCGGTTTCATCGTCTGTCTGCCGATCCATAATCTGCTGTTCCAGCTCCGCCTGATCCATCCTGGCCTTGCGCAGACGCGCCAGAGCCTGCATATAGCGTTTCGTCTGTTTCAGGCTCATGGCTTTCTTGTACAACTCTTCCGCTTTGTCGAATTCCCCGTCGATCTCATAAGCCACACCCAGATTATAGTAAACCGCCGGTTCTTTGGGCGTATCCGTTACAGCCTGCTCCCAGGCCTCGACGGCTTCCGGCCACAGACCGTTCTCTGCATATTTGCGGCCCAGATCGATATTCCCCTTGCCGGGTTCCACGTACAGCTGCTGCGTCAGCTCGTGTATTGAAATCATGTTGGCAAAACGTTTGGTGATTTCCCGTGCCAGCTCGGCAAGAATCTGACCTTTGGGCTTCAGGGATTTTCCGCTTCCCTCGACCACCTTGCCGCTGTCATAGCTCTTCGAATCACTGTGCACGGCCAAAAGAACGCCCGTTTCCACATTCACCACCCTGAAATTAATGGCCACGGTTCCGCGGCGGACCTTGTAATGCTGATCCACGAGAACGGTTTTCATAATTTCCTTTTTGACCTTCTGTTTCTTGCCGGTGAATATGTTTTTCTGTTCAACCCATTCGTACTTACCGGTACCTTCTTTTTTCGATACCTTCTCCACGCCATTCTCGTCCCTTTCAACCTGGTACTGGGTGACCTCGCCGAAAATCATGGCATCCACACCCAGTATCCGCCCGATTTCCACGGCGGACGCCTCATCCACCACACCGGTCATGGCAAGATTCTGTTCTTCCAGCACCTGCTTCAGCTTGTCCCTTTCGATCAGGGTGTATTGCTTTTTTTGCAGAAGAAGGGACTGCAGCGTCGTGGCCACCTGGCTTCCGGAACGTTCCGGTCCCTGAAAATCCACGACTGCCATCTGGTGTATGCCCTGCAAATGAATTTCCGCGGGTTTCATGACCTGCACATTGACCCTGGATGTGCTTGAACAGGCTGACATTAATGCGAGTATAAGCGGCACAGATAAAAATAAACGGGTGATTTTCATGAAGCCCCTCCTGATCGCTTTGCTTCGACGAATTTCCGTCCTTCCCCCCCGGAAGGACCGTAACAATGTAAACGATAAAAATCGGTTTTACAATATCAATCTCAATTCCGTGGTTAAAAACTGGGCCGTATCACGGACAAATCGCGGATAGTATGAATACAAAACGCCGAATTCGATATATGCATTGTAGGCCAGCGGAAATGAAAAACCGAATCCGCCGCAAAAACCCAATGATATATATCCGCCCTCATCGATTTGCGGATATAAAACACCGTAGCCGAGGTCCACGAGAAATCCGTCCTGTGTATAGCGCCGTCCAAGCAGCTGCACGTTCCACAGGGACCAGTTGTTTTCATGCGTGCTGAAGAGGAAGCGTGCACTCACATCCAGATCCGGCCGCAGTTGAATTCCCAAGATGCCCCCGTAATTGACGGACGTTTCGAAAAGATCATCCAGATCGCCCAAAGGAACGAAACTGCCGCACATCGGCCCTACATAGATTCCCTTGATACGGCTGCCCGGATGCCTGGTGGCAATCAGCATTTCGGGCTGGTTCACATTCGAAAGCGCGTTATTGTTGTTTCTGGCCGTTTTGGCAGGAAGAACACGGTCCCCGGCCTTCATGGCGATTTGCGGCGCCACGGAGATCCTCTCCACGCGCGAAATCCTGTTGTTGAGTTTGTTCACGCGCACGTATGTAAATGGCTTCCAATGCGCATTCGTATACCGGTACACCGTATAATACTGGCCCAGCTTGATACCCAGGTTGGACCCGGCATTGATCACAGCCACTTTCCCCGTTGTCCTGATCACTTTCGCCTGCTGCGCATCCAGTTGCGGCGCAGTCATTAACAGCACCATGAGCAGAACGGAAGCCATACTGCATCGCTTCAGATGCATGACATCACCTCACGCATTTATCCAAAAAGATAATGTTTCCTTACAGCTTTTGTAATGTTCCAGGTGCAGGACATTCCGTTCGGAAACGTCACCAGATCGCCTTTACCGATCCGGACCGGCTGCCCGTTTTCCGGGATCACTTCCACTTCACCCTCCAGAAAATAACAGATCTCCCGGGAGTCGTAATGCCAGGGAAAACGGGACACTTCTTTTTCCCAGATGGGCCAGCTGAAAACACCCAGTTCGGACAAACGCGACGCATCTGCGGATTTTTCAACTTTGATTTCCATTTTTCAGCTCCCTGTCGTATTCCGGAACGGTTTCTGCGCCTCAAACCGGCATCAAACCATGCATCGTGCACCTGTATTCATGACAAAAAAGACATATACATGACGATTTTGCATAAAGTATGCCGCTCATGGGCATAAACGACCCTGATCGGGCTCTCCGGTACGGCAATTAATTTATAATCTATTATTAATATTATAATTATAAAAAACAATAAAAGTTAGTTCCTTATCGCAACGGGCCAAAA
>JAFGGN010000040.1 GCA_016930535.1 bacterium
ACGGGGAATAAAAAAACAGAACGGATTTGCAGACAGAACTTCTTTTCTCCGTTTCACCGAGTCTCAGTCTCTCCGATGCCATGACGGTTAGCCTGGCCGTACATCTCATACGGTCAGACGTGTTGTTTTGAATTTGGAATTTGTTTTTTGTGATTTATTTGTTTTTTGGGATTTGATATTTGGTATTTTTCGCGGTCCTGTGGTCCGCGGTCTCTTACAGGGGCCGGGCGGCGGGGTCCCATATACTCATATACCCATTTACACTGCTACTGCTTTTAAGCGGTCCGCGGTCAGCCGTCCGCGGTCATTTACAGGGGCCGGGCGGCGGGGAATGCGTCCGCAGTTCAGATTCATGCTTGACATTTTGTCGCCGAATATTTATATTCATTTAAGTTTATCAGAATCCGTTCTTTATCACATCCTATTTAAAGGAAATTTCTAATGAAATTCGAAGTGATGATTGTGGACGACGAAATCTCCGTTTTACACACCGTCAAATCACTGCTCGATGAGGCAAATATCCCCACGCGTACCGCTTTAAACGGCCGTGAGTGCCTGCGTGAGCTTGAGAAGGGATTCCGGGGATTGATACTCATGGATATTGTGATGCCGGAAATGAATGGTTACGACACCATACAGGCAATTCATGACAAAGGATACACCAAAAATATCCTGATTTGCCTGCTGACGGGACAGGAGACACTGGAACGCAGGGTTGAAAAACATCAGGATTTTGTTCTTGATTACATCAAAAAACCCATCGATACAAAAACGCTGGTCAATGCAGTCAAGCAGTACATGGCCTATCTGCAACCGACCAAGTAGATGGTTGGTCTTTACTCTAAAACCAATTGAGATGGGGATACTATGCAACCCAACAGTATAGTCATTATCGGTGCTTCAGGAGGAGGTCCAAGAGCGTTAAATTCGATCTTTACCGATCTGCCTCCGCTTCAGGGAAGCATTTTGGTTGTGCAGCAAATGCCAAAATATATCAATGCATCATTTTGTGAGACGTTGAACAGGCTCACGGACATGACCGTGATCCAGGCGAAGCATGAAGAGACATTGAAGGAAGGTGTCGTTTATATTGCGCCGAGTGAGCAGCATATTCAGATCAAGGATAACCGGTCCATCAACCTGTTTAACGGTGAAAAAGTCAATTGGGCATGCCCCTCTGTCGACATTCTAATGAAATCGATCACGTACGAACCCCCCACGCGCATCATCGGCGTTATCCTGTCCGGTCTTGGTCAGGATGGTGTCGAGGGAATCAAATATATTAAAAAAATCGGCGGATTCACCATCGCGCAGGATGAAAAAAGTTCGGCCATATACGGAATGCCGAAACTGGCCTATGAGACCGGCGAGGTCGACTGGCAGCTGACGCCCGAACAGATACGCCTGAGACTGATACATCTTGTGGGACAGAAAAAATAGGAGTGCCGATGACGGCGCAGCGTCCATCCTGGGATGAATACTTTCTCGAAGTCGCAAATATCGTGGCCAAACGGGCCACATGCGACAGGGGCCGCAGCGGTTGCGTCATCGTCAAGGACAAACGCATCCTTGTCACCGGTTATGTCGGCGCTCCTTCCGGGCTTCCGCATTGCGATGATGTCGGCCATCAGCTCAAGAAAACGATTCATGAAGACGGAAGCGTCACGCAGCATTGCGTCCGGACCGTGCACGCAGAACAGAATGCGATCAGCCAGGCTGCAAAATTCGGTATTTCCATCGATGATGCCACACTCTATTGCCGCATGACCCCGTGCCGGGTCTGTGCCATGCTGATCATCAACAGCGGCATCACACGGGTTGTTTGTGAACGGAAATATCATGCCGGCGAGGAATCCGAACATATGTTCGATCAGGCCGGCATCACGATTGAATACAAGTACAACGAAGTCCAGCAGTATGACAACCAGTAACGCTTCTGCATTTACATCGCCTGTAAGGCCCCCATCGGGCAAAATCTGAACCATTTCCCGCAACCGGTACATTTCTCGAGATTGACCGACAGTGCCTGATAGCCTGATTGTACCAATGCACCAAAAGGACACACACGCACGGAGGGACACGGGTGGTTCTGCGGACATGACGAGTGAATCACTTGCACTGACATCAGAAATCTCCTCTGAGCTTTATATTCATTTATTCGAATATTTTTATAATCATATAAACTGTCAAATGCAACTGAAAAATCCGGCTTGAAAATGAATTTATTGTCACAATTCAGGAGTTGCTTGATTTTTCATTCCGCGTGTCGTATAATAGATATCATGAAGTAAAAAAAGCAGAAAACCGGGTTTAATGATCAACCGAATGAATTCTGTGCCGCACAGAAAAACGGGGCAATAAAACACTTCCATACAACCCTATTCGCGATTTTATGAGGAACATATGACTCAGAACCACATCCGGATCTGTTTCGGTGATACATGTATCAGGGCACGGCTTCTTCCCAACCGGAGTGCCGATGCCGTATGGCAATCCCTGCCCCTGGAAGCTGTTGTGAATACCTGGGGCCAGGAGCTCTATTTTTCTTTGCCGCTGGATATTCCCATGGACAATGATGCCAGGGAAATACTGGAACCCGGTGACCTTGCCTACTGGCCCGTTGGCCAGACATTCTGCCTGTTCTTCGGCCCCACGCCTGTAAGTACGGATCATCGTCCAAGGGCGGCCAGTGCCGTAAACATCTTTGGTAAAGTGGATGATGATCTTGAAAAACTCCGCTATATTCTCTCCGGTGACAGGGTCAGCGTCGACCGGTTGATGAATTGATGCAGGACCGGCTCATTACCTCCGCCCTTTTTTACATTTCTCCTTTTATATACTTATCAAAGACACAGTAACCTTATGGACACAATGGACCGCGGACGGCTGACCGCTTAAAAGCAGGTTAAGGGTATATGGGTGTATGAGTATATGGGGCCCCGCTGCCCGGCCCCTGTTAGAGACCGCGGACCACGGACCGCGAAAAATCCCAAATGGCAAATCCCAAAAAACAAATAAATCACAAACGGTAAATTCCAAATTCAAAACAGCACGTCTGACCGTATAACATGGAGGGCCAGGCTGGCCGTCCTGCAGACGATATGATCCGATGATTATCTTTATTCTTTAATCTTTATTCTTTAATCTTTATTCTTTAATCTTTATTATTTGATCTTTGGTCTTTGGTCTTTGTTCTTTAATCTTGAGTCTTTAATCTTTTTCTCCGTCTCTCCGTTTCTCCGATCCAAAGACCCGACGACCCAAAGACCTCTATAATCTTTTTCTCCGTCTCTCCGTTTCTCCGACCCAAAGACCCGAGGACCCGACGACCCAAAGACCTCTATAATCTTTTTCTCCGTTTCTCATCTTCTCCCCTTCTCCGTTTCACACTCCGGTTCAACGACATCTTTGTTCTTTTGTCTTTGTTCTTTATTCTTGCCTTTTCGTTGTGACAATTTATGACAATTTTTCTCTTGAAAATTGAACGGGAATGTTTAAATTATTAATCAAACGTTTAAATAACTTTGAATCACCCCATAAAGAAAAAAGACCTGTCAGATTCGAGCCTGTCAGGCAAAATATTGACGGATCTCCTTTTCTCTCCCCGATTCAGGGCTGCCGATCTTACAGTTGTCCGGCAGCCCTGTTCCTTTATATACAACTGCATGCTTGAATCTGAACAGCGAACGCATTCCCTGCGTCCCGCCGCGGGGAGCTTCAATTTTTCCTTGACATCTCTGACGCAATATTGTATACTTACATGTTGAAACTGAGGTCAGGAACCCGCTGAAAGGAATATCCATTGTCCGCCAATTTAGCCTGTCCGAAATGCAAAGAGGAAGCACTGCACCGCTCACGCTCAAGGAACCGTATCGAAAAATTAATGAAACGGATTATTCCCTACCGGCTTTACAGGTGCCATCAATGCCAGTGGCGCGGCTGGATAAGCAAAAGAAGAGCCAACGGACAGGCCTCGTATCTTCGTCTTAGTTTTTTTTATCTGGGGATCATTTTACTGTCCTTTGTCATCGCCTGGACACTCTGGATCATAGTTCAATAAAAGCAATCCGTTCCTATTTAATGAAACGAAATGAACAACCATGCTGACCTCTCTTTACAGGGCCATTATACAGGCATTCCATCTGTGGCGGCTGATACCGGTTTTCCTGCTCATCACCGTGTTCTCCGCAGCCGTTTCAGGATGGCTTAATACACATCTCGAATGGCCTGTCGGATACACACGGAAAGTTTTTCATCTGCTCATTTTCACGTCTGCAGCCATCATTCAGACCCGTGTCCGGCTGCCGGGTGTCATACTGTTCGGAATTGTTGTCACACTGTGCATCATCGGCACATGCATCTTTGGCAGGCAATGGCCCTTTTACCGTTCGCTGGCACGCCCCAAGGATGCACCGCATCAGACATTTTTCATTTTGATACCAATGGCAGCAACCGCACTTGGCGGTCTGGTTTCCAATCTCTTATTCGGTATGACTGCCGTATACGGTTACCTCGTGACCGGCTGGGGAGACGCGGTTGCAGAACCCGTCGGAACACGCTGGGGAAGACATGTCTACCGCGTACCGTCCCTGTTGAATGTTCGTGCCGGCCGTTCCCTGGAAGGATCGGCCGCCGTATTTCTGACCGGTTTTGCTGCCTGCAACGCAATCGGTCTCCTGACCGGTCTTACCGTACCGCACACATTGGCCCTTGCCGTAGTCTGCGGACTGACAGGATCCGTCACCGAGGCTGTCAGCACCCATGGTCTGGATAATCTGACCATACAGATCACCGTTTCCGCTGCTGCCCACATCATGATCGGCCAGGGATCTGGTTCCTGAACAATTAACCGAATGAAGGAAATATCATGCGACGTTCTTTGTTTTCATCCTGCATACTGCTTATTCTTATCTCCTGTTCTCATCTGAAAGAAGCGGACCGGGCATACCAGGACCGGGACTTCGACCGGACAATCGCCCTCTGCCGTACGGCTGTAGTCAAAGATTCAATGGATACCGATGCATGGCTTTTACTGCATAATGCCTGGCTGCATACGGACTCCGTGCGCCTGTCTCTGCAGAAAATGTCCTGCTTCAGGAGCATCAGTTCCTTCTCCCCTGGACAAAGCCATGACATCACGGATCTGTATCTGAAGCATGCAGACCGGGCAGGATCAGTTGAAAAATCCATATCCCTTTTAATGGAGGCGGAACAGTTCGACAGTTCGAATATTCAGCTTCTCGATACGCTGTCTGTTCTGCTTTCCGGGCAGGGCCGTTATTCGGAGTCCAAAATCAGGCTCGACCGGCTGATCGATCTGGCCAGGGATCCCTTGCCCTACATGAACCGCCTGAATGCCATTGAAAACAGACAATCCTATGCAAAATCGGAATATGAAAAGGGGTTGAAAGCCATGAAGACCGGAAAAACCCGGGAGGCTGAAGAGCATCTTAAAAAAGCGGCGCTGACTGATCCGCATTTTGCGGAGGCTGTATACGAGTACGGCATGCTGGCCGGCGCCAGGCTTTATAAAGCAGGCGATCAGGAATCCCTGCAGGAATCGGTTCAGGTACTCCGCAATGCCGTTCGGGTGATGCCCGATGATATCGAGGCCCATTACCTGCTTGCAAAATCCTGCGAACGCAAAGGTCAGAGTGCCCTCGGTGAAGCTATCGAACACTACCAGACAGTGATCGATATCGCTCCCGGGTGCCGGTACGCCAAAACCTGCAAAAAGAAAATCCAAACCCTGGAAAAAAGAAAGGCGTTCTGGGAAAAAGGGAAATAAGTTGAAGTTCAAAAGAAGTAGAAGGGCAGATGAGTATATGGGTATATGAGTATGTGGAGTCCCGCTACCTCCTTCCTGAATTTTGACCGTGGACGGCAGGACCGCGCGCCGCATCCGGCGTCGGAGAAACGGAGCCGAGGTGAAACGGAGATGGCAGTCAGTGACCGCGGACGGCAAGACCGCTGACCGCGAAAAGCAGGTGAAGGGTATATGGGTGTATGAGTATATGGGGCCCCGCTGCCCATCCCCGACAAATAGCAAGGCTTTTACTTAATTGTTTTTCCCCTTCTACACTTCTACACTTTTACCCTTTTACTAAAACTTAACATTGACTTTCATTTTTCGCTTGACAATCTCATTTTCATTGCTTATTATTGCTATTGGCATTTATTGCCATTGGCATTTTTTGCTGATAACAATTCAGGAGCATTCATGAACGAGCGGCGATTATTCGAACTGATTCTCTCTATCAAACGGAAATGTCAGGCCCGTGAAGACATTATTCAGAATGAGATCGGACTCTCACAGGCTGAATTCAACGGATTGCTGGTCCTGGAGCCGGACGAATGCATACAGGGATTTCATTTCGCCGAGCGGATGGGGCTTTCTCCCTCCCGCGGAAGCCGGGTGCTGAGTAAGCTGACCCAAAGAGGGCTGACCCGTTCCGAATTCAAACCGGAAGATCGCCGCAGTGTAACCATATCGCTCACTCCGGAAGGTATCGATACGAAAGAGGACATTATCGAACGTATGCAATCCTGCGAAGAGCATATCTGCAGTCAGCTTGAAGCATGCCATCTCGATCAGATCCGGGATTCTCTGGAACGTCTTGATAAGGTTCTGTAGGATATCTCTCAGTAACTCCGGTTCCGGGCTGCCCGCGAAAATGCGCATTTCTCTCAAATGCGAAAGTCAAAAGGAAGAATTTCAGGAGAATAACCCATGAGCCATTTAAAACAATCACAAAAGAAACATCTGGAAGACCAGTTCGGTGATCGTGTCCGTTTCGACAAAACGGAACGACTGATGTACAGCCATGACATTGCGGCGATGCCCAGTCTGGTCAAGCCCCTGATCGGTCATACACTTCCTGACGCGGTGGTTCAGCCCCTGAATGAAGCAGAGCTGGCCACACTGCTGAAATGGGCCTGTGAGGAAAATATCCCGGTCACGCCGCGTGGTAAGGGATCTTCCGGATACGGCGGCATCATTCCCCTGAAAAGGGGAATCGTGGTCGATTTTTACCGGATGCGCGATATAATCCATGTGGACAGGGAAAATATGACCGTCACCACACAGCCGGGCATCACCTGGGAACAACTGGATGAAAAACTGAAAAAGCAGGGTCTGACGATTCGCCTGTACCCCACCAGTTATCCATCCTCATCCGTCGGAGGCTGGCTTGCCCAGGGAGGCGCTGGTCTCGGCAGTTATGAATACGGTTATTTCAAGGAGAATGTGATTTCGGCAGTCGTGGTACTGCCGACCGGTGAAATCAGGGAATTCAGCGGTGAAGATATCGATCTGATATCCGAGGCCGAGGGCACCACCGGATTCATCAGCCGTGTGACCTTTAAAATCATGGCCGACGAACCCATGGAAGTCATATCCCTCGCCTGTCCCGATGCACATGATGTACAGCAGCTTATGGAATCCCTGATTTCACACGATCTGCCGATATGGTCCTTCATGTTTATCAATCCCAGGATGGCGGAAATGAAAAACAGGGCACCGCTGCTCACACACCTGGATCATCCGGTGGAGGAACGCGTGATCCTGCCCGCATCCTACATCATCACACTGACCTTCAGGAAAAAGGACGCATCGCACATGCGGACCGCGTTAAATGAACTGATTAAACCCTGTCAGGCGGAAATTCTGAGCGACCGTATCGCCCATCATGAATGGGAAAATCGTTTCAAACTGATGGTTGTCAAGCGTCTTGGGCCGTCTCTGGTCCCCTCTGAAGTCATCGTACCGCTCAGCAGCTTCGGCAAGGTCATGGAGGAAATCGAACGAAAAGTCGATCAGCCCGTGGTCAAGGAAGGTGTGATCATCCGGAAGGGGGTGCACGGCGATCCCGAAGTAGTCGTACTGGGATTCATTCCGAGCGATCAGCGGAAACTGGCCTATAATTTTGTGTTCGGCCTTGTGATGACCATTATGAAAATAGCACAGAAGCACGGCGGCCGTCCGTATTCCACAGGGATGTATTTTGCCGCCAGGGCCAAAACCATCATCGGCTCGGAACGGCTTAAGAAGATGAAGGCCTTCAGAAAGAATACGGATCCCGGAGAGCTGCTGAATCCGGGCAAGGTGTTCAACAACGGCATACTCGGCCTGGTCATGCATGTCGCCGGCCTGTTCGAACCCATGATCCGCCCTTTCGGCAACTTTGTGATCACGGATGTGGGCGAACGGGCAAAAGAACCGGTCCGTGACATTCCGGCGGATGTCGCATGGTACGCCTATGCCTGTTCCCAGTGCGGCTACTGTGTGGACGGATGCGACCAGTTCTACGGCCGCGGATGGGAGAGTCAGAGCCCGCGGGGCAAATGGTACTGGCTGCGCGAATACATGGAAGGCCGTGTGAACTGGGACCAGAATGTGGTGGATACATTTATCGCCTGCACCACCTGTGAATTGTGCAACAACCGGTGTTCCGCAGCGCTTCCCATCGAACCCTCCTGGATGAAATTACGGGGCCAGCTGATCAAGGAAAAGAAAAAAATGACATTCCCGCCGTTTGAGATGATGTCCGAAGCTCTCGGGGCCGAAGGGAACATCTGGGCAGGATACCGGAAGAACCGTCCCGACTGGTTCCCCGAGGACATGAAAAAGAAACACGGTCCGGGCATTCAATCGAAAAACGTTTACTTCGCCGGATGCACGGCCTCATATGTGGAGCAGGATATCGGTATCGCAAGCGTTCGTTTGCTGGATGCCGCAGGCGTGGATTTTACATACCTGGGCGAAAAGGAAAACTGTTGTGCCACGCCCATGCTCGTGGCCGGAAAATGGGACCGTTACATGGAAACCATGCACAAAAACATCGCTGCGGTCAAAGAGACCGGAGCCGATACGGTGATCAGTTCGTGTCCGGCCTGTGACATGATGTGGCGCCACATTTATCCGAGATGGATGAAGAAACTGGGACTCGAATTCAATATCAAGGCCAGGCACTACAGCGAAGTCGTATCCGAGAAAATCAAGTCCGGCGAATTCAAATTCCCGGAGAATAAGATGAAAAAGCAGACCGTAACCTGGCATGATTCCTGTCATGCAGGCCGCGTATCGGGAATTTATGAGGAACCCCGTGATCTGATCAGGGCCATTCCGAATGTCGATTTCGTTGAAATGGAACATAACCGCAAGGAGGGGCATTGCTGCGGATCGGTCCTGACACTGATCAAGGATCCCCTCGTGGCCGCCGATATCGGTAAAACCCGGCTGGAAGAAGCTGTCGAAGCCAGGGCGGAGAAGGTTCTGGCCATGTGTCCCTGCTGTCAGTTTCAGCTGAGGGTATCCGCAGACAAGAAGGAAATCCCCGTGGAGGTTGTGGATCTGGCCCATTTCACGGCCGAGGCGCTCGGTTTTGAGCTGCCGGATCCGAATCCGGAGGTTCGCCGCCAATGGGCCGTTTTCGAGGCCATGATCGACCTGATGTCTCCGCAGGGATTCGCCGATCTGATGGGGACCATGTGGCCGGAACTCATCGATGCCATGCCGCTCGGCATGGGAGGCATGATGCGCCTCATGGGAAAGATACCGGGTGCTCTCAATCTGATGAAACCCATGTTTCCGGTGCTCTTTCCGAAACTGCTGCCGCATATGATGCCGAAAGTCATGGCGACCATGCTGGACCGGGTAAAGGAGCGTGTGCCCATGCCCGAATATATGGCCGAACAAATGCCGGATCTGATGCCGAAAGTGATGAACAACCTGATGCCGCACATGATCAACGACGTGGTTCCGCTCGTCACGGATCCCATGATTCAATATCTGCGGGGCAAGGCGGCATAGGCCGCGGCCCTCAACGGCACGGCGCAACGGTACAGGACTGTTTAAGTCGACAGGTCCGATCTTGAATTAAACGAAACGGTGACAGAGTGCATCGGAGAAACGGTGATAAAAATGAAAACGGTTGCTGACAATCCGATTTTTATCTCCGTTCCTCCCTGTCTCCGTTTCACCGGCACTCTATCCTGTCTGCCAGCCCGAACAAAAAGGTTGCTCCTTGATCATATGCTGTGTCCATAATAATGCAATGATGCCGACCTGCAATACATGCTGCGGGATCATGAATAATGAAATCATGGCTTGAAATATTGTCACACTTTCATTAAATTGTCATTCTGATTTCCAGTCATCATTTGATCAGCGGTTATGACGGTCTGAAAAGGAATCCGGCCCATGGGCAGAATTAAAAAAATTGTGCTCGAACGTGAACTGGACGAGCGGCTGCGCTGGCTTATCAGTATCCGCTGGTTCGCGGCTACTGGTGTTTTTTTCGTCATTCTCGGTACGAGATATCTTCTGAAAATACATCTTGAACTTCTGCCTCTGTTTGCGGGCACCCTCGCTCTTCTCATATACAATACCGTTTTTTATTATATCAACCGGCGCCTGATTCTAAGAAGGGGTCAGGACAGCTGGTTTCCCATGGCCACACGATCGGCCAATCTGCAGATTTCAATCGATCTTTTCCTGCTCGCCTATTTCATCCATTTTGCAGGCGGGCTGGAAAATCCGTTTATTTTTTACTTTATTTTTCATATGGTGATTGCAAGCATGCTGTTGAGCAATACGGCCGCATATTTTCAGGCATCGCTCGCCGTACTGCTGCTCACCGGCATCGGTGTTCTGGAATGCACCGGTGTACTTATGCATCATCATCTTGAAGGATTCATCCCCCATACTTCCTGTCTGGTCAACCCGACATACAATATCGGTGTACTGATCATCGCCTCATCGACCCTGTATATCACGGTCTTTCTCACCACAACCATCGTCAACCGTCTTCGAAAAGGAGAAAGATCCATTCTGCTTGCTACCGAAAGACTGGCCCAGCAGGACAGAACCAAATCCGAATACGTGAAAAAAGTATCACACGACATCCAATCCTCACTCTCCACCATTCAGACCTGTCTTCAGGTGGTACTTGACGGCACCACAGGAAACATCCCGGATAAATCACGTGAAATGATCGCGCGTGCCGAAAAACGCAGTGAACTCCTGATCAAATTTGTCAAGGACCTGCTCAACCTGTCAAGCATCCGTGCACGAAGCAAAATGGATATGCAGGTAATTTCACTGAAAAATACGCTGGAACGTCTGGTCGATCAGAATCTGATCCTGGCCCGGGAAAAAAATCAATCGATTTCCATGCATATCAATCAGCACCATTGGGTCAGGGTAAATACCTTCGCCATCGAGGAACTGGTCATGAATCTGATCGCCAATGCCATCCGGTATACGCCGCCCGGGGGCAGGATAACGGTACAGACCGAATCGAACAACGATTCCGAAGTACTGGTTTCTGTCGCTGATACGGGAATCGGTATTCCCGAGAAGGAACTGCCCAACATATTTCAGGATTTCTATCGTGCAAAGAACGCCAGAACCACGGAAAAATCGGGAACCGGTCTGGGACTGTCCATTGCCAAACAGATTGTCGAGTCCCATCATGGCCGGATCTGGGCGGAAAGCCGTCTCGGACAGGGCTCGACTTTTTATTTTACTCTGCCGAAGGCGCAGACAAATTAAACGGATCATGAATGAAGGGAAAGCATGCAAACCATTCGAATTAAAAAAGGACTGAATCTGCCGATTATCGGAGATCCAGTGCCTTCCGTATTTGACGGACCCGCGGTCGGCCGGGTCGCATTGCTGGGGCCGGATTATTCCGGTATGAAACCCCGTTTCGAAGTCAACACCGGTGACCGCGTAAAACTCGGGCAGGTATTGTTTACGGATAAAAAATGCCCGGCCATCCGGTTTACTTCTCCGGGTTCAGGCACTGTACAGGCCATTCACCGTGGAGAAAAGCGGAGGTTCGAATCGATTGTCATCGATCTCGAAGGAGACGATGAAATTCACTTCAAACCGATCCATGCAGACAGCCTGGCATCCCTGGACCCTGCCGTCATCATCAATCAGATGGTCGAATCGGGTTTATGGACCGCGTTCCGTTCCCGCCCGTTCGGCCATGTTCCGGATCCGGACCATATGCCGCATGCCCTTTTTATCACGGCCATGGATACACATCCTCTTGCACCGCATATCGATAAAATACTTGCCGGTCAGGAGGCGGATTTCCAAAACGGCCTGATTCTCCTGTCCAGGCTGACCCGGGGCCCCGTGTACATCTGCCAGGCTCCGGAAACGGATATTCCCTCCATACCGGATAATCGTGTACAGTCAGTCGCCTTCTCCGGACCGCATCCGGCCGGGCTGCCGTCCACACATATTCACTTCCTGGATCCTGCGGACAGGAACAGAACTGTCTGGCATATCGGGCTTCAGGACGTGATCGCAGCCGGCAGGCTCTTCACCACGGGCCATATTCACACGGAACGCATCATCTCCATCGCGGGTTCGATGGTAAAAAACCCGCGAATGATCCGGACGCGTCTGGGGGCCTCTGTGGCCGATCTGCTGAACGGCGAGCTGAAAGCGGGCGGGCATCGCGCCATATCAGGATCCGTTTTAAGCGGGCATCATGCCGAATCCGAATCGGGATTCCTCGGCCGGTATCATCAGCAGCTGTCCGTGATCCCTGAAGATACGCGCCGGCATCTGTTCGGATGGCTCAGCCCCGGCCGGGATCTGTTTTCCATCAAGAATATTGTGTTGTCCGGACTGAACCCGAAAAAACGTTTCGATTTTACGACCAATCTGCACGGGGGCAAACGTACCATCGTCCCATCCGGTGGTTATGAAAAGGTCATGCCGCTGGACATACTTCCCACCTATCTGCTCAGGGCACTGGCCGTAGACGACATCGATGAAGCGGAAAAACTCGGCTGTCTCGAACTGATCGAGGAGGACCTGGCCCTATGCACGTTCGTGTGTCCGTCAAAGATCGACCATATGGCCAACCTTCGACGCAATCTGAACCTGATTGAAAAGGAAGTCTGATGAAAGCATTCCGTGATTTTCTCGATAAACAGGCCAAGCATTTTGAAAAAGGCGGCCGCTTCGAATCCATTTATTATCTTTGGGAGGCCATTGACGGCTTTCTGTATACAAAGGGCGAGCCCGCCAAATCCGGCCCGCATATCCGGGATGTCATGGATCTCAAACGGATGATGATCACCGTATTTTTCGCTCTGGTACCGGCCGTGCTGATGGCCATGCTGAATACAGGATATCAGGCCAACCTCATGCTGTCCAAAATGGCTGAAATTCCGGCCGGAAGCTGGCAGAGATGGGTGATTGCTGCCCTCGGTGCCGGTTTCGATCCGTCGAACTGGCTGGCCGACCTGCTTCACGGCGCACTTTACTTTTTGCCCCTGTACATCCTGTCACTGGCCGTCGGAGGCACATGGGAAGTAATTTTTGCCTGCGTGCGCAAACATGAAATCAACGAAGGATTTCTGGTGACCAGCCTCCTTTTCCCCCTGATTCTGCCTCCGGACATTCCCTACTGGCAGGCCGCCCTGGGTATTTCTTTCGGCATTGTCCTCGGCAAAGAAGTCTTTGGCGGTGTCGGCATGAACATACTCAATCCGGCGCTCGTGGGTCGTGCATTTTTGTTTTTTGCCTATCCTGCACAGATCTCGGGAGACAAGGTCTGGGTGGCCGTGGACGGCATCAGCCGGGCCACGCCTCTTGCGGAGCTTGCCGATCCGGCCATGCAACTGTCCGTCACCTGGCAGGATGCCTTCTTCGGCTTTGTTCCGGGTTCCATGGGAGAAACATCCGCCCTGGCATGCCTGATCGGTGCATTCATCCTGATCGTAACGGGCATCGGTTCATGGAAAATTATGGCCAGTGTTCTGGGAGGCATGGTCGGCACTTCAATGATGTTCAACTGGATCGGCAGTACGGGTAATCCGATGTTCGCACTCGGACCCCACTGGCATCTGGTGCTGGGCGGTTTCGCATTCGGAACCGTTTTCATGGCCACGGATCCCGTATCCGCGGCATTTACCGAGCCCGGCAAGGTCATTTACGGCGCATTGATCGGATTTCTCGTGGTCATGATTCGTGTTGTCAATCCTGCGTTTCCGGAGGGCATGATGCTGGCCATTCTGTTCGGCAATGCGTTTGCACCCATTATCGACAGAATCTTTATCAATGCAAATATACAGAGACGCCGGCAGAGAGCATTGCACGGGGCACGCGCCCAAGATTGATCGCAATCGGGCCGGTTAAAAGGAACGTCCACAGTTCCGCCCGGTGCATCATGCGATTTCATAACAGGAGTTCAATCCATGAAAAATGAGTCAACCATGAAAATACTCGGTGTGGCACTGGTGGTCTGTCTGGTCTGCGCGATTCTGGTGGCGACCACGGCCGTAACACTGAAACCCATCCAGAAACAGAACCAGGAAACAGACAGGCTGAAAAACATCCTGTCTGCCGGCGGTCTTCTGACGGACGAAGGGCAGGATCTGCATTTGATTTACAAACAAAACATCCGTGCGGAAATCATCGACCTGGAACAGGGATCGCCCGTTCCCGAAGCAGACCTGCCGGACGGCATTCAGCCGGACCGCTTCGACATCCGGGAAATCGCCGGAGACGCCACGGTCACGCGCCCGCTGGCGCCGGACGAGGACCTGGCCCAGATCAAACAGGTGCCGAAATACATGGTTGTCTATCATGTGATCCGGGACAGCATGGTTCAGAAACATATATTTCCTGTTTACGGCAAGGGGCTGTGGTCGACCATGTACGGTTTTATTGCACTCGCCCCGGATTTGAGAACGATCAAGGCGTTCACGTTTTACGATCACGGAGAAACCCCCGGGCTCGGCGGAGAAGTGGACAATCCCCGATGGAAAAAGTACTGGATCGACAAGCTTGCATTCAACGCATCGGGCGAACTGAAAATCGAGGTCATCAAGGGACAGGTCGATGCGGAATCGCCGGAAGCGGCTTACCAGGTGGACGGTTTGTCGGGTTCGACGCTGACCACGCGGGGTGTTCACAATCTGGTCCGTTTCTGGCTGGGAGAACAGGGCTGGGGACCATACATCCGGAATTTGAAACAGATGAATCCGGCCGGACAAGGGGACGCCTGATCCGGACCATATCATAGAAGAGGCCCATATGAGTAAAAATAAAACAATTTTAGCGAATCCCATTTTCAACGAGAATCCGATCGCGTTTCAGATTCTCGGTATCTGTTCTGCACTGGCTGTCACGAGCAAACTCGAAACCTCGATCGTGATGAGTCTGGCCGTCACTTTCGTGCTGGCATTTTCGAATCTTGCGGTGAGTCTGATCCGTCATCATATTCCGGGCAGTGTCCGCATCATCGTTGAAATGACCATCATCGCCAGTCTGGTGATCATCGCGGATCAGATTATCAAGGCGTTTGCCTATGATATCAGCAAACAGCTGTCCGTTTATGTGGGGCTGATTATTACCAACTGTATTATCATGGGCCGGGCAGAGGCGTTCGCCCTGAAAAATCCGCCGGTTCAGAGTTTTCTGGACGGAATCGGGAACGGTCTGGGGTATACCGTCATTCTCCTGTCGGTCGGATTTGTCCGCGAATTGATCGGTTCCGGAAAACTGCTCGGTATTCCGGTACTTCCGCTTCATACCGAAGGCGGCTGGTACGTACCGAACGGTTTGTTTCTGCTTCCGCCCAGTGCGTTTTTTCTGATCGGATTGATCATCTGGGGTCTGAGAACATGGAAACCGGACCAGATCGAGGAACAGTAAACCGGGGATTCCCGTCAGTATCCTGATGCCCTGCCCCGCAGGAAAGGGATCGCAATCGTCGAACCGGATTTCAATCATGGAGATGAATCATGTTTGAGCACTACCTGAGTCTTTTTATCAAATCCATATTTATCGAAAATATGGCCCTGGCCTTTTTTCTGGGCATGTGCACATTTCTGGCGGTCTCCAAGAAAGTGGAAACCGCCATCGGGCTCGGCATCGCCGTGGTCGTGGTTCAGACCATTACCATGCCCGTCAATAATCTCATTTACAATCACGTACTCAAAGAAGGCGCCCTCAGCTGGGCAGGGTTGAAAGATGTGGATCTGACATTCCTCGGACTGATCACGTATATCGGGGTCATTGCCGCCATCGTACAGATCCTTGAAATGGCCCTGGATAAATTCGTTCCGAAACTGTATCATGCCCTTGGTATTTTTCTGCCGCTGATCACGGTCAATTGCGCCATACTCGGCGGATCCCTTTTCATGGTGGAACGGAACTACACCTTTCAGGAATCCATGGTATTCGGCCTGGGTTCAGGCACAGGATTCGCCCTGGCCGTGATCGCCCTGGCCGGTATCCGCGAAAAAATGCGCTACAGCGATGTTCCAGCCGGATTACGGGGTCTGGGCATCACCTTCATTACCGTGGGGCTGCTTGCCATTGCTTTCATGCTCTTTTCAGGAATTCAACTGTAAAAAGGAATATCAATGACCGGATTATCCCTCATCCTGATCGGCGTTGCCATGTTCATCGTCATTGTTCTGGCACTGGTTCTCCTTATTCTCCTTGCCAAATCGAGGCTCGTGCCGAGCGGAACCGTGAAGCTCCTCATCAACGAGGATGAGAACCATACCTATGAGGTTCCCATCGGCGGCAAACTGCTGAACACGCTTGCGGACCAGGAAGTCTATCTCGCATCGGCCTGCGGCGGAGGCGGTACATGCGGGCAATGCAAATGCATCGTGACGAAAGGCGGCGGAGAGGCACTGCCCACTGAAAAATCCGTTCTTTCCAGGCGCGAAATCCGGGAAGGATATCGTCTTTCCTGCCAGCTGACCGTAAAAGAAGATCTTTCGCTTCACATTCCGGCCGAAGTGTTCGATGTGAAAAAGTGGGAATGCACGGTGCGGTCCAACCAGAATGTGGCCACGTTTATAAAGGAATTGATACTGGAACTCCCCTCCGGAGAATCCGTGGATTTCAGGGCGGGCGGGTATATACAGATTGAAGCCCCTCCGCATCAGGTGCGATATAAAGATTTCGATATTGACGATACATATCGCCCGGACTGGGACAAATCAGGGATGTGGCGCTATAGTTCCAAAGTGGATGACGAAGTGGTCCGGGCCTATTCCATGGCCAATTATCCCGAAGAAAAAGGCCTTATCATGCTGAATGTACGTATCGCGTCACCGCCACCTGAAAAACCCAATGCGCCTCCCGGCCAGATGTCGTCGTTTATTTTTAATCTGAAATCCGGAGACAAAGTGACGATTTCCGGTCCGTACGGCGAGTTCTTTGCCAGAGAGACGGAAGCGGAAATGGTGTTCATCGGCGGCGGAGCCGGTATGGCCCCCATGCGGTCTCACATATTCGACCAGCTCAAGCGTATTCATACAAAACGCAAGATGAGTTTCTGGTACGGAGCCCGGAGCATGCGGGAAGTCTTCTACAAGGACGCATTCGATGCACTGGCCGATCAACATCCCAATTTCGCCTGGCATCTGGCTCTATCCGAACCGCTGGCCGAAGATCACTGGAAGGGAGCGACAGGATTCATTCATCAGGTGCTCCATGATCAGTATTTAAAGGAACATCCGGCTCCCGAAGATTGTGAATACTATATATGCGGGCCTCCTCTCATGAACCAGGCCGTCCTGGCCATGCTGGACAGCCTGGGCGTTGAAGAAGAAAATATATTTCTGGACGATTTTGGCTGATCCGATTTTCAGAATAATTGAAAACGGATCCAAAAAATACTGGAAAGGATATTCATGAAAACTGCCGAAGATATTCTCAACGAAAAAAACCGGGACATTATCAGCGTGTCTCCGGATATCACGGTGCTGGAAGCGCTGCAGGTGATGGTGAAAAACAACATCGGCGCCGTACTCGTCAAAGACAATTCGAGATTCACGGGTATTTATACGGAACGGGAGTTTCTACACAACTCCGCAAAAAGTGGTTTCGACAGGGAACGCGTAAAAATTTCGGAAGTCATGGCCGAGGACCTGATCTGTGCCAGGCATGATGATACGGTACCGGAACTGCAGGATTTGCTGCTCGGCAAATGCCTGCGGCATATTCTGATCGAAAAAAACGACGAGGTGATCGGAATCATTTCCGCGGGTGATGTGACCAGGGCCGACCTGGTGGACCATGAATCCCAGTTAAAATCTGTCAGCTGGGACTATTACGAAAACTGGAAATGGAAGAAAAAATAGATGGTGATGCAATTTGTAATCTTAACGGCCGCCTTTCTCGTTCTGACAGGCTTCATGGCATTCGTGCTCCACACGGCAAAATATAAAAGACGCGGAAGCTGCACATGCGGACACCGTGTCACCTGTGATCATGACCGGGAATGCCGGGAAGACAAGATTCAAGATTAAAGAACAAAGACAAAAGAACATCGTTGAGTCGGAGTGTGAAACGGAGGGCCGGAGCGGTGGAGAAACGGGGAATAAAAAAACAGAACGGATTTGCAGACAGAACTTCTTTTCTCCGTTTCACCGAGTCTCAGTCTCT
>JAFGGN010000041.1 GCA_016930535.1 bacterium
CCATGACCGTCCCTCAGGTCAAAACCAATCTGCCCCAGATGGAGGCGGTGCGGATTGGATCGCAGCCAGCGTGCGGCATCGGATTTCATTTCAGATGCATAACTGACCTGCCGTCCATAGGTATTATACGAATGAAAAGCCTGATCCAGCGTATAGTTTTCAGGATTCGGACAGGTATGCCATCCCCAGTGTGACTGGGTGCCCAACGGGATTCCATTTTGATATTCCTCGCGAAAAGTTTGCAGGCCGGTTATATCGGCAGTAAAAGCAAATTCGCCATTGCCCACAGTGAACGAAGACAAGGTGTCCGCAGAATGAATGACCGGATGATGTCGTGATACCAGTACATGCCTGTCAATCGGGTTTTGTGACAGGCCGGCAATGAGAACGGTTTGGTATGAAATGATTATGAACAGGCATATCGAAAAATATGAAAACGGCGCCCGTTTTTTTAAAAAACCCATTTGTTCATTTTCCCTGTTTACCCTTGTTCATCCAGAACGGAGAACTGCCGAACCAGAGTACCGTACCAAGCAGCATAAAACTTTTATTGGTATTTAAATCGACCCGGTCCGCGAAAACAAGAATAGAAGGAATGAGTGTCAGGAACAAACCTGCATATGAAACAACCTTCAATAGCGATTTCAGCATAATTACACTCCTTCGGATGCCCGAAGTTTTGATTTCTGAATAAGCAGGCTCATGACCATATAAACGATCGCTGCAACAAACCATCCCGGCAGGCCCAGAAAGAATATTTCCACGCCGAAATAGAGATTGAGAAAAAGGCTGAATCCCAGGGTCAAAATCCAGGCAAGCGCAGCGGACATGCTGAAGCTTTTCTTGTATGTTTCCGCATAATTCGATTTGATTCCCAGCCGGGGAATGAGGTAAATATCCATGAGGATGACCGCACCCATGGGCATCAGGATCAGACCGTACAATGCCACAAAATCCAGAAGCTTCATGACGAGCGCAGGAAAGCACGCGGCTGCGGTCGTAATCATTCCGACGACCATCGTGACCTTCCAGGTTTTCCATTTGGGCCTGATCGACTGCAGCGCCAGTCCGGCACGATAAATGGTCGGATTGGCCGTTGTCCAGCCGGCAATGATGACGCATAAAGCCCCGGCCAGACCGGCTGCGCGGTACGCAATCGGACCGGGCGCAAATTCAGTGCTGAAATTGGATTCCATTAAAAACAGGGAATACAGAATTCCGGAAGCCACCCAGGCAATATAGTGGCCCACATACATCCCCGTTGCAGAAGAAAAACCATAGTACCACTTTTTGGCATAACGCAGAATGGACAGATCTGCCATCCCGATATGCATGGCCATATTGCAGAACCATGCGAAGAACATCACGTGCCAGAAAGTAAATTTGCTCTGTCCTTCCAGTGGAACGCCGGTCCAGATTTTTTCTTTAGCCACTCCCCAGAAATCCGAAACCGATTCGACACCCATCTGAGGCAGTACGGCGACTGCCGCTGCAACGAACACCAGAATCATCCATGGCGCTGCAATACTGGCAAACTTCGCCACCTGATTGTAGCCGAACATGGCCACAATGGTCGTTATTGCACCGATGGCAAAAACGGCGACGATCCATCCTGCACTGTTGGGCAGCCAGTCACTTAAAGACGGCATGCTTAAACCGAATGGAATGCCCACGGCGGTTGCTGAAACCGCAATCATGGCACCTGCAAGAAAACAGAACATGAGTGCATTGACCACATTATAAATGGCGGTCAATTTCTTGCCGCAGATTTTTTCCAGCATATAATACAGGGTCAGACGTTTCTTGGCCGCAATCGGAGCACAGAGGAAAGCCCAGCTTAACACGGCCAGAAAATTGCCGGCCAGGAGCCCGAAAATCAATCCGGCGGCTGAAACACCATGAGCGACAAACAATGGCCCGATGACAAATTCGGTGCCCGCGGTATGCTCTCCGGCATACATGCCGATAAAGCTCCCCCATCCTTTCCAATGGCTCTCCGGAACGGGAACACGTTCAAATTCCTCTACGGAATCCAGATGCCCCTTGATTGAAGTTTTTGCCATAATTTCTTCCTCGAATGATTGATGATGGGTGCAACATAATCCGGTATGATGATCAGACCGGATCGGGTGCAGAAATCAATTCCTGTTACCCAGCACTTCCCGTTCATACTTTTTTACTTCACTCAGCCACTGCATTCCCGCAGGCACTTCCTGCTTGAGGCAATAATAATCCCACACAGCACCGTATGGGAGTGTTTTCAGCTCTTCCATCAACGCAAGCCGGGAAGTAAAATCCCCTTCCATTTCATATTTCTGCAGTATGGGCTGTGGCTCCAACAGGGCAACCATCAGCGCTTTGATCATGCTGCGCGTTCCAATGACCCAGGCAGCTATCCTGTTGATACTCGCATCAAAAAAGTCCAGACCTATATGAACCCGGTCGATGAAGTTGCCTCTGACCACTTCGATCGCGATATCTCTTAATTCATCGGAGAAAATGACCACGTGATCGCTGTCCCAGTGAACACCGCGGCTTACATGGAGCAGGATTGCATCCACCTGGCTCAGGACAGACGATATTTTATCCGACAAAAGCTCGGTAGGATGGTAATGACCTGCATCCAGGCAGATCAGTTTCTTCCGGGCTACCGCATAGCCCAGGTAAAACTCGTGGGATCCGACCACATAACTTTCCGATCCGATACCGAACAGCTTGGACTCAACCGAATCCAGATTATAACTGGCATTGACAGGTTGAGAGAATATATGATCAAGGGATTCTTTCAAGAGCTGGCGATGACCGTTTCGATCCGCCGGTATATCTTTATAACCATCCGGAATCCAGAAATTGGTGATGCAAGGCTTGCCTGTTTCCCTGCCGAAATGCTCTCCTATTTTGCGGCACGCGATGCCATGATTAATCCAGAACCGGCGTATGCCGTCATCGCGGCTTGAAAGCGTAAATCCGTCTTCGGCTTTGGGATGCGAAAAGAATGTCGGATTAAAATCCAGACCGAGATGGTTTTCTTTCGTCCACGCGATCCAGTTGGCATAATGACACGGTTCCAGTTCATCCCGGTCCACTGGTTTTCCTCCGGTTTCAGCATACATGGCATGGAGGTTCAGCCGGTGGCGGCCGGGAATCAGGCTCAAAGCCATGCCCAAATCGGCCCGCAATTCCTCGGCAGTTCTTGCTTTTCCCGGATACGTACCGGTTGCCTGAAGACCGGCACCTGCCAAATCCGCATTGTTTTCAAACCCGGCCACATCGTCACCCTGCCAGCACGGAAGAGAGATCGGGATCCCGGAAAGCGTATCCAGAGCCGCATCTGTATCGATGTCGAATGCTTCATACTGCTTTTTTGCCAAAGAATACGCGTGTTCAATATCTTTAAATGATTGTTTCACTGAATATCCTTTATCTTGAAATACCATGTTTACAGATTTGTTCAATTCATGCCTGTATGGAAATCGATGCCCGTGTATTTGAAAGCAGATATCGGGATAATGCAAAAAGCAATTTGTTCCAGCAGCCCGGGATTGCCGGAGTTACAATTGAATTTCAATACGCCTCAGGCAGATGCATGACGCTGCCGCCGGATCATGTGGTTAATATTATTTGGTGGAGTGCATTTGAGGCACTCCACCAAATAAATGAAGGGTGATTATTTTACAAGCATCATCTTCTTCATCTCCGAAAAATCGCCCGACCGGAGTTTGTAGAAGTAGACGCCAGATTCATATTGATCTGCATTGAAATTGACCCTGTGAAGGCCGCTGCTCATCTGCCCGTCCACAAGCGAGGCCACCAGCTGACCCTGTATATTGTAAATGTCAAGCGTTGTGTGACCCGGTTTGGCCAGAGTAAATTCAATGTTCGTCACGGGATTAAAAGGATTGGGATAATTTTGATCCAGGCCGAATTCCAGCGGTCTTTCCGCACGATCTTCGACATCGACCTCAATTTTTTCATTCAGGTAATATACGTCTTCCGCAGTCAATACATCGGAATACAGACGGAAATCGTCCATTAATCCGTTGTAGGTACGGCCGGCATTGGCCATCTGGCCGAGATATATGTAGGTCAGATCATAGATGTTCGGCACATACGGCCAGTCCATGACCAGAATACCGTCAATGAACAGCATCGCCGTACCGGCATCCCCGTCCCAGACGCCCGCGACATGATGCCAGACATCGTCACCCATCAATATGGGATTCACGGGCACACTGCCGGGAGCATCTGCGCCGCCCTTGTCCGGATCAGAATGAAGGTGCACATTCGGATTCGGATCAGCCCGGATGTAGAATGAAAGTTCTCCCCCGTTCCAGATATCGGTCACAGCGGACTCGAGATGCATGTGCATTTCATTCTCCGGTCCGAAGCCGCCGCCCGTGGTGTTGTCTCCGCCCCAGAATATCGTATTGATACTCGTCGGTACGGGCGCTTTCATCCAGAATGCAACCGAACCCATGTACGAAGTCATACCCATCACCTCACCCGGAAGCGTAATACTCTCAGCACCCCAGAACTGCACCGCCCCATCGATGGTTCCCGCTACAAAATCCACAGTGCCGCCGATCGTACCGTCAAAACCATTGCCCGTGGCATCGGCTACAGTGGTGCCGGATGTCTCGTCGAGTTTGTAGTGAACCAGAAGGGTGGCCGACTGAACTGTTGCAGCAACCATCAGAAGGATACAACAGATCAGACATGTTAACTTTTTGTTCATCATTGTCCTCCTTTCAAGGATTTGGCATGAATTGACTGCTGAGAAACAACACATCCTATTTCATCAACATCATTAATCCCGTTTATCGCCTGCTTTTTTTTCGATTGGCCTGGCGTAGTCCAACTTGCTTTCCTGCGTATATTCCGGGAAACCGGGTGCGGCGGCCTGATACGGCATATCGGGTTTTATCGCATACAGGTCAATGTCAGACAACTTGATGCTGCGCAGCGCGTTAAAATCAATTTTGATTTTATCCTGGTATTTATCTTGCAGGCTGTCCACATAGAGACTCAGATAATTGATCCTTCCTTTCATCATATCCGGGTCAAAATCGGCCCTTTTCGCAATATCACTGAGATAGCGGTCCCTATGATAGGCTGCAACATATGCATCTTTCCACATCGCTGTGGTTCTCTGAACATCAGGAGACTGATCCAGTTTTCTCTTGTATGCCTCCTTCGTCAGATAATGGTCACGTATCAAATCCAGGAGCGCGGCATGAAATTCACGCTGAAAGGATTTGAAATTGGAAAAGTCATTTTTAAAAACCAGGGGATGCGACATATAAGCTTCTCTGAAATCACGCACAGTCCAGACCTCGCCGTCAAGTGTGAAAAACGGCTGATCCAGCATGAGACTCTGGACATTTTGATTGTCAAACCGGATTTCGGATCCCTGCGTGCTGATAAAATCCTTTAACAAATTATTTTTGATTACCTTGTCCCTGGTACCATAAATATTGAAGAATATCCTCGCCATCTGAAGAAAGGTCTTTTCTTCAAATTCGACGCTTTTACCCTTCATCACTTTGGCGATATATTTTCTCCATGTATGGATCGATTTTTTTTCTTCAAGCTTCTTTTCAACTTCAGCCCACCGGTTGTTGAAATCCTGTTCACTGACAGCCGGATAATAGGTCCAGTCATCGACTTTGATCAGAAGATAATAGTTGTCTTCGATTTGCAGCGGACCGATCACCTGGCCGACGTCCAGGGACTTTGAAAAAAGCGAATCATGAACCACGACCGGATCGGGGTCCCTGAATTTGATGGTTTTTTGGGCGATTTTCTCTGAAGGAGAGTTCTCATAAAACAAATTCTCGAACTGTTTTGGATCTTTCCTGATTTCACTGCGGACAAAGCCGGCCAGTGAATCGTTATGAATGGAGAAAAATGACACCTTATATTCTCTTCCGGACAAAGCAAATACTTTTTGGATCTCCGTTGAATCGACATGCACGGGTTTTAAAGCCAGGTCCATAAACAGATTTTCCCGCATACTTTGTTCCTGAATACCCCTGATCTGCGCCTGAAACACGGGATTGTCAATGAGCCGTTTTTCCTGCTCACCCTGATATCCTTCGCGGGCCATTAATTTTTCGGCAATCAGATTATTCAGATACAACTGCTTCTCGTCTTCATCGGACAATGCAGGGTATCTCGGACGCAGTGTCAATTCGGTCCGCAGTTTAAACTCTTCGACTGTCAGCGTCTGATTGCCGACTGCAGCGAGAATTTTCTCTGATTCCTTTTTTCGTGCGCAGTCGAACCCGGAGACCAGGATGATGATCATCCAGCCAATCATCCATCGCCGATGTTGAGATACACTTGCCATTTCAAATCCTCTGGTCCCGCTACAAAATCAAACGATTGTCGTGAATGGTTCTTGTTTACAAGTGCATCCGGCAGGCCCAATCCGGGATTCGGGCCTGCCGGATGTCAACCAATTAAGAAAAATCGTGAAACCGTACTAGAATTTCACACCCACCGTGAACATCTGAACATTATTCAGGATGCCAAAATCCTTGAATGCATAATCAAACACCATCGATGTGCCTCTCAGACCATATTTGATGCCGCCGCCATAAGAGGGGCCCGCTTCCGAATCTTCTGCGAAAAGCGAATTGTATCCGCCGCGTATGAAGATCATCTTGTTAAAGGCATATTCCGCACCGATATTGACGCTTTCGACGTTGTTGTTCGGATGCAGCGCATCGACAGCGATGATCAGATTGCTGTTGTTGAATCCCTTCAGCACATCCATGGAAACACCGACCCTGAAAAGCAGGGGAAGGTCATACTGTTCCGTCTTCAGGTCCGCATTCATGTTTTCATTGTTACCGGCAAGCATCGGATCGATATCCACCTGCGTCAGCATATCCTGGCCCGACATCTGTAATTTGGTGCCGTAATTCGATATGCTCATCCCGATCTTTAAACCGCTGAATTGTGTGGTAAACAATGTCCCCACATCAAAAGCGACACCGGATGCACTGCTGTGATAGATTTTCTCGGTGATATACTTGATATTGAATCCGATCGCAAAACGGTCCGTCAGATTCCGGGCAATACTGACACCCAGTGCATGGCTGCCTGCAGAAAACATCTCTCCGGTACCGTCGGGCTCACTGATCGTGGTCCGTTCCATGTCATCCATGGTCAGGGATGTGATATTGACGCCGACCGTTCCCAGACTCTGGATGGGTATGGCGATACCCAGATAATTGATACTGACATCCGCGATCCATTGTGTATGCTGAAACAAGGCTTCGGTCCCTTCGATTCGGGCGATGCCGGATGGATTCCAGTACATGGACGTGGCATCTTCAGCCACGGCCACATAAGCTCCTCCCATTGAAACGGCCTGTGCGCCCACATCAATACTCAGGAAACCTGCTGCTGTTGTCCCCACCTTGGTGACGCCACCGGTCCATCCCGCGGAGGAGAACAGCAATATGCCGATCAACACTACGATTATTCTTTTCATATTATGAACTCCTTTTTATCTGTTCAGGCTTGCGAGGCCCTCTGATAAACATTGCGATTCATCCCGTATGTTCTTTTTACTTTATCACCGCGAATTTTCCGATGTGGTTACCGATACCCGGAGCATCCACATGATAGATATACACGCCGTAAGCAATATCCAGCCGGTCCTTGGACAACATATCCCATACTTCCGTACCATCCCAGATGGTGCTGCTGTGTTCCAGTGTCCGAATGAGATGACCCTGAATATTGAAAATGCGAATGGTGCATACCTGCGGCAGATGAATAAAGTGGAGTTCACGTGGCCCTCTTCCTGAGGAATACGGATTTCTGGGTTCCCAGGAATTACCGACAACGTAGGGATTCGGCACCACTTTAATATTTTCCAGTTCGGTTTTTGCCTTATCATTATCAACGAAGGCTGAACTTGTCTGGAATTCCGCCATATCATGCGAGAGGAACGGTTTATTCATGACCAGCTTCAGAACATCCCCGCTTTGCGGATTCCGCGTGAGTGAATCTGCCCCTGTACGTGACAATTCAATTTGAACGGTCACGACAAGTGAGTCGTTCTTGTCTTTTTCAAGACAATAGATTCTGTCGCTCGAGGAACCTTCAGCGAATCCAGAAAAGATACTCTCTGTTCCATCTCTTTTATGGAAGAAAAAGGCAATGTCTTCATCGGTTTGCGTATTGACAATCCTGAAGTTGACATCGGCTGCGGGGAACTCTTCGAACGCCGTGGATGTGTTGGACGCCGGTTCCCCGAACTGAATGGTATAATCGTGAGACATATACGTACCCGGTATCGATTTCCCGCCTGTAATCAGATAAGCCGGTTTAAAGGAAATTTCATAAATATTGGGTTGGCTCCAGCCCGAAGAATCCACATTCTGACTGATGGCTGATGCATTCTGAAGCAACAGCTGAATGCCGGGATTGTTCGGAACCGGCAGGATCGTTTCAAATTCGGTGCTCCTGCCGATCAGGGTGTCCTGAGCACCCTGGGTAATATCGATGAGGCTGAAATTTTTGGTCGCCGGTACCATCCACAGCCGGTCCTTGACCAGAGTATCCTCAAAAACAACCCGGAACATTTTATCCTGCACGAGCGAGTTGTTCACGATCGGGACAACGACTGCTCCGTCACTGGTACTTCCCGGCTGCCAGGCCACACTCACCTTGGCATTCTCGAAACCGGCGGAAGGCGCTTCAGGCCGGACAATCGCCACATTTTTGTCTTTTTCAACAGTACCATCCGCATTGATGCTCAGATATCTGGAGCATTCGGACGGGTATATTGTCAGGGAATCCGAACCATGATCATAGGACGTGACTGCATAGTAGTACTGCTGCCCGTTTGAGACCGTGGTGTCGGTCCAGCTGTGCCGGAGACCGGAATCTGATCCGAGGTAATACTCAACACCGCTGTTCGAGGTCTGGGAGAATCCTTTGATATCGTTTACCAGATCGAACTGGGCCATCGGTTTTCGTGCGCTTGTGGCCACACCGTAACCGTCCGTGATGATTTCCATATCGTTCCATGCCGCGTCCGTGGAACGGTAAACCCTGTATCCTTCAAAGTCTTCGCCTGTCAGCGGATCAAAGGCCGATTCAGCGACATTGTCCCAATAGAGTGTGACCCTGCCATCCTCGGCGATATAGGTCACTTCGGGTGTCGGAGGCGATTTGGCAAACTGATAGTTGGCGTTATACGCCGCCTGAGCACCCAGTTTGTTCCTGATCAGATCGCCAGTCAGATCACCGGCCGCATAGGCGCCGAAAAGCAGGGCGAAGGAAACCCGGTTAATCTCCTGGGGCTTCAGCGTGAAATAGGCCGAGCCCATCATGATATCCGTGTTCCCGATTCCGAATGTCTGATCGAGGGCGCCGGGTTCAACCGCACTCCACAGCCTCTCGTCGTTCCACAGCTGATAGGGGCTGCCGACATCGAACAGAATAAACGAGGTGAGCCCGATCTGATCCGACTCGTCGATATCCGTTTTGTCGATGTTGGGTTCCCCGGGCCGGTCCGTACCGAATCCAGAAGAAGGCCGGCCGTCCCCCTCCCCTTCATCGCCCGTTTCGGCCTTGCCGTCCAGACCCACATCATCCAGAAGCGGATTCCAGTCATTGTTGTTGTCGATGCCGTCATCGCGCCGTTCATCGATCATGGTATTGGCGATGCCGTCTCCGGTGAAATAGTCGATAAACTTTAATCCTGTATTCAGATACACATGATACGCTGCCTCTCCGGTACCGACCATGCGTCCGTTGTTTTCATCGATGATGCCGTTCAGATTGTCGTCGATTAAGTTCTGCGGAATTTCCTCGAGCTGGCCCGGAACAAATGTGAATTCCAGATCTGTATAGGAAATCGTGACACCGTCCGCGGGCATGGTGGTTTTTGTGCGTTCATAGGTGGTATAGTCGATCACAATGATTTCATCGCCGGCATTGACCGTTTTAGCCACGAACATATCCTCGGTCAGCACAGGTCCCGGTCCGAGCGCGCCGTCGCCGTCGTTGTCGATACCGTCATGGGAATTGCCGGGTGTTTCAAGAAAAGCGAGTCCGAGAAGACCGACCGGATAATAGCCTTCCTCGCCGTAAAAATCGCCGTCAAACTGATACGCCAGATCAGCGGCGAGATCATACGAACCGCCGTCATCCGAGCTGTCGCCGTCTCCGCCGATATCCGGACCGCAGTTGATGCCGAAACCCATTTTCTGATGATCATGGGTTCCGACGTTTTCCGCGTCGAACAGCCAGAAAATGACATCTTCAACCAGGGTCTGGTTCCACTGCATGCCGCGGACGGTCACGCGCAGGCCCAGTCCGCGCCGGTTTCTGTTGGTTGAATCCGGATAGAAGGGGAATTCGATGTTGTTGTAATCGTCCATCACGTAATAGCTTTCCTGATCGGCCGCCTTGTTGAAATCCTTGCCGAAATACCCGTTCCAGAAACCTGCCCAGCCCGGATCATTTGCATCGTCCATTTTGTCGGGCCAGGTATTGGGCCATGACCACGTCTTGTGACTCATGGCCACCCAGGGCTGATCCGCTTCTTCAGGCGGAGGATTCATATTGTAAAACCCAGGCAGGGGGCACATGGACCAGTATTCGCCGTTTTCAGAGGCATCTCCCGAACTGTGTTCCGTGGGCTGTCCGGCCCGGGTACCGTTCGATTCCGAAACAATCGGTCTGCGGACGCCGTCTTCACAGCGCACTTCAGAGCCAAAATAACTGGATATTTTGGCAATGAACGTATGTCCGCTGTTGATGGGCCATTCGCCCCGGACCTGTTCCTGGGTTTCGGGATTGCGGTATCCGATCTGCCCGTCGTTCCAGAACGAGGTTCGGACCTGGTTCCCGGAATGTACACCATAGGTGCTGTATGCCTGATCACCGTGAAGCATATCGACCTGTCCGTACAGGGAGAGCGTGCCGACAGCCAGTGTCAGACATATCAAAATTAAATGCATCATTGATTTTTTATTCATTGCATACTCCTTCGTTTTTTCTCAACATCCAATCCAATGCGTTATCCTGTTCGATTAAAACTCAAGAGAAAGTCCGGCCTGAATTTCGCGCGGAGGCTGATAATAGTCAGGACGCCTGAGCTGTTCATTATAGCTGCCGACCCGTGCAGAATTATAACCATGATAATCCGCGTCCACATTCGAATCGTAATCCGGCTGTCCCGTTGTACCGAAAACTCCGGTGACACCGCGCTGATCCAGCACATTATAGGCCACCGCATAGAGATTCAGTTTAAAGGACTTTAAAGGAATGGATTTGAGGACACGCAAATCCAGACTGCTGGATGCAGGGATACGCTGACTGTTGGCCGTCCAGCCGACATAGGACGCGCCGCCCGTCAGTTCAGCCTTGGCCACGGCGGGCGTATACGGCTGCCCCGAGTGGTACTTGGCTGTCGCCGTGAAAGTCCAGCCCTTCGTGGTCATGGTCGCATACGCGTTCAACGTGTGATGCTGATCCCAGTTCATGGGCAGGAGGGCGAGACGCGGCTCCTGCGGGTCACCGGAATTGTAGACATCATCAAAGGCATCGTTCGGATTGGAATACGTGCCTTCTGCCAGCTGATAGGCATAATAAACACGGGCGGAAAACATGCGGCTGAAACGTTTTTCCAGATCCAGCGTCATGCCGTAAACATTGGAATAATCCTTATTGACATATTTGGAATACCCCACGGCTGCGCTGACAGTTTTATACAGGGGACTCGACCCGACCCAGTCCCGTGTGTCCTTGTAGAACAGCGTGACATCCAGTCCGATATCCTCACCCAGTTGCTGCTGCAGGCCGATTTCGTAATGCACCGTTTTTTCGGGTTCCAGATCCGGATTTCCGAGCAGACGGTTTCCGCCGCCGCTGGACATCTTGTAATCCGCATCGTTGTAAAGATACTGGAAGCCCGGCATGCCTAAAAAGTGTCCGTACGAGAAATGAATGATGCCTCTGTCCGTGATCGGATAGGCGATACCGATTCTGGGGCTGACATCCATTTTGGCATTGACCGTCTCACGCATAAAACTTTCGCGCTCTGCGCTGGTGTATTTCGTTAGACCGGCCTTGTATGCATCCAGCTCCACCTGCGAAAGCCCGGCGGCATATTCCGCATCCCAGTTCTTGTAAATATTTTCATTCCTGAGGGGCCGGATAATGTCCGGATCGCGTAAATCCGTCGGAATGGATGCATCCGCATCAAAATAGTCAAAGCGCAGGCCAATATTGATGATCATTTCCTGCAATTCGATCTTGTCCTGAATGTAGGCGGAAATTTCCAGGGGTTTGTAGGTGTACTGATCCCTGCTGAGCGACGTTGCCAGCGGCACATCGGTTGTATAGGGGACAATATCCTGGGTGCCCGACGCGTCTTTTTTGGCAATCAGGGTGTACTCGTCCATTTTCAGTTCATGGAGTTTGGCTTCAAAACCGGCCTTGATCTGATTGGATGTGGTGATCTGACTGGTAATGTCCAACTTGGCATTCATGAAACCGTAATCACGATAGATATGCTGCCTTTCCGTACCCGCATCCTGGAAACTGAACGAAGCCGGGGTCGAATCATATGAAGGCTCCACATAGCCTTCCTGATCATTGGGATCGATGAACCACGCGTTAGCGACACCCTCATCGTTCAGATCCGATATCATGGAATTGACAGTTTCCAGACCCAGAATCTCCGGATCCAGCTCGTACAGGGAATTCCCCAGACTGTCCATCACATTCACCATCCAGTGCGGTGTGGCGTAGGGATCTTTATACAGATAGGATTCGGTTTTGCGGTACAATCTTGCCAGCCGCAATTCATAGAACGTTTTTTCTGAAAGCGTATGTATCCAGGAAAACATATGCGTATAGCTCTGTGAATTGTTCTGGCGTAGTCCGTCCGGTACGTATTTATAGGCCCGGCTGTAACCGCGGATCGGTTCGTGAGACTTGTCCCACAGCAGCTGATAATTCATCTTGATGCCGGATGTCAGATGATAGGACAGCTTGCCAAGAGCCGAATAGGCTTCCCTGGCATCCATGGCGACCAGGGACGAATCGCCGGGCAGCCCCTGCGGTGTGAACCATCTCGATCCGTACAGATAGCCGTCTCTTGTGACATAACGGCCGTTTACGAAGAATGACACCTTGTCTCCGGTAAACGGAACAGGCCCGCTGAGACTGACATCGGTGTTGAAGGTCAGGTTCAGATCTTCGAGCGGATTATCCAGATATTCGATTTCCGTCGTGTCGCCCGTGACCGGATCGGGGGGGCCGGGTTTGACATCCGTTAATACCGAATATACATCATCGGTGCTCAGATAATCGCCTGCATAAACATTCAGTCTGCCCGAATATTTATCCCCGCCTTCCTTGGTGATGATGTTGACAATGCCGGACATGGCCTTCCCGTACTCGGCATTGAATGTGCCGCTGACCAGCTGCATTTCCTGAATGGCGTCTTTTTCAACCGTCGCGCCCATGCTACGGCCGTCGTACACGTCGGTTACTTCCATGCCGTCCACCAGAAAGGTGACCTCATTGGCCCGGCCGCCGCGGATATGAAAATCATTGCCGCTGCGTACAACACCGGCCTGCAACTGCAGAACGTCCTGCATGGACTGAACGGGAAGGGCGGCAATATCTTCAGCGCCCACATGAGACATGGAAAAAGTTTCATCGGGCTGTACCAGCGCACGGTCAGCCACGACGGTCACGACCTCTCCGGATTCAACAACCGTGATATTCAGACCCACATCAATCGTTGTCGTAAGATCGGTTTTCACCCGAACCTCCGTGACAACTGTTTCCTGATACCCCATCATTGTCACGCGGAGATCATAAATCCCCGGCGGTATATTGAGGATTGTGTAATGACCGTGAATATCCGTCGCCGCGCCAAGCGAGGTTCCCTGAACCATGACATTGGCGCCAATCAGAGGTACATTACTTTCTTTGGCGTCCATGATGGTTCCGCTGATTTTCCCGGTGACTGCTCCATAACTCATGCTTGTACAGAAAACCATGAGAAGGGCCGGGATCAGATACCAAAACGTTCTCAATCGTTTCCCTTTCATATCTCCTCCTTGTTACTGGGCTCCAGGTTTGATAAATTCTTATTTTATAAGAATCAGTTTTTTCGTCGTACAAAACGCCGTTGTCCGCAGCACATAAAAATAAATACCCGAAGACAGATCCCGGGCATCGAACCGTACCGTATGCACTCCGGGATTTTGATCCTTGTCGACCAGCACATCAATTTCCTTCCCCAATGTATCGTACACACCGAGCCGTGCATGATCGTGGCGGGGCATTGTATATCGAATGGTCGTCACCGAATTGAACGGATTCGGATAATTTTGCAGCAAACCGAATTCCGCGGGCGTGAGCGGGAAACAGGCTATATCAGCCGTTGTCGAACGAATTTCAAGAGAATTCAGCCGCCATGTTCCGCTGCTGCTGTTGCTGTGCACGATGTCCAGGTTCAACTGTCCGTCCAGAATTTCAACGAGAAAATCCCGCTGATCGAATTGACCGCCCTCGCTGAACATTCCAGCAATCTTCTTGTCACCTTCCGCAAAAACATCCATGGGGCCGTTCGGCGCACTGGACATGGCGTCCCCGGCGGTCACATGAATCCGGTACGTATCGTCTGGCAGATCCACAATAAATGACCGGGGTGTATTCGCGACGACAAAATCCCTTTTCAATATGTCGGGAGCTCCCCTGTCGCGCACATCCAGGCCGGATATATCGGTAAATCCATATCCTGTTCCCACCGTATAGGCACTTGTGGTATTGGTGATCTGCGTATAGCCGTCAGCCACCGGGCCCGGCCCGAAATCGAAAAGAAGCGGTACATTCTCCGCCTTTTCTGCAAACTTCGCGGTCACGGTGATGGTAGTTGTGATTGTCACGCCATACGGATTCTGCACCCCTGACAGATCATCGAGCCAGGTGTCGAAAACATAACCGCTGTCCGGAACGGCAGTCAATGTAACGGCTGTACCCGCCGGGAAATTATCGTCTTCGGGATCACGCACGATCCGTCCCGGGCCATCCACACGGGTCCGGAGAAAAAAATGATTGTCCGCAATCGTGGAATCGGAAGCCACCGCCGAATACGCGGAATTGCCCGCCATATTATAGGCCGCCACTTTAAACTCGTACAAAGTCGATCCGCTCAACCCGGACACAGAATAATCCATGATATTGGCCAGGGCCTGTGTGATTTCCTGAACCGTCTGCCAGCCGTCATCAGAGTATTGAATCCGGAATCCGCGTTCATTCGTCGCATTGTCCGTCCAGGTCAGATCGATCTGACTGCCGCTGAACGTGGACGCCTGAAGATCCGAAGGCGTTGCGGGCGGCTCCGTGTCATTTCCCAACCCCTCGTATTCAAACGGGATCAGACCATTCAGATAATCTTCAAGATTTGTAAATCCGTCGTTGTCCGGATCAAGATTCCTGTCCTCCGGATCATCGGGATCCAGCGAATGGGCTGTTTCATAGGCATCCGGCATGCCGTCCAGGTCCGAGTCAGCCGGAGGGCTCAGGGCGTTTAAAACCGGGAAACCGCCTGCATCGCCCGGCCTGTCGATGATCTGACCCGTTCCCTCACGCACCTGATCGACGACTCTCGAGTCTGCGGAATCCCTGTGCAGCGATGCGCCTGAATGGGTGAGAACCAGTTCACAGGCCGTTTCAGGATCCTGCTGTGAAACCGGCGGAGCCGCAAAGGGTGCATCATGACGGATGGGGGTGCCATCCACGCCGCCATTCCAGTTGTCTTCAGTAATTTCCGGATATCCAAAAACCTCGTTGCCAGCGACATGCAGTCTTTTGGTGTTATATTCGGAATAGACGATGCGATGCCTGACACCGGGATTGGTCGCAGGGCCGGATTTATAATAATTAGCGACAATATTGACACGTCCCGTAGGGCTGCAATAGGCGCTCTGGTAATCCCAATTATAAATGACATTGTTTCGGTGATCCGTAATATCCCCGTCATAGGTATATGCAAATTTGGGATGCCGGGAGCCGCATGAATGAATCAGATTATGGTGATACGTGCTGCTGCCGCCCCATAATCCACCCATCGAATGACCAAGATAGTTCAACCCCTCTCCGATCATGCACCACTGTATCGTCACATTCTTGTTGCCGTACCAGGAGGCGCATTCATCCCCTCCCCAGCTGATGGAACAATGATCGATGATCACGTTTTCCCGGTCATTGATATTGAATGCATCCGACGACAGATTGGTTGTATCCCCCAGCCTGAACCGCATGTACCGGACAATCACATGATTGCCTTCAACGATGGTCGGATAATCCCGGACGCAAATACCGTCGCCCGGAGCGGTCTGTCCGGCCACTGTAACCGAACTGCCCGTAATTTTCAGGGCAGATTGTAAATGAATCGTGCCCGACACCTGAAAAACGACCGTCCGGTGACTCTGACTGACCGCATCCCGTAATGATCCGGCACCTGAATCGTTCAGATTGGTTACGATATAAACAGATCCTCCCCGGCCGCCTGTCGTGTAGGCTCCAAATCCTTCGGCTCCTGGAAATGCAACTTGCTGTGCATCTAAAAATTTGATCATATATAAAAATACAAACAAACAGACCAGGGAAAATTTCTTTGTGTTCAACCGTTGTCTCATTTGAATGATGCCAGAAAATCGTCCCATAACAAATTAATTTTATTAATTTGTTAACAAAGTACTTTTTAACCAAAAATTAAAGTGAAAAACGGTGAAAAACAGTGAAAAACATCATCCAACATCATCCAACATCGTCCAACAATGCTTAATTATGGATTATTTTTAATTTAACGGCTATTAAAGTTTGTCGCATGCGTAATATTATTAAAAACTTTTAAAAAAAGAAATGGATTATTTGAATTTATATTTGTACTTTTTGACACTGAATTAGAGCCGCTTTCAAAGGCAGGAAAAATGTTTCGCACGAAACACTCCGTATTCAATTACCTGACCATTGCCGAAGTGGATAAACTCTGGGGTTTGTATATCACCGGAAGCGGCAGTGCGGACCTGCCTCCCCGTACATCCTACCCGCCCACGAAACATCCCGATGCCTATATGTTTGACTGGCAGCACGGCCGTATACTCCAGGAATTCCAGATACTCTACATTACGCGTGGCAAGGGATATTTCCAGTCAAAGGAGCTTGGCAAAAAACTGATTGAAGAAGGCACGATCATCATTTTATTTCCGGGTGTCTGGCACCGATATATGCCGGATCAGAAAACCGGCTGGCATGAGCACTGGATCGCTTTCAACGGAATCCAGCCGGAAACTTTCAGACAAAATGGCATTCTGTCACCTGACAACGCGGTCATAAAAATCGGACTCGATGAAACAATTATTAAATTGTATCAGCAAATTCTGGAACTGATCGAGAGCGGCAAAGTGGGTTTCAGAGAAACCATTACTGCGTTGACATATCAGATTATCGCGAGTATTATCACGAGTGAAAAATTAAAGAAATTCGGAGGGAAAGAAATTGAAGAGGTCGTTCAAAGCGCCAAAGCCATTATGACCGACCGTACGGGCCAGCAAATTCATTTTCAGAATCTGGCAGCTGAACTCGGCGTAGGATATACCTGGTTCAGGCGCATGTTTCGTCATTATACCGGCCTGCCTCCCATACAATATTTTTTACAGTTGAAACTGAACAAAGCAAAGGATTTGCTCGTAAGCACTTCCTTGTCGGTAAAAGAAATCGCCGTTATCTGCGGCTTTGATTCCCAATATTACTTTTCAAAATTTTTCAAAAAGAGAACGGGCATGTCCCCGGGTCAGCTGCGGGCATTTTCAAGGGGGGAAGGCATCAAAAAAGAGATATCGGAAATTATCGAATTCCCATAAACCAACCATCCGGGGTTTGGAAAACGGGCAGGATCAGCCCCGGATACAACGATTATAAAACGGCCAACCTGGCACAGGTTCTATTTTAAAAGCATCATTTTCCGGCTGATTGAACCCCTGTTCGTGTTCAGCTTCAACACATACAATCCGTTGGGTAAATCTGTACCGTCAAATATGATCCTGTGATCCCCGGCTTCTCTGACATTATCCTCCAGGACAGCAACCTGTTTTCCCTGAATATTATAGACAAGCAGCCCGATTTTATTTTTTTCTGGCAGATGATATTTAATCGTTGCCACGGGATTGAAAGGATTGGGATAACTGCTTGCGGCGATATGATGAACACGGGGCCCCGGATCGGTATGAACGGAAGTTGTATTGATTGTTTTAAGGTTACCAATTTCTGCTTCCGTGAGCGCATAATTGGTTATCCGCACCTCATCCATTGCCCCTTTAAAAAAATCCTGTCTGTCGGCATCTGTCGCCAGATACAGGTTCAGGGACGTATTGGTAATGCTGCCTGTGCTGTCAGGGGACACAGCTGTCAATCCGGCATCGATATAAAAATAAAGCGCATCAGGATCCCGCCGGACGACAGCAGAAATAAAATGCCAGTTTCCATCTGTCAACAAATGAGACGGAACATCAACGGATGAAGGAAAATATCCGTCATTCAGCATGAATCGCACCTGCGATCCGTTCTGAACAATCTGATAGCCGATATCTCCTTCCATAAAGGACAACCAGGGCGCCCTGTTTTCTGTTCCTTTCGTTTTGACCCAGAAGCATATCGAAAAACCATGTGCCGTAAAATCGAGGGCGTCCTTTTTGAACACCCGTAAATAATCATTCAAACCATCGAATTCAAGCGCATCACCGAAAGGACCGCTGACCAATGTGACCGGATCCATGTTCGTAATGAATGCCAGATGTGCATTGTCGGATAAATCCTGTACGGTATTTCGGCTGGTGCCGTCAAATGCCAGATGAAGACTCAGCTCCGGTTCAACGGACGGGACAAAATGCGCCGTGACGGATTGATGATCATTCATGACAAGAACTGCCGGATTCATACAGCCATGCAGATCGCCGGACCATTCGGCAAATTCGAAACCTGTTTCAGGACCGGCCGTCAATGTGATTTCAGTCCCTTTATGAAAATCCGATCCTTCCGGAGCCTGCACCACTGTGCCGGACCCGTCGATATGCATATCGAATTGATACATGATGAATTCGATGACACGGATCACAGTGGTATCCGACACCGTTTCACGCCCGTCATTATCTTCGGCTGATGCGACCAGGGCGACATTTCCGACACTGTTCAATGAAAATTGCCACTCATAAGGCGGGGCGCTGTCCTGTCCACGGGAAACACCATTGACGAACAGCTCGACAGAGGTTACCGTCCCGTCATAATCCCCGGCTTCTACACGGACGACAACGGATGAATCCTGTTCAAACAGTGTGTTTTCATCCGGACTGACAATTTGTACGGTCGGCAGCAAACTCATCATGTTGCTCAGATCCCACTCGTCTTCGTGGAAAACGGCATATGCCGGCTTCGCATCGGGGAATCCGCCTACTTCGGTTTCGAAATCGATGATTTCCCCCGAACCGTCGAGAACACCCCCGATAATGCGTTCATCAATTCCGTCCCGATCCCAGGGCCGGACTCCCGCGTTTTTGATGACATCATCAAAAACAGCATCAGCCGGAACTACCTGCACATTGTCATGCCATACCGGTTTCGTGCCGACCAGTTTCGAGGCGGTCCCGTCATAGAGTGCCACGGCCCCCCCGCGTTGATTGAGTGCAATATTGTCCTCCATATAAAGCTCGAGCGGACCCGTATCCGCATCCATGAGCGCGGGATTTCGTGTGCTCGGACCGTATTGCATGAAATTTCCGACCACGGACATCTGACCGGTCTGCCACGTATTGTCTCCCCATTCACTGTCGACGAGGTTGTACTGTATTGCCACCGCACCGGGATTGTATATCACATTGTTTACGACCACACCCCGCGCTCCCGCTTTGAAATACGGATTTCGCCTCTCATTGCTCGCATAGAGATTCCTGAGAATCGCCGCTTCCGTAACATTGTCATGGATGAGGGATCCCTTGGAGTGTTCCCCCTTTGTATGTGTGGCTTCACTCAGCGCCTCGGCGATAATATTATTGCTGAAGGTTACCGTATGCGATGTGTTGGACCGCCACGCATCCGGCGTGCTCCCCTCAAAACGCGGGCCCGAAGCGGACATGTTTTCATCGACAGCCCAGCTCACGGAGCAATGATCGAGTATTACTTTCGAAGCGCTTGACAATGAAATGCCGTCCGGCTCCCATCCCGTGCTGTGCCCGGCAGCTCCGGGCCTGACCCGGATATGCCTGATGATCACATCATGCGTATTGCTGACAGACAGGCTTCCGTCAATCAGCGTGATACCCGGAGAAGGGGCCGTCTGACCGGCGACTGTCAGAAATGGATTGGAAATCGTGATTCTTGCACCATTTAAATCGATGACCCCTCCCACTTCAAAAACCACGATGCGCGGTCCGTATCTTGTCACTGCGGCCGCAAAGGAACCGCTGCCGCTGGCATTCAGATTGGTCACGCGGACAATATCGCCGCCGCGGCCGCCCGGCGTATACGCGGCCCAGCCTTCGGCACCGGGGAATGCTCGATCCTGTGTCAGGGATTGATATGGCATCATTAACAGCCAGATCATGATATGCATCATTTGAAATATATTCTTTCTCTGCATCATGTATTCCTGCCTTCTTTATAGATATAACCGGTTCCATATATATCTATATATTAAAGATATATAAATCAATTATCAAGAATATCCATGCATATTTCCACATAAAATTCCAACCTTTATAAAAAAAGTATTTGCATTTTAATCATTCTGTACTAAAATTACCGTATACTCAACCCAGAAACAGTATACTTTAACCAATATTTTTTTCGTCCATCAAGTCGTGACTCCATCAGTATGATGAGGCAGAAATGTCTCCATTTGTTTTCCGGTTCTTATGAATTAAATTCTTTGGAGTTCTTTTATCATGAAACCCTCAAACCATTTTTCCTTTCTGCTTATGTCCGTCTTTTTACTGGTCACATTACCTGTGAAAACCAAGGGAGCGGAGGGGAATATCGTATTCGTCACTGACCCGGAAAGACTGGATCCGGCCACAGGTGAGCAGGCGGATCAGCCCCTTGTGGACGATCTGATCAGTGAAGGATATACGGTGACTCTGTTCTATAATCCGGAGATCGAAAACGCTCCCGATTCTGTCATCGCTCCATTATACAACGCGGATATCATCATTCTCGGGCGTGCATGCCTCAGCAGTGTATTCGGGGAAGAGCAGAAACGGATCTGGAATCATTTGATGACTCCGCTTATCTGTCTCTCACCCTGGGCAGTCCGAAACAGCCGGCTGAACTGGTTCGACACGGGCGTGTGCTCTCATTATGATGAAAATGATGGAATTGTTCTGGCACACATTCACGTACCGGACGATCGTGCGTTTGGCGATTTGACACAGGAAAACATCGATCTTCCCTGGATAACCGGCCCATATGATGTCGTGAGCATCAGGGAGGCGGGAAACGGAATGCTGCTGGCCAGTTCAGTGATCGATTCATCGGTTCTGATGGCAAGATTTCTGCCCTGGATGCCGTTTTATGATCAGACCGGTGATTTTCCCGGCGGGTACAGAACCTATATGGGTAATGGCAATGATGCAACCGCTGATCCTGTTTCCGGTGAACAGATCTATAACTATCACAATTTCACTGCCGAATCCAGACAGGTTCTGTTCGCTGAGATTGAAGATTATACACATCTTTCATGCGTACCTCCGCCCTGCGGATCCAGTATAGCACAGCGGAAGGAGATTGAAAAATTACAGGGCGAATCATTCATCAGGAATTATCCCAATCCTTTCAATCCTGTAACCACGATTGAATTTACACTCGAATTTCCAGGTCGTGTTCAGCTTTTTGTCTATGACATCAGCGGACACCTGGTTGAAAAACTGATAGACCGGCATCTGAATCACGGATTCCGGTCGGTGGTTTTCGATGCAGACCGGTATGCTTCCGGCATCTATTTTTACAGGCTCAGACAGAACAACCGGATTGTAACAAAGAAGATGCTGCTGGTGAAATAAGTTCATATGGATAAAAAAACCTGCCGGAACAGTGCATTCATCCGGCAGGTAAATTCAGGGGCAGTTTTATCTGTTTTCGTTTTACACCGCTTTGCTCACCCTCCCACCGGAATTCTGATAATGGTCAACGAATACGGTTCAAACGAAACCATATACGGGATCGAATCGATCGTGAGCGTCGACTCTTTCGGAAATATTTTTCGCGGCGATTCCAGCGAATTCTCATCTTCCAGTGAATCCGAGGTCAGTACAATCACTTTGGCCTGCTGATCGGTCTTCACACCTTCCAGACCGATCGACGCTTCCACGATGGCTTTCTTCGCATTGACGATCTTGATGATGACCTCATTGGTGCTGTCATCCAGAGTCGCGCACGCATGCAGCGCGGTTTTGGACTCATCGAGTTTCGGCGCCTTTTCAACAGCCGTATTTAACAAACGGGTACCTGTATGAAGACTGAACAGTTTCTGTACATAATAACTGGCGGAACCGTAGGCCCGCAGATTGTCGAACCAGATCAGGTCCGGACGCCACTGCCAGGCGTCTTCATGACCAAACAGGGGTGCATAACAGCTCATCGTGACCAGATCTGCATTACGCTCCAGACCCGTCATAAAAGCCGCTTCATATAATGCGCAATGCCAGTTGTTCCGGTTATCCGGGCTGGCCACGCCCACGCTCTGGGCACCCCATTCACCGACAAACACTTTCGGCCCGTTCCGATTGGTGCCGTCATAGAAGCCGACATTCTCCAGAAACCAGTCCGGATTGCGATAGAAATGCTCATCGACGATGTCGATATGGTCCATCTTCCGGTATTGCTCCCAGAGATAATCGATTTCCGCCTGGCCGTTCGGGAAAATCGTCGCATCCGAGCCGGTCCCCGCAATCAGCTGAATCTCCGGGTGCTTTTCTTTCAGCACCCTGGCGATAGGAATGTACCGCTCGATGTACTGCGGCCCCCACTGCTCGTTGCCGATGCCGAGATACTTCATGTGAAACGGATCCGGATGTCCCATCCCGGCCCGCACTTGTCCCCATTTGCTGTCCGCCGCTCCGTTCGCAAATTCGATCAGGTCCAGCATATCCTGAATGTATGGTTCGAGCTCTTCCACAGGGACCAGTTCTGCTGTATTGAACTGGCAGGCCATGCCGCAGTTGAGAATGGGCATCGGCTCGGCCCCGATATCTTCACAAAGCAGGAAGTATTCATAAAATCCCAAGCCGAACGACTGGTAATAATCCTGGGTAATGCGGTGGGCGAACTCCGTGTTCCAGCGGTTGACAATCAGCCTGCGGCCGGCCGGATGTCCAACCGTGCTTTTCCACTGGTAGCGTTGGGCAAGTGTGCGGCCCTCAACGATACAGCCGCCGGGGAAACGAAAAAAACCCGGTTTCAGCTCGGCCAGCATCTGTACCAGATCGGCACGAAGACCGTTCTCGCGTCTCTTATACGTATCCATCGGAAAAAGGGATATCATATCCAGGTCAAGAATCCCATCCCCTGATTCGACAAACAGCTTCATCCGGGCTCTGGGCTCAGTAGCAGAGGCTATTAACATGACCTCATGCGTTCGCCACTGATTATCGATACCGTTTATCGTACCTTCCGTGAGCCTGCGCCCGTCTTCGGCGACCACTTCGATCCGAAGGATTACCGGTTCTCCTTCGACCTGCCGGGCCTGCAGGCTGAACCGGTACTCCGCTCCCTCACGAATACCCATACCGCGGAAACCCTCATTGGAAATACCGAAGCCATCGCCGGTTTTCCGGATATCCATACGCAGATAATGCGCATTGACGGGATCCTCCGGATGTCTTTCAATATACATATAGCCGGCCGAACCGGTCTCGAGTATCCGTGACCAGCCCATCATGTGATCGGGAAACTCGAAGGAGCGGTTTTTGATCAGCTCGGCATAAAGACCGCCGTCGCCGCCGAAGTTAATATCCTCGAAGAATATTCCCCACATCGTCGGACTGATCCGGATGCCTCGTGGGTCTGCAGAAATTGTCAGTTTGACTGTGGGTTCAATATCCACAGGTTGTTTATTCTTCATATCAGACTCCTGGAAAGAACTTATGAGACACTTGGCTCGTCTCCGTTGACTTCCTCATGAGTAACCAGATTACGGATGTTTTCGTTATAGTACTTGTCCGTGATAAAGTACTTAAACATTAACAGCCCCATGGCCAGATGGAAGACGCCGGGAATGATCGTCAGCATCAGGGACAATCCATTGACCGTGAAGGCGCTCTGGTCCTGGGCGACCCCGTCTACGGGTGTCAGGTACTTGAAATACACGAGCAGCATGCCGCCCATAGCGCCGGCAAGGCTCATCCCCATTTTCTGAGCGAAGGAAATGCCTCCGAATCCCAGACCATAGACGCGTTCGCCGCTTTCAACCTGACCATGGTCCAGGCTCTCGGAAATGATCGACCAGAAAACCGGACCCTGCAGGTCCACGATGAAGTTGATCAGGAAATAAAAAACAAAAGCAGCCGTAACATCTTCGGGTTTGACTGCCAGGTACATCGACACGCATAATATGAAGGTGATCAGCTGCGACCAGCGGAAAAGCTGTATCTTGCACATCCGTTTCGTAATCCAGGTCGACGCCACCATGGCGAGTATATTGCCGACGATGCCGGTCGTGACAAAAGCCGCCTGCATCCTGGCCGAGCCGCCCAGGAAATACTGGGCATAGTACAGGGCAACCTGTCCCCGCAGTACATACCCCATGGTCCCGATAATGCAGACAAGGGCCAGAATCGTCCATTGACGGTTACGCAGGAGCAGTTTGAGCTGCTGGCCAATGGGATGGTGAACATTCTTATGCTTCACGCGTTCAGTCGTGGTAAAATAACAAAAGAAAAACAACGCTGTAGCCATCACGGCCATGGCTGCCATCGCTATCTGATACCCCTTTGCGAGTTCTGTGCCTCCGTGCTGTTCTGCATAGTACTTCGCAAAAATAGGAACAAAGATGTTGACCATCAATGAAGCAATCTTGGCAAAGAACAAACGGTACCCGTTCGCTGACAGACGCTCCTGCGGATCCGGCGTCAGAACCCCCGGCAGTGAGATGTAAGGGATGGTAATCGCCGTGAATACAAGTATCATCAGGATGTATGTGAGATAGGCATAGATCAGCTTGCCTGAGTATGAAAAGTCCGGTGTGGTGAACATCAGTATGACGGCCAGTCCGAAAGGAACCGCAAAAATCAGGAAATACGGACGGTAACGGCCGCGGCGCGTGGTATGGCTGTCCGTGTACATGCCCATAATGACATCGGAAAATGCATCGATCAACCGGGGTAAAAACATCAGCCATGCGATATGAGCCGGATTCAGTGCATACACATCCGTGTAGAAGTACATCAGGATAATTGTCACTGCGGACCAGACGACATTCACTGCAGCATCGCCGCTGCCGAAACCGATTTTTTCAAGAACTCCAAGTCTGTCTCTTCTCATTGCATCTCCCGCCCGTTGAATTGTTGAATGGTTGCCGGTCTTGTACCGGATGATTGATATTTTAGAATCGTTATTTGACCTCGTATCCGGTATACGCATCGAGGACTTCTTCATCGACCACGGGCCATTGTTCCGCATCCCATGTGATTTCCCCGATTTTCAACCGATGATAATCATTATCTGCGTTCTCATAGGCGTGGAATACCATGAAGTCCCTGCCATCGATGGTATAGGCGCTGTTACCGCCCCACCCGGCCCAGCGTTCATTGCCCGTGATTACATCACTGCCGCCTCCCTGGGCCATGTCTCTGCCTTCTTTATCCAGATAGGGTCCCCTGATATCTTTCGACCGTCCCATCTCCATCCGGTAGGTGCTGTTCCTGCCCCGGCAGCATAATCCGGTCGAGACGAACAGATAATAGTACTCGCCTTTTTTGAACAGAAACGGCCCCTCAATCGCTGCAGGTCCTGCGTCGGTATCCCTTACCAGGACTGAACGATCCCGTTTGGCGATGGCGTGCCATTCCTGCGGCTCGGCCAATCGTGTCCACGTTTCATCCAGCCTGACCAGCTTGATACCGCTCCACCATGATCCGAACGCCATCCAGGGATTGCCTTGTTCATCCAGTTCAATGGTGGAATCGATGCCATTCCATAAATCCCGGTTGGGAACCGACTGCACGATGATACCCTGGTCCACCCACTGGTAATCAGGTGACTTCCTGTCAAGCGTCCTGTTGATGGTCAAACCAATGGCGGAGGTATTCCTGCCGAAGGCGGAAACTGAATAATAGAGATAGAACCTGCCGTCATGTTTGAGTACGTCCGGTGCCCATATATGGGTATTGAATCCCGGAGCCGCCCGGCGGGCCCAGGATGGTTCATCCGGAAAAATCCGGCCTTCCAGTGTCCAGGTCTTCATGTCCCCGGAGCTGTAGGTTGTAATTCCCGGCCCGCTGCTGAATAGGTAATAGGTATCACCCTCTTTGGCCATTGCAGGATCATGTACATCGACCTGGTTATTCTCCGCGGCTGTAATGGATAATACAACGGATAGTAATAAAGTGACGGATATGCCGATAAACCTGATCAATCGCATACGATACCTGCCTTTCTGGTTCTATTTGAAAGGGATTCGAATGATTGTCAAAGAATTAGGCCGGAAAGTTTGACTGAATTGCGGCCTGTCCATTATTTGTTTCACTTCTGTCGGAACAATTTTCTTTGGCTCCTTGAGCGAATTTTCATCTTCCAGAGACGCGGATGTGAGCACGATAACTTTGGCGTCAACCTTTCCCTTTTCAACGCCTGATAATTCGAGTTTTGCCTCAATCTGCTTGTCGGCAACATTGACTACTTTGATTACAACCTCGCCTTCGTTTTCATCCAAAACAGCACTGATATTCAGCGCATCTGTTTTTTCGCTCAATGCAGGGATACCGGTGGTTTGTACTTCCAGTTGATGTGTTCCTTTGTTAAGACTGAACAATTTCTGCACATAATAATTGGCCGATCCGTAGGAATCGAGATTATCAAACCAGATCAGGTCCGGCCGCCATTGCCAGGCGTTCTCGTTGCCGAACAGCGGCGCGTAACAGCTCATGGTCACCAGATCGGCGTTGCGTTCCATCCCCGTCATAAATGCGGCTTCAGAAAGGGCGCATCTCCAGCTGTTCCTGTTATCCGGCCTGGCATGCGCCGCATACTCGCCGACAAACAGCTTCGGACCGTCCCGTTGATAATCGTCGTATCGGCCGGTGTTTTCCAGAAACCACTCGGGTTTACGGTAGAAATGCTCGTCGACTATTTCCGGCCGAAGCTCTCTGTATTGCGCCCACAGATATTCCACTTCAGCTTCTCCATTCGGGAAAAATGTAGCGTCAGACCCGGTGGTTGCAATCAGTTGCATATCCGGATATTTTTCTTTAATGGCCGCTGCAAATTTTTTGTATCGGGCGATATATTGAGGGCCCCATTGTTCATTGCCGATGCCGAGTAATTTTAATTCAAATGGTTCGGGATGTCCCATCCCGGCCCGCACTTTGCCCCATTTGCTGTCTTCAGGACCGTTGGCAAACTCGATCAAATCAAGCGCATCCTGAATATACGGCCCCAGTTGATCCATTGGCGTCAATTCAGCAGAGTTGAACTGGCATGCCATCCCGCAATTGATAATCGGCATGGGTTCGGCACAAAGATCCTCCGCCAGAAGAAAGCATTCAAAGAATCCCAACCCAAAGGATTGAAAATAATCCGGTGTATAGCGATGCCGGAACTCAGAATTCCAGCGATTGATGATACAAATACGTTCATCAATATCGCCAATGGTATTTTTCCACTGATATCGTTGAGAAAGATCGAATCCTTCAACAATACACCCGCCGGGAAAACGGAGGAAACCGGGTTTCAGTTCTGCCAGAAGCTGTACCAGATCTTTCCGAAGACCATTTTTACGCCCTTTCCATGTATCTTCAGGGAAAAGCGATACCATATCCATATCCAGTTTTCCGGTATCGTCGAACCAGATATTCAGACGGGCCTCTGGTTCTGTTTTCGAGGAGGTCATATTGCATTGATACGCTTTCCAATCGGATGCAAAGCCCGTGATCTTTGCATCGGCCAGAACATTCCCTTCTCCATCGACCAGTTCTATACGGATGGCGGAGATATCTCCTTCAGTTTTGCGTGCTTGCATCGAGAACCGGTATTCCCCGCCCTCACGGAGTCCCATACCCCGGAATCCTTCATTCGCCAGCCCGAATCCTTCACCGGGATTGTCGATCAGGACGCTTATGAATCTTGGATTACGGGGCCTGTTTAGTTCATCACGGAAGCTCAGAATCCGCCCCTCTGCCCCGGCCTTCCTGATAAGCTGCCATCCGCGCAGAGGTTTGTCAAACTCAAAAGAACGATTTTTCACCAATTCGGCATAGAGTCCTCCATCCGCTCCAAAATTGATGTCTTCAAAAAACACGCCGTACATGGTTGGACTGATCCTGGCGCCCGGCCTGGTGATATCGATCCTGATGCTGGGTATGGCCAGGATCTGGCTTGCAAACAGTAAAGGACAGACAAGTTTCTGTATCAGCCGACTGAATGATCTCATGATATTATTTCCTTCCTGTGTTTTCAGTGAACATTGTCTGCTCCTGCTGAATCCGGTTCATACAGATGAAACCTCGTTTCCGGCACGGCTGTAACCGATGGCGGGCATTGACCAAAATCAATCTCTATCCGATCCATGATGACAGCAGGAGACAGTGCCCGGACATAGAGCGTATGCCTGCCGGCGTCCGGCAGAACAAATGCCGCAGTCTTGCCGGTTTGATTGCTCAGCACATTCTGTTTCCACTCCGCGCTTCTTCCCACGGTTCGAAAATCAAGGATCTTCTCATCAAGGCGGTCCACAGAAACGGCCAGTTTGAGTCCTTCATTATAAAGCGGATGTGTCGGAATACAGACGACGCGGACAAGACATTCCCCGGCACCGGAATAAAAGTCATACTCAGCCGTACACCCGCCACCCGATGTGCATAGCGTATCTGAAAGGCCGTAATCCGAGATCAGACTGCCTCCCGTATACCCCAGACCGCTGATCCTTTTCCATCCGTTATGCATCCGGCTTGGATTTTCCGCCCATATGGATACTTTATTGTTCAATTCAAAGAAATCAGCATTTGAAGCCAATGCAGAATCTGACAATCGCATGGCAGTAACCGACACACGATACATCAATCCGCTGCCGGTTATACGCAGCTCTCCTCTGTTCGTCTTTGGTTCGGGCACCTGGTTCCAGTCGACAGACACCCATATCCGCCTTTCGCGGCTTTTATCCTGATTCATCAATGTGCCGCCGGATTCGGACAGCCGGATCCACGGAACAGAAGCCGACACCGTCCATTCAACCGGCGTCTCTTCCTTTAAATAGATATCAATGAAATGCCTGCTTTTTTGTCTTTCATAAAATACAGGGAGGGGCCATGCACGGTCATTTTGATACGCTTCATCGTCGAAGCCCTCACGTGCGATACCGAACGGTGCATTTTCATGGAATTTCCAGGCCGGTTCAGGAGGCATGTCGAACACGGGTAATTGTCTGGGATTCATGGACATCATCCCTTCCCATTTTCCACCGGCCATTCTGTGATTATATACATCGGTGATATACACGATACTGTCATAGGCAGCCCGCGACCTCCTGACATATTCATTCGCACTCAGTCTGCCCTGCCGCTCAACCTGATATGCTTTCTCCAGATTGAGGAATTTGGCGTTCATCCATGATGCGCATTTCACCGGATATGCCACGCATTGAAAAAAAGCATCATGCAAACGATCGGGGATGCGGTTTTTCAGCGCATTGACACGGTCCGAAATGGCCTCAAATGCATCGAGCCTGATCTGAGCTTCATCATTATAAACCCAGTGATTGAAATCGGAGGGGCTGACGATTGTTTTATCCTCAACCTGATTCCATCCCATGAATTCCGGCCTTCTTTCAAAACAGAGCTGATAATAAATCCTGAACAGTTCCGTTATCTCCCGGCCGGAGCCGGGGCCGATGGTCTCCGCCCATTTTTCATGATGTGTCCATACACTTTCACTGTTCGGGAACGCATCGATGTCATAGGCCATATCCAGAAACAACTGCATATTGTACTCGGCCGGCTTGATATCTCCGACATTGACAATCCACAGTCTTCTTGCACCGCACGCATAGGCCTTGGTCATTTCTTCCCAGATTAAAACGGGATGCGTGCTGCTCAGCCACAGATAATCATGGGGCCTTCCCCAGTATGAAATATGATAATATACGCCGCTGCCGCCGGGTCTTTGCCGCTCTTCGGGTCCGCTCAACCGGCGAATATACCCGTAATTATCATCCGTCCAGACAATCGCAATATCCCCTGGAAGCCTGAGTCCATGGTCATATATATCGAGCACCTCTTTGTACGGGGTAAATGTCTGCGGCACGGACGATACATCCGGATTGAGATATGCGGCCAGAATTTTTCTCTGTTCGTCCACAATCGCCTGCAGTGCATCCACCCTGGCATCCATGTTTTCATAGCCTTCCATGCCGCTGTCATGAATGCCGCGCATGCCGACCGTATACACCGCTTCATTGGCCCTGCTTTGTTTTACCCGCTCTGTCCAGTATGCGGTCACCCGCTCCCGGTTTGTCCGGAAATTGAACTGGCCCATGGTCCTTCCATCCCATTCATCGACATTGTTTCGCAGCATGGGCTCCGCATGACTGCTGCCGATGACAATCTGATATTTTCGGGCCATCTCCGGATTTCCGGGATAATGAAAAAATGCCCGGGTGCAATGATGCATGGCCGGCCATATGTAATTGGCATTCAGGCGCAGCAGAAGTTCGAATATTTTCGCATACGTTTTTGGACCGATATCTCCTGTTTCGGGTTCGAATGACTGTGCTGCCCAGGGCTGTAATCCCCAGTCTTCGTCATTCAGAAAAATACCCCGGTATTGCACAGAAGGCGCTTTTGACAAATGATCAGCAGCCGGAACAGCCAGCGTATCCTTCTGCTCCGGCCTGACATCCGCCCACCAGATCCAGGGGGATACACCGATCTCCCTGGACAGATGAAACACGCCGTAAGCCGTGCCGCGCGGATCGCTGCCGCAAATCATCAGAACCGGTTGCTGACCGTCCGGTGCTGTCTGAAACCGGTGTGCATACCTCTCCCACTGACCGGCCAGCGATTCAGTCAAGTCCTTGTCCTCTTCACCGGTCCGTTCCCTGATCAGCCGGCTTCCCACAGTCCCCACAAGAATCACGGGACCGGACATTTCGGGAAACAGTTGCGTGATCCGGGGCAAATAACCGGTAACGCGCTCGATATCACGGGCCAGCAGATCCGCGCTGATCCGGATCAGTTCGGGCTCCTGAGCATCGATAACGATGACAGGATGGATATCCGGGCTGTTGATCAAAAACATCCCGCCTGACTGCGCGGAAAAGCAGAGAACCACCCACTGAGCCGCGATGATGCCGATCGATTTTTTAATATGGGGACCGTTCATAGTGACCCTATTTCATCAGAATCATCCTGGTTCGAACCCGATGCCCGTCTGAACTCAAAATTCCGGTGTAAACACCGCTTGCAACCACATTGCCCGAATCGTCACAGCCGTTCCATGTCACCCGGTGTTCGCCTTTCGGGAAACGGCCGTCGGCCAGCACATTGATCCGGCGTCCCAGTATATCGTACACGACCAAAGTAATCCGGGAATCCCGCGACAGCGACCAGGACAGTGTTGTTTCATGGTTAAACGGATTGGGATAACTGTCAAACAGCAGGAAATTGTTCACCTGCGTGACATTCCGGGAAGGCTGTGCAACATGGGTAATGCTTTCAGGAGACGGTCCGAATTTCAAACCCCAGACCCGATTCCCGTCCATAACGGGATTGGGATCCGGTTCACAGATGTTGATACAAAAATCGTATCGTCCGTACTTTTGCAGGGATTTTACAAGCAGCCGGTTGATTCCTGCCTTAATCTGAACATTGACCACATCGTTCGTGAACTGCGTATTCTGCAGCGTGCGTGTGCCATTGTACTCATACGCAATTTCGCCGTTGATAAAGATTTTCAATGCCTCATCGGATCCGATCCACAACTCCGCCTGCTGATCGGCGGGCGCATAAAAATAACTGAATGCATAAGTGACCACCTGACCCGGATTGTCGAAATAATCCCTCAAATCGATACGGTCGTCGTTAAAATAAACCGGTTCGCTCCAGTTATCCACCCCTGCTTCGGGAGACAGGCCGGATTCATCTGCGATGAAACCGTGATCAATGGGATTGTCGGTCCCCTCTGCCGGGTAAGGTCCGTTCAGTATCCAGATCCGGTTGCCCTGGCCGAATGCGGCAGTGGATGCCGTATTTTTTAAAAACCTGCGCTTCGTGGATTCGATATCCGCACCCGTGACATGAATGAGATCCGGATCATTGGTGCCGAGTCCCGCCAGCTCCGCCAGGGTGATATGCTCTATATCGTCGGGATTCATGCCCATCAACCTTGTACACACGTGGTCCACGGCCACCGGATCGGCACCTGCAACGATGGTGTTCAGCCGAACCAGATTGGCAACTCCGTTCGAGCGCCATATGGCCGTTTTCTGGGTTTCCAGGCAGGCGATGGCATCCACAACCGCGTACCGGATCTGTGCGATATTGCACAAATCCACAATCTCCTTGTCTGTCCAGTATTTCGGTGCATCGCTGGTATGAATCAGGCGGTGACGGTAACTGTCCTGAGGTACACCTGCGGTTTTTGAGTATCCGTACATCGTGGATGGCGCCAGACCAATCTGATTTTTCAATGCGACAGTCACGCCGGGATCATGAATTTTCATCACAGGGACCGTGATATAAACATCGGCGTTCAGCACATCCTGATGTATATAGTATTTCCCGCCCTGGGGAAGTGCCTGCCCGCCTCCGGGCACGTCCACCTCCACAAGATCCTGCCAGGGATTTTCAGGGGGTGATCCGTTCAGGTTGGATAACCGCAAATTGATGCCCGCCAAATACGGATCCGTCAACAAATCCTGGTATCCGGACACATCCCATAATTTGACCCAGCAGGGACTGGAAAATTTGGACTGATAGGGCATCTCATAATCCATGGGCCTGGGAGATCCTTCGCCTACCACGATCTCCATATTGCCGGGGCTGATTTCATCAATGATTTTTATCAGCGCTTTCACCACGCGAACGTCCGTAATTTCCCCGCAGCCCGATGGCTCGGGATCCACAATATTGGGTTTCAGAAGCACTCTGTTGCCTGGCTTGATGACCCAGTCAAATCCGCCGGCGAGATCGATGGCACGCCTTACCATGGCCTCGATTTCAGAATAACCGATTGTTGCATCATCGATGGCGACAGGATGAGCGAGCGCCGCATCGTCGGATCTTACGATGGAAACCTTCGTGGTCGCAGCAGTCGTGGCATCGAAATCCGCCAGCATTTTATGGGACCTGAAGAACGCCGTTTCCTGTTTGCCTGCCTGGGAAAAATCCCAGTACAGCCAGCATATCAGGGCCAATCCTGAAATGATTACTTTGTTCATGGTTTTCCGGTTCATGTCTGCTCCTCAGGGGATATGGATCTTATTCAAAAGCGGAAATCGGCCGCCTTTTAAACACTCACATGGTCATAAAAATGAATCCGCATAGAAATGCTCCCGACAGAATAAACGTCAGATACAAGAGAAAAAATTTCAAACCCATCACGGATCGATAGACCATCATGGTTTCTATTTTTGTCGATGGTCCGGCAATAAAGAATGCAAGAATCGCGCCCCGATTCATGCCCATCTCTCCAAGGACCTGAACAAGCGGAATCGCTGCTCCTCCGCAGGTGTAAAACGGTACACCCATGGCAATGGCTGCGACAAGACTCATGCTTGCCCGTCCTCCCAGAATCCGCGTGATCAGCTCTGCGGGAATCAAGGCCCTCACCAATGCGCTCAGAATCAGTGCCAGAACGAAGTATTTTCCCAGAAACAGAACACTTTGTCTGGTTTCAATCCAGATTGAACGTCTGACCTGGTCCTTCTTTACATCATTGCCCGCTGGTTTGGTTTGAATCCGTCCCTGCATTTTATCCGACAATAAACCGGCAGCCATTGCCAGAAGAAAAGCGGAAACGATTCTCGCAACAGCGATGCGCCAGCCGAGCTGAGTCAAGGTCAGCAGGAAAATTCCCGGATTCATCAGTGGTGACGAAACCATAAATGCAACCGCAGCGCCGAAGGGCAGCCCTGCAGATAAAAAGGCGACGCCCATGGGTACGGCAATATAAGTCGGAAACGGTGAAATGAGCCCGAACAATCCGCCCGATAAAATAAAAAGAACCCTGCTTTTTCCCTGAAAATCAATTGATTCCGGCTTCATCCATCGCCGGATCACCACATTCAGCAGAACACTTAAAATAAAATAGGGTCCCACCATGAGCAGCAGTTGAACAAAACTCGAGACAATGCGGCTCGTGTATGTATTCTCGAACAAATCACGTATTTGAAAATATAGGTCTGCCATATGATTATTTGCCGGGTTCGGGGAATTTGCGGTCCGCGTCATCCAGAATCAGGACCCAATCATTGCCTTCTTTCCCGTCTCCTCTGGGATCGAATGTGCGGATACCTTTATTTTTTATTTGGCCGCAGTATGTCACCGTGCCGGTTCTTGGATTCATCCACCAGACCTTTAAATTTTGCCCGGTAATCATGTTCAGCCGGACATCAAATTTTTGCCCGGTGTAAGTATAAAAGAACGCGTATGATTCACCGCGGCAGGCGATGACTGCGTCGTACCCGTTTCCCTGTCCGTCTGCCATTTGGGCCGGATCGTACCGGCGCTCAAAATAGGGGCGCGACAGAACAAGTTTCTTCAGATACCGGATCTGGGCCGCTCCCGTATCATCGACAGCCTCATACCAGAATTGTCGCACGCCGTAGTCCCCTTCATCTCCAGGCCGGTGCATCTGCATGACGGCGTTATCCCCGTACGTATGTCCCATGGAACCGGCGAACACGGACCAATAGGCGTATCGTCTGACATCCCTGGCACACCAATAGGGTTCACTCGAATCATGAAGCCCCTGCGGAATATTTTCATAAGACGGTTCTCCGTCTATCGTGGGCTTCGGCGGATGCTTTAAATAATCATCCAGCACATATTTCCAGTTGTCTTCACCGAACCATCTCAGGGAGTCATCCGTATCGCGGCGCTGATCATAACGCCTGTGCCCGGATTGAAACATATTGAAATCAAGCCACGAAGCGTAGTGAAACCACATTGAAGATTGTGTGCGCCCGAAGGGATGAAACGTCATCAGATGACCGGGGTCGCTTTCGTGAATCACTTCCCCCAGAGCCTGCCAGATTTCCGTGCCCTGATCGCCGCGCACATCACCCCCGTTGATCCAAATCACGTTTGGAAAACTCCGGTACCGCTCAGCAAGCCATCTGCCGTAACGAACAGCATCCTGAACCGATACTTTTCCGGATTTCACGATACTGCCCCACATGGGAACCATCGCCAGATAAATTCCCCGGTCAGCGGCCTCATGAAGTATAAAATCCACATGATCCCAGTAATCGTATGCCAGCGTATCCGCGGAATCTGCACCGGGCGTTACATGGGGTGAAAGGGAGGGATGTCGAATCATGGCCGTATCTCCGTACACATTCACCTGGGGCAGGTCATGAAGCAGCATCACCTGAATCACATTGAATCCTTTCAGCCGGCGGTTTTCAAGATAATCAACGGCCTGTGCACGGTCCAGTTTCTGAAAAAGCAGCCAGCCTGTATCTCCCTGCCAGAAAAAGGGCGATCCGTCTTCATGCTGTAAAAACCGGCCTTTAGGCGATACACGAAGCCAACCTTGATCACGGAGCAGACCGTCTGCCGGCCGGTCCCCGCAGCTCAGGCCGATTATCACGATGATCATAAAAAGGCCGGATTTGAGTGCCCTGTTCATATGGATTCCATTACGGAGTAATCAGATAATTTTTTAATTTCAAATCGTTCCCGATGATATCCCGGACCACCAGTCCCGCTATCTGTGTGGCGCCATACTCCGAAAAATGGGTATTGTCTTCCTTGCCTTCAGGAAGGCGAGCATATAGGCCGGGCCCGATCCAGAGAAATATTTTTTTGGAGTCCTCTTCACCCATCTCCTCGATCAGCTTCCGGCTGCTCTGATGTAAATCAACCAGGGGTACCTGAAGTGAATCGGCCAGTTCCCTGACCACATCCGGGTATTCTCCATGTGTATCATAGAATTGCCCCTTCTCATCGAACCGCCGCCGCATCACGGGCGTCACCAAAACTGGCCGGGCGTCTTTCATACGGCTTTCATTGATAAAACGGATCAGATTCTTATTATAGGCACCATGCGGAGCGGCATATCGTGTCGTATCATAATCTTTCTGATCATTGTGTCCGAACTGAACAAACACATAATCACCTGAACTCAATGAATCCAGGACCGCATCCCACCGGCCCTCATCGATGAAACTCCTGGTACTCCGGCCGTTGACCGCATGGTTCCGGATTTTCACCGACGCTGTAAAAAATTGCGGCAGCAGCTGACCCCAGCCGCGCTCGGGATTCCCCTCGACCGGTTTATCAGCCACAGTGGAGTCGCCGATCAGATAAACGACGGGCGGCTGATCGTTCATACAGGACAGCAGAATAAATAAAAGGCTGAAAGCCGGCCATACCCGAATTCCTGAATTTCGCATGCGTCGTTTCTCCTGTTCATGATTGAGTTCATTTGATATGCAGCATCTGGATCGTCTGTGCGTGTTCTCCCTCCCGAATCCGGCACTGGTAGCTTCCCGAGTTAAACAGAGAGGCATCCCACTTCATCCGGTATTCACCGGCCGGCTGAATCCCATCGACCAGGGTATCCACTTCACGACCGGCGATATCAAAGACACTGACCTGTATCGCACACTGTTCTGACACGTTATAATGAATGACCGTGGATGTATTGAACGGATTCGGATAATTCCGGATCAGCCGATATGTCTGCCTGTTTACCTCATTCTGCTGTACATGGGACAGTTCTGTCATAAATTCCTCTGGCGACAATACATGATGGGTCACTCTCAGAAGCCGTATGGCGCCCTTGTACCATGACCGTTGATTCAGCCGCACACCGATGGAGGTCTGACCGGATTGCATCGGTGCATATAGAACCTGTCCCGACATCTCCTCCGCACCGTTCACATAGTGCCGCATCATCCCGTTATCATACACCAGCGCCGCATGAGCCCATTCGCCTGCAGGATGCGGAAAATTTTCGGCATACAATGTTCTGGATGAAGCACCGTCCTTGATAAATGTATCCAGAAACCAGTGACCGTCGCCGGTCAGACGCAATTCAATCAATAAACGCCGGTCATCCGATTCCTGCATATGAACAAACCGCTGTTCGATATTGTCCGGTGATGCGGATGCATAAGGTTTAAAAATCACTTCCACAGTAAATGCCTGCGCACCTGCAACGGGATTGGCATTCACAATGAGTCCATCGTCCACGCCGTCGAATTCCACGGCCTTTCCGTCATCTTCCACTACAACGGGATTGCCGAGTACCGTGGTTGAATAACCCGCGACGGAACTGATATTGTCGATTTCCCAGGTCTCCACGGATGCGTCTCCGGACTGAGCCATTACGGAAAATGTAAAAATAAGCACACATTGAAGCATTCGATTGATGTTTGGCATAAAACTGATTTCCCCTGTATTTTGGATCAGAGCAGGTTTTTCAAAACGGATTCGGATGTTTTGAATACGGTGCCATGCCTCATTCCATCCGGATACGACAATGCATGGCTCATGTCGCTCCAGGTTTTCAGATCTTTCGATACCAGCAGACCATACCGATGCAGTCTGTATTTATCGAAATAGAGATACCATGACTCCCCGATACAGGCCACTGTGGGCCCCTCTGCCCAGTAATCACCGGTGATTGGTTCTGAAGCCGGACCGTACGGGCCCCCGGCGTTTTCACTGGTTGCGATTCTGATGTTTTTTTGCGGCGGATACCGGGTTTCATCTTTCAGAAACAGGGTATACTGACTGTCCGTTTTAACAATAACCGCATCGATGACATTGAATCCATGATCGTAGAGTATGCCGGTTTTTGAAAATGTTTGAAAATCCCTGGTCGTTGTGTAGTAAATGCGGTGATTGTACCCGTTGTCCCCTGTCGCATCTGTTTCGGGAAACCGGCCGGGTATGGTCGTGGCCCAGTATATGAGATACTGTTCCGTTCTGTCATCATAAAAAAGTTCGGGAGCCCAGCAGTTCATCGCATCCGGTTCATGCGCCATCACGGGAATGAACCGCTGCTCCGTCCAGTGAATCAGATCCCCGGAAGCGGCATAACCGATACCCTTTTCACCCCAGCTGACTGTCCAGACCATATGAAAGCGTTGATCAGGTCCGCGGATGATGCAGGGATCCCGCATCAGTTTGTCCGCGCCGGCCATTGGGATCAGGAACGGGGAATCCTGTTTCAATGCGGTCCAGGTCAATCCATCATCACTGTAAGCCAGATGCAGCCCGTCCTCCCCGTTTCCTTTAAAATAGGAAAAGAGATAAACCGTTTTTTCTTCGGGCTGAGCACAGGATATCCCGAAAAGAAGGATCACGCAAATGACAACGCAGCCGATTTTTGACCATAGAATATCAAATTTCATTTCACCCCCTGCCTAAAAACCGATGACTGTCTGTTCCCGGGTATTACTTCAGAAGCACCATCCGTCTGATAAGTGTATGTCCGGCCGATCTGAAGTAAAGCAGGTAAATCCCGGATTCAAGACTGGCTCCCTCAAAAGCCACATGATGAAAGCCTTCCTCCTGTATTTCATTGACAAGCGGCTTCACTTTTTGCCCCAGAATATTGTAAACACTCAGATCGATATGCGATTGGACAGGTACGTAATACCGAAGCAAAGTGCTCGCATTGAAAGGATTCGGATAATTCTGTTCCAGACCGGGGATTTCCGGATAAAGCCGCCCCTGCTCGTCTGAAATTCCAACCGTGAATTCCGGTCCCGTACCGGTGGGAACATAATCAGGATTTGTGGTCAGCACGATTTTATCCGCAACGGCACCATCACGCCCGAACCACAGGCTGACCTGTTGCGTGCCGATTAAATTGACCTCGAATGAACGGACCTCGGGATTCTGTGCGGCTGATGCGTTGATCCATTCCCATTCATTCTTGGTTTGATAGCTGCCGATACGGGAAGCCGTATAAATTTCCTCGCCGTTGAGTCCCATATGGAACAGATTGTCACTGCCGCCTTTGGTGAGCCCCCGGATCCATATATAATGCGTTCCTGTCTTCCTGAATTCGACAGCATAATCCAGCCTCGCACATTTCTCGGCATATCCATTGAGAAAAAATGCGCCCTCATCGGGGAGTGCCTGCATGGCGCCCTCGCCCGAATATCCCCCGATGTCAGTAATCAAGGTCCATTCATGATCGCCAATCCTGTGACTTTCCGTAAAGGCTTCCACCTCTATGGATACGAGTCCGTCTTCCTCCATCTGACCATAATCCGGCCGGCTGTATTTCGAGTTCCTCATGGTAAAGTGCCATAAATCTCCCCGGACCAGGCCCATGTGATTCTCCACATCCACGCGCCAGAAATAATCCCGGCCGATTTCCAGAAAATCCTGATAATATCCGGGCACGGAATACCGGCTCAACAGATGCAGCGAATCTTCATGCGTCCCGATATAAAAATAAGAATAATCCGTGGTCAGGGAATCCGCATGCCAGAGCAGCCGTTCCAGGGGACCGTCCACATTATCGGCACCGTCTGCTGGCAACGGATCCTGTGCTTTTCGGGGCAGTTGATTCGTGTGCGTGCGGAACTGCCAGACCGGTCCTTCGATCACACCCGTTTCGGTCACTTCATCGATTCGCCAGTAATAGACGGTATTGGGCTCGAGCGCTCCGGGAGCATATGTAGACGCAGATGTATTCACGGCAAACGGCGGGGGTGTCGCGGCACCGAAATAAACATTGTGCGATTCCGCATTTCTTCCCGGAATCCAGGTCAGGACCGGATCCGTTTGAACACGGATCTGATCATGATCCGGCCTGGGTAAAAATGCGAAGGGCAAAACGGACGGCAGTGACGATTCAGGATCCCACCGGTTGTCAAATGTCCATGCCGGTGTGACATCTTCCGGATTTGGAGATCCCTTGGCCGTGATCATATTATTTTTATGCCAGTCATAATTTCCGGCGGGCCGGATGCAATGATGAAAATAACGCCTCTCGCCCCATTTATAGGGGGATTCGCCCGATTCAGGACGATATATCGGCTGATCGTCCATCTTTTCAGAAAAGACAAGATTGATAAGATAAAAAGCGCCGTCCAGATGGTGACGTCCCAGATCAAAATTGGTGACGCCATCGAATGTCCCGTTTTTAACCACGAACTTCTGATCCTCGTTTTTGGATCCGTCATGCCAGAGCGGCGTGGTCGACCGGGTGCAGTAAAAATCGATATTCTCTGCATAACACCAGCCCCTGGGGCACAGAAAATCCACGGCACCTTTGAAATAGCAGGTGTTATGATAATACATGCCCGTATCCCCGTTCCACAGAGAAACCGTGTCTCCGCCATTGCTAAGGATGTTGCAGTTGATCGTGATCGTGCGTGTATTGTTGGTTCCGAACACGGCGAAGGCATGAATCCCCGCATCCGGCTGCGTATTCTCGACCGTCAGATTCGCCAGTGTGATATCATCCGCATAAATATTGACGATGGCGCGGCCAATGTCCACATACACGGAATCCCAGACATAGGGTTCATAATATTCGATGCGTGTGCTGTCCCGGTCTTCTCCGACAAGCGCGATAAAATCGGTATCGATACGGATTTTTTCTTCATAAACGCCGTTTTTGACCAGGATGATTTTTAGTGAGGCATTGGGGGCCGGAATTGCATCGATGGCCTGCTGAATGGTCAAGAAATCCCCTGATCCGTCTTTTGCCACGACAAGATCGGCTGCTTCAGATGCGATGATGGTAAACGGCAGGCACAGGAACAGACAAAGCATCAGTCGCTTTTTCATGACGGGGATCCTCTGTAAAATACATGGACACGATATGGAGGCTGACATGCGGACATAATTAATCAATAATTGACTGACAATTCCTTATGATCTCTTTCCTGATGAACGGATATGACAGGCAATCCGCTGACTTCCTGCTGTCAGGGCATGGCCCTTAAATTCTCATACCGTACTTTCCAGCCGTCCTCCTTGGGAAAACCGGGAGCATGCATATCCGGGGCACCCTCCCATCCGGCCGCCATCATGGCGACAGCAGACAGCAAGGCACCATTGGCGGGCAGATAAACCGGCAGATCCCGGTTCTGGGGGCAATGGCCGTTATTCAAATACCGGTTATGGGGAGCGTCCATCAGCAGGATTCCTACTGCCATTTTCGGTTCATTCAACCGGGCGGCCGTCATGGCGATCATCGGATAATCCCATCCCCATACTTTGGTATCCCAGTTCCAGCACCTCAAAACAGTCTGCAGCGTGTGCCGCATGGTTGCCTGGTCAACCTGGTTCCCTGGTAAAAATCCATAAGGCATCAGCATGGACGGATGATCCGTGCATAAATATTCGGTTAAAAAGGTCCCGGGTGATGTTTCGGCTGCCACATACAGACTGTCGACCGTGGGAAGAGGGGCCATGTTCTCAATAATATGGGTCCATTTCTCTACAGGCTCCATTCCCAGATACTTCCGCCAGCGCTGTGCAATTTCAAACCCGAATTTCCAGTAGGCCAGTTCGAAAACCGGATTCTTCGTGGTCCGGGGTTCATACACCTCCTGAACCGGCCATACCGGCGGCCCGATATCATATTTTTGTGTCTGTCCGTTCCATCTGACAAAATCTGCCATATATATTGCGGTCTCAAAAACGACATCCTGATATTTCGTCAGCAGGGCCTGAGACGGATTGGCCCGATAAAGCATGTCAGCCAGAAAAATCGGATGAGGCTGGTTCCAGAGAATAAAAGGATTGTTGCCGGGGCTTTCCCGGCCGTCGGGACCCACCATTTTAGACCAGCGTGCACCCGCGAATCCCTGCTTTTGGGCTGTCCGAACGGCCTGTTCGAGATGCTCCGGAAACCATTGAAAACTTTTTTCCAAAAGTGCTTCATGGCCCCAGAGCAGGAAGTGGGCCGTGTTCCACCACACCATCTCCGTATGAAACTTTCCGTGCCAGCTGCTCAGAGTCAGGCCGCTTTCCTGCGGCGGCAGGGATCCCGCACATTGTACACGGGTCAGATATTGTGAAAGTACCACGCGTCTCTCGAGCTCCTGGGCAAGATTATCCTGGCTGTCGGAAAAATCGATGACGCCGCCCCTCTCCCAGAACCGTTTCCAATGGGTTTTCGAGGCTTCACGCACCTGCGCGAATTCCACGACAGATGCATCCGTAATCTCAGGAACAAACTGAACACAAATCGTCATGGAGTGAACGTCCGCTTTCGGAACGATGATGAATTCATGTGCCCCTTTTTTCATGAAATCCATGGATGTTTTACTGCTTATCACCACATAATAGATACGGTCATCCAGCGTTCTTTTCAGCACGATACGGCCGGCATCCTCCTTTACGATCCGGGTTTCATGCCGGTCATTTTTCCAGTCCATCGGAGGATTGTTTTTGATGCGGTGATCATGCGAGTAGGGAAATCTCAGTCTCAATCCGAGTTGTCCGGATTTAATAAGAACCGACTGTATACGGACCGCTATGACATCCTGCTCCGGATGACATACGGTTTGTACGTTTACAGAAGCCCCTTCTAAAGAAAAGTCACTCTCGAGCAATCCTGTCCACATATTCAGTTTCTGTTCAATATTCTGGATATCGTTTATTTCCGCCTCCGATCCGTCCTGCTTTTTCAGGTCGAATCCGAATACACCCAGCGGGATACGATGCGGATTCGAGCGAAGCCAATCTCCGGCGGGTGTGTCGCTCCTGGTCGGATATGCAATCGTCCTCGATCCGACAACGATGGATTCAGACGCATCGTTCAATGTATAATTCCCAGGATTCGGAAACGCATGCCAGGCCCAGTCGGACATGGTTTCAAGCGGAATTCCGTTTTCATAATAATAGTCCGGAAATGTCTGCAAACCGGTGATATCCGCTGTCAATGCGAATTCACCATTTCCCACCGTAAAAGGTGAATTTGGATCCGCTTCCATCAATTCCGGATTATGGCGCCTGACAAGGCCATATCTGTCGATCCGTGAACCGAACCCGCGGCAGCTCAACAGTGCCAAGCCCATGAGAAACAATGCATATAGAATCGATAACCTTTTCATGATTTACTCATTTTTTTCATTATTTATTCATAAAAAACCATGGGAGGTGTATCCAGTTCCTGTATTGAAGATTCCAGATATTGGTCGAATTGCTCCCTGGTCTGAATACCCGCGGATTCCTTTTCCCATGCAGCCAGAAAATAATAAACCAGCTCACCTCCCCTGGGTTTCAGAACGGCAATATGATTCAGATCATCTTCCGTTATTTCAATCAGATCATCTTTCCGGTACAGAACAGCCATGCCGAGCCGGTCGTTTGCCAGACTCTGTTTTCCCCAGGTCGCAAGTACCTGCCAGTGCTGCCCGTCGACTGTCAAAACCTCGGTGCTGTCAAGCTTGACAATCCCTGTACATAAATTCGGGGGATTGCCCTGAATATGCAATGTCTGTTTTGTCATCCGTGAACCGGCACATATTGAAAGCTCGGAAATCAGATTATAGGAAAGGAATCCCGGTTTCCATCCATAATACCCGGTCCGGATACGTGAATAAACAGGACCGTTATCGGTAATTTCACAAATCACGCTGTCTGTATTGGATACCCGTTCGGCATGAGAATTCACCCACATGCCGACCGAACCGATCCCGAGCGATTCTCCGACCTTTAAAATATCCATTCCCCAGTCTGCCATTTCATGATAGGATTCGGATTCATCCTGCCCCAGATCCTGAAGCACCATCACAGGCATTTTTTTCCCGAAAATATCGATGGCATTCCGCCAGTCCAGATAAAACCGGTACCCGACTTTGTCCGATTCCCAGCCGGGACCATCATACCGGATATAAGAAGAATAATCCGTATGCTCGTCCGGTACGCGTAATCTCCGGACGTTCTGAAACTGACCGCCGATATATTTTCTGTCTCTAAATTCGCCTCCGAATTTATGAGACAGTTCAGCCTGGGTCCGTTTCGTATACAACCGGGTTGCTTCACCCCTCGAAGCATAACGCAGTGTCAGTATTTTCGACTCATGAGCCGCGATCTGAACCACGCAGAGAATCCGGTCCACCTTGCCGTCCTCATCCGTATCGACGGTCTGGCTGGCGACTTCCTGATCCCCACTGAGAACCACGAATGCCTTTGCATTGAAATCCGGACACTTTTCACGAACCGCCTGAATATCGATGGCTGCGATGTAATCCGTCAGATCCATTGAAAGCGGATTATTGACCGCAAGCCGGACGGATTCGGGGAAACCCTGTTTCAGAGAGCTGCATGAAGATCCAATCATGGCAACGGTCAAAATGAAAATCCAGGGTTTTCGTTTCATGAACACAGAATCCTTTTTTGGCTTGATCATATTCCCGATTTTTAAAAGCATGAACAGATTTTCAGTAGCCCAGTCTGGTCATCTCGGCACAGGCACCCAAAAAGGGACCCACTCCCTTGCCGTCATTGGGACGGATGGGTTCGATATACACATAGTACTCGTAGCTGCCGTCGCGTATTTTGTCAGAATAGTCCCCGCCCAGACCGGCACCCTGGCAGCAACGAAGCAGGTTCAAATCACCCCGTGAATCCCTGTACATCAAATGCGTGGTGAGTCCTTCAAACCCTTTTAAAAGAGCCGCCGAATATTTGTCGTCAATGTATTTCATCCTGATCGCTTTGGCCAGTGCATAAACAAACATGGCTGAACCGGTTCCTTCAATATAATTCCCCTCACGGCTTCCCTGATCCAGCACCTGCCACCAGAGGCCGGTTCCCGGATCCTGAATCGCGGTGATGGTTTCGGCCAGCTCCTGCAGCATCGCGATCAGTTTTTCCCTTCCGGAATGAGATTCGGGGATATAGTCGAGAACATCCACAATGGCCATCACGAACCATCCCATGCCCCTGCCCCAGAAACACTGGGACAATCCGGTTTCTTTATCTGCCCAGAACATCTGTCTCGATTCATCCCAGGCGTGATAGTACAATCCGGTTTTCCTGTCTCTCAGATTTTCATGTATCAATCTGAATTGCAGCACCACATCATCGAACACATCCGGTTCATCGAACAGTTTTGCGTATTCCGCATAAAAGGGCTGCCCCATGTACAGCCCGTCCAGCCACATTTGCCAGGGGTAAATCTGCTTGTGCCATAAACCACCCTGTTTGATCCGCGGATGCTTTTTAAATTGTGACCGCACCAGATCGGCCGCCTTTTTGTATTTCTCTTCCCCGGTTTCCTTGTAAAGGAAGAGGAGCATGCTTCCGGACTGGACCTGATCGATATTATACTCGTCCACACGGTATCCCCGGATTGTGCCGTCTTCATTGACAAGCCGGCCGATGTTTTTCTCGATATAATTAAAATAGACCGAATCACCGGTTATTTTCCAGAGCCTCTCGAAACCTTTTAATACGGTGCCTGTCACATAATCCCAGCCATGATAGACCTTCGGATGCCGGTTCAAGACGGACCGGGCCATGTGGTCTCCCCACGCTTTTGCGGAAGGCGGTGTCTTTGGCTGTTCCTGTCCGCGGATTAAAACGGCACTGAAAATAAACATGAAAACAATTATTTTCCGGACATTGGAATAGTGATTCATCGATTCATCCTTTTTTTTATCACATCATTTGGAACAGATACTGAATTTCGAATAAAAAGGCCCGGGCAGGGCGAACCCGGGCCCTCTTCTACCCTAACAACAAAGCGTAAGCCAAGAAAAGCTTGTGTCAGGTTCTAATTCACATAAAAATACCGGTATTCCGCATATCCCGCGGGCCCGGACGATTCTTCGGATACGGAGAACAATCCAACTTTTGCCCCGATCCATTTACCCGGCCGGGCCTTGAAAGGCGATCCGATCGATCGATAGTCCTTCCCGTCCAGACTGTACGAAAATGTGCAGACAGCGTCATCCTGAATATCCACCTTCAGGAACAACTGATGCGTCGGCACGGATATTTTCTCCTCTATAGTCTCCGCCTCACCGTGTTCCGCATCCACACACCGTCTCAGTTCAAGATCATAATCGCCCTTCAGCCCGGATATGGTAAGCGCGGCATATCCCATGCCCATGACAATCAGACCGGATCTCTCCTTTTCGCTGCGGCCGAACCACGATACGGCCGTGGCGACAGTCATTCGGGGCGCACTCAGTTTTTGAAGCAGCAGGTTGGGTGCATCCCATAAGTTGAGTCCGTCACCTGTTCCCCATGCATTGAGCCTCAGGACACCCCGGTCCGCGTCAAGCGCATTCCATTCCTCTTTCGGATTGGCCTGCCACTGCCATTGCAGGCCAAGTTCCGGTTTGTTGAAATCGTCCGAGGTCTGGGGAATTTGCACGGACGCGGATTCCCGGACACCGGGTTTTGTATGTTTCAATATCGGCTCACCGGTCCCGTCGTTATCCGTATCTGTTCCCATCACGGGCCAGTCCTCTCTCCAGATCACGGGCTGAAGATGAACGATTCGCCCGTAAGCATCCCGGTCCTGGAAATGAACAAACCAGGCTTCACCGTTTTCCAGTTCCAGGTAGGCCCCCTGATGGGGTCCGTTGATCTCCGTGCTACCCTGAGCCAGGACAATCCGGTCCTCGTAAGGACCGGTGATTTCCCGGGACCGCAGCACGGTCTGCCAGCCGGGCTTGACTCCGCCGGCCGGAGCGAAAATATAATAATATCCGTTTCGTTTGTATAGTTTGGGGCCTTCGATGGTCGGATAATTCTGATGCCCGTCAAAAACAATCACGCCTTTGTCGATGATTCCGGACCCTTGTGCATTGAGTTCGTTGATCTGAAGCAGGCTGTTGACTCCCGCCCTGCTGTGTGCAAAAGCATGGACCATATAGACACGGCCGTCATCATCCCAGAAAGGACAGGGATCAATATTTCCGTACGCTTTCTTGACCAGGACCGGTGCGTTCCATTCACCCAGCGGATCTTCTGTTTTTACCATATAGATCCCCCGGTCCGGATCACCATAATAGATATAATAGGATCCCTCATGATACCGGATGGCCGGTGCCCAGACGCCGTTTCCATGCTGGGGCCGGTCAAAATCAGGATCCTCAAACCTTGGGATGGCATGATTCACCAGTGTCCAGTTCACCAGATCCCTGGAATGCAAAACGGGCAGTGCAGGCACACAATTGAATGAAGAAGCCGTCATATAAAAATCTTCGCCGACCCGGACCACGTCCGGATCCGAATAATCCGCAAAAATAACCGGATTTTTATACATCCCGTTACCCAGATCCGGCTGCCAGACTTCGGCATATCCGGTCATCCCGATCAATACGGGCATGATGAGCGTATGTATTTTCAGTCGTTTTATCCTGATCATTGACCTGAACACCGTCTATTTCACAACCATGATTTTACGCGTTAACATGCTGCCCGCGGTCATGAGCCGGCACAGATAGACGCCGCTGCCTAACCGGGAAGCATCGAATATCACCTTATATGATCCCGCATCGCGGTAACCGTCCGCCAGACAACTCAGCTCCTGCCCCTGCAGGTTCAGGATTTTCAGGGACACTTTACCGTGACCGGGGACAGCATACGAGATCTGCGTAGAAGGATTGAACGGATTTGGATAATTCTCCAGCCTGATCTTGAATGACCGTGGTTTTTCTTCGGTCACACCGGATAAATAATCCTGAAACATCGCCATGATATCATCTGCTGACAGACTGTAATTGGATATCCGGACATCATCCATGGCACCGGCAAAAAACGAATTCAGTGCGCCCGTGGTCCCCAGAAAAAGCGGTCCCTCCTGGGAAAGATCATAGGTGCTATCTGCACCGGAATCCACGGCCGCGCCGTTCGCGAATAAAATCAATTGTTTCGTCTCCCGATCCCGGACAGCGGCCACATGAACCCATTCATCCCTGACGAAATGGGTGTCCGGAACAGAAACCGCGGAAACCATATCGCCGTCAGAGACACGAAAAATCACCTGACCCGGCTCATATAAAACCTGATACCCGGCCCCATTGTTCTGTCCGGGATCGAACCCGTTTGAAAGCCAGACAACCGGCTGGTTCATCTGGCCCTGCCGGATCCAGAAAGACAAGGTGAATCCCCTGATCTTAAAATCGAACCACGGATCCGGGTCCGCTTCGATATAATCACCCGCTCCTGAAAAAGAGATGGCCATGCCGACGATTCCCTTGATCCAGTTGTCCGTGGTCATATTCTTCAAATAGGCGTAATTGCTGTGCCCCGATGCATCCAGATCCAATGAGCCCAATCCCCGGTCAAATTTCCAGTGTGCAGCCAGGCCCCGTGTAAACGGTTCGGTCGTGAACTGCCAGATGTCTCCTTGTGTTTTTCCGGCTTCATTGACTTCATCGACCCGCCAGTAATAGGTGGTTTCATCCAGCAGTCCCCTGGGATCAAAACTGCTGCCGGTCTGACTTCCCTGAAACACAGGGGGATTCGCCGTTCCGAAATAAACATCATGGGAGACAGCGGCGGTTCCCGGTTTCCAGCCGAGTACCTGGACATTGCTGACGCCCAGGGCGCCGTCCGCAGGGCTTGGCTCATCGGCTTCTGCAGGACGCCCGTCAGGATAACTGGTTTTGGCCGCCGCAACATTGCTGTAAATGGAATACACGGGATCTTTCATGGTGCGGATGCGATAATAATAGTTATATCCGCCGACCCCGGTCAGATCATGATAAACTGTATCATTGGGATTGGTTACGGCTATGACAACGAAGTTCGCAGGTTCGCCTTCAGCGCGTTCGATGGAAAATCCGGTCTCCGCCTGGGCAATCTCCTTCCAGGACAGCCTGATTTCTGTCGCCGAGAGGGCCGTGGCTTCGAGATCCACCGCGGGAAGTACAAAATCGTCCCGTACACACAGGCCGTTGATATAATTCTCAAGGTTGGTGTATCCGTCACTGTCGATATCGCCGCGATGATCCTCAGGATCCGTCGAATCCAGGCCCTGTCCGGTTTCCCATGCGTCGGCCATGCCGTCATGGTCCTCATCGACAGGGATATCGTACGTGTTCAGCTCCGGCCATCCGCCGACCTCCGTTTGCGAATCGATGATCCCCTTTCCGGCACCATAGACACCGCCATAGGTGACTGTACCGGTCCGGACTTCGTTTATAATCCGGGTATCGACCGGATCGCGCACGGGAGCTGTCGCCCCGGCATTTTCCAGCACCAGCACATAGGCATCTTCCGCATCATGGGTCAATACAGGAGCCGACTGGATGGGTTCAACCAGTTTCACCTTTACAGAATTAAATCCCTGAACACCGCCACCCCAGTTATTGCCGGTGATATCGGGATAGCCATCGACATAATTATCGGCCACATACCAGTGGCCGTGCTCATCCGAACATTCCACAATGCGATAACGGACAGATCCGCCCGATGTCGCGGGACCTGATTTATAATAGTTTGCAATCAGATTCTGATTTCCGGATTCCCCGCCATAGGCACTGTTGCCGCCCCAGTTAAAAATCACATTGTTGCGATGATCCACCTGCTCAGTTTCAGGTGTGCTGTTATACCGGCTTCCCTGAAACCTTGGATTCCGGCTGGAGTGATGGGCCAGTAAATTGTGATGAAAACTGGCGCCCATACCGCCCCAGATTCCCCCATAACCGTGATTGCCTTTGTAATGATAGGAACTGTAAAGGCTCTCACTGATAATGCACCACTGCATCGTAAAATTGACATTGTCATAAAAAGAGGCGACCTCATCATTGCCCCAGCTCATGGAGCAGTGATCGATCATGATATCCCGGCGATTTGTACCTGAAAGCGCATCCGCTTCAGTCTTGGTTTCATCACCCGGCCGGAACCGGAGATAGCGAATGATCACATTGCTGGCGCCCACGGTCACGGGATATCCTTTAATACATATGCCGTCGCCCGGAGCAGTCTGCCCGGCAATGGTGATATTGCCGTATTCGATATTCAGACTGCTTTTGAGCTCGATAGTGCCTGACACCCGAAAGACAATGGTTCTGGTGCCGTAGGTTTGAACCGCGCTGCGAAAACTTCCGGAACCGGAATCGTTCAGATTGGTCACTTCGATGACCTGTCCTCCCCGGCCGCCGGTAGTAAAACGTCCGAATCCTTCTGCGCCGGGAAATGCCGGCTGCTGAGAAAACAGGAAGCCCGGACTGCCGGCCGCAAAAAGACAGAGTATGACCAGGTTTCTGAATTTCAGAACAGAGGGATTGAACATGATCTTTCTGTCACCATTCAATTGGACATCCTATTGAAGCTGTCCGTTAATATAGACATTTTTGAATGTCAGGTTTTTGGTGTGATTCAGGATGTTGCCGTCGCGCACACCGTCAAATTTACAATTCTCGATCAGTATATCGGATATGGGAGAGCGTTCATATCCGTCCAGCATCAACGCATAGCGGCTCTTCTTGCTGTTGACATTCTGCATGATCACATTATGGACAGCCGGCGTGAATTCTCCGACATCACCCCGTTCATAATGAAAATAAATCCTCAGCACGGCATCCCGGACTTCTCCGATTTCCACGTTCCGCATAAATATATTTTCCACCACGCCTCCGCGAAGTGAATTGGTTTTAATACGCAATGCCCTCTCCAGATTCGGACTGTCCATCACACAATCCTCGGCAAAAACATTCCTGCAGCTTCCGGAAATTTCACTGCCGATCACCACACCGCCATGACCGTCCTTCATCTGACAGTTCTGAATGATAATATTTTCACTGGGCATGTCGATCCGCCGGCCGTCGCCGTTCCGTCCGGATTTGATGGCGATACAATCGTCACCCGTATTGAAATAGCAGTTTTTAATCAGCACATTTTTACTGCTCTCCGGATTGCAGCCGTCATTGTTCGGACCGTGTGAATCGATATGAACATTTTGAACAGTCACATTCTCACATAAAACCGGATGGATTTCCCACATGGGCGACCTGTGAATCGTGATACCGTCTATCAGTATATTTTTGCAACGGTAGAATTGTACAAAATTGACACGCAGGTAATGTCCTTCCCCGAAAATCCGGTTCTCTGGAGGAATCCCGCGTTCAGCCATGGCAAACAGACTGTCCCTGTCGGACCGCTGATGGGGCTTTTCCTTTTTCCATCCATGATCTGGACGTCCTGTCCAGTTCCACCAGACATCCGTTCCCGCCTGCCCGTCGATAACGCCTTTCCCTGTAATCGCGATATTTTCCTGCTCAAACGCATAGATAAAGGGGGAATAATTCATCATTTCAACACCCTCGAACCGGGTAAATACCACGGGCAGGTATTTTTTCTGGTCCTGGCTGAAAAGGATCGTGGCTTTTTCATCAAGATGAAGATTGACATTGCTTTTAAGATGAATCGCGCCTGTCAGAAAATCCCCTGCAGGAACGACCACACGGCCTCCTCCGGCTTCATGGCAGGCATGAATCGAGGCCCTGAAAGCTTCTGTGCAATCCGTCTGCCCGTCTCCGGCGGCGCCATATGCGGTGATTACAAAATCCTGATCGGGAAAAACCGGAGGAACGATCTGCCTGAGTATCCCGGGAACCTGTTCCCATCCGGCCTTCTGGGCGGACCGGCCCGAACAGGACAGACACAATCCGACAGCCAGGAGCGATATCACAAGACAGTGTATGCCCGTAAAACTGGATTTTCTGATTTTCATTATTCCTGATCCTTTCTATTGAAATACATCCCGTATTATGGATGTGACTTCTCTGTCATCTCAAATTCCAGACTGGCCATGATGAACGGGCCGACGGCCTTGGGATCATTGCTGCGGATGTGTTCGTGAATATAGTACGAATAGGATCCGTCCCGGTAAGGACTGCCTCCCAGCCCTGCTCCGGCGCAGGCCTGATGAATATGCACCTGGCCCGTGCTGTCCACTTCGATAAAATGGTCCAGAATTCCCGCCCACCCTTTTTGTGCAGCCGCCATATACTTCCGGTCGATATGACCCTTTCGAACGGCTTTGGCCAATGCATAAACAAACATGCAGGAAGCGGACGATTCGGGATAATTCCCCTCTCTGTCTCCCTGATCGAGCACCTGATACCATAATCCGGTCCGCGGGTCCTGCACCCGGACAATGGCCTGAGACAGCCGGTCCAGAATGGACAGCAGGATGGGATAATCCGGATGGTTTTCAGGGAGAAAATCCAGGACGTCCACGATGGCCATGGCATACCATCCCAGCCCGCGCCCCCAGAAATGAGCGGATGTGCCTGTCTCCGGATCGGCCCAGCGCTGTTCACGGCTTTCGTCCCATCCGTGATACAACAATCCCGTTTTTGAATCGCGGGCATTTTTTTCCATCAGAACAATCTGCCTGGTCACATCATCGAACAGACCGGGTTCGTCAAACTCGACCGCATACTGAGCCAGAAAGGGCGTGCCCATGTACAGACCGTCCAGCCACATCTGATGGGGATAGACTTTTTTATGCCAGAATCCGCCTTCGCCGGTCCGCGGATGCGTTTTCATCTGTGAGCGCAATAACTCGACGGCGGCTTTGTATTTCGGATCATGGGTCGTTTGATAGAGGTCAAAAAGCGGTTTTCCAGGATTGATACGGTCTATGTTGTAATCACTCAGTTTGTACAGCCAGATATTGCCGGTACTGTCAATAAACTGATCATAGTAGCTTTGAACGTATTTGAAAACGGTTTCGTCCCGGGTAACCTGCCAGACATCCAGCAAGGATTTCAATACCAGCCCTTGTGTATATTCCCACTTGGGCTTGTTTCTGAAATCGATCATCCAGGGCTCGGGATTGCGACTCATCACGGACCTGGCCATGCGAACAGACCACGGCTGATCCCTGTCGATTTGTTTTGACTCCCTGCAGGTAACCAGCGGGACCATCAGAAGCAATAAAATCCCTATATAAAATTTTTTCAAAAATACGTCTCCGTTTTTCATCTGTCCGGCTGGAATGGATTCATCCCTTTCCCTGAATCCGTCATCAGAATCCTATTTCATCAATACCATTTTTTTCATCCCGGTCCGGTTGCCGGATCTGAGTTGATAATAATATATTCCTGCCGGATGACGGCCGGCATCAAAGGTAAACCGATGCGGTCCGGCATCCAGATTTTCATTCACGATGGTTTCGATTTCCTGACCCCGCACATTAAAAACGGTCAGTACCGTATTTGCGGGCTCTGTCAGCGAGAATATGATTTCCGTGGCGGGATTGAAGGGATTCGGAACATTCTGTTCAAGATGGAATTCCCCGGGAAGACCGGCTTCTGCCTTTTGGTTCACCGAAGTGGACATGGATCCTGTATCGATCAGTTCCTGCGGAATAGGGGTGCCGGTTTCCGGCGGATAGGCGCCGCTGATGTCCCAGGCGAACCAGTCAAAAAGCGATCCCATGGTGGTGGAGCCCAGGTCGCCGAATCTGAACAGGTTGTCTCCCGGCGCTTCCAGGGGTTCGCCCTGAGCGCTCAGATAAGACAGGGGATCTTCGTCCACGAAAACTTCCAGAAGGTCCGCAATAATCGTTATCCGGTAAATATGCCACACACTCAGATCCATGGGAGAACTCTGGCCGGCTTTGTTCAGCTTGATTTCAGTTCCCTTGTTGGCCACGAAACGTTCCCTGACAGCCCCGTTGTAAAGATAAACATCCAGATCCCGGTCGAAGGCACCCAGTCCCAGAGATTTGGCACGAAAGACCAGTGTGGCTCCCAAACCCGGATCCGCGTTCCAGCCATAAGCCCATTGTTCCTTGGCAGGTCCCTGATCTTCCAGCACCTGGATCAGTTTGTTGCCCGGTATGTCAGGATCGTCGATCACACTGAGTATATCCGTGATATGATCATCATTGTCACCCTGTTCATGCCAGGCCGTATCTGCCTCTGCCGGCAGCAGACTGCAATCATAGACCTGCCATTGCGCGGATAATATTCCGGCACCTGCAACGAGTACGATGCAGATTAAAGTCATTGACATTCTTTTATTCATGGCATGGCCTCCTTTTTCAAGATTGCAGAGATAAGGTGCGACAGAGAGAAGGTTGACCTTCTCTCTGTCGCAGTCATTATCATTTACTTCAACAGCAGCATTTTCTTCATTTCACTGAATTCGCCGGACTGAATTTTGTAATAATACACGCCGGACTGGAGATTGTCTGCACGGAAGGTCACATGATGTGAACCTGCAGGCAGCTGATCGTTTACAAGCTCCGTTACGGTCTGACCCAGTGAATTGAAGACCGTCACCGTGGTCTGACCGGCTTTGGTCAGGTTGAAATTGATCGAAGTTTCCGGATTGAAGGGATTCGGATAATTCTGGCTCAACCGATACTGATCGGGTGCATCGGCCGTTTCGACGGCCGTTCCGCCCCCGGTCACCCATTCGATCATGGACTTTAAAAGCGTGTATCCGTCATCCGTGATCGCTGCATACCCGTTGGCATGGTAACCGATACTGGCACAGCGGTTCAGTATCGTTACTCCATTGACAGACACAGTACCGGCTTCGATACCCACCGCAATGAATAAGTCAGACATCGAAGTGGATTGTGCGACCGGGATAAAATCGATTTCCGGCAGATTGGGAATGAGGTCTTCATTGGCTCCGCCGCCGGAATTGAGGGTCGCCATCGAACCCATTTCGAGACCGGAGAGTTCTGCGTTCATGATTAAAACCGGCTCGGCTCCGATGTTCGTGGCCTGCGAATTGTTGCACCAGCCCATGGTATTGGCCCGTATGGCATAATTTTCCGTGAGTACGACAGGAACGATGGCAGGTTCAAGCAGGAAATTGGCCGGAGCGATGGAACTGGATCCTATGATTTCATCAATAAATATGAAATCATAGGGTGCAAGATCCTCCTCGAAGTAGAGTGCCAGATCGCCGGGAGCGATGATGACCAGGTTATAACCCCATTCCGTGAACTTGGTGATGAAATATTCACTTTCCAGGGCTCCCGGGTCGGCGATAGTGGAGACATATAGGCAATTCATCTGGGCAAAAATCATCATGGGGATCATGAACATCGTGAGAGCCAGCAATAGCAATTTTCTTTTCATTATTCGTCCTCCTTTACATGTCTTGACAGTAAAAAACACCTGGAAGCGCATTTCTGTGCGCTTCCAGGTGCGTCAACCTATTTGAGAAGCATGAGTTTCTTGATCATCACTTTGTCATTGGATTTCAACCGGTAGAAATACATGCCCGATGCCAGATGCGCGGCATTGAACTGAACCGTGTGCCGGCCTGCATCCATGTTCTTGTTCACGAGTGTCTGCACGACCTGGCCCATCACGTTGTAAATAACCAGTGAGGTATGGCCGGGTCTGGCCAGAACGAATTCAATCTGCGTGGACGGATTGAACGGATTCGGATAATTCTGTTTCAGTTCATAGGCCATCGGCAGTGCATGGGTGTTCTCTTCGACACCGACCCAATCCGGAATGTCGACGATGCCCAGTCCGACCATGCGTTCCACTTCTTTCATGAAGATGCTTTCCGACTCGGTCGTCCAGTTCTTGTAATTGAAAATGGTCTGGCCCGTCGTCGCATCGGCCGTGGCATCATTGCCGTTGCCCAGCATGGTACGGTGACCGAACGGCATGTCGACAGCCCCTTCGTAGAATTCCACGAACGGATCGAAGCGGCAGAACTGAATGCTGGAATCGACCGCTGAAATGGCCAGAACCTTTGCATTGCCGCCGTCAGTCACGGAAATCACATCGAGGGGTCCGACGGCCCATGGTATACTGTCACCGCCAACAACATTCAGTCCGGTGAACACGTAATCATTCGCATTGGTGATGACAGCATCCATCACCACACCGGCATCGTCATAATGGGTGCAGGTGCCGCTGTTGAACCAGTTCATACGGCTGTTTCTCAGCGCCCAGTTATGCAGAACCAGCATGGGTGCACGGACCCGGTTCCAGGCGACCTTGTGAGTGCCGCCGAAGTCGCCGCTGCCGCCGGAACGGCCGACAATCACGAGATCCGCGTTGTTCAGCGTGTCCACCGTGGCCTGCGATGCGGTTTCCAGCGAATTGTTATAGAACGTGATCACATCATAACCTGCTGCAACCAGTGCGTCGATCTGAGAGGAATCGGCGTGCACGCCATTGAGGGCGTCCATTTTGGTAGGCAGGCTGACATACACGATGGTGCCCTTGGCCGCGGGTTTGGGAACCTTGCCCAGGTAAACCATGCGTTCCACTTCGGCCAGGTAAACCATTTTGGATTCATCGGTGAAATTGTAATAATTGTAAATGGTCAGTCCCGCAGCGTCTGTGGTGGCGTCATTGCCGTGACCGATCATGCTGCGATAGCCGGCGGGCTTGTCGACCGAGCCGTCAAAAAATTCGACCCACGGATTAAAACGGACAAAAAGTACGCTGGAATCCGTTGCTGCCCTGGCAACCACCTGACCATTGCCCGCGGTCTTTTCTCTCAGCAGGTCGTACGGACCCACGCACCACGGAATTTCGCCGTTGGCGTCCGGTACGATACCGGCAAAAACGGGATCGCTGGCCAAATCCATCGTGGCATTCAGCACATCGCCCAGATCGCCTTCATGTTCCGTTTTGGTCGATTTGAACCAGTTCAGCCGGCTGCTGCGGCAGTTCCACAGCTCCACATTGAGAATCGGTGCCTCGACCGCATTCCAGGCGATTTTGTTTTCGTTCTGGTACATGGTGCTGGGCGTTGAACGGCCCATGATCACCAGGTCCGCATTGTTCAGGGTATCCAGTGTGGCTTTCGGAGCCCCGATCAGATTGGTGTTGTACCAGGTAATGACATTGTAACCTTCGGCCTGCAGATCGTCGATGAAGGGCTGGTCCGGATGTATTTGATTGATTTGATCAAAATAATCGGGACGGCTGACAAAGACGATGGTTTTTTCAGGCTTGGGTACCTTGGACAGGAACACCATTCTTTCGACTTCGGCCAGGTACACCTGTTTGGACTCATCCGTGAAGTTGTTGTAATTGTAATAGGTGAGCTGCGTGGCCGGATCGGCGGTCGCATCATTGCCGTTGCCGATATAGGTCCGGTATCCGGCAGGATAATCGACGCCGCCGGCGTAGTACGGAATCCACGGTTTAAACCGGGCGAACTGAATGGATCCGTCCACAGCGGAGGTGGCCAGCACCTGGCCGTTGCCGCCATCCGTGATCGTGATGACATCGTAAGGACCGACGGCCCACGGCAGCTTGCCGTCGACGAGTGTAAGACCGGCAAAAACCGGATCGCTGGCGGCCTTGATCTCGGCATCCATCACTTCGTCCCAGGTATCATAATGCGGGGCATCGTTGCTCTTGAACCAGTTCATCCGGTTGGTTCTCAGGGCCCACAGATGCAGGCACAGCACCGGTGCTTCGACGGCATTCCATGCCGCTTTATGCGCCCCGCCGAAATCGCCGCTGTTTGTGGAACGGCCGATGATCACCAGGTCGGCATTGTTCAGCGAATCGATTCTTGACTGCGGCGCTGCTTCAAGCGCGGTCGGGATCATGAGGTCCACATTATAACCCGCAGCAATCAGATCGTCGATATGCGGTTTGTCCGCATGTTCCCCGGTCGATGCATCCAGTTTGTCCGGACGCGAAACAAAAATGATATTCTTGACCGGTTTCGGTACTTTGCCCAGACCGACCATACGGGCCACTTCAGCCATATACACCAGTTTGGATTCGGGTGTAAAGTTGTAGTAGTTGAAAATTACTGTGGATCCGTCCGGTCCCCTTAAATTGTCGTTGCCGTTGCCGATGAATGTACGATATCCATGCGGCATATCGCCGGCACCCGGGAAAAATTCGACCCACGGATCGAAACGCGCGAACTGAATGGTTCCGTCCACAGCAGAAGTGGCCAGAACCTCGCCATTTCCGCCATCCATGACCGTGATCACATCATAGGGACCCACGGCCCAGGGCAGCTGTCCGTCGGTCAGCGTCACGCCGGCAAAAACCGGATCGGCCGGTTTCAGGATATCCGCATTCATGACAACACCCTCGTCATCGTAATGCGGAGCGGAACTGCTGTTGAACCAGTTCATGCGGTTGGTTCTGAGCGCCCACAAATGGAGACACATCAGGGGCGCTTCAATGTTGTTCCAGGCCGCCTTATGCGTTCCGCCGAAATCGCCGCTGTTTGTCGAACGGCCGATGATCACCAGGTCGGCATTGTTCAGCGAATCGATTTTGGTCTGAGTGGCCGCTTCCAGTGCATTGGAATTCATGGTGTCTACCGTGTATCCCGCAGCCTTCAGATCATCGATGAACGGTTTGTCCGGATTCTCGCCCGTGGCCGTATCCACCTTGTCCGGGCGGGAAATAAAGATGATGTTGCCTTGAGCAAACAGCTGACCCGATAACATCAGGGTCAGACAAAGCATTAATGTAACCAGCAGAGTTTTCTTCATCTCCTCCTCCTCAAATTGATTTGAGTCAGTTTGATTGTCATGAGCTGCCTATTCCTCTTTTTTTTTATTCAAGATTTCACAGGTATCGTCACCTCATGCCGTTTGAACCTTCATAATCCTTTTTCAACCACCTCCTTTCTGCATTAAAGTATTGTCTTGCGGGATTCGTATCACCTCCTTTTTCTTGTCGTTTCACAAATCAATCACCAATAGTTATCATTAAATTTAAAATTCAAATCCGACGGATATCCGGCTGATATCGTCGAAGTAACTGATGCTGGATGAATAGGAATAATCGAGATTGATTTTCCTGCCGGCAATTTCCTGTACGAGACCGACACCGGCGTTGAATCCCAGAACATCGTGATTGCCGATATAGCCGGTCCGGATCGCGAGACGGTTCATGATCGTATATTCAAGACCCGCCAGCACCCGTTCCGTATAGTTATTGGGGTGAATGAATTCCAGCGACAGCAGCAGGTCGTCGGTCCCGGGATCGCCGTCCGCATGAATGATGTCCATGATATCGATGGCCGTACCCATGGCGAAAGTCAGCGGCAGCTGACAGGTGATTTCTTCATATTTCACATCCGAGGCAAAATTGCGTATGGTCATGCCGAAGCGAAATCCTTTGTACCCCGTATGGTATTTAACACCCATGTCATAGGCCAGTTTGCCTTCGCCGAATTTTTTGTTGCCGTTTTCCGCTTCCACCTGTCCCAGGTTCTGTACCGCATATTTGACCGTACCGCCCATGAGAAATTTGGTACTGATCTTGCGGGCATAGGACAGGCCGAACGCATAGGCGCCCACATTGTCGACCATGCCGGTTTCCACATATCCCAGGGGATTGCCGGAAAAATTATCATAGGACAAAAGGGACGTTCCGATAATATCACCGTAATCCACGGTCAGGAAACTGAGGCCGACGGCACCCCAGTCGTTCAGATTGACGGTTACGCCTCCGGCCAGATAATTGATATTGGCGATCCACTGGGTCGTGGACACGAACGCATCCGCCTTGCCGTCCATTTCGCATATGGCCGCCGGATTGTAAAAAATACTCTCCGAACCGGTTCCCACGGCCGTATATGCATCCCCCAGGGCCGTGGCCCGGGGTATGACGCCGACCTGCAGGAAGTTCATGGTGGATTGTCCCAGTTTTTTCAGATTGGCTCCCACACCGTTGTATTGCTGGCTCCGCGCCGGTATCAGCATACCGAGCAGGAGAGCGAAAATCAGGAATGTTTTTATCCGCTTCATAGCGATCATTCTCCTTTTTTTAACGAACGACAATGAATTTCTGATAGGCGACGCCGCCGCCATTGAGCGCTTCAAACACGGCAATGTAAATACCGCTGGATATCGCCTGTTGATTATCCGTCAGCATGTTCCACTCATAGTATCCGGATTTGGACAGCGGTTCATGCCGGATCGTCTTGATCAGATCGCCACTCTCGGTAAACAGTTTGATGATACAGGCCGGCGGAAGATTGAAAAACATGATATGCCGGGGATCATTGGCACTCTGCACATAGGGAGGCAGTTTATCATCCGAAATATAATAAGGATTGGGAACGATACGGATATCGTCCAGTTCAGAACCGACCGGGCGTTCCGGAGACACTTCCAGGCGGGACGTGCTGTACACACGCCCGGACCAGAGAATATCGCCCCCTGTGCCCGGGTAGGCATTCGGATCGTTTGCATCCACCTGGACGCCGGACTGCACATAATAGTAATAGGAGCCGCCCCAGAGCACATCCGTATCAATAAATACATGGCCGTTTTCAAATGTCGTTTCTCCGATTTCAACCTGTTCCGCTGCCAGCATGTCGGCCGTGAACCGCTGCACTTCCTCATAAAAGACAGTATCCTGAATACTGTTTCTCCGCATGATTCTGTAGCCGTAAAATCCGTCCATGGCTTCGGCTTCGGGTGCGGCCCATCGGATCTCGGTGCCTTCGCCGGTACCCTGAATCCACATATGGGGCGGTTCGGGAGCCATGGGAACCTGCCAGTCGTGCTCATAGTTCCATTTGATCCGGGAAACGCTGGCCATCACCGAATCGATGCCAGTACTCAGCCAGCGGTTCTTGCGGTTGTTGTTTTCATCGGCAGTCGGAAAGGCAAAATTGCCGGGATAATAACCGGTACTTGCATCGGGCAGATCGGGCGGCTCTTCCAGAGTGCCGGCCAGCCATTTTTCACCGATCTCCTTGGCTTTTTCGAGACTCAGGCCGGCATATCCGCTGGCATAGACAAAATGCAGTTTTTCGCCGTCCCCAAACTGATACGGACCGAAAGTCGCATACCGGGCGTGAAATGTGGAGGCGCGGCCCAGACCCGGAAGTTCGGAATCCCAGGATTCGGAACCGAATTCGTCATTGGGCTTCTGATGGAACGTGCCTTCGAATGTGCCTTCCATGGGATTGATGGTTGCCGAATAACCGGACAGATAATCGTAGAGCTTCGGACGGTCCGCATTGGTCTTGGCATACACTTCGGTGAGTCCGACCAGGGGCCTGGAGTACACATCCGTGATCCTGGGCTGAAGCCAGTCATCCACATCACCGGCCTCATTCGTATAGGGCTGCTCCGAAGCATGCAGAATGGTATAAAAGTGCAGATCTTTCTCGAACAGGCGGCCGTCCTGATTATAGACCGGCAGGCCCATCTGGTCTCCGGCCAGCTCGGGATTGTCCGCATGGTACATGTAGAATACACGCAGGCTGTCTCCCGGCCTTGCGCCGTAATAATGCTGCCAGGTGTATCGCCCCGCATCCTGAGCCGTAATATCACTGATGCTGGGATGGCGGCCCTGGGCCTTCACCATATAATAATCAGCCTGATGCTGGTTGAAATAGAAATCGGTCAGGGTTTTGCCGCTCTTGTTGGTCAGGGTCACATCCACGACAATATAATTGTCGTGATTCTGCTGGCTCCAGGCGAATATTTTACGGTGAATTTCAACACCCATTTCATTCAGTGTCGTGACCTCGATCACCTGGTCACTGGTGCCGATCATTTTCGATGCATCGGGATTGCCCCAGTCTTCAACCTGTTTGTTTTCCACTTCCGTGTCCCCGGATTGCAGGGTGTAATTCAGCGGAAGCGGCCAGCGTGTGTAATTGGTCATGGGCACCGTCACCATCTGCCCCCAGTTATAATCGGAATCCGGGGACCACAAAATGGCGGCCTTGGGAATCACATTGCCCAGCGGATCCGTCCAGTTGGTCGCACCCATCACATATCCGGAACCGGTCTGGGACGTCCCGTCCTGCATGGTCGGCCCCATTGTATTATAATCGGCGGGGAACCAGCTGTAACTGCTGAATTCAAAGGTGGCAATCCCGCCGTCATCCACGACGCCGCACCAGAATTTACCTGCCCTGATCGCAGCTGTCTGCCCATCCGCGTAAAGCGTCTGAACAGCTGTTCCGCTCAACAGCATCACTGCCAGAAGCAGTATCGCCGGGAACGGTTTTTGTATCATTTTATGGAATACTTTCATTGGACTGTTTCTCCTTGGTTTTCAGTTCTCGACAGCGACGATCAGAAGCTGATCTGGACACCGAACCAGATTTCTCTTGGAAGCCCGTAAAGCCACAGATCCATGTTGTTCGGATTGTTGATATAGGCTTTGTCCTTGATCCGCTGTTTGTTTCTTGCATCGATCTCCGGATCATTGTCCGGATTGGCTTCCATGGGGTCATAGGACACGTTGTCGGAACGCAGGTCGCCGACCTTGTCATGGCCGCTGAAATAGGGAGTGCCGGACGGGCTCATCTGTCCCACATACTCTTCATCCCCGTACATCTCGAGACGCAGGGAATTCAGGTAAGCATTTTTGTCAATGTCACTGCGGAAGCACCATTCATGATACATCCAGTTCACTTTCAGGTTGAACAGATTGTTGATGTCCACATAGAAATTGGTCCTGATCCCCTTGATACTGAATCCTTTGGAGACCTTCATGTCCACCATGTAATAATCCGGCCAGCGCAGATTGTTGCTGACATTGCGGAGCTGTTCCGGATTGTGCGTAAAGGCCTCACCCCGCTCCCATTCAAAAATGCCGCTGATCAGCCATCCGCCCAGGAGGGCATTGGTCCATTTGCCCATTTTCAGATCGTAGGGCACATGATAGGTGAGATTGGCTGCCACGGCGGGCCGGGGTGCCGGACGGTCCTCATCCGCCTCGTAATAGATCTGTTCGGGATCGCTGTTCCGTTCCGGATCCTCATAAATATAATCCCTGCCGACATTTCCGGATTTCTCCAGCAGATAACGGAAATTCACCCAGCCGGTGATATGCTTGCCCACGGATTTTCTGAGATCGACTTCCAGCCCCTGAATATCCTCATATTCATTGTTGGTGCGGCCCGTATAGCCGTCCGAAATGGACTGGCCGTCCACATTCACATTCGTATGCTGACCTGTCACGTCCTTGTAAAAACCGCTGATCGTCAGCAGGTACGCATCTGCAATATTGACGGAACCGCCCAGTTCGTAGGAGATGGTCCGGGGCGGGGCCAGATTGGGATTTCCGATCGAGGTCAGACCCTGTCCCTTGCTGTAGCGGTAATTGTACATATACATTTCCGCATAGGGAACGGACGAGCGGAAATGACCGTAATTGAAGAAAAATTTCGACCGTTCGGTTACCGGGAAAGAGATGCCGATTCTGGGGCTGAGCGCCAGGTGGTTTTTGGTCGTCTCCATGAACGGAACACCGAGAGAATCCCGGTACACCTTGTCTATTTCCCAGAAACGCTCCCAGGCAATGTTGTGTCCGGAGCTTAACATTTCGTACCGGTACCGGTCCATGGAAGGATGATCCCCCTCGGGACCCTCCACGAATGCCTCTCCGTTGAACAGGTCTCCGGTCGGCCATTTCGCGTTGCCCGAATTGTAATAATCCAGACGGAGACCCAGACGGGCGACAATGCCTTCATACGTGATCTGGTCCTGTATATATCCGCCCAGAGTCCACGGTTTGACATGAAAGCGCATATCATAATCCGTATCGTATCCGGTCCAGTAAACCCACAGATCGTTGTCCAGATCATAGTAGTTGAAATCAAAACCGCTTTTCATGAAATGATGTTTCGTGATCTGGCTGCTCAGATCGAATTTCGCGCGGAACACGGACGTGAGCGAATTCTCGTGATACTGACCGGTTTTTGCGGAGAACCGCCGGCCCGTGGCGCTCAGTATTTCACCGCCGACATCCTCGAAAAGACTGTGCACATAAAAGTCGGCATGATCCTGCGGATTGAAAACGGTATCGGCCGTAAATGTCCGTCCATAGGGCATTTCATTCACCCAGACCGGGCCGAAATTGATGACAGCGGAGGGATCCCGGTCCGCCTGGGGATTGGCATGATCTTTCTGCCAGGTATACGACACTGCCAGATCCCAGAACGTATTGGAGTTGACGACCTGGTTCAGACTGATGCCTCCCATATAAACGGACTGTTCCTTGGGAATCCAGAACGTCGGATGCCAGTAGTACACATCCCCCTGGCTGACAATCTTCGAAATATTGTTTTCTTCCATCATGCCGCCGCCGCCGGAGCTCGCATTGTCCTCATCCCCAAGCGAGGGCACCGCGCCGGAGCTGGGCATCACGGGTGTAATGCCGTCGATCTTCTTGTAAATGCCGTTCACTTTCATGGTCAGGCTTTTTGTGATATTGGATTTCATCGTGAGCATGGTGGTGCCCGTTTTTTCCGCATTCAGCGTCACGGGCTGAATGTAATTGGTGTTGATCGTCTGATGCGACACATAAAACGTCGCGTCACCGAGCGATTCGCTGAAAAGCGGCACCGGACCGCCGAAACCGAAATCGACATTGTAATCCGCAAAGCTGCCTTCCTCGTCATGCGCATGGTTCCTGATCGCCTGAACCTGCGCATCGGTCACCGCATAATCCATATCGTTGGCAGCGGCATAAGTCTGCAGCGCATTCCAGTCCGGTTCCACCATGTACACCCAGGAAGCCCACAGATACAGATCGAGTGGCGTGATCACCTTGTCTTCGGGTACACTGCGGTTATAGGCATCCGCCAGGCGTGTCCAGCCTCTGAACTGCGGATATGTTTCATATTCACCGGGAAAATCCGCCTGGGGCCATACCGCGGCTGTTCCCACAAAGGCCACATCCGGATCGAACAGGGGCCGGAGCAGTACATTGTCCGGATCGTACAGGGATTTGCCGAAACGCTTCATCCCGGGGATATTCCGGGTAAAATTCAGCGTACCGGAATACCGGTTCTTGTCTCCTGTCTTGGTGACCACATTGATCAGACCGGACCGGAAATTTCCGTATTCGGCGCTGTATCCGCCCGTCACCAGACTCACCTGCTCGACCGAGCTGATCGGAACACTGGCCGATGCGGTGCCGATCCGGGGATTCACCAGGGTCAGGCCGTTGATGATGGTGCCTGTCTGATCCGCCGATCCGCCGCGGATTTCCAGATGGTTTTCACCGGTGACGCCCGGTTGTTTTTCAAGAAACTGATTGACTGTCCTGATTCCCGCCGCCTCTGTCATTTCGGAGGCGGTCACGACCAGCTGGCTGTTCGAAACTTCTTTATGAAGTATGTCGCGGTCCGCATAAACGACCACTTCTTCCCCGGGCACGACTTCCATCTCCAGTTCGAAATTGATCCGGGCAATCTGATCCACTGCAACAAGCACGTCTTTCTGGATCACTTTTTTGTAACCCATGACCGAAACCTGGACATCGTGCATGCCGGCAGGCACATTGAGGACATTGTAATATCCGTCCACTCCTGCCGCAGCACCCAGATTCGTCCCCACGACAATGACATTGGCTCCGGGAAGGGGCTCGTTGGTCTGTGTATCGATCACTGTTCCGACGATCTTTCCCGTGGTTTGAGAAAAGACCATCCCTGTCAAACATAATCCGGCGAGCAGAACCAGCAGCAGATTATGAATGATTCCCGATGAAAATTCCCTCATTTCTCTCCTCCTTGCTGTGTTAAAATTTGTTAAGAAAATCCGAAAAGGATTTGTTTGTATCAGCCGTAATGGAATGCGGTTGCATCGTTGGTTTCTCTTCAACACGTATGATTCTCGAACAGAGCAGCTCGTCAAAAAACACTTGTCTTGTGGATGAGTTACAAGAAAACATATTTAAATGAACAAAGTAAGTGAAAAACGGTCAAAAACATTGCTCGACATTGTCCGACATAACTCAACATGTGAAAAACAACAGCCAACATCGCCTCGGAAAATCAAAACTTTTCCGTCTGACTGCCATTGCATTCCCATCCTTTAATGGATATCCGTAAAATCACTTGAAAACAGTTAAAAATATAACTGCCAACATCACACTTGCATTTCAAATGAATAGTTATTACATTCCCATGGATTCAAGATGGCAATCCCAAACGCCGTTTATGCCGAAACGGTTCGTGTCCAAAGAATAACAAGACAAAACCGCTCTTTACGATGACCTGAGATGAGAAAAATGGTATCGGAAGCAGATTCAACATGACGCTTGAAACCGAACAGAATCATCTGCTCGAGAAAATTCTCAAAAGTAATGAATTTTCTCATTCCACGATCTATCAAACCTATCTGACCTACCTGGTTGAATCAAGCAGAAAGGGCAAGGATCTCAAGGAAACCGTCATTGCCATGGAAGTTTTCGGCAAGGATGCCAGTTTCAATCCCGCTGAAGACACCATCGTGCGGTCCCATACCTATACATTGAGAAAAAAGCTGGAAAGTTATTATTTTCATGAGGGCCAGGACGACAAATACCGCCTCAGAATTCCCAAGGGCCATTACAACACAAAATTCGTACCGGCATCCACGAATCTGTATCATCCGAATAATTGGATGTCCATGGTCAGTCATAAGGTCTATTTTGTGCTCACGCTGGTTCTGCTGTGTTCCCTTGCTCTGATGACCGCGTACAATCTGATACTGAGAAAAAACCTGAACCAGTACCATTGTATCGAGAACAACAATCCCATCTGGAAAGAATACCTGCAATCCGATCTGCCCATCATGATCGTGGTCGGCGATCATTTCTTTTTTAATGATTTCATTGATAAATACCAGGACACATTCAGCCTCCGCAATGCAGCCATCAATACGATGGAGGACTTTCGGGCAGCTTATCCGAATGTGCGCGTGACGGAATCACAGGAACCCTATTTCCCCTATCACAGCATATGGAGCATTCCGCCGATATTGCGCATCCTGTATTCCGCCAACAAAGCGCCCATACTCCGAAAATCATCCGATGTCGGGCCTCAGATTCTGGATGAATACAATATTATCTTTTTGGGAAGCATCAAAACCCTGTACAAACTCAAACACACGCTTCTGAAATCCCATTTTCAATATGAGGTGGCTCCGCACCGGGTATTTTACACAAAGGATGACACATCGGAAACCCGGGTATTTGAAACTTCATTACATTCTTCCGGACCCAATGAAGATCTGGTGCTTGCACTCAAACTGCCCGGACCGGACAACAATTCCATTTTTATCATTGCATCGTATCATTCACTGGGAGCCCCTGAAATTGCCCAATACCTGGCGACCACGGCCAAACGCCGGGAACTCGAGCAAAAATTCCTGGAAAAATTCAACCACATTCCCCCGTACTTTGAAGTGTTGTTCCGGGTCACGGGGATCGACAAGACCGCCTATAATACGGAAATTCTCATTTATAACGAAATCATCCGTTATCCTCACAATAGCCACGATGAGTAAAACCGGCTGAACCTCGCCATGACAGAGGCGCCTCGTTCGGTAATCGTTGTTCAATCCCCTATATTTTATCAGGTTAGGAATACTTTTTGCTTGATATGAAGTCATGTGGAATCTAAACAATCAACTTTGTCAGCGATGCTTTAACTATTTTTCTGTTTTACAATGACTTATGATGCTTATTCGGGAATCATGAACGGTGATGCTGAAAATTTAAACGGTTCATTGTGAACAGGCTGAATGGGAGTAATTACCGGGCCGAAGGGTTAAAACGCCTCCGGGGAACCGTTCACCCGATCCTGTAATGGTCGTCATGTAAAAAACAGGGGAAACATGCCCCAAAACAACATGCCCGCTAAAAACATAAAAATCCGGATGCCGGCGCTGAGGGCTGCCTTGATATCCCTGATTTTTACCGGGTTGTTTCACCCGGGCATTCAGGCACAGAAGATGCATTTCGATCATATTGTCGCCACGTCCCATGGCCTGTCCCAGATGTCGGCTACGAGCATCGTTCAGGACAGCATCGGGTTTATCTGGATCGGGACCTATGACGGCCTCAACCGGTATGACGGTTATAATTTCAGAATATTCAGGAAAGACGGCGATGACCCGCACAGCCTGAGTGACAGCTTCATACGAACCATGCTGATCGACGGAAACGGCACCCTGTGGGTCGGTACCGCACTCGGCGGTATCAACCGGTACGATTCCCGTCTTGAACGATTTGTCCATTATATGCATGATCCCGATGATTCCGCTTCACTCAGCAACAATGCAATCTATGCCCTGTTCCAGGATCACGCCGGCACCATATGGGCCGCCACCTGGGGCGGAGGACTCGACAAACTGGTGATCAGTGAATCCCCGGAACCGGGAGCGGAACAATCAACGGAGCCGGTCGTCCGGTTCGTTCATTTCAGACACGATCCGGAGAATGCGAACAGTCCTCTCCACGATAAGATCAGCTCGATTTTCGAAGACAGCCGCCACCGGCTGTGGATCGGCACAAGAGCGGGCGTCAGCGTTCTCGACTCCTCACGCCAGACATTTATCGCCCACTACAGGCATCGTCCCGATGACCGTCATTCTCTGAGCGGAGACAATATCACGACCATTCAGGAGGACCGGTACGGCAATATGTGGATCGGAACCTGGGATGCAGGATTGAACGTGTATGTGCCGGATAAGGATCAATTCATCCGCTATTCACATGATGCCCGGAATCCCCGGAGCATTGGAAGCAACACCATTATGGAGCTGACCCTTGACCATGCCGGCAATCTGTGGATCGGCACTTTCGGCGGCGGACTGAACCGGATCGCGCAGGTCTCCGTGCCCGACTATGCAGCGGGATCATGGACGAACGTGACTTTCGAAAAGTATCAGAACCAGGTGGACGATCCCCAAAGCATATGCGGCAATTCCATTTATGCCATATTTGAGGACCGCACGCATATCCTGTGGATCGGCACGGACTGGAACGGACTGTCCATGTTCGATACGGAGAAAAACCGCTTTACCCATTTCCAGCAGGAGGCCGGAAGACCCGGCCGTCTCAATGACAATACGATCTTTGCACTGTTTATAGACAGCCAGGATATTTTATGGATCGGAACACAGGAAGGCGGATTGAATGCCTATCACCGGAAAACGGATCGTTTTGAACATTATCAGTACGATCCGGATAATCCGTCCACCCTGAGTCATAGTACGGTCCGGGCCATTTACGAGGATTCACACGGTGATCTCTGGATCGGCACTTCCAGCGGTCTGAATCTGTTTCACAGAAAATCGGGCACATTCAGCCGGTATTACATCAGGCCCGGAGAGCCGGCCTCTACCCACATTTTGACGATTCAGGAGGATACCAGGGGCATGCTTCTCGTGGGTACATTGGGAAACGGGCTGTTCGCATTCGATCCGGTCAGTAAAACGTTCAGGAACGACCGGGAGTCCGACCCGCCGGTGTTTGCATTCGCGGATAATACTGTCTGGCGCATACAAAGAGACCTGGACGACACGTTCTGGATCGGTACAATCACGGCCGGGCTGTATCATTTCACCGGAAACGGCCGCCTGCTTCATCATTTCGTTCACGATGCCGATTCCGCCGGTCTGAACGACAATACGATCTTTTCCCTTAAAATCGGCAGGAACGGCGATATCTGGGCAGGAACCTCTGTCGGTCTGAACCGCATCGAACGGGGGACCGGTCCGTCCGGATTCAAAACCACATCCTACACGCAGGAAAACGGGCTTTACGGGAATTCGGTTCAGGGCATCCTGGAGGATGATCATGGGAAACTCTGGCTGTGCAACGGGGACTATCTTGTCGTGTTCGATCCGGAAACCGGAGATACGCAGGGATATCAGGCCAGCGACAGGCTGCAGGCGGGTGAATTCAGCACCAATGCAGTCGTGCGTGATAAAAAAACCGGAGAGATGATTGTCGGAAGCGTGAACGGATTCAATATTTTTCATCCGGACAGCATCCGTAACAACACCATCATGCCGAACGTCACCATCACGGATTTTAAAATATTCAACCGCTCGATCGATCCCGGTCGTTTGGTGGACAAGCGTATGATTCTTGAAAAATCCATCACATTGACCGATCAGATCAGGCTGTCCTACAGGGACCGGGTCATTTCGTTCGACTTTGCCGCGCTTCATTTCACCTCACCTGAGAACAACCAGTACGCCTACCGGCTCAGCGGCTTTGAAAAAAACTGGAATTTCGTCACCGCCGCGCAGCGTACGGCCTCTTATACCAATCTCGATCCGGGCCGTTACACGTTTCATGTGAAAGCATCCAATCCGGACGGCCTGTGGAACAATCGCGGTAAAACGATACGCATCATCATCACACCGCCATTCTGGAAAACATGGTGGTTCCGTATTCTGGGCCTGATGCTGATCGGAGGCATCATCTGGGCGGCATTCGAATTCCGGCTGATCAACATTAAAAAACAAAGAACACGTCTCGAGAAACTGGTCGAGGAAAGAACCAGAGACCTGAAAGCGGCCAATCAGGAACTGGAAGCCCAGAAACAGCAGATTGAAACGAATGCCCATGCGTTGAAACGTTCCAACGAAGAGCTTGAACAATTCGCCTATGTGGCCTCGCATGATCTGCAGGAGCCGCTGCGCATGATTTCATCGTATGCACGTCTGCTCGAAAGGAATCTTCAGAAATATCTGGATGAAGACAATCGTGAATTTTTGTTCTATATGACGGACGGTGCTCAGCGTATGCAGACGCTGATCACGGATCTGCTCGTCTTTTCCCGTGTCAGTACACAGGCCAAACCTCTCGAAGAAACCGATCTGAACCAGTTGATGAAACGCGTGCTTCAGAATTTAAAAGTGATCATTGAGGAAAAAAACGCGAAAATCGAAACCGGCGCGCTTCCGACGATCATGTGTGATCCGATTCAGTTCGAACGGCTGTTTCAAAATCTGATCGGCAATGCCATGAAATACTGCACGTCAATCCCTGAAATCGCCATTTCTTCGGCGTTGAAGGACGGACACTGGCAAATCGCCATAAAAGACAACGGGATCGGTTTCGATCTGAAATACAGCCACAAAATATTCGGTATTTTCAAGCGGCTGCATCACCGGGATGAATATTCGGGAACCGGAATCGGTCTGGCTGTCAGTAAAAAAATCGTCGAACGCCATGGAGGAGAAATCTGGGTGGAATCCGAGGAGGGCAAGGGCAGTACGTTCTATTTCTCGGTTCCCCGTACGGACAAATAACCATGACCGGACAACGTTCCAGCAAACATCACAGAAATACAACAGGAGGGCGCATCACGATCGGTGTGCTGACCGACTGGATCGAACAACGGTACCAGGCCGGCATCTACATGGGAATCGCAGATGTCGCTGAAAAAAAACCGTTCAACCTGATGACCTTTCCGATCGGATCGCTCAGAGAACCCTACGACTTTATATCGCAGCGTAATATTATTGCAGGTCTTGTCAAACATGCGCATCTGGATGCATTGATTGTACTGTCAGGTGCCCTGAGTAATTATATCACCTATCAGGAACTGGTTTCATTCATCGAACAGTACCGGCCCATTCCCATGGTCAGTGTCGGCGTACCGATTCAGGGCATCCCGAATATACTGACCGACAATAAAAAGGGCATGAAAGATGCCCTGGCACATCTGATCGAATTTCATGATTGCCGCCGCATTGCATTTATTCGGGGACCGGAAGGGCATCAGGAGGCGGATGAGCGGTTTCAGGCGTATCAGCAGGCCCTGTCCGAACACGGGCTTTCGATCGATCCGGAACTTGTCATGCATGGGGATTTTTACTGGACTTCCGGAACCCGGGCCGTCAACGAGCTCATGGACACCCGGGGGAAAAAACCCTCACATGACTTCGATGCGCTGATCGCATCCAATGATTTTATGGCATTGAGTGCATTAAAAAACCTTCAGGACCGCAATGTCCAGGTTCCGGAAGATGTCGCCGTCATCGGATTCGACAATATCGAGGAAACCTCGCTCATTATCCCTCCGCTGACCACTGTAGGTCAGCCGCTCTATGAGATAGGAGAAAAATCCGCCCGGATGCTGCTGGCTCTCCTGGACGGAAAGGAATTGCCCGAAGAAACCGTTCTTCCGGCAGAACTTATCATCCGGCAATCCTGCGGATGTCTTTCCAGAGCCGTTCTGAATATCTGTTTGAACATCCCTGAAAATCCGGCACCGCATCCTGAAAAGATCATGAACGCCTGGTTCAGTAAACTGCCCGAATACGCCGGCATCGGACCGGAAGAACCGCCGGTCCTGCAATTGCTCGAAAATTTCACGAATGCCATCAATGAAGACTGCGATCACCGTTTCATCAAAAACCTGAACAATATCCTGCAGCGCCACGGTCAGGCCAATCAACGCCTCTCGGAGTGGCACGATATACTCTCGCACATCCGTGCCCATGCCATCGCACAGAATGCGGATTTTCCGGACGTTTCCATGCGGATCGATCGTCTGATCCTTCAGGCCCACATCCTGGTCGGAGACTGGGAACGTCAGGTGCAGTGCAATCTGGCGAATTACATAGAAAGCCATTCGGTCACGCTGAGCCAGGTCAATGCGGCCCTGATTTCAACGCTGGACCTGCAGGCCATGATGGACGTGATCGCCCTGGAACTCCCGCGTCTGAACATCCGAAGGTGCTATCTTGTGCTCTATGAAAATCCCGAAGGCGGCGAGCTTCCCGAATGGTCGCGATGCATGCTGGCCTATGATGAACGCCGCCGGTTCCACATTGAAAAAACCGGAATACGGTTCACTACCTGCCAGATTCTTCCCGAGCGCATGCTTCCTGAAAAAAGAAGATTCGCGCTGGCTGTCTTTCCTCTTTTCTTTCAGGAACTGCATCTCGGATATATCCTGTTTGAAATCGAAAAAACCGTGCCCAGGCATTATGAAATGCTGCGGCATCAGATCAGCAGCGCGCTGAAAGGGGCCCTGCTCCTTCAGCAGCACCTGAAAACAGAAAAAGAACTGGCCCGTTCAAATGAAGAACTCGAACAGTTCGCCTATATCGCATCACACGATCTGCAGGAACCCCTGAGAACCATATCCTCCTATGCGCAGCTTCTGAACAGACGGCTCAGCGATCGGCTGGACGAAGACACGGAGCTGTTTCTGAATTATTTGACCGAAGGTGCACGGCGCATGCATACCATGATTCACGATCTTCTGATCTATTCACGGGTCAGCAGCCATATTAAAGCATTTCAGCCGACGGATCTCAACCGGCTGCTTCAGCATGTCATCACCGACCTCTCGGCCGTAATTGGAGAGACCCGGACACAGATTCAAATTGAGACCATGCCGACTGTTCTGTGCGATTCCGTTCTGTTCGAGCGGCTCTTTATCAATCTGATCACAAATGCAATCAAATACAATAAGAAGCGGACACCTAAAATCCGTATATCGGCCGTATTGAAGGACCGGGAATGGACCATTTCCATCAGGGATAACGGCATCGGTATTCACAGTGAACACCATAATAAAATCTTCGGTGTTTTTGAAAGGCTTCACAGCCGCAGCCAGTATGAAGGGACGGGCATCGGGCTGGCCATATGCAAAAAAATTGTTGAACGGCACGGAGGCCGTATCTGGGTTGAATCCACGGAGGGCAAGGGAAGCACATTCCATTTTTCCATCACGACGACGGACGAAAAATCCTCTGCAGAGACAGGAACACCTGAATGAAAAGACCTGCCATTCATTTGATTACCCACAATCTGACGGACCTTTACGGACAATTATTGTTGTCCGGCGTGGCCGACAGCGCGCATGATCATCATGCCGATCTGTTCTGTTTCGTCGGACGTGATCTGAATTCGCCCCGCCAATATGATGCGCAAAGCAATATCGTGTATCAACTGGCTGCACAGAAAAAAGTGGACGGACTCATCTACAGCGGAGGCATCGTCAGTAACTTTACTCCCCGAAAGCAGGTCGAATCCTTTTTCCGGATATATCCGGACATCCCCAAAGTAAGCATTGCAGTCGAATTGAAAAACGTAGTCAGCGTACTGATAGACAATGTCGAATCCATGAAAAAACTGCTCAGGCATCTTGTCGAGGATCATGGCTGCCGGAGAATCGCCTATATCACAGGCCCCGGTGAAAACATGGAGGTGTATCAAAGATTCAAGGCCTACTGCGAAGTGCTGCTGAACCATCAAATTCCGCTGGATCCAAACCTTGTGGTCGAAGGGGATTTTGAAGCTCCGTCCGGCGAACTGGCGGTTCAAACGCTGCTGGATGACCGAAAAATGAAATTCGATGCGCTTGTTGCAGCCAACGACAATATGGCCGCAGGTGCACTCGAAGCGCTGATTCGCAGGGGCGTCCGGGTCCCTCACGACATAGCCGTCGCCGGATTTGACGATTTTGGCGCCAGTGCGATTACCACGCCTCCGATGACAACCATCCGTCAGCCCATCTATGAAATGGCCCGCAAGGCTGTGGAACTGCTGATGGATCAGATCGGAGGAAAAAAAATTCACACTCAACAGACCCTGTTCCCGACAGAACTCGTCATCAGGGAGTCCTGCGGCTGTTTCCCCTTTTCAAAAATGAGCACCACACGGATGTCAGTCATTCATTCAGCCGTGGTCGGTGATATCAGGAAATTGACACAGAAAAATTTCATGTCCCAGCTTTTGAAAGAACTGCGTAAAGAGTTCAGCGTCCCTGAGCTGAACCGTCTCGACATGCTGATCAAGGCGCTTGTAAAAGATCTTTATGATGCCTCCTCCTCGGAATTTGTCCGTGCCTTGAATTCTCATTTGCAGAGCAGCATTTTCAGAGCTGAAACGCGCCTGGACTGGCAGTCAAAAATCACGATCATTCAAAAATATCTGAATGTATTGATCTCCGACCGCTCGCTCCTGATCCGAATATCGGAAATGATGGATCAGGCCCGCAGCCTCATCTCACACACCGCCGAAAGATTGTCCCGACAGGAAAAAGCCCGTCTGTTAAAAGAATTTCACTTGATCCGTGAAGCCAGCGAAAGCCTGATGATGAGTTTTGATTTCGACACGATGACTGAAATACTCGAAGAGAACCTGGCCCATCTCGGCGTGAAAGGGTGTTACCTGGCACTCTATGAGGAACCGGTCATCGGAGAGGCCGGTCATATCCCCTCCCCTGCACCGGTCGCCCGTCTTAAATTTGCACTGAACGGACAAATCCGTTACCGCTCGCGCGGAAAAGGATTCCGGTTCCGATCCAGTGAACTCGTTCCCGGAAAATTCAGGGACACCGGGCATCCGGCTGCCCTGATCGTCGAACCGCTTTATACCAGGTATGAACATTTCGGATTTATCGTTTTCGAACCTTCCCCCGTTATATCGGGATTGACCTTAGAGGCCCTGCGTGCGCAAATCAGCAATGCCCTGAAAGGCGCCTCGCTGGCCGGCCGGCTTTCCGTTGCGCAGCAGTGCATCCGGGAACAGGCCGGCGATGTTGAAACGGCCCGACAGGAACTCGAACAGTTTGCCTATATTGTCTCGCATGATCTTCAGGAACCCCTGCGCATGGTAACGTCGTACGGAGGGCTTCTCGAACGAAAAACCGCATCCACACTGGACCCGGATGCCCGTGATTTTCTGTCTTATATGACGGACGGCGCCAGACGAATGCAGACATTGCTCCACGGTCTGCTTCAATACGCACGCATCACATCCAGGGCGTCCTCGTTTGAAACCATTCCGCTGAAAGCAGCGGCAGACCGGGCCATCACGAGCCTTCAGGACAGGATCAGGGATAGAAAAGGCCTTATTTCAGTCGGCAGGCTTCCCTCCGTTCATGGGGATCCCGCTCAATTGGAGCTCATTTTCTTCAACCTTCTGGATAATTCGCTGAAATTCAGCAAAAAGAAACCGGTCATTCAAATCGCCGCCCGAAAGCGAAAAGATGCATGGATTATTGACATACGGGACAATGGAATCGGGATCGACAAAATGTATCATGAACAGATTTTCTCGGTGTTTCAGAGGCTGCATCATCGTGACCAGTACTCCGGCACCGGCATGGGGCTGGCTGTGTGTAAAAAGATCGTTGAACGGCACGGCGGCCGGATCTGGGTGGAATCCGCGAAGCATAAAGGCAGCCTTTTCAGGTTCACACTGCCTGTGCGGTAATGCTGCTGTCTGAAAATCCATATCCGGAGTATCCGGCCGCATGCTCCCGATGTACGATATAATTCGCTTTGCCAATCCGGTTTCATATCTGCTGATTAACGCCCTGCCTGGCAAAAAATGTCCGACGGCTGTTCATGTAACAACAGGAAAAAATCCGGAAATGGGCGGTGTGATGGTTCCCTGTCCGATATTCGACAACGGCAATTTTAATATTCCGTCGGCATATATGACAGATACCGAATGAAACAGGTGATGACGCCGTACAGCCACACGGAGAAAGAAACGATGGACATCGTGGACTGCAGTAAACGACGGGAACCGTCCTTGAACCTCCGGGCGCTCGCAGAACAGCAGCCAGATCTTCACTGACTTTGCGTGTTATTTCAGTAATGACTAAGGCGTGGATTCAATGCACCGGGCTGCGGCACTCTGTCGCCGGCTCCCCTGTATTCTGAATTCATTTTCCGATTTCATCCTTTTCCGCAGATCTGAATTCTCAAAATCGAAAATCCATTGATCAAAAAGATAAATCCCCGCAAACATGAAACAACAACCAAGCTCTTATTTATGTTATAATTAAACCGTATTGGCCCGAATGGCATGCAATTTGTTTGGTACGGAAATGAAAACAGCGGTTCCCGCTTGAACAGCCAAGAACGGAGGTGGACCATGAACCGGGCAAAATCAATCTTCGTGTTAATCCTGATCCTTGCGATTGCACTTCCCGTGCAATACCTTATGATCATGCACCATGTCCATAAAATTGGATTTTTGAACCAAAACGACGCAGGCGCTCTGTGCATCGAAAAAACATCGGTGGTGTCTGTGCAGGAAAAAAATGTAAAACCGATAATAGAACGGCATGCCGTATCTTGTCCCGAAATAATGGGAATGAAACACCAACAGACCAAGCAATCAACCGACGACGAAGCAGTAAAAAACGGGTTTGATGGAACTCAATCCATTATACACACAGTGCCCGACAAAACGGAAGATAACGACGTGAACCTGCAAATTCTCAGTATCACGCTTCTGGACGACAGCGAGTCATTCGGCGATATCTATTTCATACCTGAAGGGACCGACCCTTCCCTTGAGGCGACACAAAATCTGCATATCCTTGGAAATCAAGACAATCGGCCCTTGAACCTTGTTGTCCACAGCCAGAATGAAAACGGAACGGAAAGCATCCGTTTTCTGGACTGGGATGACAGTCATCCGAATGTATTTACACTGAATGGGCATCTGGGTGCGGATACTTCGGTCTTCGCCTATGACGGGAAGAGGCAAATTGCCCAATTCAAATTGGACAGCCAGTTCAAGCAGGATATACAACTGAGTGTGAACATGTAAAAAAAACGTCCGGATTAAAAATTGCGAACTCCAGCATGGTCCTTTCTTAAACTCGGGATTGATATAACTCCTTTTTCAGGAGGATTCGACAGTAACAGCCATTTTGGTTTTTGAGGGTGACATTTCCTCTCAGCTGGTACCGAGCCAGATCCATCACGGTTTGCAGTCCCAGATTCCCATGTTTATCAATATTAAAACTTTCCGGCAATCCGATCCCGTTATCCTGGAATTCAAGCACAATCTCTTGTCTCTTGCCGACTTTCAGCCGTACATAAATATCACCCGCATTCGTCTCAGGGAAGGCATGTTTTATCGAATTGGACAGCAATTCATTCAAAACCAGTCCAAGCGGTACCGCTGTATCGATGAGAACAGGGATAGCATGTTCTGCCTCATAATGAATTCGAATCCTGTGTGTGTCGATAAAATAACTGTTTTGAACCAGCAGGATCAGGTCTTTGAAATAGGATGTCAAATTCAATGATGATAAATCCTGGGATTCATAGAGTTTCCTGTGCACCAGTGCCATGGCCTGAATTTTATTCTCGATTTCACGAAGAATCCTATTGAGTGCCTCATCATGAATGGCTCGTCCCTTCAATCGCAGCATGGAACAGATGATCTGCATGTTGTTCTTGGTGCGGTGATAGAGTTCGCGAAGCAGCACTTCCTTTTCTCTGAGGCTGAGCCTGATTTGCTCCTCGGCATTCCTTCTCTCCGTGATATCCACCCACTGACAAACAGTATTAACAAAATGTCCGGCTTCATCCAGAATCGGGAAAATGGAGACGTCTATCCATAAAGAATTCGATTCTTTAATATCGAAATCTCCTGCCTTTTCCGGCAACCAGTTCAAGGTGAACCGTGCCGGTTTCGCTTGTTGGAACACGCCTGTCACCTGCGGCATGACTTTTTGATCGATGAGATTCCGGTCTTTTAAAATATTGTATTTTCCCAGGATCTGATCATCCCTGAGATTCAGCAGTTTCCGGAGCGATTTGTTCGTTCTTTGAATGGTTCCCTCAGTATCCGAAATCCACATGGCGAACGGACTGAGATCCATGATAGTGTCAAGAAATTGAGAGTAATTTCTTATTTGCTGTTCTGCATGTTTATGCATGGTAATATCGCGTGAGATACCGAATGTCCCGGTAATTTTACCGCTGCTGTCCATTAACGGCATCTTTGTTGTGGATACCCAGGTGTCGAACTGTCCGGCCCAGGTTTCCCTTTCTTCGATGCCGATAAGGGGTTCTCCGGTTCGGATAATCCGCTGTTCATCTTCAAAAGCCTGTCTTGCATGTTCCTCGGAGAAAAAATCAAAATCTGTTTTACCGATCGCTTCATCAGGATTGTGAAGACCGAAGCGAGCCGCCTGTGCCTTGTTGACAACAAAAAATCGGCTGCCTTTGTCCTTAAAATAGATATGGTCCGGCATGGTATCCATCAGTATTTTAAACAGATGTCGCTCTCTTTCGAGCTGTTGTTCGGTTTGCTTTCTGGTGGTAATATCCCGCATAGTGCAGATCATGCCCATATATCTGCTGTTTATAATTCTTGGAACAAGCCAGCCATTCTGATATGTGTCCCTTCCTGCAGGCATTTTTATCGGCACCTCATACCATACCGGTGCTCTCATCCGTTTTGCCTTGTGGTAGTACCTGTTGAATACTCCAGCAGTCGATTCCGGGAAATCGTGCAAGATATTGTACCCATATAGCTTTTCCCTTTTGATGCCGACAATGGTTTCCATACTTCTGTTTACGAAATATATCCTATCATTTTTATCCGTGACCAAGATGCCGTCCTGTATATTCTCCAGAATCTCTTCGTAAAAGAGTTTGGATTCCAGAAGGGCCGCCTGCGCATTCCTGAGCTCCGTCACATCCTCTCCGGAACTCAGAGTGCCTGTAATTTCCCCAAGTTTATTCCTTAAAACCGAGTTGTGCCAGGCAATGAGATGTTTCTTACCTTGATTTGTGACCACCATGTTTTCAACATATTCTGCTGCACCAATTTCACCATTCATCAGCTGTTTGAAAACATGGCGAACCCGTGTGCGGGCTCCCGAAGGAATACAGGTATTGAACCAGTTTCTGCCCAGAATTTCTTCACGTGCATACCCCAGCATTTCGACTGCTTTCTGATTCACCACCTGAACCTTGCCTTTACGGTTGATCCCCACGAATATAACGCCTGCCAGATCCAGATACGCCTGAGCCCGGTCCCGCATTTCCCTCAATGCCTGTTCTGTCTGTTTTCTCTCCGTCACATCCTCGTGATTCCCGATCATAAGGACTGCGTTGCCTGCTTTGTCCCGCTCCACGACCCTGGCGTGGGCGTGTATCCAGCGGTAACCTCCCGTGCGGGTTCTCAGCCGGAATTCATTGACATACGTCTCGGGTTTGGTTTTCAGGTAGTTTTCAGCTGTTTTCAACGCGCCTTTCCGGTCCTCTGGGTGAATCAACTCGGCCCAATGCTCGAAATCTGCAGGGAATGCATCGGGCCGATATCCGAGCATGGTATAGTATTTGGGACTGAAAACCAGCCTGTTTGTGCTGAAATTCCATGTCCAGATTCCGTCCGTCGTGGCGTCGAGCGTCTGGCGCAGTTCCAGATCGTGCTTCTGCAGGTCTTCTTCGGCCTTTTTTCTGAATTTGATTTCCTGCCTGAGATCCTGTAGCAGTTTTGCCGAAGCCTCGCAGGCATCCATCAATTCCTGCTCATTCTTTTTCTCCTGCGTGATGTCCCGCTGAATGATAAAGGAATGACGAATCGCACCCTTCTCCCCGAGTAGAACGCCTGCACTGAGCAGTACAATCCGTATTTCGCCCGTTTTCTTCCGGATATACAGTTCCTGTTGTTCCAGTTTTCCCGTTTGCTTCCATCGTTCGTACAATTGTCCGGCCTTGGCCCGGGATCCGGGAGCATAGATCGTCTGAATCAGGGGCTTGCCGATGAGTTCTTTCTTCTTATATCCCAGTGCAGTGAGCGCGCTTCTGTTCACATCCCTGATGGTTCCTTCAGAATCGACCAGGTAACAGAAATTCGCTTCCATCTCGAAAAACTGACGAAAGTGCTGCCCTGTTTTTCTAATCCGGGACGGTTTTTTGCACTGCGCTTCGGCAATCAAAAAAACGGTGATACCTGCCTCGACCGGAAACATAAAGACACGATAACAGTCCTCATCACGTTCGGCACCAAAACAGAATTTGAATTCTCTTTTGGATTTTTTGTGCATGGCCTGGACAGCCATTTCTTCAAACAGGGATGATTTGAGCCCGGTCATTGCCTCGCTGAATATCTGTTTTCCGACAATATCGCCTGATTTGCAGCCGAACAGTCTTTCTGCAGTCTGGTTGATTTCTATGATGCGCATCCTCTTGTTGAGAACAAGCAAACCGCCGTCGATGCTTTTAAGTATGGCCTGCAGATGTCTTCTCATGGAACGTTCACCCTGCGGTGCCCGTTTCTGCCTGGTGACATCCCTGAAAACCATTAAATGCCGGCCGGGAATCACATGGGCGGTTGCCTGAATATCCGTATTTCTCAACCGCCCGTCCCTCCTCCGCAATAGGAATTCACCCCTCAGCCTGCCGGTTCGGATGAACTGCCTCCATACCGGCTCCTCCATGATGGTCCTCCTGACAGACATGCCCAGCAGCTCCTTTCTTGAGTATCCCAGCAGCCTGCATGCGCCAGCGTTCGCATCGACGAGCCGTTCGTTATCATCCGCGATCAGCACAGCATCATGGACGGCTTGAAAAAGCCGTTTATACAGAACTGCCGGATCGCTTCCGAAGGTTCCGGTTTGGAGTGCGGTCTCGCCCATTTTGCGTGTCATAACATTCCTCCGTATATCCAGTCCTTTTTCTTCCGTTCCTTTAATATCCGCAAATGGTCTGGCAGCATGCTTTCACCGGGCGACAGTCTTTATTCCGGTATGACGGGACCAGCGCCCGGTATTCACCCTGAAAACCGGTACGGCCGGCCTACGGTTATTCCGATGCATACCTTGTGGATCCGATACAATATAGAAAACAAGAAAAATATGCGGCTATAAGAAAGCGCTGAGTGCTGGCCGGGAATTTTCAATGACTCGAAATAAAAGCAGAATCTCCGGCTCTGATGATACATCAGAATCCAGATTATAATTTATTCAAATTTACGTCCGAACAGGAACAGAAACAAGTGATATTTTCGATTTCAGGTTATTATTTATTATGTATTTCGGTTACCGTAACATGTGTACTCAGATGACCGGAATGCAACCAATCTGAAGTATTTTGCGGTTTCCGATACGACAATGCCGGAAAACACCGAAAACCTGACTCATGGAGACCCTATGATGCCAAATGGTTTTTTTCGTTTCATCTTCACTGGTTCGATAAAAAAACATGTTTTTTTTATTGCTTTTTGATAACATTTTTAATATCATTCATTGAGAATATATTCATCAAGTTATCCTGCATCCATGCATAGAGACGCTTAACCGGGAATCATCAACTGGTCACAGTGAGATCATTTTTTTCTATTTGCATCACGTTTATGTTCAATGCAACTATTCAAAAAATACCAAGTCCGCTGCCGGTAATTAAATCTGTGCGGGAATCCGTGATACCGGACTCTTGATTCCAAAAAGGAGGCTTTGTCGTTGAAAAGACCTTTCAGGGTACTTATCGTCGAGGACGAACGCATTACGGCGAAAAGTCTGAAATGCGACCTGGAAGATTTCGGGATGAATGTACTCGAACCGGCAAGCAAGGGGGAGGATGCTGTACAGATCGCCCTAAGGGAAAATCCCGATCTGATCCTGATGGACATTCACCTGGCCGGCAGAATGGACGGTATAGAGGCCGCGGAAGATATCATGCGGCATAAAAAGATACCGATAATTTTTATGACCGGATATGCTACGGATTATATACGAGAACGCTCATGCAATGTAGATCCTGTCGGTTTTTTGGAGAAACCGATTCAAACATTGAGCATCACACAAATCGTATATGCAATGGATCCTGGCGAAACCATCGACTGATACCGTTGTTGTCCTGTATTTGTCCTGAACGCAACGACTCCGCCATCGCCGATAACAGGGCGCCACGGAATCCATGACGTCAAATGAGCCGAATATTATGAATTCCCGAATTAAACTCATCATGTTTATCATCATTCTTGTACTGTCGGCTGGAGGAATCCGGTTCTTCATCGACCAACAGGCATCATTCCGGAAAAATGTGGAAGACAGGCTCATGGATATCGCGCATCTGAAGGCGGCTCAGATTGTCATCTGGCGCGAATACAGAATGGCCGAAGGCGTTACCCTTATGAACCGGACAGACCTGATCGAAGCGGTCGGGGATTATTTCCGGAAACAAACTCCGAAGAACAAAAAAAACATCTTGCGAATTCTGACTCCCGTAAAGGAAAGATATCAATTCGCGGATATCATTGTTGCCAGTCCGGACAAACAAATATATTTCGGTATCGATTCACTCGAAAAACCTCACAACAGGTTTTACGAACGCATGAATGAGACCTTCGATACGCATACTCCCTTATGGTTTGACCTGCACATCGAACATACCAATCCCTTTCCGCATTTTTCCCTGATCACGCCGCTTTTTCTGCAGGATTCTCCTTCCATACCCCTCGGCGCTTTGGTCATGGTCATTGATGCGAAACAGCATCTGTTCCCGCTCATCCAGACCTGGCCTGAAAAAAGCAGGACCGCCGAGACGCTTTTGGTCCGCCGTGAGGGCGAAAATGTTCTGTTTTTGAATGAACTCCGGCACCGGAAGGGAACCGCATTAAAACTGAAATTACCACTCGACCGGACCGAACTTCCGGCAGCCATGGCCGTATCCGGCAAGTACGGAGTCGTCCGCGGAAAAGACTACCGGGGAATCGATGTGGTTGCAGCCGTAATGCCGATCCCGGATTCGGCCTGGTTCATTGTTGCGAAAATGGACGCCGACGAAGCGTTTAAGGACTGGCGTTTCCGCTCGATCATGATTGTCGTTCTGATAACCGGTGCCTTTGTTTTTATTCTTGGGATCGGTTTTGCAGTCAATCAGCGTAATAATAAGCTATATTTCAAGGCATTATATTTCTCGGAAGCGGCCCTTCGCGAGAGTGTGGAAAAATATGCGGTCACATTGAGAGCCGTCGGTGACGCCGTGATTTCAACGGATGATCGCGGGTACATCGAATTCGTCAATCCTGTGGCGGAAACCCTGACCGGCTGGTCCCATGCCGAGGCGAGCGGAAAACCATTAACGAAAATTTTCCATATCATCAATGAAGACACGAGAAAGCATGCCCCGGATCCAGTCAGGAAAATAATTAAAGATGGCCGGTCAATCGGACTTGCCAATCATACCCTGCTTATAGACAGACAGGGCCGGGAAATCCCCATTGCCGACAGCGGGGCACCGATCAAGGATGACATGGGCCGCGTAACCGGCGTGGTCCTGGTATTCCGGGATCAGACTGTTGAGCGCCGAACCGAACGGATCACGGCGCTGCGTTTTCAACTGATGGAATATGCCAGCGAACATTCACTGGACGAACTGATACAAAAACTTCTTGGAGAACTTGCCGCATTGACGGGAAGTCCCGCGGGCTTTTATCTGCTGAACCAACAAGGCGACCGGCTTATCCGCAAGTGCATATGGTTCGGCGGCTCCGACTGGATGTCTGAACCGGCGCCGGTTGAGACATGGGAACCCTGGCTGGTCTGTCTGCATGATAAGACCACGGTGATCGAGAACGATATCCTTGAGCCGCTCCCGGACGGAAGAAACATATCCGGAAAAGTGATGGCGCCTGTTTTACGTGACAACATCGTTACGGCCGTGGCCGGACTCTTCAACAAACCGGAAGGTTACTCCAACGCGGACGGAGAAATGGTTTCTGAAATAGCCGACCTCACATGGGAAATAATCAGCCAGAAAAAAACCGAGGAAACACTGCGAATCAACGAGGAGGCTCTGAAAAAAGCACAACGGCTCTCTCATGTCGGGAACTGGATATGGGATATCATGGAAAACAGTGTGACGTGGTCCGACGAGATGTTTCGGATCTTCGGTTATGATAAAAATGATTTCAAAGGGGACTTGAATAAAATCATCGAGACGGCGATTCACCCGGATGACAGGGGAAAGGTCATGCAATCCAATCAGACTGTCATTCAGGACAAAAACGCAGTGCCTCTGGAATACAGGGTGATCCGGCCCGACGGAACCATACGCACCGTATGGGCCGAAGCCGGAGAACTGATATGCGATAAAACCGGCAATCCCATCCGCTTGACAGGAATCGTACAGGACATAACCCAGCGTAAAAACGATGAAATGCGGATTCAGAATGCCCTGGATGAAAAAGAGGTGCTGATCCGCGAACTTTATCATCGAACCAAAAACAATATGCAAATCATTTCATCCATGCTGCGTCTCAAGAGCCGCGTTATGCCGGATGAAAACCTCAGAACCATGGTTGCTGATATTGAGAATAAAATACAATCCATGGCACTTGTTCATAAAAAACTTTACGAGTCACAGAATTTGGATTCTCTGGATCTTAAATCCTACTTAAAAGATCTTGTCACATTGATCGGAAAAAGTTATATTCATCGGCTGAGTAATATCGGGCTTGAATTCGAGGGCGAACAAGTCGTAGTATCCATCGATACGGCGACCCCCCTGGGCATCGTCATCAATGAACTGATGACGAATGCAATCAAACATGCTTTCCCGGAAGGCAGGAAAGGAAGAATTTGGATCAAACTGGCAAAAACTGCCGGTGAAGAAACGATAACCATAGATATAAATGACAACGGCATAGGATTTCCGAAAGGATTTAATATCGAGAAAAACAGCAACCTTGGCCTCGACACGGTGATCGATCTTGTCCGCAATCAGCTGGCTGGTGAAATTAAGTGTCGAAGCAGCAAGGGCGTACACTGGCGGATTGTTATCAAAAACTCTGATGAATCAGGGGATTCGCATCAATAGAGAGGACCGGCGTGTCCGGTATTCATATACTCCGGAGACAAACAACATATGAAACAAACCATACTCGTCGTCGACGACGAACCCAGCATCCTTTTCAGCATATCGAATTATCTGAACCATAAAGGATATCTGACATTCACGGCACCCACAATCGGGGAAGCCCAAAAAACCGTTATGTCGGATACCGTGGATGCCGTCATCCTCGACATGCACCTGCCGGACGGGAACGGAATCGACTGGATTCCGTTCCTGAGATCCAGATTTCCGGCGCTGGCTATCATTGTAATCACGGGAGAAGGCGATGTGCCGCTGGCCGTGAAGGCCATGCAGAACGGAGCGGATCATTTTACGACCAAGCCGGTAAAATTGAACGATCTGACCATATTTCTGAATAAAAGCCTGGAAATAAGAAGCCTGAGAAGAACGGCGATCAGCAGCAGGCGATTGAAAAAGATAGTTCAGCCATACTGGGGTGAAGGCCAGGATATGCAGAAAGTCAGAAAACTGGTGAATATTGCCTGCGGCAGCGAGGTCCCTGTCCTTCTCATGGGCGAAACGGGTACGGGGAAAGGTGTCCTGGCCAACTGGATTCATGAGCAAAGTCAGAGGAAACAGGATTCTTTCGTGGAAATCAACTGTACCAGTCTGAGGGGAGAGCTTCTGGTCAGTGAATTGTTCGGACATAGAAAGGGTGCATTTACATCGGCGATCGAGGACAAACCGGGCCTGATCGAAGTTGCCGGCGGGGGAACATTGTTTCTGGACGAAATCGGGGACATGGATCTCGAAATACAAACTCAATTTCTGAAAGTACTCGAGGAAAAACAATTCAGACATCTTGGAGACACAAAAACGATAAAAAGTGATTTTCGCCTGATTTGTGCCACTAACCGTGACCTTGCCCTGGAAGTCAAACAGGGTTCATTTCGGCAGGATCTGTTCTACAGAATACACGTATTTCCCATCCAACTGCCTCCGCTCAGGAACAGAAAGGAAGATATCACCCTCATCGCTTCAGAAGTACTGTCCCAAATGGGCTATCAGGATGTTGTCCTGTCAAAAGAAGTGACCAGAACTTTTCAATCCTACACATGGCCGGGCAACATCCGCGAATTGCGCAATGTGCTGGAAAGAGCAGTCCTGCTGACCGAAGACAATGAACTCCTGCCTGAGCATCTTTTCGGCCTGTCGACGGCCGTTCCGGAATCCGCGGACAATCAGAACAGTTTGAATCTGGCAGATATGGAATCCGGCCATATTCAAAAAGTGCTGCTGCTGACAGGCAGGGATACACAGAAGGCTGCCGGCCTGCTGGGCATTTCAAGGGCCAGCCTGTACAGAAAAATGAACAAATACAAATTAAACACTCCTTGATCCGGCACCAACCGAAGAGGATGACCTACTGTGAAGAAAACCTTGGATAGGACGAAACAATCGTCCATGCCGATCCGGAGCAACCTGGAAGAGCTGATCCGGGAAAGAACCGCCGAGCTTGAGCGATCCAGAAAAGCGGCTCTCAGCATGATGCAGGACGCCAATATGGAAAAACAGCGTGCTGAGGAGGCCATGATCAAACTCTCGGATTCGGAGAAACATCTGAAATCGGCTATACTGGAGACTGAGAAGGCCAACCGGTCAAAAAGTGAATTTCTAGCGAACATGAGTCATGAAATCAGAACCCCGATCCATGCGATTTCGGGAATGACGCATCTACTGCAGCAGACGGGATTGAACGAAAAACAGCACGGTTATACGGAAAAAATACTGGTCGCATCCAAAAATCTGCTGCATATCATCGACGATATTCTTGATTTTTCAAAAGTGGAATCGGGCAAATATGTACTAGAGAATTACTGGTTCCGGCTGGACAATGCGTTGAATGACGCAATCTCGATGAACATCACCCAGGTGAGGGATAAAAACCTCGAAATGATCGTCGATTCTGAAATCGGGTTGCCGCCTGTGCTGAAAGGCGATTCGATGCGCCTGATTCAAATACTCAACAACCTGATCAGTAATGCCATTAAATTTACGGATAAAGGTGAAATTGTACTGAGTATCCGTGTTCTGAAACGGCTTAAAAGGGTGATTGTCCTGCGTTTTGCAGTCAGAGATACAGGCATCGGAATGACCGCGAAACAGCAGAAAACCGTGATGGATGCATTTATACAGGCGGATGCTTCCACAACGCGAAAATACGGAGGCACGGGCCTCGGGCTCGCGATCTGCCGGAAACTCGTCGAGCTGATGGGCGGCAGATTCGAAGTTAAAAGCCGGAAAGGAAAGGGGACGACAGTGTCCTTCGATATTCCTCTTTCATATTCCGGCACACCTTATAATTCGGAAATTCAGCCCGGAAAAATTACGGACGAGCATCTCTTTCATACGTTGCAGCATGACACCGAGCAGATTCGATCCAATGAAAAAATACTTAAAAACATGCGCATACTTCTGGCAGAGGACAACCCATTATCCCGTGAAATCCTGACAAATAGTCTGTCTTCAATTCCTTGTCAGGTCGACACTGCGGCGAACGGAACGGATGTTATACAAATCGTGCTCAAAAAACATCGGGAAGGAAATCCACCTTACGATCTCCTGATTCTGGACTGGAAAATGCCGGGCATGGACGGGATTGAAACATACAGACAATTAAATGACTGTCCTGAGATCCGTCCACTTCCGCCCTGTGTGCTGATGAGCGCCTACGACGACAATCAGTTTTTTCAGGAAGCTGTGCAAGCGGGAATTCACACCATGGTTTCCAAACCGGTCAGTTATCCCGTGCTCATCGGGAGCCTCGCCGGTCTTATTGCCGGGAACGACGAAATACCGTCCGCAGCCGTCCAATCTGAAGGTCCGCCGAAGCCGGAAACCGACGACCTGACCGGAGTTCGTATTCTCCTGGTTGAGGACAACGAAATCAATCAGCAGGTCACTTCAGAGCTTCTAGAATCGAACGGATTACATGCGGAAATCGCATGCAACGGCATGGACGCATACGAAAAATATACATCTCAGCCCGATGCTTACGATCTGATCCTGATGGATATACAAATGCCCATTCTGGACGGATATAAAACAACCCACAAATTGCGCCACTGGGAGAAAAAACACACGGGAGCCGGCATGGAAAACAGCCGTCAAAAAATCCCGATTATCGCCATGAGTGCGGATGTTCTGGGAGATACCGTCCGTAAATGCTTCAGCGCCGGAATGAACGACTATATCTCGAAACCTGTCGATCCAAGAAAACTCTTCGATCTGATCGCCAGGAACTTGCTGTTGTCCGCTCAACCCCTGAGTATCCCCTCCCAGGGCTACAAGACTATGATGACGAAACAAACCATACCTCCAGAATTCTCATCCATCAAAACGCTGGATGTCCGGGACGGATTGAGACGCATCACTTACAACATCCCATTGTACAGGAAGCTCCTGATCATGTTCTGGCATAATTATCAGAACTTTCAAAATGACCTCGAGAACAGCCTGGTCAGCGACCTGGAAACAGCCATACGGCTCTCCCATACACTAAAGGGCGTGGCAGGCAATATCGGCGCTGTAAAAATTCATGAAGCGGCCGAACTTTTGGAAAACAGGTTGAAACGGAAGCCATATACTGCAGATCCGGAATTGATCGGAAATCTGGTGACGCATCTTTCTGAGACACTCAGGGAGCTGTCTCCCCTTGTCAGCAATGCGGGGAAGTCGCTGCCTGAAAAAACGCCCCGGAGAAAAATCGATCCGGAAGCCGTTAAAACCAAATTCAGAACACTCGCAAAATCGATTGCGGACAGCAATACGGAATCCGCATCCCTGGTGGCTGATTTACAGTCGTACAGGTTTGATCCAGTTCTATTGGCCAGGCTCGAAGAACTGCATGGGCTCGTATCCAATTATGATTTTGAAGATGCTGGGGAATGCTTAAAAAAAATTATGGAAATCCATAATCCGGATTTCCCCGGCGTTGAATAAACGCATCATTCCGCTGCGAGACAACTTTTTCTTCCCAGGCTGTGCGCCGTTCAGACTGTAAGGGCCAATTTCTTTTTTTACATGCGATTACGCTTATATTCCGGTCCGAACCCGGTCAGTCAATCCTGAACTCATCCAATCCGCATGCTGAAACAGGCGCCTGCCCGAATCTCAAATTTGAAAATCCGTTTTCAAAAATGAAAATGTCCCATAACGATATATCTGGGCCTATGTCATTAAATATCATTTATTTATATTGTTTTTTATGTTTTGGCATCCATCTTGTATTCAGTAGAATCAGGAAAACCGAAAAGCCAAAAACAGAGGTGTCTCATGCCATTGATCCGACGCAAAGAAAGGAGCCTTTTCCTGATACTGGTTTCCGTACTCCTGGTGTCTGAATTTATCGGTTTGCAAAGCACCCATCATTTGACGGGTCTTTTCTTCTCCTTTATTAATATAACGATCCTGTTCCTGCTGATCGCCCTGTACATTCTGTTGGGAAAGGATGTGTATCTTTCAGAAAACCGGATGACGACCATTCTTGAAAATGCATCCATGATCGTATATCTGAAGGATATTCAGGGAAGGTTCATGCATGTCAACCGTGCATTCGAAGTGATATACCGCATGAACCGGATACATATCATGGGAAAAACCTGTCATGACCTTCTGCCTGCCGCTCAGGCGGACATCCTGGTCAGCCATGAGAAGGAAGTGATCAATCAGGGAAAAACACGGACCTATGAAGAAACTGTGGATATGGAGGGAAATAGATACACATTCCACAAAACTATATTCCCGCTTCGCAATCCCGACAATAAAATTACAGGTACGGGCGCCATTCTGATCGATATAACCGACAGGATCCGGATGGAGCAGGAATTGAGGGAACTGAATGCGAATCTGGGGAAAAAGATAAAAGAACGGACTGAAAGGCTGGCACAGAGTGAGGCGAAATACAGAAGTATTTTCGAAAACATCCAGGACGTGTTTTTCAGAACAGACATGAAAGGCACCATTACTGAAATCAGTCCGTCCGTCAGCCAGTATTTTTCCGTTGAACCTGAAACATTGATCGGCAGGCATGTCCGGGAACTTCTTTATCATTCCAACGATCACAAACAACTCATGCGCCGGCTCTACAGGGAAAAATCGGTCCAGGATTATGAACTTCCGTTTCGAACACCGGACAACCGGATCATCTGGACATCGGTCAATGCCCAGTTCATCTATGATTGTAAACGGAAAAAGTGCGGTATGGAAGGCGCTTTGCGTGATATCAGCCACAGAAAAACAGCTGAGATGGAAATCCGGAAACTGTCCCAGGCCGTGGAACAGAGTCCCGCCTGTGTTATTATTACCGAAAAAGAAGGCCATATTGAATATGTAAACTCGTTTTTTGAGGAATACACGGGATACGATTCTGAATTCATTACGGGCCAGCGTCTTGAAGTCATATTCTCAACTCAGGATAAAGACGGGATCTATGATCAGATCCGGAAAAGAATCGGCGGACTCGATGCATGGCATGGAGATGTGCCGATTCGGAAAAAAGACGGGAAAATCACATGGAGCAACGGATCCATCGCCCCAATTATTGACGATCAGGGTAAAATTACTCATGTGATCGCGGTTTTTCTGGACATCAATCAAAGAAAAGAAATCGAAGAGGAACTGCATCAGGAAAAATATCTGCTCCAGTCCCTCATGGAAAACATACCTGACGCCATTTATTTCAAGGACTGTGAAAGCCGTTTTCTCCGCATCAACCGGTCTCTCGCAGGCTTTCTCGGGCTCAACTCGCCGAAGGAGGCTGTCGGAAGAACCGATCTCGATTTTTTTGATATACGGCACGGCCAGGAAGCCTATGACGATGAACGCAGGATCATATCCACCGGCGATCCGATCATCGGTAAAATCGAAGAAGACATCCTTCCTTCGGGATTCAGGAGATGGGTTTCAAGCACAAAAATGCCGGTCAGGAACAGTATGGGAGATATCGTGGGCATTGTCGGCATATCCAGGGATGTAACTGATGTAAAGAACTATGAAAGAAAAATCAAGCTGCAGAATCAGAAGTTGAAGGCGGCGAAATTCCGGGCTGAAGAAGCCACAAGGACTAAATCAGAATTTCTGGCCAATATGAGCCATGAAATCCGGACTCCCATGAATGCTATACTGGGTTTCTCGGAAATATTGAGCCGGTCCGTGACAGACCCGGTGATGAGAAACCATGTGTATGCAATCAACAGCAGCGGGAAAATGCTGCTCCAGTTGATAAACGATATACTCGACCTGTCCAAAATAGAAGCCGGTAAAATGGAACTGAATTTTACGTCTGTCAATGTCAAACACCTTTTTCATGAAATGCAGCAGATATTTTCTCATAAAATCCGGGAGAAAAACCTGGAAATGAGGATCAGCGTCGATGACAGACTGCCGGACGCGCTGCTCCTGGATGAAATCCGCATCAGGCAGATCCTGTTGAATCTGATCGGCAATGCAGTCAAGTTCACACACAAGGGCAATATCTCCGTTTCGGTATTTCAGAGGAATTTCGATGAAGCGCATTCCCGCCTGTCTCTCTGTTTCGAAGTCAGGGATACTGGTATCGGAATAGCCAAGGATCAGCAATCGGTGATTTTCGACAATTTTAAACAGCAGTCCGGACAGGACCATGCTCTGTATGGAGGAACCGGGCTCGGACTTTCCATCACCAAGCGACTCGTGGAACTGATGGACGGATCAATCGAGCTTGAAAGCAAAGAAAATGAAGGCAGCGCATTTCGTGTGATTCTGGAAAGGGTCGTAGTTTCTTCACTGCATGATATCCGCGATTATCAACTCCATGATTCCAGGGAAATCGTGTTTCATGGAGGGAAAGTACTCGTGGTCGACGATGTGGAATCGAACCGGACATTGATACAGACATTCCTGGAATCCGGCAATCTCGAGGTGCTGCATGCGGAAAACGGGGAAGACGCCATCCGGAAAGCCGGCTTATACATGCCTGATGTCATTCTCATGGACATTAAAATGCCCGTAATGGACGGATACGAAGCGACCCGGGAAATCAAGAAAGATCCGCAGTTAAATAACATTCCGATTGTCATTCTGACAGCCTCGGCCATGAAACGGGATGAAAAGAGAATCCAGGATATCGGTGCGGACGGTTATTTGAGAAAACCCGTTTCCATGAATGAATTGCTGAAGGAGCTGTCGCGCCATCTCAAATATAGTGTGGGGCGCGGACCGGATGAACGGCCCGGAAGTCCCGATTCTGATGACCCCTTCAATGATACCGACGATATCGGTCTGCTCGTAAAAGCAGTCCGGATTATCGAACATGACCAGATGCCCGTCTGGCAAGACATTAAGGACACAGTCATTTTAAGCGAAATCGAAGCGTTCGCCACATCCATATTCAACATCGGTGAATCCATGCAGATCGGTACATTGACAAAATGGGGGAAAACCCTGCTGCAGAAAGTGGCCAATTACGAAATGGCTTCCATTCCGCAAGTGATCGAACAATTCCCGGAATGCGTTTCAAAAATTAGATCCCGTATCGAAGAAGAAGGAGCATCCCATGGATGAGCCGAACTTGAAAAAGAGACTGGTGCTCATCGTCGATGATGTGCCAAGAAATCTGCAGGTACTGGGCAGTGCCCTTAAAAATGACCGTATCGAAATCGCTGCTGCTCTCAACGGCAGGCAGGCTCTGAGTATTCTCGAAAAAGCAAAGCCTGACCTGATTTTACTGGATGTGATGATGCCGGAGATGGATGGCTTCGAAACAATGAAGTATATAAAGGAAAATCCGGAAACCACGGATATTCCCGTGATTTTCCTGACTGCCCGGACCGAAATAGAAGATGTGGTCAAAGGCCTGGAGCTGGGCGCTGTCGATTATATCACAAAGCCGTTCAACCGTGTCGAACTGCTCACACGCGTGCACAATCATCTTGAACTCAAATATTCACGGGATGCGCTTAGAGATGCCAATGCCGCTAAAGACAAGTTTTTCTCAATTATTTCTCACGATATAAGAACGCCGTTTGCCGTGATTATCGGATTCGCCGAATATCTCGCCGAGCATTCGAAAACCATGGAAAAAAACCGGCTTTTGGAGCTATCCCAAGACATTCTGTCCGTATCCAGACAGGCACATCAGTTGTTCGAGAACCTGTTGCAATGGGCCAGGTCACAGGCAGGCCGAATCGAATTCAAACCGGAAAAAGTCGAATTTAAAAGATTGGTCGATGAAAATATCCAGTATATAAAAAATCGGGCGAACGAAAAAGGCATTCAACTCAATGTCACAATTCCTGAGAATCTGACTGTCTATGGGGACAGAAACATGCTTCATACCATATTCCGGAATCTCACCTCGAACGCCGTCAAGTTTACCAGGCCGGGTGGAAATGTCCGTATATCGGCGGAGCCGGAGAAGGACAGTTACATTTTCTGTGTCGAGGACACCGGTGTCGGGATGCCGGACGACATCAGGAAAAAACTGTTCCGTATCGACGAGCATGTCTCCACGGCTGGTACTGAACAGGAAGAAGGTTCGGGGCTGGGCCTGATCCTGGTGAAGGAATTCGTGGAGAAACACGGCGGATCCATATGGGTTGAAAGCGAACCGGGGAAAGGCAGCCGGTTTCACATACGAATGCCGGCATAAGACAGAACAACTGGAAAGAAGGTGCAATATGGATAATCAGACGAAAAATATTTTGATCATAGAAGACAACCGGAAATACAGCAAATTGATACAGATGAATCTGCAGGCGGCCGGATATCATGTCATCACATCGGAAAGCGGATTGCAGGGGCTCAATGCAACCCGTCAATTCAAACCTGACCTGATTCTTCTCGACATCATGCTCCCGGAACTGGACGGCCACAAAATCAGCAGGCTGCTCAAGAAGGACCGGCAATTCAAACACATTCCAATTCTCATGTTGACTTCCAGGGATCTCGATAAGGACCGGTACTACGCAACCGCATCCAATGTTGAAGGCTACCTTCTGAAAACCGAACCAATAGAAAAAATTCTGCAAAAAGTCAAAGACAGTCTCAATAAAAACCAAAGCATAGGCCGTTTCGGCCTTGCCCATGTGAGGTAAAAATCTCCATGTCGCAGAAAATTAAAAATTTACTGGAATCAAATCGAGCGGATTCTGAAATCATGAATAAAAAACACCCAATTGCATGCCCGTTCCCCGATACGTCCGAAGAGATCCGGAAACTCTGCAGTCACGATATCAAATCACCCCTCAGCGCCATCATGGAATGCTGCTCCATGTTGTTCGAGAAGATGCCCGATGAACCGTTCCTGCATGATCTGCATGCAAATATCAACGACGCTATCGAGAGTATCTGGACCATGATCGAACGAATCCATGCGCTCGTTCTGCTGCAGGACAAAGTGATGCCGTTTCATCCTAAACCCGTGAATATAACGGCCGTTGTCCGACATGTTGAAGCGAGGCTGGAAGACCGGCTGAAAGCCCATAACATGAATCTCCTGATCCGGTCATCCGCCGAAAATGTTCTGATCGGAACGAACGCCTGCAGAATGCGCGGAGACGATGTGGTCATCGGTTTTATCGTACAGCTGATCTTGAGAATGATCCTGAACTCCGCACAGTCTGCCGGGAGCCTGATCCTGGACATTCTCCAGGAAGAAGATGTCCGGGTAATGATAAAAGGACAGAGTCGAATACACGAATCATTGATGCAGATTCAGCGCTGTCTTCATGACAATGATACGTCGGCGGTCAATCCGGAATTGGAATGGAGAATCCTGTATCATCTCTGCAGAATGTCCGAAACCTCCATATCCTGCGCCCCGGCACACGACGACTCATGGACGATCACTGTGCGTTTTCCGATATTGCCGGAAAAAACAAGGTGCCCTGATCATGCTTAAAAATCAGCAAAAAGCGAAAGTGCTGCTCGTGGATGATCTGTCGACAAACATCGACATTTTAAAATCGTTCCTGGAATCGGACTATATTACAATTGCCGCAAAAGACGGAAAAAAGGCAATTGCTTTGGCAGAAAAACAGCGGCCGGATCTTATCCTTCTTGACATTATGATGCCCGAAATCAATGGATTTGAAGTATTGTCGCATCTGAAATCCGACAGTATGACATCTCAAATTCCAATCATGCTGATTTCATCAATCGATGACCGTGAATCCATCGTAAGAGGCTTCAGGGAGGGGGCGCACGATTATATTACCAAACCGTTTGAATCGGAAGAACTTAAGGCAAGGATTTCAACACAGATTAAAATAAAAAGGCAAAGCGACTTGTTGACTCAAATGAATAAGGTTCTTGAAAACGAGGTCGAAAAACGGACCCGACAACTTGAAGCCACCAATCAAATGCTGAAGGAAGCAAACGCACGGCTGAATAAATTCAGTCTGATCAAAAACCGTTTTCTCAATATCATTAGCCATGAAATGAGGACACCTCTGGCCATCATGTCCCAATATATCGAGATTCTGAGCGAGGAATTGAATTCGGGTCGCTCTTCGGACTGCATCCGGGACATCAGCCAGGCTTATAGCAGAATACAATCCTTTTCCGAAAAGGCGCTGCTGATCACACAGCTCGACTCGGATGGATATTGTCTGAATCCGGAACCATTGAATATGGCCCAGTTAACAGAAACAGTTTTCCGGCAATTGGCTCCTGTTCCGGAATCCAAAGCAATTTCAATAAATAAAACCGGGGACTCCGATGTCATGATTTTCGGCGACCGATCACTGATTCAATCATTGATTCACATTATTCTCGAGAATGCTGTTGGTTATTCCCGGAATGGCGGTGAAATCAGACTCCATTTTGCCGCATCCGGCAATACAGTCGGAATATCTATCTTTGACACCGGGCCCGGATTTCCCGAAGAAGTCCTGCTCTATGCCTTTCAGCCTTTCTGCATCGGGAAAGAACCGATAAGGGAAAATTTCGGCCTCTCACTGACCATCGCCAGGCTGATCATGGAAGTACACCAGGGCAATATCGAGATAGCCAATCATAAAGACGGAGCCGTCGTTCATCTGATATTTACACAATCGAAGGAGGATTAAAAAAATGGATCACAGAAAAAAGGTCATCGTGGTGGAAGATGAACTGTCTTTTGCCAAAGTAATTAAAATGCGGCTGGAATCGCACGGCTATAGCGTGGAAATCGTCAGCGATGCTTATCAGGGCACGCAGTCCATATTTAAAAATCAGTACGACCTGATCATCCTCGATCTCATGATGCCGGCCGGTGGCGGATTCTCTTTGCTGGACAGAATCAGAAAGAATCCGAACAAGTCCGCGATTCCGGTTATTGTGGTGACTGGTAAAAATTTGGATGAAACAGACCGACTGACGGCCGAAAATAATGAGGTAAAGGCGGTATTTCAAAAACCGTACAACACTGAAAAATTCATGAATGTCGTGCAGGCGCTGGCCCCGGCGTGACGGTATCTTTTCTAAAGATTCCGGTCTCCGCCACCTTTGGACATGCTGGCTGCAGCCCGAAACCGGTAATAACAAGACGAGGAAACACCGGAGTAATTCGCGGACAGCATTTGCCCGGTGATCATTGTCATTGTGATCAGTTCATCAAAACGTACGGTTGCCCCGGTGCGCCTGTTCACATGAATTGACACAGAAATAACGGCTTCAACAGTCCTCACGGCTCGCGGTCCGTATGCCGACGATTCAATTTTGCCGGGATAAACTTTTTCAGAAAATCCGAATGCCCATTTTCTTCTCCGCCATCGAATCTCATTTTCCATAAAGGATATCCACAATACATACTATCCGGTATCGGCAGTCTCGAAATGATTGAACACCTCTGCTCACAGGAGCATAACCTTATCCCATGAAGATCACCTTCAGACAACCGTCGAGAACATACACAGGATCTGATAAACGCTGATCGATGCTTATCTTATATGACGGAACAGCAATGTCTGGTTTGAAGTCAGAATAAAACGGTTGTTGTTCATCATTCAGGGTGCCGGCACTGTAAGAACCATTCATAACTAATTGAAAAACAGGAGTTTTTTCAAAGATAGAAACACTCAAAAATATGTAAAAACCTGAAGATTTAAAATATTGGTCAAAAACACAAAATCTTTATCATGCCCGTAATCATAGAATTTGCTCGGCGTACTTTTTCCGGATAATCATTGGAAGTATAATTATTCGGTAGCATGAGTGTCTGATCGCACCTTAAATCACTGGATTTATCAATCGGATAAGAATAGATTCATGTATATTTCAAGTTGCTTTTTGCACGCGCAATGAAATAGGCATTCTCCTGATTCAGCCTGAAACACCTTTTAAAATCGATAAATACACTGTCTAATATGTAGAATGAACCGGTTTCCGGAATGCGTTCATCGAGAATGTTAATATCATGGGTTTTACCCTCCGTAATCCATATATATGTGGGGACATTTCCTCTCAGATCGAGTAATGTATGAGGTTTTATTGCCTCTTTGGTTTTTCGGAATACAGTCCAAGGAAATAAAGAAAGACATAAATCAGCCATTATAGAATCGAGAGTACAGACAGTATTGTCAAAGTCGACTCCAAATGTCTCTTGATGATTAAGCTATCTGGCCTGCCGGATAAATATTTAAGCGAAATCAGCATAGATACGCGAATCTCCTCTTTATTTGCATCAGTCAATGCGATTCGTGAGATTCGTCCTCGAAAATCCATAAAAGAGTCTGGGACGCATGGATTTCAAGCATGATACTATATCACACAGGCTTTCTCGATATATTAGTTGAGCGGACGTCATTCTTAGGTATTGATCCCGACTGTTCGTATTAAATAATAGCATGTATTATATATACTTAGAGACTGAATTGCAATATTTTAACCGGACACTGCTGGTGAAGAAAGGGGAATACCCTATGACTCGGTCAACGTGTAGACCAGTTGTACAGGTGAAGATGCGGTTTGTTCCGATTTAAAAATCAGTGTGCACTTGTCCTGCATCCCATGCAGCGATTCAGTGATATTCCGATGCGAATCTGAGAGCAGCCGTTCGGATTTTCCCCGGATTATCAATACACCGCCAGACCGGCCACTTTCCGTGCAGGAGGAAACGGTCACCAGTTTATTCTGATGTGCTGTCCGCCAGAAAAGCGTGTGTTCGGATTTATATTTCTTGCTTATATTTAAAGTACTTCCTGAATGCTTGTCTGCTGCCGCCAATGACATGGTGTTGGGTCGAATAATACGAAACCGGATCGAATGACCGGCTGAATTGCCCGCCTCAATAAACGATGAAGCGAATAACATCATCAGAATCAGAAGGGTTGTCTTCATCGCAATCTCCAATCATTTGAAAATTTCAAACGACAGTTTGCCGGCCTGAATATGCTTTTCCGAGTTCATTCCATCAGCTTTCGCCTGCTGAATCCCGTTTGATTTTAAGCCTGACATGCGTTCCACTTCTTTGATAAGAAATTCCATGACATCTGTTTTCATCAAATACGCGTTCGCGCCGCTGTGAACGGCCTGTTCGATATCTTCAAACGAATCACTCGCAGTCAACATCAGCACGGGAATATGATGCAATCTTGTATCGAATTTAATCATTCGGCATATTTTCAGTCCCATATGCCTGTCCACAAGCGTGGTCCCCGTCGATCCGCTCGTTTCAAAACCCGGCATACGTAAATCCAGGATCACAAGGTCCGGCATTTGCTCCTGCACGAGTCGTAATCCTTCAAGCGCTCCGGCTGTAGCTGACACTTTAAAACCATTGACTTCCAACCTGATTGTCAGCATATTCAGGAAATCAGGATCGTCCTCGATGAGAACGATGCGCTTTGAATTCAATTCATTCAATTGCAGCTCCTTCAAGATTAAGTATTTTCTTTATTATAATTTGAAAACGTTCAGGATCGTAAGGTTTGATCATCAGGTCCGCGACACCAAAATTACGCAGTTTTGCTTCCAGAGCCGGATTGATCGTCTGGCCTGTGAGTACAATGACCGGAATGTGCATCAGTCCGTTTATCCCTCTTTGTTCGAGAACTTTTATACCGCCACCGCCCGGAACCATCAGATCCAGAATCAACAGGCTATATCGATTCGTTAAAAATGCACGGATTCCCTGCAGGGTATGATTTTCAATATCACATTGCCAGCCGTCGAGACTCAGCCGCAGTTGGACCATCTCAGCAAATTCTTTTTCGTCTTCTATGATGAGAATTTTACCCTGCATGAGCCACTTCCTTTTTTGGATCAGGCAGCGATCGCCTGCCGGACCGTTCTTCTAAGTTCATCGATTTTGAAAGGTTTCTGAATCACCGGGATTTCCTGTTGTACCTGTGTCTGTTCCAGCTTTTCCTGACTGACCGGATGTCCTGATACGATCACCAGAGGGATCTGCGTGGTTCTGCTGTCCTGTTTCAGCCGTCCTATCAGTTCATACCCGTTCATTTTTCCGAGGTGCATATCCAGTAAAATAAGTGAGGGCCTGGTTTCGACGGCCAATCGCAATGCAGTCATCCCGTCTTCGGCTTCGACGGTTTCAAAATGATCTTTCTTCAGAATCGCCCGGATGGTTTGAAGTATTTCTTTTTCATCATCCACGATCATGACTTTGGGGAAAGGCAGTTTTGGGATTGTAAAAAAGAATACGGCCCCTTTCCCCAGTTCCGATCTCACTCCGATTCGTCCGTCATGTTTCTCGACCAGCCCTTTGCAGATAGAGAGGCCCAAACCCGTCCCCTTGTAACCGGACACATTCAGCCGTTCCACTTGTTCAAATTTCGAGAACAGCCGTTTTTGATCTATTTCACTGATCCCGATTCCTGTATCACGCACACTGAATTCGATATACGTATCATGATTCCTGGCATGAATATGAATCGATCCTCCGGCGTTTGTGAAACGAAAAGCGTTGTTCAATAAATTGTTGAGAACCTGAATAATTTTATTTTCATCTGCATACAGGGGGACAACAGGCGCATTGGATTCCCACGTAAGCCGGATTTGCTTTTTTCTTGCCTGCGGATTATACGAAGAATATATATTCTCAAGCATGGGAACGACATCGAATACATACCTGTGCAGTTTCATCTTTCCAGCCTCGATTTTAGACAAATCGAGCAGGTCGGTTACAAGAGTGTTCAATCGTTCGATATTGGCCATGGTATCAGTCAGCAATTTTCTCTGTACATCGTTCAATGTGCCGACACGATTATCCATGCATAGGGAAACACCTTCTTTCATTACTGCTATGGGTGTTCGTAGCTCATGAGAAACCGTATTGAGGAAATCACTTTTCAGTTGATCCAGTTCTGTCAGTTTTTTATTGGATACCCTCAAGGCATTTTCCACTTCTTCATGACGATTGAAAATGATTTGAGCATAACTGCTGAACAAAAGCAGCATGCAGACAGGCAGAAAACGAATCCAGAAATCGAATACAGACAATTGGACCATCTGATCCCAGAAGGACGGTTTCTCATAAACAAACACATCCCTGAATGCCTCGAGTATCCAGTATCCTGCTGAAAAAGCGATTCCCATCATCAGAATGCGGACATTTTTAAACGATTTTCTTGTTGATTTTCCTCCGTCCTGTAATTTGAACCGGAATGATTGCGCATACGTCCCGAATAACATAATGATAAAAACGACCAGCATACGCATCCAGAAGACTTTGACATCTGTGATGAATATACGGCCGATCAGTGATTCACTCTCATCAAGCACGGTGTCACGGACTGCTTCGATTATCCAGTAAATGAACGCGAATGTCACACTGATCCAGATCAGATTAATCGAACGCATTCTTGATGATTTTGTTTTTCCAGCTGGCATCATGACCACCTGTCATTTATATTATCTCTGGTATAGATTTGGATCAAAGAAAATGCCAGACATAACCAATTTACATATATTATTAATATTAATATATTTACATGTGTTTGAAAATTCATTAAATTTCTCAAAATCGTAAAAACTGATCTCAATATTATTAATCATGAAACAGACGGGAAAGGCATTACAGTGATCACGGGGGGGGATTGAATCAGGATTCGATTATGCATGCGCGACCGGTTGAAACATTGGCAGCATGCGGCAGATATTACTCAAACCATTATTTTGAAGTGGTGTTTAGAAGAGAACGAATCGAAGATGCGGACAGTTATGTCTCAGGGATCGAAACGGAATCTACGAGGTTTCATTTTCCCAAATCGGCGGATACTTTATCTTCCGGCCGAGTTCCAACATCAGCGTATTGACTTCTTTTTTCATTTCAATAACCTTTATCTCACGGTCAATCATGGATTTATTGAATAGTTCCAGTTCTTTTGTCCGGGATCTCAATGCCTCGTCAATACGTTTCCGGTCCGTGATGTCTTCTGCAATCGCCACATAATTACTGATTTTACCGGATTTATCCCGGATTGGTGATATGGTCGTATGCAGCCAGACAATTGTATTCCGTTTCTTTATGATACAAAGATCCCCGCTCCATTCAAAGCCCATCTTGATCGATGTCCATTTTTCCCCCAACAGGGCCCGGGATAACTCATCATACTTCAGGATCAATGGACTGTTCCCCAGAATGGAACCTGCGTTATATCCGGTAACTTCAAAAAAATTCGGATTCGCATATTCTATATGTCCATCATGATCCATGATATAAACGAGCACGGGACTCTGATCGATGACCTGCGAGAAAAGTTGAAGGGAGAGGTTTGCCTTTTTAATTTCCTCGGTACGCTTCTGAACCTGTTCTTCGAGCCTGTTTTTCATCGATTCAAGTTTATTACTGGTTTTAATACGTTCCGTAATATCGCGGACGACACCCTGGATAATTGGCTTTTCTTCCTTAATCAAGGCTGCACTGATTTCCACATCGATTATGGTTCCATCCCTGCATTTGAATTTCGATTCGAACCGTGCCGCACCGGATTTCTTGACTGCAGCCAAGGTGCGGTGAGATTTCTCGATCTCTGTTTCAGTGTGCAACTGATGTACTTTCATGACAAGCAGTTCTTCCTTACCGTACTGCAGCATCTCACATGCACGCATATTGATATCAATTATATCGCCCTGGAGAGTACAAATGAATATGGCATCGTTGGAAAACTCGAATAGTCTGCGATATTTGTTCATCGCGATTTTTAATTTCTTGTTGTACTCATGCTTGATTAAAGCGGTTTCAATTGCAATTCTCAGTTCATTGTCCTGAACCGGTTTCATAATAAACCCGTAAGGCTGGGTCTTAAGAGCCCGGTTGAATGTAATGTTATCGGAAAATGCTGAAAGATAAACGATCGGGACATCCATCAGATTCAGAATAATCGCAGCTGTTTCAACACCATCTTTGTTTCCTATCAGGTGGATATCCATAAGAATCAGATGGGGTATCTGCTTCTGAACCAGGGCAAGGGCTTCATCCCCGCTTTGGGCAATCCCAATGACATCGTACCCCAGTATTTCAAGGCGTTCCTTGATATCCCTGGCGAAAATTGTTTCATCCTCGACAATGAGTATGCGAATCATCGTCTCCTCCGGATCAATTCTAAAATGGATGATGATTTTATCTGCATGTCAACCGTCATGAAAATGCGAGAATTGAACAGAAAATGATATAGCCTCTGATGTAGTCTTCATGCACTGCCGGGAATGCTGACTGTAAAAACAGTTCCCGTCCCCTCGCCGCTATCCACAACGATGCTGCCGTGATAGCGGTCTATTGTTTCCCTGCACATCCAGAGTCCTAAACCGGTTCCGGTGGGCATATCCGGACTTGCCTCGGGATCATTTCCCGCCGCCTTGGTTGTAAAAAAAGGATCGAATATGCGATCCCTGATAGCTTCGGAGATGCCGGGTCCGTTGTCCTGAACGCTGAAAAAAACCAAATTATGCTCATTCCAGGTCCGGACGGTTAGCAGGCCGTTTTGCCTTCCTTGCAGTGCATGCAGTGCATTGTTTATAATATTATGAAACACCTGCGTAATCTCACCCGGGTTGACATCGATCGGTAATTGTTTTTCGGCCAGTTCGATCTGTTTATCAACCTGATGTTTGTATCTCATGTCCGATTCGAGAAAATTGAGTTCCAGGCGAATCAGCCCGTTTAAATCGACCCGTTTCCATCGTTCTGCTTTATCGATCCTGCCGCGGTTCAACAGGGTTTGAATGATCTGGCTCAGCTGTTCGGCTGCATGGCCAATGACCTCACACGACTTCTGCACATCATCGATAAATGTACTGACGGTATCGGGATTACAACTGGATGTATCCGAAATCTTCAGAAAATCCTGAATATACAACTGTATCAGCTCCTGACTGTTCATAATACCGCTGATTGGATTCGAAAGATTATGAACGATGCCCTGAACCATTTGTCCGAATACTGCCTGCCTTTCGGATTGTATCAGCTCCTTCGTGCGTATTTCGAGCATGCTCTCAAGCTTATGATTATACTGATATATCGTCTTGCGCGCCTGCTGCAGCTCCATGTGTGTTTTGACCCGGGCAATCACTTCTTCCGGCTCGAACGGTTTCGTAATATAATCCACACCGCCTTCGTTAAAACCCCGGATTTTGTCTTCCATATTTGTTTTCGATGTGATAAAAATGACGGGGATCGTGCAATTCTCCGGCGTCTCCTTTATTTTTCTGCACACGTCAAAACCGTTGATATCGGGCAGTATGATATCCAATAAGATAAGATCCGGTGTCGGTTCTTTCAACATCAACGCAACGCCGCTCACGCCCGTTTTCACCGCCTTGATGACGTAAAAATCCTTGAATAACGACCTGATAATTTCAATATCTTCAGGAGAATCGTCTATGATCAGCAATGTATTTTTTGTTTGCATGAAATACACCGTATTAATACCAGCCGAGCACCCGCTTCAGCCATTATATTTCAAAACCGGTCCTGACCGATTTCATTATATATACAAATTATACAAAAAACAACCTGTTTTTGGATCCCCTTGTTCGGTGTATATCCGGCAATGTGGGGTACTGCGCCGCTTCAATCCGGATTCAATCCGTCTTATGCCCGGTAGCATAACCGGGATCATTTGATTCAAAACTTCAACTTCATTCACAGTTTTTATGATCGATTCAGCAATGACTGCATTGTGAATTAAAATTCCATTCATTCGGCCAGCATTGCACCATTGTCCGTTTGTGTTCCCAGACTGTCACGCAGCAATCCGTTAAAACCTGGGATCCGGCACCCTGAACTGCGCCTTTGCGCTTCTTTCGAGCTGCTCCTTTTTCTTGTTTTTCAGATACAGTGTCTGCCGTAATCCCCGGTCACGCAGTGTATCCGATGCCACTGTCGCGGCCGTGCCGTGATAAATGCGTCTGCCGAAACGCCGGATCACGTTCCAGTCGATTTCCACACCCAGACCCGGACCGTCCGGAATTTGAATGCGTCCTTCCGGATCCCGGTCAAATCCGCCTCTGATAAAACGGGCCCAGACGCCGGGATTCCAATGCCCCTCCACAGGATATTCCAGAAGACCGCGTTCTTCGGGCGGCAGCACACCCACGAGCTGCAGGGCCAGGGCGAAACCCAGTCCCGTGGTCCAGGTATGCGGACTGTATTTTATACCCTTTGCGGATTTCTTTTTCTGCTGATTATATCGCCGGATCTCCCGGATCAGCCAGGTCACTACCGAAACACCGCCGGCATACGTTCCACCCGCCAGTACCGCATCCGGCTGATACACATCCAGGCTTCCCAGCCCCAGCATGGTCTTGAAATCGCACCAGGTCGAATTCATCTCCCCGCCGGCGATGGGCGTATTCGTGTTTTTTCTGAGCTCCGCCAGGCCTTCAAAATCGCCCCGGTTTAAAGGTTCCTCCAGCCATTTGATGTCGAATGTCTCGATACTGCGGGCAAATTTCATGGCAAACTCGAGATTCCATTTCGGTGTTTCGTCCAGCAGGTCCACGGGCCATCCCTGATTGGCATCGACCATCAGATCGGTTTCCCTGCCGAGGGCGTCACGCGCAGCTCCGACAAAATCCGTCATCAAAGCCAGTGTCGTACCCTTGACCCTCAGCTTCATTCCTCTGTAGCCCGCGTCCTGCACCTGTTTGCAGATATCACGGATCTTTTCCGGATCATGACCATGTGTGGCCCCGGTGGACAGGTACGGATAAACGGATCCCCCGGTTCCACCCAGGATTTTCCACAGCGGCGCTCCTTTTATCTTGCCGATAATATCCCAGAAAGCCGCATCGATCCAGCCGTTCCGCATGCCGATATACGAAAATTCCTGAATGCGCTGATTGACGAGCTCGATATCCATGGGATTGATGCCCATGATATAGTTGCCCATAAGCGGTCCGAGTCCCATACGCTCCGATCCCATCGCAGGCATGGCCGCGACGCCGTCGACTCCCTTGTCCGTTCCGAGCCTGAGCAGATAAAACCGCATTTCCGACTGCCTGAATCCGGGTATCCAGCTCGGAAGAAAGTACCTGGGATTTCCGAAAAAACCCGGTGCATTTTTCTCGAGCGGGATCTTGACAAAATACAGGTCGATCCTGTTGATTTTCATGGCATTCTCATCCCTTCTTATCTGTATATAAAACAGGATGAATCCAGGTCAGTCGTAATTTTACTGATCCTGACTCTATCCTGGATGAATATATGTATCGATTTGAATTTCGGGGCAATTATTTGGAAATTACATGTTACACGGATAAAAGGCAAGCGAAAATTCTTCCTAAAATAATACAAGCTTATTATACAGGTATTTCTTATAAATTGCCAATTTTTCTTGATAATTCCTGAAATATTATTTACATTTATATTATTACAGCATAATGAACATGTCTGCAGATTCTACATTAAAACATTAAAACGGTTCTCACGAAGTCTCTCTTCCGATCGATTCAATTAGTGAGGGATCCTGAAATGAAGAAATCCCGATTGAGCCGTTTTTTTATGATCCTGATCGTATTTACTCAAACCCTCTATACATTGTACGCCCAGAAACAGAATATGGACGAACTCCTGGATCTAAGTCTCGAAGAACTTGCAAACGTACATATAATTACCACTTTTAAAATACCTCAAAAAATAAAAGAAGTACCGGCCGTCATAAGAGTCATCACAGATGAACAGATCAGGAACAACGGTTATCTGACTCTGGAGGAGGCCCTTTCCACCCTGCCGGGCATGCAATTCCGGAACATCAACAGTTTTAACAGTTACGTGTTCATGCGCGGAGCGCCCAGCCAGAACAATCTTATTTTGGTCCTGATCGACGGCATACAAATAAACGAGCTGAATTCGGGAGGTTTTTATGGAGGGGCTCAGTATAATTTATCCAATGTTGAACGCATCGAGATTGTCTATGGTCCTGCATCCGCCTTATATGGCACCAATGCCATTTCCGGAATCATTAATATTATCACAAAGAAACCCGAAAAATATTCCGGACTCGATCTTAATGCTCTCGCCGGGACGTTTAATACAATGCATATAAATATGGGCTATGGATACTGGAACAGCAGCAAAAAAATGGGATTTCGTATTTCAGGTTCTGCCAAGACCAGTGAAAAGGCCGATCTGAAAGAGAAGGCCGGAGACAACAACTGGACCGCTTCTTTGGAGAATTTTGAAGACGATTATTCAGTCGATGCAAATGTGAAATGGTATAAATTCTGTTTTGAATTGAATTATCTTGAAAAACGGAGTTCAGCGGCCACATACAATAAATCTGTAGGTACTGATTATCGTGATACCGGCACATTCTGGGATATCAGATTCTTCAACACCGCTCTGAAGCACGATACTGATTTAGGCCCAAAAACGGTGATGTCATCCCAAATCTATTACCGCAATACATCGGTACTGGACAATTCTGTTCTGGTCGTCACCGACACGGCACAAATCGGTTATTACCGCCCCAACAGTCTTTTCGGATTTGAAAGCATGATTCATTATTCTACACCAAAACGTTTTGACCTGATCACCGGAATATTATATGAAAACGAAAACCTCGCCCGGAAATACTCAAATACTTACAGCACTGGACCGGATATTAGACCCCGAAAGCCCGATGAACCGCCTATGGAATACAATACACTGTTGAGTATCTACGGACAGACCAAACTGTTTTTAACACCACCGGTCGAACTCTACGCCGGGGCACGGTTCGATAACAGCAGTGCCTATCATCGCGTGTTCACACCCCGTCTGGGACTGGTATACAATAAAAACAGCTTGACTGCAAAATTGATTTATATGGAAGCATTCCGTGCCCCAAAACCTTGGGATTATGCGAACGGACTGGGAAATCCCCTTCTAAAATCCGAGCGCATCCGTTCGTATGAGTTGTATGCTAGCCGTGTGCTGATGCCCGATCTCGTGTTGAATTTCTCAATATATTCGAACCGTCTAAGCAATCTTTTGGTTAAGGAATCCTATGCAGATGAATCGTGGCGCTGGATTAATCACGGTCAACTAAACACCAATGGGTATGAAATTTGCGTGGAATACAGAAAACGGAAAATCCGGTCTTCAGCCAACTATACATGGAACAATTCGACCGACGAAAACAACAGGACAATTCCCGAAATCAGCAGACATTGTTCGAACCTGATTCTGCAGTATTCTTTATCAGGTAAATTCCATTTCAGTATCGGTTGTCATTATATAGGAAGAAGAAAAAATACCCGTACTATTTCGACGACCGGCAGTAATTTTGTGGATGCCGCATTCATCGTCCACTCGGCATTGACTTATGTTTTATCTTCGAATTGGGAAATGCAACTGGCTGTCAAGAATCTGAAGAATGCCGAATACTATCATACATCGAATCTGTCTCCGGATCGATATCGTCAGCCGCAAAGAACCGTCATTTTTAAAGCGGGATATCATCTGAAATAATTCACAATCCAAACACAAAATTTATAAATGACAAAAAAAATACTCGTCTCGTTTTACCTTCTATTTTCTCCGTGTGTCTGTGAACCGAACATGACAAATCTGGATGCAGAATACGGCTACGAAGTAAAAGCCGTATTCATATACAATTTCACTAAATACATAAACTGGATCGACGATGATCGGTCGCCGTATTTCGACATCGCCGTTATAGGAGAGAGTCCGATTACTGAACCACTGAAACAGATTGCTCAAAAACGTCTAGTCTGTCAGAAAAAGATTAAAATCAGTCAACTTGAAAATGCAGATCAAATCGACTATTGTCATATTATATTTATACCGGAATCTGAAAAATCCCATCTGAAATATATTGTGAGTCGGGTTCAAAATAAAAATATACTAATCGTATGCGAAATAAAAAACTCGCTTGAGAGCGGCGCCATGATCAATTTTGTACCTGCTCAGGATAAAATAAAATTTGAAATCAATCTGCTGGCAATGAATAAATCGAGTTTCAATCCGGGATCCGAATTGCTGAAGCTGGCCGTGCGGCTGATTGATTAGGAGGATACGGATGTGAAAATTATTCATGAATTCCCCATCAAGGGGAAACTGATACTGATTCAATTATTGACAACATTTACAGTGATGCTGTTTTACAGTATATTTCACATTATTCGAGACACCCAATTTTACTTTAATTCTGTAAGTCATGAATTGACCACGATGACAAAGCTGGTTGGATCAAGCTGCATATCAGCTCTGCATTTTCTCGATAAGGAGGCCGCCCAAAAAAACCTTTCCGCACTTGAAGCGGAGGAGAATGTCGTAAATGCCTGGATTCATGATTCGGACAGCGTACTCTTTGCTGCATACTATAAAGACGGATATGTTCTTGATAAACCGTTGGATAAAATCATTAAAAAACAGGATAAATTTATCGTCACTTCGAGACCGATTGTGTACGAGGGGGAAATCATCGGTTTTATTTCCATTCGTTATGATATGAAAGTATATCGGCAGATAATTTATAAAAACACAATGATCACTCTGATCATATTTCTGATAGGTATGGGAACCGCCTGGTTGCTGGCGATTTTTACACAAAGAACCATTTCAGATCCGATTCTGAAATTGCTGGAGAGTATGAGAATAATTTCTGAAACCGGAAACTACGGTATTCGCCCGGTTAAACAGAGAAACGATGAAATCGGCATACTCTCAGATGGCATATGCGAAATGCTGGAACAAATACAAATTCGTGAAAATGAAAGAAATGCTGTAAACAGAGCCTTACATGAGAGCGAAGACAAATATCGAAACCTTGTGGAACGTGCGAACGACGGTATCGTTATCCTGCAGGACGGTATTTTCAAGTATGTTAATCCGAGCCTGGTGACAATGGCCGGATGTACTGAACAAGAGCTGTTGGGTAAACCTTTTGTCGATTTCATACATGAGGAAGAACGATCTAAAGTGATGGAGAATTATTTCAGGCGAATGGCCGGGGAGACAGTCTACAGCATGTATGAAACCCAATTTAAAACGAGCAGTGAAGAAGTGATCGATGCGGAGGTTAATGCGGGTTTCATCTCGTATCTGGGAAAACCGGCCGATCTGGTCATTATCCGGAATATTACCCGACGAAAACAGATGGAACGGGAACTAATTAAACACCGCAACCATCTCGAGGAGCTTGTTGAAGAACGGACGAAAGAACTGGCCGAAGCGAATAAACGTCTACTTGAATTGGATCGTTTGAAATCAATGTTTTTGGCTTCGATGAGCCACGAACTTCGAACTCCGTTGAATTCGATTATCGGTTTTACGGGAATTCTGCTTATGGGAATGGCTGGCACCCTGAATCCTGAACAAAAAAAACAGCTGGAAATGGTGAAAAGCAGTGCCAGCCACCTGCTGGATCTGATCAACGACATTTTGGATATTTCAAAAATCGAATCGGACAAGGTAGATCTTTCAATTCAAACATTCGATTTGGTCGATGTCATTCTTGAGGTAATAAAATCCATTCGGCCGATCGCGGACAGTAAAAATTTGCATTTATCTTATCATGGCATTGAAAATATCCGGATTGACAGCGATAGACGACGGGTTAAACAAGTTCTAATGAATCTGATTTCAAACTCTGTTAAATTCACGGATAGCGGTTCAGTGACGGTTACCCTCACCTCTATAAATGACCTATCCGTTTCCGTAGAGGTAAAAGATACCGGAATAGGTATTCGTAAAGAGGAACTTAACATACTGTTCCATCCATTTCAACAATTGGATATGTCATCCACAAAGAAATACGAGGGTACCGGACTGGGTTTATATCTTTCGAAAAAAATCATAAGCCTTCTGCACGGTGAAATTTCCGTTGCCAGCAAGTACGGTGAAGGAAGTGCATTCACATTCGTGCTGCCGATCCAATGGCAAAAGGAGAAAAAAAGTGAAAACTGTGTTGATCATCGAGGACAATGATAAAAACCTGTATTTGTTACGCTTTCTTATAGAGAAACTCGGCCATCGTGTCATCGAAGCCAGGGACGGCTTGAACGGAGTGAAAGTGGCCATGATCGAAAAACCGGATGTCATTTTAATGGATATACAGCTTCCGGCGATGGACGGATATGAAGCCACGCAAGAAATTCGATCGATGGATTCATTCAGAAATGTTCCCATAATTGCAATCACATCCTATGCCATGGAAGGAGACCGCGAAAAATCATTGGCTGCCGGGTGTACGGATTATATTGAAAAGCCCATAAAACCCGAGCAGTTTATTGAAAGAATCAAATCATACCTTTAAGGGAGCCATCCATGAAAATCCTGATCGTCGATGATAAAGACGAAAATCTGCTGTTACTCAACACCCTGTTAAAAGGAATCGGTCACGATGTGGAACAGGCGGAAAACGGTAAAAAAGCTCTGGAAAAGTTGAAAAAAAATACTTTTGAAATGATTATATCCGATATCCTTATGCCTGTAATGGATGGATATGAACTCTGCCAGGCATGTAAAAAGGATCCTGAATTAAAAAATATTGTTTTTGTTTTCTATACAGCCACCTATACAGAAAAAAACGATGAAATATATGCCATGCAATTGGGTGCAGATAAATTTCTGATCAAACCCATGGAACCGAAAGCATTCCTGTCGGCCATAACCGAACTGGCCAAGAAAGTAGAACAGCATAAAATCATCGTGAAAAAGCCCGAAATTGCAGATGCCGAAGCAATTAAAATGCATCGGGATCGGCTTCTGAACAAACTCAGTAAAAAAATAGAGGAATTGCAATCAGAAATAGAAAGGCGCAAAAAAGCCGAAGAACAGGTCCAGAAAGATTTAATGGAGAAAGAAATCCTGCTCCGTGAACTTTATCATCGGACAAAAAACAACATGCAGGTTATTTGTTCAATGCTTCGACTGAAGGCTCGCTTTACAAAGAACCAGGAATTGACCGGAATTTTAACGGAAATTGAGAATAAAATATCATGCATGGCACTCGTTCAACAAAAACTTTACGATTCAAACAACCTGTCTTATATAAATCTAATAGAATACATCGAAAGTCTTGTCCAGTTGATTAAGGAAAGTTATGCTTCATCATTGGAAGGAATAGTAATTTCTGTCAATGGTGACGTCATCAAAGTTCTGTTGGATACGGCGATTCCGTGTGGCCTGATAATCAATGAACTGATGACGAATACAATCAAGCATGCCTTCCCCGATACATCCAAAGGCAATTTGGATATATCCCTGAACTTGAATGAAACAAGAGAACTCGTTCTCAGGGTTTCGGATAATGGCATCGGTCTTCGGGATGACTTGAACACAGTGAAGAGCCGAGGTCTCGGAATTCAAACCATACTGGATCTGGTCGAGTACCAGCTCGACGGAGTAGTGAATTTTGAAAACAGAGACGGCCTCTGCTGTACGATTATCCTGAAACAAGAACTTTACGAACCAAGGATTTAATATGTGTGGCAATTTAAAGGTCCTGATTGTTGAAGATGAGTATTTGACAGCAAAATGCATCTTCCATGAATTAAAAGATTTGGATACTGATCCGCTGAATCCAGTCGCAAAAGGTGAACTTGCTGTCCAAGTGGCTTTAAATGAAAAACCGGATCTTATTCTGATGGATATCCGTTTAGCCGGTAAAATGGATGGTATCGAAGCCGCACAAAAAATCAAGAACCAGATAGATATCCCAGTTGTATTTTTTTCAGGATATGCAACGGAGCAGATCGTTAAAAAAGCAAAAACCGTCAATTACCTTGAATTCCACGAAAAACCCGTGACAATTGGGCTGTTAAAATCCATTATTGATCGATTAAAAGTACAAATTAAAGAAAGGAAATCACTTTAATACTTTTCAGTTCGGGCTCAATAGGCATCAGAATAGATGCCAGGTTCAGATACATCACATCCTCCGGTCAAGATTTATGGATATTCATACTTACAGATAAACGTACTGGTGAAATTATAGCTGCTACCGCTGCATCGGATCATCCTTTTTACGGCAATGGAGGAGATCCCCGCAAAATTCCGCATCCTTTTGTAAAATACTACACTGAAGATTTACTGGATAACCGTGAGATAGTTCTTCTCGATAAAGAAACAACTACCATGTTAAAGTGAGAAAACTTATTAGGCTAACAGACAAGGACATCGAATATATAAAACTGAAAACGGCAGAATTAATAAAATTACAGGAACAAGAAAAGAGGGAAAAAAACTATATGCTTTAAAACAAAAGTTCGATTTGACCGATGAAGAATTGCTGTTATTGACCGGCAGTCAAATTCATCATGAAAAGTCACGGATATATGCGGCACTGCCAAAAAATACAGATACGCCTCATTAATTTGACACTTGTTATTAAAAATCTGCTTGAAAATTTACATTCATGGAGGTCTAATAAGAAAGCGGTTTTTATATGTTATTTTAATTGATAAAATATGGTATTAATTCAGATAGAAACAGCCAACTACATTTATTACAGTACAATAAATTGATGGTGGGCGATACGGGATTCGAACCTGTGACCTCTGGTATGTGAGACCAGCGCTCTAACCAACTGAGCTAATCGCCCGAAATTTTTGTATTGTTTAATTATTCCGGAACACCAAATTCCAGAATCAGTGTCAGACAATTGCCCCCTTCACCGAACTCATATCGGATTTCGTCCACGGACTGCTGAATGATATAAAAGCCGTAGCCTCCGCGAAGCCTTTTCTCGAACGCTTCCTGAACATTGTAATCGCTTCGGCCGAATTTCTCGAATGGAACGCCCCAGTCTGAAATCTTTACCATGAACCGGGTTTCTTCCGGAATCACCTCCACCTCGATTTCATGGCCCTCTTCGAACTGATATCCATGTTCGATCACGTTCATGCATGCTTCGTATACGGCGATCCGCAGCTTGCTTTGCGCCGTGGGCGTGATCCGGTCATCCCTGGCCCAGACCGTCACAAAATCCGTCACATCCTGAAGCGCGTCCACATTGGCCATGATGCGCATCCGTCTGGGTCTCTCGCCTTCTTCGATGACCAGGTCTCCGGACTCTGAACCGGCAGGTATAGGCTGAACGGATTCAGCGGCCGGAGCAATCTTCTCACCGTTTGAGACAATGGACAGAAACGTCAATGGCGTAAAAAACGAAAAGTTATTGCGGGCCGTATCCAGAAGATTGACGATCTGCATGTCGCCGCCGTAAAACCGGGCCTCCTCCGTTTTCGCGATAAGCAGTGCGATAAAACTGCCGCTGGGAAACGGGATATTTCCCATATCGAATACGATTTGTTTGACACCGTCATTAAACAATTTTTCAAAGAACCCGTGCAGTGCGTCCAGAATATCGTTGGGATTGATTGAATCCCTGAGTTTTACCAGCACATGACCTTCGTTAAACCGTGTCTCCGTAATGGTTTGAATGTCATGCGCCATAAATCGGACCTTCTGCGTTCAAAATTAAATATACACGTTTTTATGATTTTTTTCAACTGTTTTTTTTATGGGGTCGCCGTTTCACTGTGTTCCGGTTCGCCGCCTCCGACGGTCCCGTTTATCTCTCATTAGTAGAATTTATAAAAATCATCCGAGCATAAATATAAAGGCCTATGATGTCGTCAGGCATGATCCTGAAACGGAGCACCGGAGATGAGGAGAATCGGAGAAAAAGCCAACGTCCTTCTCCGTTTCACCGTTTCTCACATCACCGTTTCACTATCCTCATCAACGACCCTTTCAACCTGCCGACCCAACGACCCAATAGACCCAAAGACCATAGAAATCTCCGATTCACCGTTTCACAGGACGGGCAGCACTGCTAATAAAACTTTTTCTGCTCCCCCGGCGGTCTGGTCTTCCATCTCTTGTGCATCCAGAAATAATGCTCCGGGTATTCCCGGACATAACTTTCGAGAATGGACGCGTAGGCCTGGGTTACCTTTTGAATGTTTTCAGGCGTGGCTTTGTCATACTGCCCAGTCGGGCAATGCGTGTAGACCAGGCGATGACGGCCCTTGCCGACCGGAGTGTCCGCACCAAAAACCAGCCGCGCACCCGTTTTGATGGCAAAAGCGGCCGCTCCCTGCGGTGTGGCAGCGGGAATCCCGAAAAAATTCACAAACACGCCGTCCTTTCGTATGTTCTGATCGGACAGGAATATAAGCACCCTGTTGTTCCGCAGTGCTTTCAGCGCACCGCGGACCGCGACCCCCCTGCGGATGATTTCGGCACCGGACAGGGCGCGGTACCGGTTGATGATTTCATCCACCATGGCATTATGCTGCCGTCCGACCAGAAACGACGTCGGGAATCCCAGTACGGGGACCATGCTTCCCATGGATTCAAAATTTCCGAAATGACCGCCAACCACAACCACGCCTTTTCCCTTTTCAAGCCCCTCACGGATATGTTCAAGTCCCCCGATATCCCGTGACGCCAGTACGGTCTGTTTTTTTTCATAGGGGATGCGCATGTATTCCATGACAAATTTACCGAAATTTTGATAAGCTGCCAGACCGATGGCCCTTTTTTCAGCATCTGATTTTTGAGGAAACGCCATGGACAGGTTTTTCATCACCACGGACCGCCTGATGCGCAGTACCTGAAATGCAAACCACCCCAGCATTTCAGCGGCCCTGAATGCAACCGGCAGCGGCGCCAGCCAGACAAACAGCATCATCCATCGCATGACAAAATACTCAAGCCAGTGTTGTATTCTCTTCGCTCTCGAAAATTTCATGAATGCCCTCTTTTCCCCAGCTCTGTTTCTGTTCCCGTGCCTTTTTCCTTTTCACGGCCCAGACCGATAAAAACAAAACAACAAATACAAGGCTCAAAATCACATGGGTATCCAGCACCGCAACCCATACATACTTTTTCCTGATATAATCCATCCAGCGGCGCTCGAATGCGACCAGGTTTTCACCCGTAATCCGTTCCATGGCCCGCTCCACCGGCTGGCCGTCCCTGAAGGCCAGTATGAACCTCGGCAGTACTTCGGGACCATAATCCTGTATAATTAATTCAACGGCGGACAATGCCTCCCGGTAGGCCAGCATTGCCTTGTCCCTGCGATAGAACAGAATATCGTCGATTTCAGCCAATGTCAGCACCTGCGAGGTCAATATGGCCCTGGAAAGGTGGAGTGTGCTGCCGATTCCCAGTTCTCCGGAGTGATAAAGGGCCAGCCCTTCATCGAACCATTTCGGAACCGGATGCGGATATACGGCCTGTCCCAGCATGACATGGCTCAATTCATGAACCACAATCGTTCTGAATTCACCCTGCCATCTGAAAATCCTGGGTGATTTAAGGTAGATCACGCCATTCTGGGGATCGGCTGCAGCTGCACCCCAGTCCGGAATCCGGCCGCCGGTCATGTACCGGAACTCCTGTTCCGTATGTGCAATCAGCACATGCACGCGGCAGCGAAATCCGGTACCGAAGGTTTTCTCAAGTAATCCCTGCTCCTTCTGTATCAGTTGAACCACTTCTTCACCAAAGGCCCAGTCCTTCTCGTTTGCCTCGAGAATCACATTGTCATATTGCCTGCTTGACGGCCCGGCATCGAGCATGACCGGACGGCCGAGCAGAAACAGGATTATAAAAACGGATCCGAATGAAAGATGATGATTTTTCTGAAATTGATTAAAAAACGGCATGATCAGAGTGTCATATACACCGTAAATTGATGAATACTTCCCAGAACACCATGAAATGAAACCGCATAATCGATGGCAATCTGCCGGATCATGGTGCCGAATCCAAGTGAAATTCCCGTAAACCGGTCCTTGTCCGAGTCGACTTTCTGTTCCTGACCGATGGAATCATAACCCCACCTCAGAAAAGACCGTTCACTGATTTTGAATTCACCGCCCAGGGCCCAGTACATGCCGAGCAGCATATCACTTTCCTGATACTGGTATCGCAATAACTGCAGATGCAGTGTCAGAGGCAGATGGGCCAGGGTTTTTGACAGGCCCGCCCGGCAGGCCAGCGGCAGGTTTTCTTTCACCCGGATGAAGGCCGACGTGGACTTGCCCAGGTTGGTGACGCTGAGTCCCAGATTCATTTGCTGCTTTTCAATATGGTACAGCAGGCCCGCATCCATGGCGACCGCATCCGCACTGTAGTTCTGAATCTGTGAACGGATGTACTTCGCGGAAACGCCGTAGCTGAAACCATGGGATGCCCGGCGCGCATAGGCGGCCTGAATCAGGAAGTCTCCCGGAGCCGAAGACCCCGTCACTTCACCGGTGTAGGCATCCGTCCAATCCATGCTTCCGTAATTCATATAGGCCATACTGATGCCCAGTATATGCTGGCCCCGAAATACATGCCCGTATGCCGCATTCCCGGTTTGAAAATCCGCAAATGTGTTCATATAAGTAAAAACGGCCGTGTTCCGCTGCAGTCCAGCGACCCCCGCGGGATTGGTTGACATGGAACTCAGGTCGCCGTCTCCGCAGATGAATGCGCCGCCCATTGCGGCCGGTCTCGCACCGAAAGACGTTTTCAGAAACTCGAAACCGGATCCCCGGGAGGCATATACCTGACCTGCGGACATGAAAATGATGGCGGGAAATAACAATCGTTTGATCATAGGCGATTCTCGTGAGGAATTCCGGGAGGTTTCCTCTTTTGAATGATTGAGCCACCCGTCGGACTTGAACCGACGACCTGCTCATTACGAGTGAGCTGCTCTACCAGCTGAGCTAGGGTGGCCAAGATCTTGCAGGACATAAATTTAACAAAGTATTCCGTGTTTGTCAAGTGTTATGTCTCACCGGAATTAGCACAGAGATTACGGGTCATTGGGTCATGGAGTCGGAAGGTCGACAGGTTCGTTGGGCCGGAGAGTGAAGCGGAGAACCGGAGATGGGGAGAGACGGAGAAAAAAACCAGGATCTTTCTCCGTTTCACCGTTTCTCACATCACCGTTTCACTCTCCTCATCAATGATCCTTCAGACCCAAAGACCCAATGGACCCTTTTGACTTCTCCGTTTCACTCTCCATGTACTGCGAATCTATCCATATAAAAAAAGGAGGCAACATCCCTGCCGCCTCCTTTTTTCTTACAGCATGACCTGATGCTATCTGCCGTAATGAGGGGCCCCTTCCTGACCTATATCCAGCCTGTATACATTTTTATCCGCCTGTGCCTGGACATCACAGTATATGTACAGGTAATTGTCCTGCCCCCAGTCCAGCATGGTCACGGGACTGGGAATCATGCCTTTATAAAGAGGCAGAATGGTTCCGCCGGACACTTTGACCACTGGCTGTTCATGATCGCTTGCGATGAACAGGGTGCCGTCCGAGGCAAACTCGAGATCCGTGGGTATCGCTTCGCCGTATATCGTTTCGCTCCAGTTGAAAAACAGCTGTTTGGCCGAAACGGTGCCGTTGCCCGTAATGCCGTTCTTCCAGACTGCCACAGCCGGTACGGATTCATCATCTCCATCGTACTGGGCCAGTACATACACGGCATTATCATATACACGGATCGCCAGACAGTTAAAGGATGAATAGTCGTCCGCAACCGAAATATCATCGGGAGATTTCATGACCAGCAACCCCTCACCATTGCCGCCCACCCAGGCGTTTCCGTCCTGGTCATAATCGAACACACTCATGCTGGCCGGGAAGGTGACATAGGCTTCCTCCGTGGCCGTTTCGATCGTGAACTTGTACATGGCCGGGTTATTCTCACGGATATAATACAGATTGCCGTCCGGACCGAAACGCATGCGGCCGATCGAACGCTGAGTAATCTCTGCCAGTGCTTCGTCCACATCACTGCCGGCGGCCCGTCTGTGCATGGTCCTGTCTCGTGTGATCCAGTAGAAATTGCCCGCATTGTCGATGCCCATTGCCCTGAGATTGCCGGCGTCAAAACCGCCTTCCGTGAAATTTTCCACCACGGCAGTGACACCGTAGGGGCTGAACCGGGCAATCTGCAGCGCACCCGGCACCACGACCTTGATTGTCACCTGGTCGCTCACGATATTGGGCCTCAACACGACCAGTTGCTGTCCGGATTCCGCGATCAGCTCGGCGGCGACATTGTTGAAATAGACCAGATTGGCTCCGGCCACGTTGCTGAAATTGGATCCCTGAATTTCAATTTCATTCACACCTCCTGCAGCCGAACCGCCTGGTGTCACCTGCGAAATCGCCGGATCGGGTGCGTTTCCCGTGGCATCCGCATCCCATAATGTGGTCGGCGCATCGTATTCACATCCGGCCATCACCAGAAGCAGAACAACGCAAATGATTCCGGTCTTTATGATGGATTTCATGGTTTGCTCCTTTTTAATTTGAAATGCTGCCCGATCCTGATAATTCCCTCTCCGCCTCAGGCGGAAGGGAATAAGGTATCGGCAACACATCTTCATCATCTTTAATCTTTTATCTTTGTTCTTTGTTCTTTAATCTTGCCTCTTTAATCTTGCTTTTACATAGAAAATCTGGCCGTCATTCTCTGGACCTTGTCGAACACGCCGAACGGCGTGTATGCATAATCCAGCTGCAGCCCGTACTGGGTGACGCCCACACCGAAACTGACATTGTCTTCGTCGTTGTTCGTGACATATCCGCATCGAAGTGACAGCATGTTCATCAGTGTGTAATCGAGTCCCACGATCACCTGTTCGGGGTGAGACCGGTAATGCGTGGCATCCACGGACAGAAGCAGGCTCTGCATACCGCCTTCCGGCTGAATGAAATCCAGAAGATTCATGGAGGCGCCGATGGTGAAAACCAGGGGCAGCTGAAATCCCTCTTCCGCATACTCGATTTCCTTTGAAAAGTGCCGGACGGACATACCGAAAATCAGGCTCTTGTAACCGGTTTTGAACAGGGTGCCGAAATCGAAGGACATGGGACTCAGATCGTTTTCGATCGTGATTGTATCCCCGTCCACCTCGTACTCCGCCGAGGGCAGGTAGGAGCTGCCGAGATTCTGCGTGACCCAGCGTACCTGTCCGCCCACACTGAACTGTGTGGACAGGGCCTTGGCATATCCGACACCGATGGCCCTGGCCTCCGGAGTGATAGGATCGATGTCCCGATACCCGTCCGTGTTGCCGGACCAGATCGTTGCTTCCACCTCCCCGTAATCCACGTCCTGAACCGAGATTCCCAGCACGCCCCATTTCCCGCCGGCCGGATCCGGATTAAACGCCAGGCTGAACGTATTGTGGCCGATATCCGCGATCCAATCGTTCCTGCTAGCTGAAATATCGAGCATGGTCGTCATATGGGCCATGGCCGCAGGATTGAAGAAAAGGGCGCTCGAGCCCATGTCCAGACTGTTTACGGCACCGGCCAGACCCGCTGCCCTGGCATCGGAAATGACGCTCAGAAACTGGAATCCGGTCTGGGCCAGTTTTTTATTATCCGCGGACAGTCCCCGGGATGTCATCCCCAGAATTGCGCCCGCGGCGAAAATGGCTACCCAATATCTTTTCATATTCATTTTCCTGTTTTTGAATGTGATGCCCATAATTACCGAATAACGATGAACTTTTTGGTGATTGAATCGCCTTTTTGAACCGATTTGCCGGAGGCTTCGTCGATGGCACTCTCCGTGGCTTCGACATAGGCGATATACAGCCCGCTCACAAGTATCTGATTAGAATCGGTTGTGCAGTCCCACTTTTCATCACCGCTTCCGTCCACATGGTTCAGGGTCTTGATCAGATCTCCCCGTTCGGTATAAATCCTGATGGTACATTTGGGCGGCAGGTTGAAAAATGCGATTCGGTCGTCCGCATTGGGAAACTGAAGCACGCGCGCCCGGATATGAAACGGATTGGGTACGATTCGTATGGCGTTCAGATCCATTCTGGCCTGTCTGCGCAGGTAGGCCGGTGCATTGGTCATCGTATAATACTTGCTGCTGCAAAGCGGAACACCCGGTTCCTCGATATTCGCGGAGCCGTCGTCCTTGGACTGAATATAATAATAGTAATCCACCGAACGTAAAGCGGTCATGTCTTCGAATTCATGTACCGCATCGCCTCGGTCACAGGAAAATATCTCGGTGTAGAACGTATCGGGTTTGCCGACGGCCCGGAAGATCCGGTATCCGTCGAAAACCGGCCATGCCGTGGCATTGTCCGCCCAGCTCAGGAGAATGCGGTCGCCGCCCGACCGGACTTCGAACGTGGCCGGAGGAGGCGGCGGCTGTGGAATCTGATAGCCGCTGTTGAAGTTGTCCAGGGCACGGTGATAGGTCTGCATGATGGAATCCCTGGCCGTGAAAACCCAGGCTTTTTTATAGGCATTGCGGTCATTCGTGGTCGTTCCGTCAGGCATGTCGAACGGCTTCGCATCCATATACCAATTGGTACCGACTTCCTGGCTCTTTTTGCGGCACAGTCCGGCCACGGCCTCGGCGATCACGATACGCACACTGTCGCCGGGTCCCAGCGTATAGGGACCGTACCCGACACTCTGTATATAACCGCCCGCATCCGTACCGAATTGATCCGCAAAAGAATCCCCCATCTGTTCGGCCTGGTCCCCGTCCGCAGGATGGCCGATCAGAATGATCTCATACTGGGCCGCCATTCTTTCGGCATTGTAGGAATCGATCGAAGAGGTAATGGCCGCATCCGAACCCATAAACGGCGTGGACCTGGGCTGTGCAGGATCGTCTGATGGATCATTGGGCCCCCTGTCCGCATGCATAGTGGCAATGCCGACAAAGGCCGGAGCGCCGAGCACGGACGGCCTGTCAGGCCTGGGAGCTCCCCAGTCTTCCTCATACCCGATACTGCCCGAATGGGGTCCGTAATAGGAATAAAATCCGCGCAAGTCGAAACCGGGCGCATTGGGGTCCTCACCGAATACATCGCTCACCGTGTTTCGTCCCCAGCCGACATTTCCGCTCGCGCCCCACCCCGTAAACCGGGTCGCTTCCCAGCCCGGCGTGTGCCGGTACAGGAACTGCAGATACACGCCGGTCAGTGTTCTCTCTATGGGATCCTCGTCCGGATCATAGATGCCCGTATTCTTGATGGTATACTCATAGATATGGTAGTTGTTGTGATACTGCTGGCTGAATGCCATGATCCTGCGTGTCACCGTGGCGCCCACATTCGTGTGAAGCACACCCACAATCATACGGTCCGCCAGCAGTTCCGGATCTTCCTCGTCCACCTGATCGTTCAGAAAATTGTCCGTGGCCACATCCCCGTCCACCACCACGATCGGCGCCTTGAACCGGCCGACCATCTTGAATTCGGCAGGCATAAAATTGGTCAGGTTGTTGGCATACCGGGGACCCGTCTGCACCACTTTATAGGCGTAGAACTCCCCGGAAACCGGATCCTGGAAATCCGTGGTTGCCAGCCAGGTGCCTTTGGCCGCATTCCGGTCCGTATTCTGAAACATGGCTTCCCAGTACATATTGTCCGCCTGATCCGTGGCTTCGCAGCAGGCGCGTCCCCGGCGGCCGTATTCGACCTCGGCTCCCGAATTGGAATACCATGTATGCAGATCTCCCACGCGGAGCCACCGGATTTCATGTGCACCGATGACTTCCTGGGCGATCGAATGGCCGCATACCAGAAAAACACAGCATGCCATGACCATTTTCACGGTCGTGAGGCTGATTCGATTCAAAAGTTTCATACTTGCTCCTTTAATTGATGCGGTGCGTGCCGCATTTAATTCAGATCAAAGCTCAGTTTGACGCCGAAGAACCACTGCCTGGGATTCAGGAAATTGAACGAGGTCTGGTTGGGCATGTCGATATAGGCCTTGTCCTCCAGCACCTTGTCCATGCGTGCCTTGTCCACCGGAACCCATGCATTGTCGACGTATTCCATATAGCGGCCCCACTGTTCTTCGTAATAAATCACGCCGTCCAGGGGATTGGGTTCGTTTTCCACACTGTAACGCTGTTCGATGGGCTGAAACGTCACATTGTCCTTGCGGTAATCTCCGGGACGGTCATGGCCGGGAATATTATCCCAGTCGTCGCTTTCGGGCAGATGCAGGGATTTCATATAGTATTCATAGTCGAAATAATCATAGAATCCGGCACCCGAAAGACGTTTGGTGCCGAACAGATTGTCCACATCCGCGAACAGGGTCAGCGTGACCTTTTTCATGGGAATGGTCTTGTTGATGCGCAGCGTAAAATTATGATAATCGCGCACCTGAATGTTGTCGTAGATATCCATCTGATTGGACGGATTCCAGTCGATCCAGTCACCGGCCTTCCAGTTGTATATCATGCTCATGGTCCAGTTGTTCGTCGGATTGAATCCCAGTATATGCATGCCGAAATCAGGCGGGGTCCTGAAAACCAGGTTCACCCTGGCATAGGGCCTGGGCAGCGGCTTACCCTGGTAGAGGTTCCGGGTCAGCTCGTTGTACTGCCGCTGTTCGGAAGGATTCTCGAACACATTGCGCGTACCGAAATACCCGTATGTGTTGACCTGATAGGTATAATTCGCAAATCCCGTGAACCAGCGTCCGCTCTGCTTCCGGAGCGTCAGCTCGAATCCGCGTATGTCTTCATAGTTGTTGTTGCTGCTCGTCTGATAAATCACGGATCCGTCGGCACTGGTATAATTCGTGAAGGTCTGCTGATCCGTGATGTCATGATAGAATGCCGCGGCCTGAATCAGGAAAGAATTGAGCAGCATGTGATCGTATCCCAGTTCATACGAAACGGTTTTTTCCATTTCCAGATTGGGATCGCCGTAATTCTGCATGCCGCCCGTGACCGTGCGGCTGATACGAAGCAGCTCTTCGTATGTGGGCAGCTGCTTGAAATGGCCGTAATTGAAAAACAGCTTGGAATTCTCGGAGATCGGATGCGAGATGCCGAGACGCGGGCTCAGGGACCATTTCATTTCCGATTTGATCGTCGTGTAATCCGCATTCGGATCGTAACGCGTGGACAGATAATCCTTGTCGAACGGCGTGCTGCCGATATCGACCCATTCGGTATTCGCATCGCTGAAATCCAGTCTCAATCCGAGATTCAGGATAAATCCCCTGGCCTCGAGTTTGTCCTGTACGTAGAGGGCGCCCTGAATCGGGAAGTTATGCTCCCGGTTGAAGATGGTCTTGCTCGTAAAACTGTTGACCTGTCCCCAGTCCAGTTTCAGGTCATGATAGGCCAGCTCGGCGCCTGCTTTGACCAGGTTGTTGAAATTGACCTGGCTTGTCAGATCGATTTTCAGTTTCGTGGATGAAATTTCGCTGGAATCACGGGCCTCTCCGGTATGACCGCCATGAAACGGCTCCGGATCGCCGATGGCATTCTCGGACAGGGGGCTCCAGCCGTTGGGCGCCTCGGTCACCCAGTAGCCGGGCACGATTTCCTGAATGAGCGAATCGCTGCGCAGGCCGATCGGGCCGGTTGCATATTTTCTGGACACATGTTCCAGGCTGACCTCGTAAAAGGTTTCCGGGTTAAGTGTATGCGTCAGTTTCGCCCCGATGGACCGGTGGCTGACCCTGGCGTTGTTGTACCAGCCGTCGTTGAAAATGCGGCCGGAGCGCTTCTCTGCCGTAATCTTCGCGATTTCTTCGGGCGTACGGATAAACGTGGTCGGCGTCCAGATCACGGTCGGCCTGGCATCATTCGGACCGAATTCCGTGGTCAGGTAAATTTCATCCCCGTCATTGATGGCCACATTGTAACTGTTGCCCATTAACCCCGTCACGGTCAGTTTCATGGAGGGGCTGATATCGGATGCCAGCTGGAAACTGCCTGAATTGGTCAGATAATCATCCCGTGTCAGGGGAATGAGCAGCATTTCACGTTCGCGCTGATAACTGCCGAAAAACCGGAGATCGCCCAGCATGCCGCCGACCACGGGAACCGGACCGCCGATACCCAGGTCGATGTTGTAATCGGGCTGATCGTTCACCTCGACACGCCGGTGCTCCCATTTGTACAGTTTCTGGGCCGCTTCCGGTGACAGATCGTTGCCGGGATCCGAATCTTCCAGAAGCCCCTGTGAGATGCTGTTCCAGCCTTCGAAAGTCGGATATTGCCGCTGCGTATATATGTCCCATGCACCGTTCTGCGTGCCCGTCCAGCAGACGGCGTCGTCCAAATAAGGCCGGTTCCACATGGAGTTGGCATCGAAGGGGGAAACCCCGAAGTACTTGGCAGTCGGCGGGCTGGCCTTGGTACTGATCGAACCGTGATAGCCGGATTTGCTGCCCTCCTTGGTCACAACATTGATGAGACCGGCCCGGACCTGTCCGTATTCCGCGTTGAAACCGCCGCGCTCGACCGAGATTTCCTGAATGGCGCTCATGGCGATGCCCGTGATCGGCTGATTGTTTCTCGGATCCCGCATGGTGAAGCCATCGATCTGAAACAGGGTTTCCCTCGGATCCCCGCCGCGGATAATCAGGCCGTCTTCCACACCGGCCTGCAGCTCGACCACCTGGTCCACATTGACCACGGGCATCAGGGCCACTTCCTGGGTTGAAAACGAGGCCACACTGGTCGCCACATCGCGTTTGACACCGCCCCGTTCCGCCACGATCGTGACGGCTTCGCCCTGAAGCGCCTCCATACTCAGATCAAAATCGACCTGGGCGGTCTGATCGATAAACACGCGCACCTGGGTCGCATTGACTTTGGCATAACCAATCACAGATGCCGTCACCGAATATACACCGGGCGGCACCTGGAGAATCGTGAAATTGCCGTCTATGTCCGATGCCGCACCGAATCCGGTTCCGGCCACAAGGACATTGGCGCCGGGAATGGGATCTCCGGTCGACTGATCCGTCACCTTTCCCGCAATTTTACCTGTGGTTCCCGCAAAACCTGCCGATATAAATATCAGCATGAATATTGAGAACAGCACAATCCACGTTCTTCTTCTACTCATACTTTCTTCCTCCTGTTGACGATTTTTTTAAAGTTGATTCCCGAACGACGAGTTCTGTTTTAAGCACGTATTTCTTGAGCCGGTAGGTTCTCTGTTTCTGCTGGATGAGACGGTGCAGGACATTCATCGCTTCCTGACCGATTTCATACGTAGGCTGCCGTACCGTGGTCAGCGGCGGATCCAGAAGCGATGCAATGTTGCTGTCGCTGAATCCGGCCAGCGCCACATCGTCCGGAATTCTGTAGCGATGCTCACGCAGACGCTGAAACACGCCGTAGGCAACCGGATCGGTGACCGCAAAAATCGCATCCGGAAACTGCGGACACTGTTCCTGGAGCCGGTTGAATCCAGACAGGCCGTCTTCCTCATTGAGTCCGCCTGTAACGACCAGGGCGGGATCGAACGGCATGCCCGCCTCTTTCAGTGCATCCCGGTATCCGTCGAGCCGCTGTTTTCCAATACTGAGATATTCCGGACCGGCAAGATGGGCGATGCGCCGGTACCCGGTATCGATCAGGTGCCGGACCAGCTGATAGGCGCCGTCATAATCATCGACCACAACCTGGCTGACCGGAATTTCGTCACAACCGCGGTCAAAAAAAACGATGGGTATGTCTTTATCCACAAGCTGAAGAAAATGATCGTAATTCTTGGTGGCCTTGGAGATGGATACCAGAAAACCCGCGGCACGCTGGGCCATAACCGCCTTCACGTTCAGGACCTCGCGTTCATAGGTTTCATTGGATTGAAAAATCATCACGGAGTATCCTGCATTGTAGGCCACATCCGCAATACCGCTCATCACGGTCGCAAAAAAATCATGCTTCACCTGGGGAACGATCACGCCGATCAGATTCGTGCGGTTCCTCTTCAGGCTCTGGGCGATCGCGTTGGGATGGTAATCCAGTTCATCCGCCATGGCGATCACACGCCGTTTGGTCTCCGTGCTGATATCCGGATGGTTGCGCAATGCGCGTGAGACCGTGGAAACCGAAATATTCAGCCGGGACGCAATGTCTTTGATTGTGATCATCGATTTTTCGGAATTTTATGGATGAATTGCAAACGTTTCCGATAACGTTACCGAAAACGATTGTAATATAACTGATATTCGCTGAATGTCAAGTAAAAAATGCACGCATGAAAATAATTCATTCTTTTTCGATGATCGGCCAGCCTCCCCATATCGCATCCATGCCGGATGTCCGCCAAAAATCGGCCACTGTTGGCGTTAATTTGTCCATATGGAAAACGCAATTTTCACCGGCCGTCTGGACGCCGGATCCAAGCCGGACCGGAACCCTGAAGGGGACAAATCCGATTAAACCCTTATAATCAAAAGATATATCATATGATTAAAAACAGCCTCCGGATTCCCAATGGCAATCGTTCATCGATCGTGTTTTTAAAATCAGCGCCGATTAAATTAAGAAACTGTCACAACCCCTGTCACGGGTTTGGTTCTTGCATCCTGCACCTGTAAAGCGGCGATAACTTCATGGAAGTTGAGTAAGGAGGAAGAAGATGAAACGCGGAATCATGATACTGATCTTATTACCCTGCCTGATCCATGCACAGGACATATGCGGGATTTTCAATAATTCCATTATCATTCAGAACGGCCGTGACATCGGGCCCGTGGGTGATGTCAGGTGGGTCGTGCGCGAGACGCGGACCGGCTTCATGTCAATAGGGCAGGTTAAAATCAAGGAACGTTTTGAAGACATGGTGATCGCCACAGTTGTTTATACAAAAGCGGGATACCAGATATCCGTCGGTGATCTGATCGCCACGGAAGAGGAAGAAATGGCATCGGACCTGACCATTATACAGCACGTCCAAACGAACAGGGCGCTGAATGCCGGCGCGGGCATAAGTCCCGGCAACGTATTCATGGAAAGATCCGATCCATTCCGGCGGCTGCGGTTCGGGCTCTCGGTCGGCACATTGCTGCCCTATCAGACACTGTACCAGAGAACCAATTATTCCTACCAGATCGGTCCGGTCATGCAGCTGGGATTCAATCCCAGATCCGCCGTACTGTTCGACCTGATGGTTTCCGTGGCGGATGAACGAAGCCAGCCCAACCAGATCGCTCAGATCAACAATCAGTCCGTTGTCAATCTGAATGCATTGTACAGACAGGGTGTCTATCATTCGATTTTCATGGACGTGGGCGCCGGTGTCTATGTTCCGAAAGTGTCTGTTACAGCCACGCCCGAGCAGAGAAAAGTGAATTCACTCGAATACCATTACGGTGTCTGTGCCGGCCTGGCTATTCAGTGTATCCGGTCCAACGGGCTTTCCCTGTTCATCAATCCCAGGTATCATACATACCTGATGCGGAACGAACTGGTCGAAAATGTATCGGTTGGCATGAATTTCATACTGTGATAAGCAGATCGTTTAACATTCCCTCCCCCTAAAAAGATAGTCTCCTTCCTTCGAGATACCGGGTTGGAGACTATCTTTATTTTTTTTACCTCCATGCCCGGATTGACACTCCCCGCGGCAAGCCGCAGGGAATCTTCAGCTGTAAAGTAAAAATAATTTTTATCCGCTGTCCGGATTCATCCAGGCCCCCGGCCGCGAACGGCCCCTTTTTCATTGCTTTTTTTTGTTTTTTTTTGTACCATGCACACATTCTGTACAAAACCCCCCTGCTCATGGTAGTAAAAACATTTGATAAAAATGGCCGTATACAAACCATCCGAAAGCCATCGAATCAATAACGGATACGGAAAAAGGAATGCATGATAAAAATAAATAACACGATCGGAAAAAAACTGCCCGTCGCGCATCATCTGCCGGTCCGATTTGTATTGTGCCTGATTCTGTTCAGCGCCATTCCGGCCCAGCCGAGAAATCATATGGCCGCCGGGGCCTGTATGACCCTGATCCGGACGACCGGGGACGATCGTTTCACGATCTATGCCCCGTCCATGAATTACACGGGCGATTTCCGGATCCGGGATTACCGGTTCGTGTTCAGCAGCTCGCTCCTGATGCCGTTCTGGTCCGGGCAGGACCATCATCACTATTTCAATCCCGACTACTACAGCAGCTGCCTGGGGGTCGATCTGTTTATCGGATTTGCACGCGATTACCCCGTTGTGGACCGGTTCGGAATTTCGCCGGCACTCGGTTTTCATCTGAACGGCATCCGGCTTCGCGGCAAATCCACATATCTGGATTTTTACAGCCTGACCTATGGGCTGGGCGGCACTCTTTTCACACGCTATCGCGGCAGCAGAAACCTGCTGAATTTTGGTTATGTGTCGGCAAACCTGGATATGATGGATCTGCTTTATATCAACAACCGGTTGAGGCGGGGGATAACGTTCAAGGCCGGAATCGGGCATTCATTTTAAAAAAGCTGTTTCCGGAGAATGGTATGAAAAAAGCCTGGCTGCCATTTATGCTCTGCAACCTGTCATTCGTGATCTCCTGCAACATGAACGGATATCATGACCTGGCCGAACCCGTCGACCGGTTCAGCCAGCTGGGCCCCGGATCCGCCACGTTCATGAGAACGTTCCCCTCGGAGACGGGAACAGATGTGGAATTACTGACCCTGAGTGATCCGGACAGGACTCTGGGCACCTGCGCTTCGCTGGTGGTTCGCACGGATCCGCAGGCCGTGGACACGAAACTGCGGCTGGGTACATATCAGATCCTCCAGGACATGATCCGGATCAATTATACGATCGAATACAGAAATTCCTACATGAAAAACAGCAAGCCTTCCGGTGTCCCCGGGGCTGTTCATGCGGATATCGTCTGCAACGCATGTGTCACAGGTGCCTGGGATCATGATCCGGCTGCCGGCACGATAACCATCGGGAACCGCCTGTTCACGCGCTTCGACCGCGTTCTGGAATCCGTGATTGATCATCCGTTACCTGACCGCCCCGACCGTTTCCTGAAGATGTTCCTTCTCTGCACCATGTCCGCGCATGCACGCATCGACGGCTTCAACGGCATCGGAATGCTTCAATATATCGATAAAACCACCGTGTTCAACGGCCTTCTGTTCGGGTCACTGGAGTTCAGTGCCGAGGGTTTCAGAAACATCAGCACACGGTTCAGGTACAGGAACCAGTGCGATATCTCAGGAATCATTCTTGATGGAGAATTCAGAAATCATTCGGACATGAGCGGGGACGGTTATATGGACGGTTTTCTGGACTTTACGGTTCACGGCCCTTCCAGATTATGGGAGGGACGGGTGACTTATACGTCTCTCGAAATCACCAGCACATTGCCCAGCGGGGGTGTATATGGTGTGATTCTGGACGGCGATTCCAGCACCGTCAGTTATGATTACGGCAATCCCGGCAATTTCGACTTTTCGGATATCCTGGAGCCGGACGGCGAAATGCTGTCCGTGCTTGCTGTGCAGCGCTGAGCATTATTCGTCCTATCAGCCGTATACCGGAGTTGAAACGGAGAAACGGAGAAGATGAGAAACGGGGATGTTTAAAACAGACCGCGGACGGCTAGACCGCTGACCGCTTAAAAACGGTATAAGAGTATATGGGTATATGAGTATATGAGTGTATGGGGCCCCTTTACCCTTCCCCGGTGGGTGGCCGCGGACGGCGGACCGCGGACCGCGCGCCGTAACCGGGCACCGTTTCCGGCGTCGGAGAAACGGTGAGACGGAGAACCGGGGATAAGAAACACGGCTCTTTTCTCCGTTTCTTATTTTCTCCGTTGCTCCGTTTCACTCTCCGAACCTACGACCCAATGACCCTATGACCCAATGGACCATTAAATCGCTGCGTCTGCAGTCTTCTCTTCTCTCCGTTTCTCATTTTCTCCGTTGCTCCGTTTCACTCTCCGAACCTACGACCCAATGACCCTATGACCCAATGGACCCTACGACGCAATGGACCCAAAGACCCTGAAAATCTCCGCTCCCTGCCGGATAAAATGGTCCTGAAGCATTTCCTGATCGTTTTGCTCCGGTGCTTCCGGCCGACACTCATGATATAAGCGGGGCAGCCGGCAGAACCGCCATCCTGATCAAAAACCGCATCCAGATAGCACCGGGCGGCATCTTCGAGCGTCTGGCTGTCAGAATCCGCCGTGCTGATCCGGGTCCTGATATTGGTGCGGATATGGTCCGCTGCATGCACGATTCCGCTCACTTCTTCGAAAACCGCCTTCAGCCTGTCACAACCCTGCCCCCATACATACAGGCAGGCCATCCCGGTCTTGACCGTATGATAGGCAAATGTGTAAAGTGCGTCATCCCGGAGCAGGGCGGCATCCATTGCGAGAAAAAGATGGTAGAACGGACCGCCAAACACCTGATCCAGCGGCAGGCTGGCCTCATGCTTGTAGAATACGCGATGCAGGCCGTCCTTTTTATTACTGATTTTTTTGAATTTTGCAGACATACGGACCCCCCTGATGACCGGATTCCGGCACCAAACGGCGGTTTTACGCCCTTTCCAGGCTGCATTCCTTGTATGTTTCCGTAGAACCGGTATAACTGCAAAATGTGTTCCGTTTTGCAGGAAAAATGGTCGTTGGGTCGTTGGGTCATTGGGTCTTAGGGTCGTTGAGTCATCAGGGCGTAGTGTGAAACGGAGATACGGAGATGGGGAGAAACGGAGAATTAGCAACGTTGTATTTTTCTCCGTCTCTCAATTTCTCCGAGGCTCCGCTTCACATTCTGACTCTGCGATACAGTTGACCCAACGACGCTAAAGACCCGGCAGAACCAAGGATCTTTTTGTATTCTCCGTCTCACTTTCCGACCCAACGACTCTATTGACCTGCAGACCCAACGACCCAAAGACCCAATGACCCAATGACCCGATGGACCCTTAATTAATCTTGATTTCCTCAAGCTCATACTCCCTTTCCCCTACGCCCAGGGACTCCGCATAAGCCAGAATGTGCCGTCCGCGTCCGAACACCCTGCGGCCGGCCCTTTTATCGAGCAGATCGAGGGAGGCCCGGTCCAGGGCTACGGGATCCGCGGATGCCAGGATACCGAGATCCGGAACAATCGGCTTCATGCGCTGCCCGACGCAGTCGCACTGCCGCGTGATATTGAAGGCGAATGTCACGTACACATTGCGTTTTCCCTGCTGCGCCGCCAGTGCATATTCGGCGATCCGTTCCGAAAATCCTTTGTCCAGGGAACGGAGCCAGTTGATCATCACCGCATTCGAGGGGCATACGGCCATGCAGCCCAGGCAGCCCACACACTTATTCCGGTCGATTCTGGACCAGCGGCCGATATGAATGGCGTCTTCCGCGCACTTTTTCAGACAGGCGCCGCATTGTTTGCACTGCAACGGATTGATAAACGGTTTGACTCCCATATGCTGATCCAGTTTGCCGCGTCTGGCCGCGCAGCCCATGCCCAGCTGTTTAAGCGCGCCTCCGAATCCGGCCATCAAATGCCCCTTGAAATGACTGCACACGACAATCTGTTCCTGTTCCGCGATGAGCCGGCCCACATGGCATGTTTTGAAATACCTGCCGTTGATATCGATATCCGCCATGTCCTCCCCCGCTTCACCATCCGCAATCCAGACAGGAACCCGGGTAAAACCGTGTCTGTGCGCCAGTTCCGTGTGCGCTTTTCGCGTTGTCCGGTGTCCGCCGTACAGTACATTGCTTTCGATAAACGCGGTCTCCGCATGCTGTGCCTCCAGCCAGTCGATAATACCGTCATAATAGGATGCCGGGATAAAGGTGTGGTTTCCGTGCTCCCCGAAATGCACTTTCAAGGGGACCCTTGATGCCGGTGTCCACTGCTTGTACCGGAAAACCCTATCGACGAGCAGGCGGGCCGCATTCTGCAAAGTGTTTAAATCATTCTGATGGGGCATGGCATAAAAAAATACAGGTTCCATGAAATTTCCTTTCTTACGATTGACTGATCAGTCGATGCGTCGATAAATTTTTTTTATTTTTTCCGTATCATATCCCAGATGGCCTCGAAAATGCGCCGCTTTACATCCGGATCATGGATATGATCCGGATGCTCGAAAAAATAACTCTGGGTGCTGCTCAGGCTGCTCATCATGAACTCCATCAGCAGATCCGTGGGTAGATCCTTGAGCATGCCCTGCTTTTTTCCCTGTTCGATCACGTCGAAGATGAAGGCAAAATGCTGCATGCCCTGTTCCCTGGTCGCCTGTGAAATATTGGGCGAGGCACCGAACAGGCGGAAGAACTGAATTTCCCTGGGTTTTTCCTGAATCCAGCGAACGCTGCTCGTCCAGAGGCACCCGAACCTTTCTTCTGTATTCCCCGCCCGATCCAGCCCTGCGGTCAGACGCGAACGCATACGGATCTTGATTTCGAGGTACAGTGCATTGATCAGATCCTCTTTGGTGGCGAAATAGTGAAACAGCGTGCCCACTGCCACATCCGCTTTTTTAGCGATGGCGGCCGTGGATGTCCCGTGAAATCCGAGCTCCGTGAACAGGTCCAGTGCGGCTTCCAGTATATGCGTTCTCTTGTCCGAAGTCTGCATTGTTATATCTCGACTGACTATTCAGTCGGCAATTTCGTTTATTATTCTGAAAAAGTCAAGCAAATTATGAAATGACCGGCATTTCGTGTGTGAACGGACACGAAATGCCGATTTTTTTTGAGAAAAATTCCACGGAATCCGGCTCTTTATTCAATATTTGACAAAATACTTCTAATATATTAATATCGGGATACGACATACCCATGCAGGGGCAGAATGCATTGTCGGCAAAAAAAGCCGCGACCGGGATTTTCTCATGTATCATCCGGACGGCCTGGCTTTCGTCGATTTGTTCTTGACAATATTCCGGGAAATGTGCAGATTCAAATATTCAAACCTGCATTCCCCTTTCATACGCCTGCATCCCTGCTGCCACTGAATAAACAGATCAAACCGAAGGAGGGAGTATTATGAAGCGTTTTTCCCTGTCTGAAAAATCACCACTGTGTCTGGGATGTCTGCTGGTCATACTCTGCCTTGCACCGCAGATATTCGCCCAGTGCCAGGCCGATTTTTACGCCATACCCAAGGAGGGCACGGCTCCTTTGCTGGTCACATTTTATGACAATTCAACCGGAGCCTATGCCTGGAGCTGGAGCTTTCCCGGAGGCAGCCCCCCGACCGGTTCGGGTAACGGCCCGATCACCGTGACCTATGCCCAGCCGGGCACCTACGATGTCACGCTGAAAATCGCCTGTCAGAACGGCAACGATACACGCACACGGACCGGATACATCGAAGTGAACGAACTGGTGATCCGGTACGATTACGGGGATGCGCCCGAGGACGTGATCGCATATCCGGACCTGGGCGTCATCGGCCGTTTTCCGACCTGTCTGGTGGGATCCGCGGGATTCATCCGGCATACCGAAGAGGGCCGTACGTTTCTGGGGCATCATGCGGATTACGAGCGCGAGGGGAACGGCGATTTCTGCCCCAGTTTCATACCCGATATGTACGACATGGACGAACAATGCGGCGAAGGCGAATCCTGCCTCTGGAAACCCGACGTTTTCACCATCGTGGACGGCAGTGTCGTTCCGCTATGCTCGGATATGTCCGGAGACCACATGGGCTATCCGTGTTCCCTCGCCCGCTGGGGGGACAACATCAACATCTGGTTCGACACCTGGGAGATAGACGGCGCCTACGTCAATGTGATTATCGACTGGAACCAGGACGGCCAGTGGGGCGGAGCCAGCAGCTGCGACAATGTCAGTATCCCGGAGCATATCCTGCAGAATTTCCATGTGCCGGGTGCAATGAACGGGCACCTTTCCGTGCTCGATCCGCCTGCGTTCCGTATCGGGCCCAATTCAGGATACGTCTGGGCACGGTTTACCATCACGAACGAGCCCATTCCCCTGCCCTGGGACGGCGGGGGCGGTACGTTCCACGCAGGCGAGACCGAGGATCATCTGCTGAAAGTCGGCGACCTGTCCGAACTGTTCGATTACGGTGATGCCCCGGCTTCTTATTCGACGCTGGCCTCCGACAACGGCGCATACCACATCATCATGGACGGCGTTTATCTCGGCCATGCCGTGTCGGGTGACGATGACGGAAAACCATCGGATAAAGCCGACGGAGACGACGATGACGGCGTCACTTTTCCCGAACCTGTCGTGGCAGGAAAACCGACGCCGGTCCACGTGCTGGCTTCCGTGAACGGCAAACTGAAAATCTGGTTTGACTGGAACCATGACGGCGACTTTGACGATGAGGGCGAGGAAGTATTCGACGATGAAGTACCGGAAGGAGAAAACGACCTGGACATCGATGTACCCGAATATGCCAGAGAGGGCGAAACATATGCACGGTTCCGTTTTTCGGGGGGATCGATTCTCACACCGCACGGCCCGGTGATGGGTGGTGAAATCGAGGACTACGTGGTGGTCGTGGAACTGGAATTCGAATACGAATTCGGGGACGCACCCGAAGGGAAAACCGCGTACCTGGCCGAATTCGTCGAAATGTCCGATACGGACGTGGAAGGCAGTTTCATGACTTGCGGCGATTACGGACGCGTCCGCCACGGCAACCGCGGCGAGAGGTATTTCGGGAATTCCGTGGATTTTGAAACCGAAGGCAATGCCGGCTGCTGCTCCTGCGGCTACGATCAGGATGAAACGATCTGGGACGACGATGCCGGATTGACCGACGGGCATGTGTATACGATCGTGGGCGATCCGGGCGCCGAGCATGTCGAATACGTCGGCGGATCCGGACTGCAGATGGTTTCCTGCGAAATCGGACGGTGGGGACGACATCTGGATATCATGTATCATTGCACGGCCGAGGAAGGGGCCTATATCAATGTACTCGTGGACTGGAACCAGAGCGGCGGCTGGAACAATGGCGGCGCCATCTATCACTGCATGGATCCGGGAGCGCCGCATATACAGGAACATATCGTCCAGGACCTGTACGTGCCCCAGGGATGGGGTTTTCTGAGCGATGCCGGCGCACCTGATTTCCGCATGGGCGGTCCGGGCGGATATGTCTGGGCACGGTTCACCATTTCGGACACGCCGGTCGGAACGGATGAGTGGAACGGCCACGGCGATTTTGCGGACGGTGAGACCGAGGATTACCTGCTCCACGTGGCACGTGCGGAATATCGGGATTACGGGGACGCGCCGAGCGGCGACATCGCCTATCCCTCCTCCGGCGTGGTCGGCAATTTCCCGACCTGTCCGGTCTCGGGCAGCCATACCATCCGTCATGGCAGCGACGATCATGAGTTCGCCATCTGGTTCGGGGGCGGCGGGGCTCCTCCAACCACCGAACCCAGCGGAAACCGGGGCATGTGCCGCGGGGCATACAACCTGGATGACGATAACGGGCTGCTGTACACGGTTTCCTATAATATCGTGCGCGAAGACGGCCATCTCCGGGTGGTGCCGCTCTACGAGGGTCCCGAAGGGGGGTGCTCCGGCTCTGAGTGGAGCAACACCATCGGCACGACGACCCAGATGGCGGACTGGTGCGGATGCAATTTTGATCTGGCCTGGAGCAACCAGTACTGGGATGACTGGGCCTATGTCAACGTGATTATCGACTGGGATCAGGACGGCGAATGGGGCGGCAGCTCCTTTATCGACATCCATGCATCGGCGCCGGAACATGTTCTTCAGAATTACCGCATTCCTCCGGCACGGGGCGGAAGCGGTCTGGGCGCCCATCCCTATGAAAGGCCTCCGGGATACCGTATCGGTCCGAACGCAGGTTACGTGTGGGCGCGCTTCACGATAACGCCCGAGCCGGTTCCGCTGCCCTGGGACGGCAGCGGGGATTTCGAGGACGGAGAGACGGAAGATTACCTGCTCAAAGTCGCTCCCGGCAGCCTGACCAGCATGTTCGATTTCGGAGATTCGTGGATTCTCGAGACACTGGCCAATCAAAGCGGCGCCATGCATACCATCGTCGCCGGATTCCATCTGGGTGACCTGATCGACGGAGACGGTGACGGACAATCCAATGAGGGCTCCACCGGCGATGACGATGACGGAACGGACGACGATGACGGCGTGGAATTTGTCAACAGCCTGAACGCCGGATCCGCGGGCCAGATCGTGGTGACGGCATCCGCGGCCGGCATACTGAGCGCATGGATGGACTTCAACCGAAACGGCAGCTGGGATGATGAAGAGGATCAGATTATCGAGGACGAGCCCCTTGACGAAGGGGCCAATCAGCTCTCGTTCCCGATTCCCGGAACCGCCGCGCCCGGAACGACCTACGTGCGTTTCCGCTTCAGCGACCAGGGCGGCCTGGGACCGAGCGGTCCTCATTACACGGACGATCCCTTCGACAATCCCGATGATCTGCCTCCCATCGGCGAGGTGGAGGATTATGCGGTAGTCATCGAGGGCGGAACCGGTAATTACGATTTTGGCGACGCGCCCGATCCCTATTACTCAACCCTGGCGGTACATTTCGGCGCCTGGCATTACATAGACGGTTCGCTGTGGATGGGGAATACCGTGGACGCAGAAACGGACGGGCTCCCCGATGCCGATGCCAAGGGAGATGACGCAAACGGTACGGATGATGAAGACGGCGTGGTGTTCCACAACACCTGGACCGCCGGAGTTCCGGCCTCGTTCACGGTCACACTTTCGGACAGCGCTTATCTGAACGTCTGGGCGGATTTCAACGGGAACGGCGACTGGAACGATCCCAACGAGCATATCGTGGACGATGATTTCTTCGGTCCCGGCAGCAAGCTCTACGATATCCTCATTCCGGATACCGTGTACCTGGATTCGACCTATGTCCGTTTCCGGGCCAGCCGTATTCCTGATCTGACTCCCACCGGTTATGCGCCCGACGGCGAGGTGGAGGATTATTATATCCAGGGGATTTCGACCGAGATTCAGGAAAGACCGCAATCCGGAATGGCTCCGGAAGTATTCGAGCTGAAACAGAACCGGCCCAATCCGTTCAATCCGACCACGCAGATTCAATATGCGGTCCCGCGTCAGTCCCATGTCCGGATCATGCTGTTCAACACGCGCGGGCAGCTGGTTCGCACACTCATGAATGAAGAGAAAACTGCCGGACGGTACGTTGTTCAGTGGGACGGCCGGAACGAGCAGGGTGCGATGCTTCCGACCGGTGTCTATATATACACCATTCAGGCGGGATCCTTTTTCGATGCAAAGAAACTGCTGCTGTTAAAATAACTGCTTCAGGACCGTTTTTTACAGGGCCGTTCCGGTATCCCGGGACGGCCCTTTTTTATTATTCCGCATCCTGACTCGCATCCTGTATCAAGCCGAATGGGTCTACGGTTTATTTTAGAAACCGATCCGAATTCGGTTTTCGGAAAAAATGTATTATATTACAGTTCGATATTTGATTCATTCCGGTTTGTCGTGAGGCCGATTCGATGAAAATTCGCCAATGGTTATGCCTGTTCTTCCTGGCCCTGAATGCAGCCGCGGATGCGGGAGAGGATTTCTCGTATGTATATCCGTTCCCGAACAGCGATCAGGTCTCGCCGCATACCACCCTCATATTCAAATCCGCACCGGAACAGATTAAACACCTGATTCTGAATCCCGGATGCATCACGGTCAGCGGTTCGGTCGGCGGCGCCTGTCAAGGTACGGTGACGGGCTCGGATGCGGCCAATACCTGCATTTTCAAACCGGCCCGGGTGTTCCAGGAAGGCGAAACGGTTACCGTGATTCTGGCAACTGCCCGTTGGGGAATGCCGGACCGGTCGTACTGTTTCCGGATCGCCCGCAGCGATTCCGGCCGGGAGCAAACCGGACGGTTTCAGGACGCGTGTCTAAAAAAAACCGGCGCCGCGCAAACAGGCGGCTCTCCCCGAATCATCAACGGCGTGGCCGTACCGGGCGACTTTCCAACCGTCCGCCTGATTCAGAACGGCGAAACAGCACCCGGCAGGCTGTTCCTGGGACAGACCTTTCCGGATGACGCGGTCACCAATTTCTACCTGCTCGTTCTGAACGAAGACGGTACACCCTATTTTTTCAGGCGGGGCAGGGAATGGCGGACCGGCGATTTCAAGGTGCAGCCCGGCAACCGGCTTTCCGTATTCAGGTACTGGGACAGAAAGTTTATCCTGTTCAACGACCATTTCGAAGAAACGGATTCGTACAAGGCCGGACACAATTATGCAACGGACAACCATGATCTGGTGCTTCTGCCCGACGGCCATGCCCTGATCATCGGCATGGGATCGGCTGTCGTGGACCTGAGCGGCAAAGTGCCCGGCGGCCGTAAAAATACGTTCGTCGATATGCCGGTTCTGCAGGAGCTGGATACCGCCAAAAATGTCATCTTCGAATGGAGAACGCTCGATCATGTTCATGTGGAAGATGCCGTGTACGAGGATTTGACCGGATTTTTTGTCGATTTTTCACATCTAAATTCAGTGGCGGTGGATTATGACGGCAATCTGATCATTTCACAACGTCATCAGAGCGAGGTTTCCAAAATCGACCGTGAAACCGGCGCCTTTATCTGGCGCCTGGGCGGACAGCACAATCAGTTCACATTCGTCAACGATCCGGAACAGATCCGGTATCAGCACCACTGCCGGCCAGTGCCCGGACAACCCGGACATTATACCATATACGATAACGGCAATCACCGCAGCCCGCAGCGCTCCAGAGCGGTCGAATACCGGATCGACACGGATGCCATGACGGCCGAAAAGGTGTGGGAGTACCGTTTCCCCCCGGACGGTCATTTCAACGACATGATGGGAAGTGTCCAGGTTCTGCCCAACGGCAACAGGCTCATCGACGGATGCGCAAGGCCGCCCTATTACGGCGTGGAAGTGTCTCCGCAGAATGAGCTGCTTGCTGAGATGATCATCGATGAAATATCCAGCTACCGGACCATGCGTTTCGAATGGCAGGGCCTGGCTGAAGCACCCGACCTTTTTGCCGTAGCGGACAGGGAAAAAATTATCCTGGGCTTTAACAAGTTCGGGGACACCGATATCGATCATTACCGCATCTATGCGGACGAAACCAACCCGCCTGTCACGCTTCTGGCCACTTCTGGTCTGCCCCTGTTCGAAACCCGTGACCTGAAAAACAGGACCACGTATTATTTTCAGGTCGCAGCCGTGGCGCCTGACGGCAGCGAAAGCCAGCCGTCAAATATCGTTTCGGTTACAACGGATCTGTATGATTTTACCGGAAACATCGTTCACAACGGCAGTTTTGACGGCAATGCGGCCGAAGACTGGACGCTCGTGCTTTCCAACGGCGCTCAGGCCTCCGGATCCGTAACGGACGGTGTGTACGGGATCCGGATATCATCCGCCGGGTTCCTGACCAGGGATATTCAGCTGGTTCAAAATCCGGTTCCGCTCACGGAAGGATCCTGGTACCGGTTTGAATTCGACGCCCGTGCCGCAGAACCGCGAAACATCGATGGAAGGCTGGAAAAAGGAACCGCCCCTTTCGCCCTCTACAAGCAGTTCCCGGCCGCCCTCGAACAGGAATTCCGGCACTTTGCATTCGATTATCAGATGAACCGGGAAACGAACGAATCCGCACGGGTGGCCTTCTACCTGGGCCAGAATGACAAAGACGTGTTCATCGACAATATCCGCCTCCGGGAAATGACGGAAACCGGCATCTCCGGAATCCCGGAAAACCTCCCCGTGCATTTCTCCTTAAAACAGAACCACCCAAATCCATTCAACATGGTCACTGAAATAGCGTATGAGGTGAACCGTGCAGCGGCAATCCGGATCGTGATCCGTAATTTACAGGGACAGGAGGCGGCCGTTCTGAAAAACGCGCTGCATCAACCCGGGCAATACCGGGTCCTCTGGGACGGACGGACCGGAGATCTTCATCCCGCCGGATCCGGCATCTATTTCCTCACGCTGGAGAGCGAAAACCGCTGTATCACAAGAAAGCTGATGCTGCTGAAATAAGATGTAAATTAAATTGGCTGAAATGGCGTCGAATTAAAAATCTGAATCTCCAACCTGGAAAAATTTGTTCGGATAACCATGAAGCGATTTCAACACAGGAGAGTTGCGCAATGAGAAAAATACGAACGGTTTCTTGCCTGGCCGGATTGGTGCTGACAGGCCTGCTGCAAATATCCGGAGTCGGTTCCGTCGGGCAGATCACGGATGATATGATCCCTTTCATGAACAACGGGATCCGAACGCTGAACACGCTCGGACAGCCGGCAATCATCAACGGTGTCGCGGTTCCGGGTGATTTCCCGGATATTCAAATCAGCAGCAACGGTGAACCCGCACCTGGCATGCTTTTGTGCGGCACTATTTTCAACCTGTCCCAGGTTTGTAATATTTATCTCCTTATGCTGAACAGCGACGGCTCGCCCTATTTTTACAAACGGGGCGCGCAATGCCTGAACAAGGATTTTTCCGTTCAGCCCACGTGAGACCTGATCGTATGCCTCAACATCGGCGGTGCCGCATATGTGGTGATGGACCGGACTTTCACCATGACCGATACATTCCGCTGCGGCAACGGGTACGAAACCGATTCACATGTTTTTCTGATGACGGCCGATGGGCATGCATTCATGATCGGGCTGGATCATGTTCAGACCGATCTCAGCGGCAGGGTACCCGGAGGCTGGCCGAATGCGTCGGTCATCGAGTGTGTGGTTCAGGAGCTGGATCAGGATAAAAGCGTAATTTTTGAATGGCGCACCATCGATCACATGAACGTGGAGGACGCCGTATATGAGGACCTGACTCAGGGCACAATCGATTATTCCCATCTCAATTCCGTGGCCCTGGACTATGATAATCAGCTTCTGATCTCCCAGCGGAACCTGAGTGAAGTGTCGAAAATCGACCGGCAGACCGGCGCATTCGTCTGGCGTCTGGGCGGTGTGCACAATCAATTCACCTACATTAACGAGACTGCTCCCATCAGTTATCAGCATCATTTCCGTCCGGTGCCCGGGAAACCCGGCCATTACACGATACTGGACAACGGCAATTTCCGGGATCCGCAATACACACGCGCCGTGGAGTACAAAATCGATCCCGCGGCCATGACCGCGGAGAAGGTCTGGGAATACCTCTTTCCCCCGGACGGCCATTATACCGAAATGATGTGCAGTGTGCAATTGTTGCCCAAAGGCAATCGGCTCATCGACGGTCCCGGCTTCACCTATACCTGGGCCGATGAAATCAACGAAAACAACGAAGCCGTGCAACATCTGTACATCAACGGTATATCGAGCTATCGCACCATGCGTTTCGAATGGGACGGCGTGGCCGCGGTCCCGGATCTTTTTGTCGAGGCGGATAACGAGAAAGTGATACTCGGCATGAACAAATTCGGCGATACGGAGGTGGATCATTTCAATATATACCATGGGCTGTCCGATCCGCCCGTGTCCCTGATTGCCGTTTCAACGGAACCCCTGTATGAAATCAGGGATATCAAGAATCAGACCCGGCATTATTTCAGGGTGACAGCTGTGCACAGGGACGGAACCGAAAGCCCGCCCTCGGAGGTTCAGTCGATAATGCCGGTTTTTTACATACTGGGCGGTAATCTCATCCGGAATCAGGGATTCGAAAATACGGACCAGTGGACGCTCGAGCTGGAAGACGGGGCAGCTGCGGAAGGCCGGGTGGAAGACGGGACTTATGTCGTACGTATCACGAGTCCGGGTGACCAGATCACCAGCGTACAGCTGATACAGACCGGCCTGCTCATTGAGAACGGCTTCCGGTATCAGCTGGAATTCGATGCCTGTGCCTCGGTCCCCCGAAGCATTGCCGTCCGTATCGAAAAAGGCGTCTCCCCTTTTACATCCTACGGCCGTATCATTAAAAACCTGGGTTCGGCCCCGGCGCATTTCGTGTTCGATTTCGAGATGAAAAAAGACAGCAATCCCGGTGCCAGAATCAGCTTTCAATGCGGAAAATACGAAGGCGACGTTTTTATCAACGATGTCTCCCTGCAGCAAATCGTTCCGACATCCGTCCGGGACCGGAATCCGGAAGTGTGCCGGACCTTCGAACTGCTGCCCAATTATCCGAATCCGTTCAACGGAGTTACGCGAGTATCATATAAGATCAATTCGGTTGCTTTCATCAAATTTATAATTTTTAACATGCAGGGACAACGGATAAAATACTTTTGCACGCAACACAACAGCCGGGACAGTACACACTGCAATGGTACGGAGACAACGATTTTAATCGACCTGTTTCCTCAGGCATTTACTTGATAACACTCGATAACGGGTTTTCCTGTAAACCAATTAAGTGTGTTATATTGAGATAATAAAAATGTAAATATTTTCGACTTTGTGTGTTAAATATTATAAAGGATTTGCTAACCGCCTGCAATGGCCAGGTTGTTATCAATCCTTTTTCTTTTATACACGTTTCGCTTGACCTTTTAATTTTTTTTATATATTTTTCGGTACCTGCCAATAACAATTATAATATACTTCATCCAACAATAGAACAAGGCAGTTCTAGTACTGAATCAAGTCAGATTCCTGTTGACTTAATTATCAGTACATTCACATCATTCTTACATCATGTGAATTACCAACTTTATGTGCAACAATTATTCCGTCAATGTGTTTTTTAGGAGGTCTGAACATGAAAATAAAAAAAATCTGTTTCGCAGCTATTTTTATGTTGATTTCCTCAACATTTTCAAGACCGTTTCAAACCATGAACGGTATCCATTATTTCATACGGAATAGGGGCCAATGGCCTGATGATGTCGAATTTCTTTCAAAAATCAATGGATTGAATGCCTGGATAACTAAGAAGGGTGTTGTTTATGACTTTTATGATTTGAAATCGGTGAAACCAATGTCTGAAATACACCTGCATAAAAAAGTTATCCCAATAAATTCTTCATTCAGGTCAGGACACATTATAAGAATGAATTTTTTTCGTAATAATGAAAAAACCGAAACAAAAATCATGATCGATAATACAGAAAAGTTGGATGCCTATTTTAATTACTTCATAGGATCCAATAGATCGGTTTGGAACAGTAATGTGCCATTATACAAATCTGTAAAAATGGAACTTTTCAATAAAGTATATATACAATTCTATTTTACTGCGGAAGGATTCAGATATGATTTTATACTGGAGCCCGGTGCACAACCGGAGAATATCCGTTTGGCATTCGAGGGTCAAAATGGGATGTGTATTACCGCAGATGGCGAAATATCTCTATTCACCACGCTCGGGGAAATACTATTTAAAGACATAAACGCATATCAGGTTATAAAAAACAAAATCATTAAAATGCGCTGTCGGTTTGTTAAATATGACAATGAACAAATTGGATTGGACGCTGAATGGAAAGATTTAAAAACTCCGCTTATCATCGATCCCTTGTTGTACTCCACATTCCTGGGAGGCAGCAGTACCGAGGGTGCCTGTATGCTGGGATTTGATTCGAATGTCTCTTTGGATGGCGCGGGCAATGTGATTGTCAGCGGGTATACACGATCAGATGATTTTCCGACAACTTCGGGTGCATATGATCAGACATGGAATGGCGAAGGCGGATTGTTATCCGGATATCACGGAGATATTTTTGTAAGTAAATTGAACAGTACCGGTTCTGGTTTAATATTCTCAACATTCATAGGCGGCGATCTATGCGAGGCTGCCACATGTGCTATCGACAACCAGGAGGATATATATTTGACTGGATGGACACTTTCAGATAACTTTCCTATAACCACTGGCGCTTTTGACAATACATATAATGGAAGCACAGGAGACCCGAATGGAATGGATGCGATAATTGTAAAACTTTCAAATGATGGAAGAAATCTGATCTATTCCACATATATTGGAGGGAACAGCCTTGATCAAGGAATGGATATAGATATCGATTTCAATGGAAATTGCTACATAACAGGGGTTACAGCATCGGAAAATTTTCCTGCTACCGATGGTGCATATGATGAAAGTTATAATGGCGGAGGATCCGTAGGGGGTGGCTCCTATGGCGATGTGTTCGTGACAAAATTGAATCCTTCAGGCAGCAACCTTGTTTATTCAACTTATATCGGAGGTTCCAGCATAGATTGTGGTAATAGTTGTACCCTTGATCCCAGTAATAACCTGATACTGACCGGACATACTTATTCGAATGATTTCCCGGTCACACCTGGATCGTATGACAATACTTATAATGGCGGCGCTGTCGATGCATTTCTTTTAAAGTTAAACGCATCTGGCGATAATCTCAATTTTTCAACATACATGGGGGGCAGTGGAAATGATTGGAGCCACGGTCTTTACTTGGAGTCTAATGGTGACATTCTAACCGGCGGCAGAACAACATCCAGTAATTTTCCTGTAACTTCAGGATCATATGACACAAACTACAAAAGCGGTGAAGATGTTTTTATCACCAGATTGAATAATTCAGGAAGCCTAATATTGAATTCAACATATATCGGCGGAACACAGGATGATCAATGCCTAAGCCTGAATGTGGACTATAATGACGAAATAATATTTACTGGTTATACTCAATCACCCAATTATCCTTGTACTTCATGGGCAGACGATTTGACATATAATGGCGGTTCGAGCGATATAATTATAAGCAAGTTTAGTTCTGGTTTGAACCATTTACTATATTCCTCTTTCCTCGGTGGCACAGGTGCAGAAACAGGTGTGGGCGTAGTTTTGGATGCGGCCGGGGATGCATTTATTACTGGGGTTACAGGATCTTCAGATTTTCCGATAACTGCCAATGCATATGATGCAGTGTTTGCCGGAGGGCCATCGTGGGGTGAAGCATTTATTAGCAAAGTCGAGTTCAATAGTCAAACTGCAATTGTTGCCTTATCCGAATATTCAGCTGGGAGATTCAATTACTCCTTAACGTATGGTGAAGGATTGATAACTGAATGGTCTCTTGCCACTCCGGGAGGCATTACGAGTGCGGAAATTGCTTCAGGCACCAGCGCTCAGACAAATGGCTGGGATGGCGTAAGTTATACATCTACCACTGCCACTTTTACATGCTCAGGTGGATGGTCAGGCACAGGTTCCCCAATAGAAGGATTCTATATATATGGTGTTCCAGGCGGAATGGGCACATGGACATGTCATAATAGTAATGGTATAATCGAAGCGACTCTTTCTGTAGAAATCAGTTCAATAACGGCCATTTTGAATGGTACATCCGTTTTGATCTGTTGGACCACTGAAAGTGAAATTGAAAACGTCGGTTTCAACATATATCGTTCAACAGACATGTCAAATCATCCGAATAGAATAAATACGTCTGTGATAACAGGCTGTGGAAATTCTTCATCCTCAATTGAGTATAAATATATTGACGATGATATTGAACCAGGCAGGCAGTACTATTACATGATTGAATCTCTAGATAGTCATGGAAATACTACAAAATATGAAACTGTACAAGCTTTACCCTGCGGATCAGAAAAACCAGTCGATTACGCATTTTTTTATAATTATCCAAATCCCTTTAATCCAACTACGACATTTACTTATGATGTCCCAATAGAGACGCAGGTCGAATTGTGTATCTATAATATTATTGGTGAAAAAATAAAATCTCTTGTCCATTCGTCTAAATCTGCTGGAAGACACGTGGTCATTTGGGATGGCTTAGATGAAGAAAATCATAAAGTCGATTGTGGTGTGTATATCGCAGCATTAATTACTACTGATTATCAAAGATCATACAAAATAACCTTACTAAAATAAGAAGTCATCGGATCGGAGCGTGAAGCGGAGAACCGGAGCAGAGGAGAGACGGAGACAAAACAAACCCCTTCTCCGTTTCTCATTCTCTCCGCATCACCGTTTCACTCTCCGACACTACGACATAATGACCCAATGACTCAATGACCTTCTTGTATTCTCCGTTTCTCCCCATCTCCGAAGCTCCGTTTCACTCTCCAACCCAACGACCCAACGACCCAAAGACCCTAAGACCCGATGGACCTATATACTTACTTTTTCCCTGTACTGCACCTCGATATCCGCATTTTTACCCGGTGTCAGGAGATCCACGACTTTCAGGAACGTTTTGTTCTTGCGTTTCCATGACCGGTTGAGATCACGGGCCATGTGAGCCAGTCCCAGATCGAACCATTTGCCGCGCAGAAAACGTCGGATCATCTCCAGCTTTGAATAGAACCGGTCGTGGCTCACAATCTGGGCCCACTGCAGACCCTTGAAAGAGAACCGGGACGGTCTGAACACCACATGATGCGCATCGTACAGGCTCCAGTCCCTGAACTGTATACGCCCTTCCTGCACCATTTTCTCATAGAATTCGGAACCGGGCAGCGGCGTCAGAATCAGAAACTGACTCGAAGTCAGGCCGGACCGTCGTGCAAATTTCACGGTTTCCTTAACGGTCCGGCTGTCGTCCTCGTCGAACCCGAACACGAACATGCCGTGTACGTGAATCCGGGCCTTTTTCAGAATCCGGACGGCCCGTACGATGTCTTCGACAGTCTGGCTTTTCTTCATGGCTTTCAGACTCTCGGGATTCACGGATTCCATGCCGATAAAGAGCGTATGACATCCGGCCTTTTTCATCAGACGGACCAGCTCCGCGTCTGCGGCCACGTCCACACGCACCTGCGTGGACCATTTGAATCTGAATTTCTCCCTGATCATCGCCTCCAGAAGATCACGCGCCCGTTTCCGGTTGGCCGTAAAATTATCGTCGTAGAAAAACACGTAATTGCCCCGCGCATTGTACTGGCGCAGCTCCTCGATAATGTTTTCCGTGGACCGGTACCGGTACTGTTTACCGAACATACCGGTCACTGAACAAAAGGAGCAGTTGAACGGACAGCCCCGTGATGTCTGGACCGGGACGATGCGGTGCCTTGCGATTTTCCGGATCTGTCCCTTCAGAAGCGAAAAATCCGGAAAGGGAATCGCGTCCAGGTCCCGGCACAACCCCGACTGCGGATTGTGCACGATACGGCCCTCGCGCACGAAGGACAGACCCGGAACCGTATCGAAGGGCAGTCCTTTTTCCCAGCACGCCGCAAATGCCGCCAAGGGGGCCTCCCCTTCCCCGCGAATCACATAATCGGCATGTTCCAGCGCCTCGTCCGTCAGATAGGTCACATGCGGTCCGCCCATCATCACGGGAATGTTCATGGACCGGATCCGGTCAGCGATGGCATAGGCCCGGGGCGCCGTGGCCGTAATGGTGGAAATGCCAACCAGGTCGGCGTCATACAGGCTGTCAAACCGGATCGGAAACTGTGCCTCGACCACGATATCCACGTCCCAGCCGCGGTTTTTCATCAATGTGCCCAGCACGAAACTGCCCAGCCTGGGCAGCGGGAATTTTGAAAAGATATGAATGTTCGAACTTTTCGGCTCTATAAAAACCATTTTAGGCATTTTTCGCTCCTTCGCTCTGTTTCCGGTTCCGGTTTTTCAGGTTCTGAACTTCTTTCCGTTTCTTCTTCAGGAGATCTTCCCAACGCTGAATTCCTTCTTTCAAAAGATTCATCTGACCGAAAAGCTTGTCGATCGCTTCCAGCATGTCATCCAGTTTTTGTCCGGTCTCGGCCCTGCCCAGTAATTCCGGATCGGACTGAATCTGCAAAAACTCCCTGAAATAATCGGATACCTGTTTGATGTCTTCCAGCGAGTATCCGAAGCGCTGCAGGTCCTGAACCAAATGTGATAAAAATATGTAAACTTCAGAGTAAAGCCTGAATCCCCCCTCACTGCGCATATCGGGTTCGATGATGCCGATGGTTTCCCAGTGTTTCAGTGTTCTCGGACTCACTCCCACCTTGTCGGCGAGCCCGCCTACCGTCAGGTAATGGTCCATCGCCTTGTCTGACTGTTTGTGTTCTGTTTTCGGCAGCCCGACCCGTTTCACGATTTTCTGAATCTCCTCCAGGCTGTATCCCAGATCGGTCAGTTTGCTGATTTTCTCCACCTGGCCGATGGCGCTCTCCGAATAAAAAGGCACCTTGTCTTCGGTATAGCCGACCGGCGCGATCAGTCTGGCTTTCTCCCAGGTTTCCAGTATGTCGTCATGAATACCGACCTTGGCCAGAAACTCGTCCCGAATATAAATCTGTCCCGCCATAATACCCCTGTACGTTATTTTTTATTTTATTTTTTTTCAACCTATACGTGAACGTACAGGAATATAATTTATTCATCAGGGAAAGTCAAGCGGTTTTTTAAATGCAGCAGAAGAGTATATGGGTGTATGGGTATATAAAACCGCAGATCGCAAAAGACAGTGACACGGAGAAACGGAGCAGAGGAGAGACGGAGACAAAACAAATCCCTTCTCCGGTTCTCCGCTTCACACTACACGCTGACGACTCAATGACCTTTTTGTGTTCTCCGTTTCCCCGTTTCACTCTCCGACCCGACGACCATATGACCCGATGACCCTACAGATTCTATAGACCGCCGAAAATCCCAAATTACAAATCCCAAAAAACAAATAAATCACAAAAAACAAATTCTAAAATCCAAACACAAGAATCAGACCGCTGACAGCCGACCGCATGACCGCGCGCCGTAACCGGGCACCGTTTCCGGTGGCGGAGAAACGGTGAGACGGGTATACAATCCATGACCGAAGACGGCTGACTGCAGACCGCATATCATGGACGGCCAAGCTGGCCGTCCTACATCAGTTTTCTCCGTTTCTCATCTTCTCCGTTTCCCCGTTTCACGCTCCGACCCGACGACCCAATGACCTGATGACCCAATGACCCGATGACCTCATGGACCTGAAACGGTAAACATTTTCCCCGCTGACATCGTCATACCATTGTCGAATCATTACGAGGAGGACAGCATCATGAAACGGATTTGCATGATCTTGTTGTTCCTGCCGGTCCTGGCGTGGGCCGGAAAAACCGGCTTCATTGCCGGTAACATCACGGAAAACAGCACCGGAGATCCCATTCCCGGCTGCAATATCATACTGGAAGGCACAAAACTGGGTGCCGCTTCCGGCATGAACGGAGACTATCTCATTCAGAATGTGCCGCCCGGCAAATACACTCTCATTGCTTCTGCCCTCGGATACGAACAGGTGCAGCGTATGAATGTAAACGTGAAAAAGAACGATACGACTCGCGTCAATTTCCAGATGGTTGCCGGCGCGCTTCCGGATGAGGTCGTTGCACTTCACACGGAAAAAACCGACTCGGAAAACGACGTTTTTTCCATGGCTCCCCAGACGGTCCAGATGCAGGCCGGCGTCCTGTCCAAGGCTCAGGGAGCCCCGGGCCAGGCCCCGCATCGCATGCTCGGATTCACGGCCGCGGAAGCGGGAACCGACTGGAACACCGAAGAATACGACAGGATCAACGAAAGCGGATTCCTCGAGGTACTGAAAAATCCCATGTCCACGTTCGCCGCGGACGTGGATGCCGCCTCCTATGCCAATGCGCGGCGTTTCATCATGATGGACAGGCTGCCCATGAAAGACGTGGTGCGGTCCGAGGAGTTCATTAATTACTTCGATTACGATTATCCCCAGCCAAAGCAGGATCATCCGCTCTCCATCAATATCGAATACGGAAAATGTCCCTGGAACCAGGCGCATCACCTGGTGCATATCGGCCTTCGCGGAAAAAGCCTTAACCGTGAAGAGGCCAAACCCAGCAACCTGGTATTCCTGATCGACGTGTCCGGATCCATGGACCATCCCAAGAAACTGCCGCTGCTTCAGAAGGCTTTCAATCTGCTTGCGGATCAGCTGCAGGAAAAGGACCGGGTGGCCATCGTGGTGTACGCCAGCGCAACCGGCCTGGTACTGCCGTCGACCCCGGGGTCCGAAAAGCAGACAATCAAGGATGCCATCAACAGGCTGGAAGCCGGCGGATCGACCGCTGGCGGCGCAGGCATTAAACTGGCCTACGAAGTGGCCAAAGAAAACCGGATCAAAGGAGGCAACAACCGCGTGATCCTGGCCACGGACGGGGACTTCAATGTGGGCATTTCATCCACGGCCGAGCTGACCCGCTTCATCGAGGAAAAACGGGACGAGGGCATTTTCCTCACCGTGCTCGGATTCGGCATGGGCAATTACAAGGACCACCGCCTGCAGGAACTCGCGGACCGGGGGAACGGAAACCATGCCTATATCGACAATATAATGGAAGCCAAAAAGGTCCTGGTGCATGAAATTACGGCCACGCTCTTCACCATCGCCAAGGACGTCAAGATACAGGTGGAGTTCAATCCGGCCAAAATCGCCTCCTACCGGCTGATCGGCTATGAAAACCGGAAACTTGCGGACAAGGATTTCGAAGACGACACCAAGGATGCCGGGGAAATCGGGGCCGGGCACACGGTCACGGCCCTGTACGAAGTGATCCCGGCGGATCCGGATAAAGACACGGAAACCATGGACCTCAAATATCAGACCACACAGATCAAAAAGGATGCGGAAAAATCGGATGAAGTGCTGACCGTGCGCATCCGGTACAAGCCGCCGGACGGGGATACCAGTCTCGAATTCTCGAAAGTGCTCAAACGGGGTCCCGAAGATCCGGGGCAGCTTTCGGATAATTTCAGATTTTCCGCCGCGGTCGCCGAATTCGCCATGATTCTGAGGGATTCCGAGTTCAGGGCCGATTCGGAACTGGACCAGGTCAGGGCGCTTGCTAAATCCGCCATGGGCCGGGATCCGTACGGTTACAGGGCCGAGTTCCTGCAACTGGTCGGCCGTGTTGAAATGCTGAATAAGTGATATTCCATAAGATGCCTTCTCCCTGCTCCCGGGCAGATCCGGCAAGGGCTGTCCAGAAAGCTGTAAAAATGGTCGTTGTTGATATCGTCTTCAATATGTAATTATCAAAAACTGACTATTGGACAGCCCCCCGAATCTGCCGTCCTTACCGGAGCCCGGAACTCAGGCATCGCACAGGCATTCCGCCGCAGGTTGACTATACTATCTCCGTTTTCCCCGCCCGTAAATTGTATTTGCTTCCCGCCTTGAATTTTACTATTTTTCATCAGGTTCATCATCACCGTCAATCATCTTTAGTAAAAATCGCCTGAAAAACCACGCGCCAGTTAAACCGGAAAGGCCTCGCCATGTTACGCATGACCATGATTGCAGTCCTGATATTTCTTTCCTGCGCATCAGACACACGAAAATCCGGAGATGCGGCAGCCCCGCCGACTGCAGCCGGACTGTTCGCCCGGGACCGTATCGCCACGGGGCTCAATGAACGGGATGCCGCTTTTACGCCGGACGGCCGCATGTTTTATTACACCGTACAGCACGGTAATGCAGGCACCATCGTGTTTACCGAAAAAACCGGAAGCGGCTGGTCCGAACCCGAAGTGGCGCCTTTCTCCGGGCGGTTCAGCGACGTGGAGCCGTTTATCACACCGGACGGCAGCCGGTTTTATTTCGCATCCAACAGACCTTTGGACGGGTCTGACACGCCCAAGGACTATGATATCTGGTTCATGCAATGGAAAGACGGCTGCTGGTCCGATCCTGAAAATCCGGGTCTGCCTGTGAATACCGAAAACAACGAATTTTTTCCGACACTGACCAGGGACAACACCCTCATCTTTACGGGCAAGCGGGACGGGCAGCGTGACGAAGACATATTCAGGAGCCGCTGGACGGGTGACAAGTTCGACGTCCCTGAAAAAATGGATGCCGCCGTCAATTCTCCGGGTGAAGAATTCAACGCCATGATCTCTCCGGACGACAGCGTTCTGATTTTTACGGCCTGGGGTCGGAAGGACTTCGGAGGCGGGGACCTGTATATCAGTTTCAGGCAGCCGGACGGCACCTGGCATGCCGCCATGAACATGGGACCTGCCGTCAATTCACCGGCCCTGGATTATTGTCCCGCTTTGAGTCCGGACGGAAAGGCCCTGTTCTTCACGAGCCGCCGCGCGTCCGATCCGGACCGCACAAAACAGGCCCAAACCTACTCGGACCTTGTCGCGGAGCACAATAATCCGCAAAACGGCAACAGCGACATATACTGGATCAGCGCATCCGTCATCGATTCGCTGAAACAGACGCTGTAATATACTGCGGCAGCAGACTGCGGAAACGGAGAACCGGATATGACAGCGGTCGTTGCGTCATCAGGCCGGGTTGTGTGACGGAGAACCGGAGCAGAGGAGAAACGGAGACAAAACAAATCCCTTCTCCGTTTCTCTTGTCTCACCGAAGCTCCGTTTCACGCTCCGACAGAAATGATTCTTTAATCTTTATTCCTTAATCTTCGTTTTTGCTTCACCCTTGGAGGTTGTCATGAGAAAATGGATTCTGATATTGACAGCTGTTTTGTTTGTGTTTTCATGCCAGAAATCCGAAACGCCGGAGTCGGCCAGTCCCGGGATCGCCGGACAGCTTGCCGATCATCTCGACCTGGACAGCAAGGTGCTTCAGGGTCCGCCGCGCCTGATTTCGGTCACGGCCCCGCTTACCATCACGTTCAGGGAGGCCATTGCACCGGGTCATCTTTCAGGAAGCGTTCTTGATAAGAATCCCTTCGTTTTCGAACCTGAAATCAAGGGATTTGCCAAATGGGTCAGTACATCCACGCTGCGTTTCGAGCCGGATGCACCCTGGCCAGCCGGACGTGAGATCAAAGGAATCCTGAAAGGAAAAATCCTGTTCGGAGAACAGAAAAATGTCGGGGACTATGCTTTCCGTTTCAAGGTGGCTGAACAGGAGATCATTTCGCTTGAGGGAGACTTCGAACCGGTTTCCGGACAAAAAAATACGGTCCGGTATAAAGGCGTTCTTACTTTTGCACAGCCCGTCAATGTCGAGAACATCGAAAAGGACCTGGCTTTCCGCCTACAGAGGAAAAAATTCAAATTGACGATTCAGGCTGCAGGTGAGCCGCAAAAGGTGACGGTCATTTCGGAACCGCTGGTCAGGGGAGAAAAGGGACAGTCCTTCAGCCTGAGCCTGCCCAAGTCCTATACGGCGTCCGATGACAAATGGGAAAAATACCTGATGCTCCCGGCCGTCAACCGGTTCAAGGTGCTCGGGCACAGCGACATGACCGATGCGGACCAGGAACAGCCCTGTTACGGATTCCGGTTCAGCGACCCGATCGAAAAGGACACGGATCTTTCCGCCTATATTGCGCTGACTCCGGAACTCGATCATGACATACGCGTCAGCAACAAGACGCTCATTCTCTCGGGTGACTTCATGGCCGGAGAAACATACCGGATACAGATCGATGCGGCATTTCCGAGCGCCATGGGTACCAAACTCGGGGACGCTTTCAATGCCCAGTTCATGATCAGCAATATCAAGCCCGAAATAGCGTGGCTATCAGAGGGCATTTATCTGCCCGCATCCAATACGTACAAACTGCAGTTCAAATCGGTTAACGTGGCCAGGGCAACACTGCGCGTGTACGAAATATTTCCCCAGAACATTCATTTCTTCATTCAGAACAACGCGCTCACTTCCAGGAAACCGGCCAGGCGCAATTACTGGGAGAACGACAATTTCCAGGATATCGGCCGTGTCGGCAAGGAGATCTATCAGAAGGAGCACATGCTCTCGTCCGAGCGGAACCGCTGGATCAAGACCGAACTCGACATGGGTGAAATATTCAGGTACAAAACCAATTCCGTGTTCGTGTGCGAAATTCAGTTCGACAAGGACGATCTCACGGGCAACTGCACGCATCAGCGGGATGATCTCCAGGAGGACGATCTGTATTTCGAAGATGACGACTACTACTCGGATCCCTGTGATTACGGCTATTACTATCAGCGGGGCACGCAGAGCAAAATCCTCATCGCCTCGGATATCGGCCTGACGGTCAAAAAAACCGAACAGGAGATCCATGTATTCGCCACCAATGTGCTGACCGCGCAGCCGGAGAGCGGGCTTGAACTGAACCTGATATCCTACGTGAACGAAACGGTCGAAACCCAGCGTACGGACGGGGACGGCCACGCCGTATTTCACAAAGACGGCTGGGCCGTCGTCGGCAGAAACAAAATCGCGCTCATGAAGCTGGATGAAAATCCATGGCAGATCAACAATTTCGACGTGTCCGGTGTCAGCCACAGCCAGCAGGGCACGGACGTTTTCATGTACACGGACCGCGGCGTGCACAGGCCGGGAGATACGGTTTATCTGTCCGCCATCATCCGGATGAACCGCCGGAATCCGCCTTCGGGCCAGCCGGTGCTTCTGGAAGTCAAAAATCCGCAGGGCAGGGTGATGCTGAATAAAAAGGTCGAGGCCGGTCCGAACGGCCATGTCGCTTTCGACATCGAAACGGACATGAACGATCCAACCGGCAACTGGCAGGCCGATCTGATGATCGGCGATCAGCATTTCTATAAAACCCTGAAAATCGAGACCGTCAAACCCAACCGACTCAAGGTGCAGGTGGATGTGCCCGGCCGTGTCCTGCCCCCGGGCGAAAGCATCGAGGGGACGATCACTTCGAAATACCTGTTCGGCGCACCGGCGGCTTATCTGAAAACCGTGATCCGCGCCACCGTGCAGTCCGAATCCTTCACAAGCAGCACGTATCCCGATTTCACGTTCAGCACACCGGTGAAGGATTATGAAACCCGGTCCCATACGGTTCTGCGCGATGCGCTGGACAGTGATGGCCGGAAAGCATTCGCCTTCGAAGTACCGGGCATCCGCAACGCGCCTTCCATGCTCAGAATCCGGTTTCAGGCCTCGGTTTCCGAAAAGGGAGGCAGCGTGGTGGAAGCGTCTGCCACATCCGAACTGGTTCCTTATAAGGCCCTGGTGGGTGTCAGGGTGCCTGCCACGCGATATCACTCAATGCGAATCGACGAATCCTGCACACTGCCCATCGTCTGCGTGGATCCGGAAGGACATGCCCTGACCGGCCGCAAGCTGGAAGTCACTGTGTATCTGAACAGCCGCCACTGGTGGTACGACTACGATAACCGGGACCGCAGAGACTTCAGGACCATGTCGTCCACATACAAGATCGCCCAGACAACGATCATGTCCGAGGACAAGCCTGTCGACTACAGCTTCAAGGTCGAGGACCGGGGACAGCATTACGTGGAAATCCGGGATCCGGAATCCGGACATGAAGCCGGATGGTTTTTTTACGGATCCCGATGGGGTGGCGACTTGTCTTCCGGAGAGGAGAAAGTCCGGAACACGCTCGTCATCACGGGCGACCGGAACGTATATCAGCCCGGGGATCAGGCCACGGTACAGTTCGATACACCCGACAAGAGTCTGGTTCTTTTCACGCTCGAACAGGGCGGACGGCTTCTGGAACAGCGATGGGTACGGGGATCGGCCGGAAAAACCCGGGTCCGGTTCGATGTCACCGAGGCCATGATTCCCAACTGTTATGCGGTGATCAGCGTAATCCAGCCCCACGCGCAGAGCAGCAACGACCTGCCCATGCGCGTATACGGCGTTAAAACGATTTATGTGGAAGATGCAAGGACACGGCTTCCGCTCGTGCTCACAGCGCCGGACGAGCTGCGTCCCAAACAGAATTTCAAGGTCTCGGTAAAGTCCGGGGCCCGTCAGGACGCCACCTGCACCATTGCCATTGTGGACGAGGGGCTGCTCGATCTCACTCTGTTCGGAACCCCGGATCCGTGGCAGCATTTTTTCCAGAAAATACGGCTGGCCGTGAACACCTCGGACAATTATGATGAAATTATCGGGGCACTGCTCCCGGATATGGACAAATACATCAGCATCGGCGGCGGCCTGGATGAAGAAGCAGCCCGCGAAGCGCGGCTCGGCGGCATCAAGGTCAAACGCTTCGTCCCCGTGGTCATGTTTCAGAAACCCGTCACCGTGCCCGCCGGCAGGACAAAGTCCTTCGAATTCACGATGCCCAATTACGTGGGTGCCGTACGCGTGATGCTCGTGGGCGCGGCCGGCCACAGCTACACATCCGACGAAAAAACCATTCCGGTCAAACAGCCCCTCATGATCCTGCCCACCGTGCCGCGCGTGGCCAGACCCGGCGACGCCTTCGCGCTGCCCGTTTCCGTATTTGCCATGGATTCCACGATCCGGCAGGCGGAACTGACCCTGTCCGTATCCGACAATTTAAAGGTGTCCGGACCGCAGACCCTGTCCGTACAGTTTGAAAAACCGGAAGAAAAGGACGTTACTTTCCAGGTGTCCACGCTCCGGGAAGTCGGAGCCGGCAAAATTTCGGTCATGGCCCGCTCCGGATCCGAAAGCGCGGATTACTCGGTCGATCTTCCCCTGAACAGCCCCAACCCGTTCTACACGGAAGTCACGGACACAGTAGCCGAAAAAGGGGAAACCGTGATCCTGATCCCGGAAAAATTCGGAATCGAAGGCACCAACCATGCCAGGTTGGCATTTTCACGCATGCCGGATATACAGCTCCAGAAAAGAATGAACGGCCTGATCCGTTATCCGTACGGGTGCATCGAGCAGACCACGTCTTCCGCGTTCCCGCAGCTTTTTATTCCTTACCTGCTCGATCTCGAGCCCTGGCAGAAACAGCAGATCACGGACAATATCAATGCAACCATTCAGAGAATGCAGCAGTTCAAAATCGGATCCGGTTTCGGCTACTGGCCCAATTCATCCTGGTTTACTTCCGAATACAATGACTGGGGCACCAGCTATCTCGGTCACTTTCTGATTCATGCCCGGGCGCTCGGGTACCACGTGCCGGACAATCTGTACAATCACTGGCTGGACGATGCCCGGAGGCGTGCGAACAGGGTGAACAAGGACGATCACCGCTATCAGACGTACCGCTTGTATCTGCTGGCACTGGCCGGCGAACCCCAGATGAGTGCCATGAACCTGCTCCGGGAAAACCGGCTCGCGGACCTGGACGTGGTTTCCCGCAAGCTGCTCGCGGCCGCCTACGCCCTGGCTGGCCAGAAAAACGTGGCCCTGGAAGTGGACAGGGCCGTACCTACGGAAATCAATCCGTACCGTGAGCTCGGCAGTACCTTCGGATCCGCTCTCAGGGACCGCTCCCTGCTCGCCTGCCTGTGCGTGGATATGGGGGACACGAAAACAGCCGGGAAACTGCTTCAGACCATTGCACGGTCATACCGGCCCTATGGATGGTATTCCACGCAGGAAACCGCCATGACCATCCTGGCCCTGGGCAGTTATTACAAGTCCACTCCCTTTACAGGCGGGGGCGTCCGGTTTACACTGAAAAAAGCGGACGGGAAGAAGGAGACGATCGAACTGCTGGATTATCAGAAGGTGATCGATATCGACGATCAGTGGGACAAAAAAATCACGGTCACGAACGAGTCCGCGAATCCGCTGTTTGTGACGCTGCTGCGTGAAGGCGTTCCGCTGGAAAGCAGGATCAATACGGAACAAAACGGCCTGCAGATCGCACGGAATTTCTATGACGAGGACGGCAATCCGGTCACCGTGGACGTCACGGAATCGGGCCGGGCCTTCTGGGTGATATACACGGTGGAAAGCCTGTACCGGATGCAGCTTGAAAATCTCGCGCTTTCCAGTATTTTCCCCACCGGATGGGAAATCGTGAACAACCGCCTGACCGGTGAACCGCTTCCCCAATGGATCAAACGCCTGAGACTCACGGACGGCGATTATATGGATATCCGTGACGACCGCATCAACTGGTTCTTCGACCTGCCGGCCCACGGCAAGGTGGTGCTCGGCACAAAGATCAATCCGTCGTTCAGGGGGGATTATGTGCTGCCCCCGGTCGCGGTCGAGGCCATGTATTCACCCGAATATTACGGCCGCATCAAGGCAGGACGGGCCAGGGTGGAATAGATCTTTAGAGGCCCCGGGACCGGGCGCACCGCCTATGATCCCGGGGCCGGTTTGCATACGGGCATTGACCCGGTGCCGGAAGAGGGACAGCGCCTCCGTTTTCAACCGGCAGAACCAGAATTTCATTGATAATATGCATCCGATCCGCTATATTGATCATTGACACGAGAACATCCCGGAAACCGCAGGTCCATGAAATTCATCGCCGATTTTCACATTCATTCCCACTATTCCATTGCCACAAGCAGCCAGCTGACGCCCGAGCATCTGGATTACTGGGCCCGGATCAAGGGCATACGCGTGGTCGGAACCGGGGATTTCACCCATCCGGGATGGACCCGCGAACTGAGGGAGAAACTGATTCCGGCCGAGCCCGGTCTTTACCAACTCAGGCCTGAGCTCCGCCTGACAGGCGACATCCAAGTGCCGGTCACGGGCGACAACGATGTGCGTTTCCTGCTCACCGCGGAAATCAGCAATATCTATAAAAAGGACGGCAAAACCCGCAAGGTGCACAACGTGGTCTTCGCACCGGATTTCGAAACAGCGGAAGCCATTCAAAACATCCTGAAGTATCATGAATTCAACATCACATCGGACGGACGGCCCATTCTGGGGCTGGATTCGCGCGACCTTCTCGAGCTCTGCCTGGAGGCATCCGGACGTATTTTCTTCGTGCCTGCCCATATCTGGACACCCTGGTTCTCCGCACTCGGATCCAAATCCGGCTTCGACAGCATCGAGCAGTGCTACGGCGATCTGTCGGAGCATATATACGCCGTGGAAACCGGCCTGTCCAGCGATCCGCCCATGAACTGGCTGTGCGGATTCCTGGACAAATACACGCTCATCTCGAATTCCGATGCGCATTCCCCGGAAAAACTCGGCCGCGAAGGCAATTGGTTCGACACGGAGCTCTCGTATCCGGCCATCGTGGACGCCATGAAAAACAGGGACGAGGGACGTTTTCTGGGCACGCTGGAATTTTTCCCGCAGGAAGGCAAATACCATCACGACGGGCACCGCAAATGCGGCATCGCATGGGAACCCGCGGAAACGCTCGAACACGGCCTGAAATGCCCGGTGTGCGGCAAGCCTGTTACCGTGGGCGTGATGCATCGCGTGGTGGAGCTGGCCGACCGGAAGGACATCGCCGGACACGAGGGCCGGCCTTACCAGTCCCTGATCCCTCTGAAGGAAATCCTGTCCGAAATGACCGGCACGGGGCCGGATTCCAAACAGGTCATCCGTGCCTACAACGGCCTGATACGGAAAATGGGATCCGAATTCGACATACTGCTCAGCCTGCCCCTGGATGAAATCCGGAGGCAGGGCGGAGATTTGCTGGCCGAAGGCATCCGCCGCATGCGCGAACGTGAAGTATTGATTCAGGCCGGATATGACGGCGAATACGGCGTGATCCGGGTATTCGGCGAGGCCGTGAAAAACGGCTTCGGATCGCAGAAGGCCCTTTTCCAGGATTTGAACACGCCCGCTCCCGTCTCTCCCAAAAAGGCGCCGCGCCTGGCGGTCAGGCCGGAGCCTGCTTCTGATGCGCGGGATGTGCAGCCGCTGCCTGCTCCCGAAAAACCGCTCACCCTGAATCCGGACCAGGAAGCCGCGGTCCTGCATCACAGGGGCCCCGCGCTGATTCTGGCCGGCCCGGGAACCGGGAAAACGCGTGTGCTGACGCATCGTATTCTGCATCTCGTCCGGGAATCCGGAATCCCGGCCCGGAACATCCTGGCGGTTACGTTCACCAACCGGGCGGCCGGAGAAATCAGGGACCGGCTCGAACGTGATCTTTCCCCCGTGGAACTGGAAGGCCTCACGGCCTGCACCTTCCATGCGCTGGGCCACGGCCTGCTGAAAAAACACGCGGACCGGTTCAACCGGACATCCGGTTTCGGCATACTGGACGAAGAGGACAGGCCGGATGTTCTGAAAACGCTCGCCGGGGAAAGAACCGTCGAAAAACAGGAGCTCCGGGTCCTGACGGCATTGAAAGATCCGGGCAGTCCGGTCCCATGCAGCACTGAAACGCGTGCGCTGTTCGATGCGTACGAAACCTTTCTGGAGCGGAACAACCTGTTCGACCTGGATGATCTGATTGCCAAACCGGTCCGGCTTCTCGGGGAACATCCGGAACCGGCCCGTGAAATCCGGGGGCGTTATCAATGGATCCTGGTCGACGAGTATCAGGACATCAATGAGCTTCAGTACCGTCTGGTCCGGCTTCTGGTCCCGGATCCGGATGCCAACCTGGTCGTGATCGGTGATCCCAACCAGGCCATTTACGGATTCCGCGGCGCTGATGTCCGCTATATTCTGAGATTCAAGAAGGATTTTCCGGATGCGGCGCTTTATCCGCTGTCCCTGAGCTACCGCTGCCCGCGTCCGGTGCTGAAGGCATCCGCCGGCATTCTGGGATCGGCACCCGCATTCAGCCTCAACGCGATCAGCGAGGGCATAAAAATACGGATCGCCGCGAACGCCACGGACAAGAGCGAGGCCGAATTCACGGCCAGAACCATCGAACAGATGATGGGCGGATTGCGCTTCTTCTCAATGGATTCGGATATCACGGGCGGTCATCCGGAAACGGAATACAGTCTCTCCGATTTTGCCGTGCTCTGCAGAACGGGTAGGCAGCTGCCCCTGTTCGAGAAAGCGTTCGAGGATCATGCGATCCCCGTGCAGAGCATCGGGCCCGATTCCATTCTCAGACAGAGGGCGGTTCGCCGGGTGCTTCACATACTCAAGTGCCTTGAAAATCCGCAGAATACCTGGCTCGGGGACCGGATCATGAAGGATTATCAGGTGGACGAAACCCTGCTCTCCGCGCTCCGCCGCGAGAAACCGGTGTCGTCCAGACTCGCCTGTATCCGTGACAACTGTCCGGAAAAATCCCTGAAGGACATGGCCGGATTCTGGAACCAGCTGATCTGCCTCAGCGAGCCGTTCGGAGACGATTCGGCCGGATTTATAAACTCCGCGGCCCTGGGCATGCCCGCGGACCTGTACAGGCCGGCCCTGGAACGGGTGTCTCTCATGACCCTGCACGCATCCAAGGGCCTCGAATTCCCCGTGGTCTTCATTGCCGGATGTGAGGACGGGCTCCTGCCCTATCATCTCCATGAGACGCAGTCGGACATTAACGAGGAACGGCGCCTGCTGTACGTGGGCATGACACGGGCAAAATCCCTGCTCATCCTGACCCATGCGGAAAAACGGCAGATCATGGGAAAAACAGTCGATCAGAAACGCAGCCCGTTTCTGGATGCCATTGAACAGGAATGGATGGAGATGGAGCGCATACACATAAAATCCAGAGCCGCGGATAACAAAGATGATCAACTGGGATTGTTCTGACCGGAGTTGGCCGGATCGTTGAGCCGGAACGCGAAACGGAGAAACGGAGAAAAGGCCAGAGAAAACCGCAGAGACGCAGAGTTTTTTAGGTCAGTTGTGTCTAAACGTGGAACGGAGGGTCGGAGCGGTGGAGAAACGGGGAATAAAAAAACAGAACG
>JAFGGN010000042.1 GCA_016930535.1 bacterium
GCCGAACAGCCCCATCAGAACAGCACTCCCGCCCATCTGTTGCACGACCCGGGCTGCATTCACACCCTTGCCGCCCGCCGAAAGTCTCAGTTCCCCGACACGGTTGACATGGCCGGGCCGGAGCTGCTCCAGAAACAGGGATCTCTGCAGCGCCGGATTCAGACAAACACATAAAACCACTCGATTTCCCCTGCTTACGCATGACAGTCCGTGCACCCGGGACCATACGGTGCGGGCGTAACGGAATTTTACATAAAATGGATCCTGGATAAAAAAGACGGCAATGACAAATTAGATCATGACAGGACCGGATGACAAATAGCTACGCTCTCCCGAGCCGCTTGTCCCGTATCGACAATCCCCTGCCGATCAAATCCTGAAGCCGCACCAGATCGATCGGTTTTGTGATATACGTATATCCATCGTCTTCAATGGTCTCGACAATGCTTTCGGCAGAGGGGAAACCCGTCATCACGATAATCACCGCTTCCGGATCGGCCTGTTTGGCTTCATGCAGAAACCTGAGCCCGTCCATCTCCGGCATATTGATATCGACAATGGAGAGATCGATGCTGTTCTCTTTAAAGATTTTCAATGCATCACGGCCGTTCACGGCTTCAATCGATTGATGCCCCATCAGACCGACGATTTTATGAAGGTAGTGGCGAATACCTTCTTCATCATCCGCAATCAGTATTTTGGCCAAATCGCACCCCTGAATCGTTCATTGAACCTGTGACCAGGCTTGATCACAGGCCTGGTTACAGGAATAATAAAAAAAATGGCCGATAATTCCAAACAGAAATTATCGGCCCAAAAAAAGGGTTGCCGCGGATCATCCGAATTTTGAGGGTGCCACAAGATCACCCAGCTCAGACTGTACGTCCTTCAGTCTGTTCACTTCTGCATTCAGCGTGTCAAAAACGACAGCCGGTGCATTCGGGACCTCTTTGTAAATATCGATGATACGGTTGATTTTTGAAATAAAGGGTTTGATCCGCAAACTGAACTGCTGCATGTAATCCTCTTCTGTATATACCTTGTCGAGCACCTGCCTGAACAGCCGCTGCAGATCTTCGAATTCCGGGATAAAACCCACCGGTGTGCGTATGGCATCGGCATCACCGTGGACCCTGAGTTCCATCCACTTCAGCCAGACGGCCTTGTCGTTCCGTTCGTTCAGCCATCGGCCGGTTTCATCTTTCAGAAAATAATTGACACCAAAAATCCTGGGTACGTCCTGAAGGCGCGTTCCGAAATCCAGATTGCTCCGGATATATTCACTCAGCGGCACGGAAACAAAATCCAGATTGGACATGGGATTGAATTTGGGCACGCCTTCCTGGCCCAGTGTGGCCGCTGTGGTTTCCGATTCCAGTGCCGCCCCGATGGTGATGATACCGTGAACCCAGTCAAATGCTTCCCGGACCGGCATCCATGCATAGGAATCGCGTCCCCCGTAAATCACGCCTCCCACATCCACGCCATCGGGATCTTCCAGCCTCGGATCGTAATTCTCGAGACAGTCAAGTGACAGGGTAAACCGAGCATTTTTATGAGAGGGCGGAATTTCATTGCCCTTAGCGTCCTTTTTCCCCGGCGTCCATTCTCCGGCATAATTGATGCCTTTATCGGGAACGGGAGCATCCTTGTCGATCCAGTGCACATTGCCGTCATCCGTCATCAGAACATTGGAAAAAATGATCTCGTTTGGCGAGTGCAGCGTTTTGTAAATGATCGGATCATCCTTTGAATTCACACCCATTATGATTCCGAACATGCCTTTTTCAACGTTGACGGCGCGAACCCTGCCGTCGATCTGACGCAGGTATGCGATGTCGTCACCGACGATTTTTTCCCCGGGTATCATCGACGTGGACGTTTTACCGCAAAGAGAAGGAAAAGCACCTGTAAAATAAGTCACTCTTTCACCGGGGCCGTGTACGCCCATCACGAACATATGCTCGCACAGCCAGTCCTCTCTCGTGGCCCGTTTGATGGCCAGGCGCATGGAAAGTTTTTTCAATCCGAGGGTGTTGCCCCCATACTGCGTATTGGCGCTGTACACGATCTCATCTTCCACATCGATATAGATTCTTCTTTTATCCACATTTTTACTGACATTGTTTTCCAGCTCTCCCTGTCCGTGCACGATTCGGAAAAACGAAGCGGATCTGCCCGCTTTTCTGAAGGCTTCGTAGCCCTGCCTGTAAAGGATATCCAGACTGTGGCATACATAGGTCGAATCCGTCAGCTGACATGCCAGGATGGAAAAAGGCGAATCGACGGGCCCGAGGCAGAAAAACCGGACATACACGTCATGCCCCTTCATGATGCCTTGCATAATGGTCCGGATTTCCTTTTCGCCTTCCTCTTTATCCATGCTGTTGATGTTTTTCCCGAGAGTTTTGCCTTTGCCCAGCAGCAGCCGGGTGTTTTCCTTGTCACGGGCCTGGTCAAACCTGCTCTCGAAATGCACGGTATGCCCTGCAATTTTCAGTTTGATTTCTTCCCCGTCCGCAACGGCTTTTTCCCGGATCATTTTTAAATCATCGGGAGCGTCCGTAATCACGATGATATTGTCCGGTTCGCATAATTCGACATATTCGGCCACAAAATCGTACAGTTTCGGATTGTCAATGGCCATCAGTTTATCAAAATGTGCAGGATTCATATGCTGACGAAGAAAGTCTGTACTCGTACTCATTCGAACACTCCTCATTTTTAAATCCATCTGTTCTCTTGACGGGAGCGCATGATGAAGCCGGATAATCGGGCCCATGCAAGCAGAACAGAACAGTTGATAATGATTCTTCAAATCCGTTATTCTGGACATGAGAGTAAAAATATTCCAACAGAATGAATAATTTAATGGTGAAATATTTTGAAGTCAAGGAATATTTTTCGCTGCGCGGGACGACACCTAGAACGGCTCGGCTTCATCGATCAGCATGACCGGAATGTCCTCCCTGATATGATATATAAGACGGCAGGCATTGCAGATCAGCTGATCGTCTTCCTTTTTGTATTCGAGATCACCTTTGCATTTCGGGCAGGCCAGTATATCCAGCAATTCCTGACTCAGCATGATACGCTCCTTTCATGGCATTTCCGCTTCACCGCTGATAAATTGAACCACCCGGGGATCCACACGAAAGGGTTCTCCCCTGTCATTTATAAAACAGTGTATCGTATACCCCTCGGCCCGAAGCTGATCATTGGCTTCTCCAAAAACCCGATAGGTCAGATGCAGTTTCAGCCGGGTAATTTTTTCGACGCTTGTATAAACGGTTACCAGTTCATCATAAAATACAGGTTTCAGGAACCGGTTATTTAACTCGATAACGGGCAGAAAAATGCCTCGTTCCTCCAACGCCTTATACGGAAATCCGCGGTCCCTGAGCATGTCCGTACGTGCGGCTTCATACCATTCGATATAACGCGAATGATAGGCTACGCCCATCCGGTCGATTTCAGCATAACGTACACGGGTCTGGTACGCATGACCATCGTGCGGCATGTCAGTTTTCCTTGTAGAATCCGATTTTACTGTATTTTTCAATTCGCTGGCCGATGAGCTGTGCCGGGGACAGTTTTTTCAGGGCATTCAGATGAAACCTGATGCGGTCCTTTACCGTCTGGGCGGCTGCGTTGTAATTCCGATGGGCACCACCCATGGGTTCCGGTATCACCTCATCGATCACGCCCAGCTCCAGCAGATCCGGGGCCGTGACACGGAGCATCTCGGCGGCCGTGGGGATCATTTCCGACGGATTCTTTTTCCACAGAATGGCGGCGCATCCCTCAGGCGAGATCACGGAATACCAGGCGTTCTCCATCATAAGCACACGATCTCCCATACCAATCCCCAGGGCGCCTCCGGAAGCCCCTTCACCGATGATTACAGCCAAAATCGGCACCTTGAGATGGGCCATTTCGAACAGATTTCTCGCGATGGCTTCACCCTGCCCCCGCTCCTCGGCACCCAGTCCCGGATAGGCTCCCGGTGTATCGATCAGGCAGACAACCGGGCGGTGGAATTTTTCCGCAAGATGCATCAACCTCAAGGCACGTCTGTAACCCTCGGGATTCATCATTCCAAAATTACGGTGGAGTTTCTGTTTTGTGGTGCGGCCTTTCTGTTGCCCGATCACCATCACGGGATCGCCATCCAGTTTTGCGACACCGCCCACCATGGCCGGATCGTCGGCAAAATGACGATCCCCATGCAGCTCCACATAATCCGTAAACAGACGTTCAATATAATCCAGTGCATACGGACGATCGGGATGCCGTGACAAGAGAACACGCTGCCATCGGGTTAATCTGGCATAAGTGTCTTCCATCAGCTTTTCCAGCTTTTTCTCCAGCCGACGGATTTCATCTTCCATATCCATATTCTCGGACACGGAATAGGCCCTCATTTCCGCAATCTTCTTCTCAAGCTCGACAATGGGCTTTTCAAAATCCAGCACGTAGCTTGACATACCTTCTCCTCTGTTGCACAACTCCTTATAATATATAAAATCGATTCGAGAGATCAAAGAAAAAGCGGTCAGTCCCGGAATACGCTCTTAAGCAGAATCTCAATATCGAGGAACACGGAATAGTTCTTCATATAATGATGTGTGTAACGTTTTTTCTCTTCTTCCGTCAGTTTCTTTGCCCGGTGCACCTGTACCAAACCCGTAAGACCGGGCTTGAATCCCCTGGCCTGTGTTCCCGGATGGTAATCCAGGATTTCCGTTCCGATGACGGTCAGCCTGCCGCGCAGGATCGGCCACAGCAGCGGTACTGCCTGAATCCATCCGGAAGCCCTTTTTTTCGTTTTCAGGATCTCGGTGATGGACATGGAACGTCCCAAACCATCGGCAATCATCCGGCGCCTGAACCGGAAACGGGGATGCAGCCATACGAATACGGTCACCGGCAGAGCGGCCGGCAGCATGCAAAGCACAAAAAGGATATCCATCCATCTTTTCAGAAGGATGTTCCAGCCCTGAAAAATTGAATAATCCAGATCCATCAGTGACAGGTCATTGAGCGTGTCGATATGGGACCGGCCGATCAGCACATCCATGTGCCCCGGAACCATTTTAAAATCGAGATTCAGTTCCTTGCCCCTGGCCATAAATCCGAGCATACGTTCATAACTGACGGCCTCTGCAGGGAATATCACATCATGTATGCGATGGGCCCTGGCCACCCTTTCGATTTCATCCAGATTGCCCAAAAGGGGCAAATCGGAATCCGGTACCGAATCATCCGCCGTGCCGGACAGCGAGACGAGTCCGATCACTTCGTATCCGGTATCCGGATGGCGTCTCAGATGCTTCAATATCTGCAGACTGTCGTGACCTGTACCTGCGATCGCGGTTCTCCGGTTGACCAGGGAATGCCCCAGCCTGTTGAATGCAGGCAACCTGCTTTTTCGTATGGCAAGCCTGAGCACGAGACGCCAGCTGCCCAGAAAGACCGCATCCAGAAAGGCGGCGATCAGCATGACGGCACGGCTGAACTGGTAATCGGGCAGAAAAAAAGTGACGGATGTATTGAACAAAAAGCCGAAAAAAACAGCGGCAATGGCATTACTTGCACTGAACACCCTGCGCCGGTAAAGACCCATGCCCCAGAAACAACCCAGCCAGATCATTGAGTAAATCCCATTCACGATCAGGTACCGGGGCCAGTAGTCCGGTGTTTTCAGCCATACCAGAATGGCCGCAAACAGTCCTGCCTGCAGAAAGGCGAAGTCGATCATCGGGATCAGCAGACGCTGAATAAGCTGGGACAGAAAAGACAGACCGCCGCGCAGCCATATACCGGTCATCAACAGCCATCTGGGCAGAAACACCCAGCCCCTGTGAAAGTGCTTCATGACGAACAACTGCATGGCGCCGTAAAAAATCCGCAAATTATCAAAGGGGGCCTCTTTAGCACTGCGGCCCTTGTAATGTATGATCTGCGTGGCCGGCAGGTATACGATTTTCCATCCTGCCTGATGAATCCTGTAACACCAGTCCAGATCTTCACCGTACAGAAAAAAATCTTCATCCAGCGGACCGGCATCCCGTATGGTCTTCTTTCGCACTACCATAAAGGAACCGGATATGGCTTCCACTTCCGTCGTCTTGTCCGGATCCATATAGGTCAGATTATAGCGTCCGAACCAGCGGCTTTTGGGGAAAAGACGGCTCAGACCCGCCATTTTCGTGAATGCCACCCAGGGCGTCGGAAAGCTGCGTCTGCAAGCCAGTTGAAGGGAACCGTCGGGATTAAGAATTTTGCATCCCAGCATTCCGGTATCGGGATGCCGTACCATATAATCGATGCAGGTCGAGAATGTGTCTTCACGGACGAGCGTGTCCGGATTGATCAGGCACACAAACCTCCCCCGGGCTTTTTTCAGGGCCTGGTTGTTGGCCTTTGCGAAGCCGGCATTCAGTTTGTTCGCGATCAGCATGACCTCAGGAAACTGCTCACGGACCAGCCGCACACTGCCGTCTGTCGACGCGTTGTCCACGACAATGATTTCAGAAGGGATATGCGTCAGGGCCTTTAAAATCGACTTCAGGGCCTGCTCGAGATAGGATTTGACATTGTAATTGACGATGATTATGGAAATGTCCGGTTTGGCCTTGATGTTATAACCTCCCGAAAACACTTAAAAGGCGCAATCGCCACACCATCCAGAATGCCTCCTGGACAATTCCCGGATGCATTTTGGACACACCGTCATTGCGGTCCACGAAGACGATCGGGATTTCCTTCACCTGGAATCCTTTTTTCCAGACCTTGAAGTTCATTTCAATCTGGAAAGCATAGCCGTCCGAATGGATTTTATTGAAATTCATTTTTTCAAGCACATGGCGATGAAAGCACTTGTATCCCCCTGTGGCATCCCTGATGGACATACCGGTGACCACGCGGGAATACAGGTTCGCAAACCAGGAAAGGAGCAGCCGCGATATGGGCCAGTTCACCACGTTGACACCCTGAATATACCTGGAACCGATGACCACATCATACTTCCCGATACACTTTAAAAAATTGGGAATCTCGTTGGGATCATGGGAGAGATCCGCATCCATCTGAAAGACCAGCTGATAGTCCTGCTGGAGCGCCATCTTGAATCCTTCAACATAGGCGGTTCCAAGCCCCATTTTACCGGAACGCTGCAGAAGATGAATGCGCGATGTTTTCTGGCACCACCGCTCGACGGCTTCGGCCGTGCCGTCCGGAGAATTGTCATCCACCACAAGTATCTCGATACGCGGATCCTGCTCCAGGACCTTGGGAATGACTTTCTGGACATTGTGCACTTCATTGTACGTCGGGATAATGACCAGAATCTGTTCTATTTTATCGATATCGACCAATATGCCTTCGTCCGTTTTGTTCTATGGCAGTTTACTGCCCGATGTCCGGAACGCTTTCAGCTTCCGGCTCAGTTCCCCGTCTCCGAGGGCCAGAATCTGGGCCGCAAGGATTCCCGCATTCTTAGCACCGGCCTTTCCGATGGCCACGGTGCCTACAGGAATGCCGGGAGGCATCTGCACGATGGAATAAAGCGCATCCACGCCGCTCAGAGGAGACGCATCCAGGGGCACACCGATCACGGGCAGCGTGGTCTGGGCCGCGACGACGCCCGGAAGATGGGCAGCCATACCTGCAGCGGCAATAATGACCGAAAAACCGTTCTCTTCGGCCTGTGTCACAAATCCGGTCACCTTTTCCGGATCCCGGTGCGCGGACATGACATGAATTTCATAGGTTATCCCGAAAAATTCAAGCGCATCCGAACACGCCTGCATCACCTGGCTGTCCGAATTGCTTCCCATGAGAATCGCTACTTTACCCATAAATTCCCTCACAGGTTGTTACATAATCACACGGTTTTGCACTGAAAGACAGATAAAATTACAGAACAAGTAAAATGTCTAAAAAATTACAAAAAAAAATGCTGGCATGCAATAAAAAGATCAGTCATCGAAACGGGTACGGAATGTCCCGGCGATTACCTCCATGCGTCTCAAATACGGTTCTTTCTCCCTGCCCGGAGCAAAAAGCGCGATATCGATCATGTATACCCTTTCTGTGGGTTCATCATAAAAGGTATAATTGATAAACGGTCCGCCGGCTGCATCGTCTGTGCGTTCCCACAATCCGGTCGTGATTACAGCGGGCCTCTCCAGGAAGGTGGTTCGTTTTGAATAAAGATATCTGCCGGCCACCTGCTCGGAAAAATTCTGATAATAGGTCCTGCCGATGCGGTTCCGTTCGGCCACGATCCACTCCTGGTGGAGAAGAGACGTATCCCCTCCGTCCACCCAGCGGGCGAAAATCCACCGGTCCGGCGTTTTGCGCTGCATCCAAAGAAAATTGGCTTCGGGAAATTCCTGGGCCATAAAGTAGTCCTTCTGCATGCTCATGGTCCAGCTGTACCGCTCCATTAAATGATCCGACAGTTTACGGTTCTCCCGGCCCTCGAGCACCTCATCGACCAGGTACCGCCTCATTTCCCGGTCGACCAGTTCATACAGCATGATCGAATTGCTTTCGATCCGGTCACGCAAAGAAGGTGCATCCCTGCCGATCAGAATCAGCATCAGCTGGTCCTTTGCCCACTGATCGTGTCTGACAAACACGAAATTTTCACCGCTTTCGATGCTTTGCCGGATTCCGGGATCCGCTATGATGTCCTGAACCATACGGCCCACCGTCCCCTTTGATTTCAGGGTCGAGGCGACGATAAGAAAATGGGCCCGGGTATACAGGTTGATCAACGAATCCGGTACGTGCACCAGCCTGTATTCTTTTTCCGGCTGAGGCGTTCTCACCACCTTCTCATACGTGTAACGCAATGCGCCCTGAATCGCCTCCCAGTCGGAATCATCCGCCATGACCGATATGACCCCTTCCTGCCACAGGGACGGATGTTTCTGCTGGCAGGCCGGGCCGAGCAGAATCATCAAGCACATGGACATCATGATGCCCGCGCGGGGATGCTGCAATCTTTCAATCACCATCTGAATCATGGATCGAATCCTCCACTCATGTTTTTGATTCAACGGCCGCCCCCCCTAATCTCCGGAACACGAACAGGATACCGCCGGGAAGGCTCGAGGCTATGGCGACAATATATGCCAGAAACTCCATGGTGAATGCATCCATGGCCGCCATGCCGACCGCACCGAAAAGAAGCACGCCTGTCTGTTCCCGGAGGCCGATTCCGCCGATGCTGACCGGCAGACTGGCGAGAATAGCGATGACGGGCACAAAAAGGAAAAAATAGACGGGAGACAGTGTGCATCCGAGCGACCTGCATAAAAAATAATGCATCAGAATGCGGGCAGTCTGTACACAGACCGATATGCAGACCACCTGCAGGAAAAGTGTGCGCCGCCGTCCGAAAGCATAAATACTGTTGTACACATCCCGGCTTTTCAGATGCAGGCTGGCCGGAATCAGTTTCCGGATCAGGAATGAAAACAGTCTGGCGAAACGCCGGATAAAAAAGAATGCCATCACCAGGACCCAGGTCAGGAGAATCAGAAGCAGGATCCATTGGTAGGTAACCGGCAGTTTTTTCTGGACCAGGAGAAACGGCGCACTGAATACGGCCATGCCGGACAGGATCAAAAGTCCCATCACGCGGTCTAGAAAAACCGTGGACACTGCAGCCGTTCCCTTTCCGGACATACGGCGGGCATCGATCATACGGTAAAAATCGCCGCCGACTCCGCCGATGAGAAAATTATTGAAAAACAGCCCGATAAAATACATGATCAGCACATGCCGGAAAGGGATCCGTACATTCTCGGCGGTCAGGAGACGCTGCCACTGGAAAGCGCCGGGAAAATGACTGGCCGTAAATAAAAGCAGGGCACACGCAAACCAGAGCGGTTCAATCCTGCGAAACGATCCAAGCAGTGTCGCCGGTCCGATTTTGTGAAGCAGCAGAGCGATCAGCGCGCCGCTGACCGCCAGTTTCAGTAATTGGGTTACAATTTTTCGCATGGTCATTTCATATAACAAATGAAGCAGACGGCCTCAGGTTTCAAAATTTTTATCGTACGGCTGGTTTTTGGGATTCACGGTTGTACCCTCTCCCGTGTCGCGGATATATCACGACAGGTTCTTCTGCCCAGAAGAAAGAACGAGACGGCCACACTGCCGCGAAACATCCGTTTCATGCACTGCCTGTCTGTCACAGACCTGATCCGTGAAAGCGACCGGCGGCCGCTGATCACGGTTCCCAAACGGCGAATCACACCGGCCAGTGCGACAGGGACTGCCAGGGCGCGTTTCCATTGGCCGGTCAGAAGTCCCGCGATACACGTCATCAGTTCCAGCAGCAGTCTGACCGGCAGGATCCAGGCAAGGGTTATTGCGGAATAATTTCGCAGCACCATGATGATGCTGTTCCTGTGATTCAGAATCATTTTCGCGATACGTTCCTGGCCGAGCGTCCCGCCGGAACGGTGATATACAACCGCCTCCGTGGCCACGCAGACACGGTAGCCGGCTGCATGCAGTCTCCAGCACAGGTCGATTTCTTCCATGTGCGCAAAAAACGATGTTTCCAGGGATCCCACACGATCCAGCGCCTGCCTTTTGAGAACGCACGCCGCTCCGGACGCCCAGAAAACATCTCCGGAGGCATCGTACTGGCCCGTGTCCTCCTCCATGACATGAAACAGGCGTCCGCGTGCAAAAGGATAGCCGAATATGTCCATTTCACCGCCTGCGGCCCCTGCATAGTCGAACATGCCGGGATTTTGCAGGGACAGGATCTTCGGCTGCACTGCCGCGATGCGGGAATCGGATCCGAGCATCCGGACAAGCGGTGCCAGCCATCCTGCTGTCACTTCGGCATCGTTGTTCAACAAGGCCACAAACGGAGCGTCCGTGTGCCGGATGCCGTAATTACATCCTCCGGCATACCCCAGGTTTATGTCGCTGCTCAGAATACGGACGCGGGGAAATTCCCGGCGGACCATGGCCATGCTGCCGTCCGTGGATCCGTTATCCACCACGCAGACCGAATAATGCGGATAGCCGGTCCTCATCAATGAAAACAAACAACGGCGAAGGAGTGCTTCGCCGTTGTAATGAGGAATGATCACACAGACATGTTGGTTATCGGACATCAAAACAGGTCCTGCAGGTTTTATTCATCGAAAACCGGAACAGTCTCCTGAGCGGGATCGTCTGCCATCAGACGCTGTATCTCATCCATTTCGCTGCGTGCACTCGGATCATCCGGATTGCGGAGCAGCCATTGCTCGAGGAATTTGATGGCAAGGGTGTACTGTCCGGAACTTTTATACACGTTGTAGAGCTCAGACTGGGCGCGCATGTCGTTGGGATTTTCCTTAACCAGTTGTTCGAGAATTTCCTGGGCACGGTCGTACATCTGAAATCCGAATGCGTAAAAATTGGCGGTTTCCCTGCGTTCCTGCCTGGACATCAGGCGGTTCGGAATCACCATCTCAACCCGCTTTTCGATATCGATTTCTGCACCCATCTGCATGCCCACGTTGTTGATGTACATGGCCGTCAGCTCACTGGGATATGGCACCACTTCCGGGGGTACGGCTTTGTCCATGGCATTGAAAACTTCCGCGGCCTTCGATTTGTTACCCTGTGTATTGTATGTCTGGGCCAGCTTCATGAACGCGGACCTGTAATTCCCCAGCAGTTTCAGTATATTTACATTGAGGTACACATCCGGATCGTTGATGCCGCGGTACCGGTACTTTTCCAAAATGTTCGCAGACAGCACATCCGTGTCCACCCTGTCGTTCACGGCATAGGGCATGACCTTGAAGGCCAGCCCGTCCATACGCAGGTACTTGTCGAGATTGACCATGTTGTTGTTTGCCACGGTGACCGCAAAATAGACGGGTTTCTGCCACATGTTGTCATTCAGTATTTTGAGAATCATCCAGTCCTGAACGCGAAGCACCATGGGATTTTTCTCGGGATAGGTCGGTGCCAGATCGAACGCGATCTTGTCCTGGATGTCCGGCTTCCATCCGTCCGTCGGCGGAGTACTTTCGAGGAATTTGTCCATTTCCCTCTGGCGTATTTTCCCGGGAACGGGGATGGCCACCCGCTTCGTTTCCCACTCGATGTAATTGACTTCATCGATGGCTTTATTGCTCATATGGAGCGTGACTTTGGGTTCCTCGTCCCTGAGCTGATAGATGTACCAGGCCGTATTGAGCAGGGACAGGTTCACCACACGTACGTCCTTGCGGATTTTGTATACCTCCTGAAGGAACCACAGAGGAAACGTATCGTTGTCTCCGTTGGTGAAAACGATGGCATCGGGTTCACAGGTCTCGAGAATGTTGTATGAATAATCGTACGCCACATACTCGCCCGTACGGTCATGCGTTTTGTAATTGAATGCGATCAGGTTGACCGGAACGGCGACGACTAAAAGCAGAGCTATTACAGTAACAGAAACTTTTTTAAAGAGTTTTACTACTTGATCTTTGGAGGCTGCATCCTTATTTTTGAATATAAAATACAGGGCATAAGCATCGGAATAGAACAATATAAATAAAACCATCACTATGCCAATAATTAACAAAAGAACCAGCAAGCTCGTAATTATTAAAGTAGGATTCATAGATTCCTGGGTACGCGACATATAATACAAAAAGAGATAGATAACAATCATGCCGAAAGTAGACAGGCTGTTTTTGACTTTTTCAGTGGATTCTTTAAAAACTGAAATATTCGCGCCCTTATCCCACCACTTTTTCAGTTCTTTATATTTTTCAAATATAGACTCAAGTGCTCCGGCCATGCCAATACCGATCCAGAGCGCAAAAGCGAAGAAACTGCCCACGTAGGAATAATCCCGTTCCCTAGGCTGCGGATCGGGCTGATTGAGATAGATGATAATGGCGTACCCGGTCATGATGAAGAGCACCAGCACGGCCAGGGCGCGCTTCCAGTCGCGCTTAAAATGATGTACTGCACCTAAAATACCTACAAAAAACGGGATGCCGTAAAGGCCTCTGAAACTGATGATTTCCACGATGCGGTCGTTGTAATCCAGGGTGGTGCCCTGGCCGATGAACTGCCATCCGAAATACCGGGTGTACATCATCTGAATCTGATAATGCCAGAATTCGGCTTTCCTGTGCATGAACGTGAGCAGCATGCTCTCCTGGCCGTACTGCTTTCTGCCGAGATAGTCCATCATGCCCTGCCAGGTGGAGGGATCGTTCTCATTGATCGGCGGATGCATGCCCGCACGGATATAGATCACGAGATAGGTGGAATAACCGATCATGCCGAGCACGGGGAGAACCCACCAGGCCGCGAACGCTTTTTTGTCATAATTGTACATGAAGGCCAGCGTGACGACCAGCCAGATCCCGCCGAAAATCTTCAGAAAGTTCCAGGCCTTGTCCTGATGCTCGAGCATGCGCATACCCATGTGGGCCGGATCGTACTGGAAGAAAAGGATATAGACCGTCAGGGGAAGCAGCGCCTGAACCGCCAGAAGGAGAAGAAGGTTCCGTACGGTCTGATTATGATGAAAGAACGCGATCATCATCACGAAGGGGAATGTCAGTATATTCAGAAGATGCACGCCCGTGGCCAGGCCGAACAAATAGAAGATGAAGAAGATCAGGAGCATGCTTTTGGGTTTTTCCGACCGTTCCTCCCAGTACAGGGCCAGCCAGATCACGAGTGCCGTGAAAAAGATCGAAAATCCGTACACCTCCGCTTCGACTGCGTTGAACCAGTGACTGTCCGTAAACGCGAAGGAGAGGGCCCCGAATGCCGCGCTGCCGTACATGATCCAGGCATCCTCCCAGTTGCGGGCATTGCCGCGCCACCTGCGTATCAGCTGAACGATGATCAGGAACGTGAAAAAAACCGTGGCTGCGCTGATAAACACGGTAAACATGTTCACCCGGAGGCCGATATCCTTGAAAAACGGAAGCATGGTCATCAGCCGGCCGATCAGGAGATAAAGCGGCGCTCCCGGCGGATGGATCACACCGAGTATATAGGAAGAAGCGATAAATTCCCCGCAGTCCCAGAACGATGTGGTCGGAGCGACGGTTTTGAAATACACAAAAAAACTGGCCAGAAAAACCAGGGCGCCGAAAATCGTCATGAGACGTCGATTCATGGCCTCAAATGGATTCAACGGTTCGACGGGTTTCATGGTTTCAACAGCATTGTCCATTCATGTCCTCCATGGGGATAAGATTGAAAACTGTTAAAGATAAGGGTATTTTTGGTTTAAATCAAGACCTAACGTCCCATATCTCTGACAATTTGAAGACGATAACGGGGCGGGAAAAGTTTCTTGAAGGATCAAAAAGGCAAGATTAAGGAACTAAGATTAAAGAACAAAGACCAAAGAGGGTCATTGGGTCAGTAGGGTCGTTGGGTTATCGGGTCAGGAGAATATGTATTATCTGAATGTGAAACGGTGAACCGGAGAGGAGGAGAAACGGAGAAAAAGATGGATTCAGGTAAATTTTAACCAGTCTGCCGGATACAGTCCCTTTCACTGTTGCCCCGTGTCTCCGTTTCACTGTCTGATACGGTCCGCGGTCTGATTTTTGTATTTTGAATTTCGGATTTTGAATTTGGTATTTATTTGTCATTTGGAATTTGAGATTTGTGATTTACCTGCAGTCCGCTGTGAATATCTCCGTTTCACCGAAGCATTTGCGGTCAGCGGTCCGCCGTCCGCGGTCCATTCTGGTCTGTTGAGTCTTTGGGTCATTGAGTCGTCGGGTCGGATCGTGAAACGGGGAACCGGAGAGCCGGAAAAAGCCAGCGTGCTGTTTTTTCTCCGTTTCACATGATCTCCGATTCTCAGAAGCGATCCCGTTTGGCTGCCTTCCGTCCGCGGTCTTGCCGTCCACCGTCTGCGATCTTTAACAGGGGCCGGGGACTCATATACTCATATACTTTTATACCCATATACCGCTTCAAAACCGCCGGCAGTCTTATGCTTAGCTCTTCATCCCCTCCATAATATAGCACAAAGAACCCTTTTTTTGATGGGATAAGCATCCACGCGAAAAGAAGAAAAGAGCGGTTCATACCTGGTCCGGACTTCCGCCTCGCTGCTGAAATGCCGGACATGTGAAACATAGGGAAAATTGGGAACGGTTCCTAAAAAAAAGCGTTCCCGCTTTCATCTGATTCAGAACAGCCAGATCCTGCTCGATATGCTCGAGGAATTCACATGCGATCAGGCAATCATACGCTCTGTTCTCAAGCACGTTCTCCTTTAAAATGTCCGCTGCCAGGAATTGAAAGCCGGGGCAAACCGTCTGTGCCTGGCGAATGCAGGTTTCACTGATATCCACACCCGTATAGGAACGGAATCCCTGATCATGGAGCTACGAGGCAAATTGTCCCGGACCGCATCCGAGATCGATGATATCGATTTTTTTAGTATAGGGCTTGAATTTTTATTTTCCAAAAGCTAAACCCTTAATTTGAACACGATATTCATATCGATTCCCTGAGCGTTGCGGATGACCCAGAAATCCCCGCGGAGCTGCTGATCGATCAGTTCCCGCACCCAGCGGTATTCATTTTTCACTTCCTCGTTTTCGATTCCGGGAAGCAGCTCCTGATCCCTGTGCCGGATTTTAACGGAGAGTGCATCGTCGTCCGTCCGCTTCACGAGAATCTGAAAATTGTCATCGGATTTCTCCATGTGCCTTCTGATGCCCGAAAGAAAAATCAGCTCGCAAATTGTAAATGCCAGAGGGACCACCTGGCTGACCGGCATCAGAATATGGGCACTGTCCATATGCACCTTGATCGGATCGGACTGATGCGAATGAAACAGGAATTCCGTAATACCGTGCATATAATCCGACAGATTGATCTGATTGAACTGATCCGATTTATGCAGATGCGTATGCAGCAATGTCAGTGAATAGACCAGCGTCCGGATCTCCATATAGTTGTTCCGGTGCGCTTCTTCCGAGGCGATCATGATGCGCACATCGAAAAGGCTGTTCAGAAACTGAAGGTTCGTTTTCATGGTCTGATGCACGCTGCGCAGGTTTGATTCCTTGAGTCGCAGCAGTTCACGAAGCTCCTTTTCCTGCCAGTCCCTGGACTGCATTTCCTTCTTGATATGCGCATTCTCATCCTGAAGCCGTTTTAACTGGGAATCGGATTCTTTCATAAACAAATTCCTCACCTGATCCAGGCTTTCCTGTGCCTTTTGACGGTCCTCGATCAGTGTCTTGACATACACACCGAACAGGACGAGAATCAGAATGGCCAGAATACGCATCCAGAATCCAAGCGAATCCGGATTGAAAGCCTGCTGAAGAAAGGTGCCGCGGTTATAGAGAAAGGCGTCGCGCCAGGCTTCAATAATCCAGTATACGAGCCCGAATGCCAGACTGATGAAAATCGTGGTGTTCCTTCCGAGAAAATCCAGATTCATTTTGCCGGACTCTGCCCTCTGCCGCATGCTCTGGACCAGGGCGCTGAATCCAAGTATCATACAGACCACAAGAACCCTCATCCACAGTGACATGCTGTCCGGATAAAAGATCCGTTCAATGAGCGATCCCTTGTTGAATGCAATCACATCACGAATGGATTCGAGAATCCAGTAGAACAGGGAAAAAAACAAGCCCATTCCGACAAAATTGATCATACGGTCATTTTGCTTCGTTGTCGCGGACGACATCATCCATCTCCTTCGGTCTGTTGGTTTCTGCGTGCAGCGGCTGTCGTGGAGACCCGGGGGAAAACACGCAAGCGGATATTTAATAATGAAGCACTTTTACGGCCAGGCATTCAAAATGAAAGCCTTTTTACGGCCGCGCAATACCGCTTGATTCCGTACAAATAAAATGCCAGGCGTGCTGTAGTGCCTTGTTTTTTTTTGGTCTATGGATCTGTTCAGTTATCGTGTCGATTGAGTCTGCCGGATCATCGGGCTGGATAGTGAGACGGTGGGCCGGAGAGGATGAGAAACGGAGAAAAAATAGAGAAAATCGCAGGATGCAAAGATTTTGTAGAAGAGTAGACGGGTAGAAGTGTAGAAGGGTGAAAACATCAAAAATAATGCAGTTCAAATGGGGCTGGGCCGGGCGGACTCATATACTCATTTACACATATACCCTTCTACTGCTTTTTGCTGTCCGCGGTCTTCGCCCAGGGGATGAGTGGCAGGGCCCCATATACTCATATACCCATCTACTGCTTCTCAACAGTCCGCCGTCTGCCGTCCTGCGGTCCATTTTCTGTGAGGCTTACGGGAAACCAAAGCGGCCCCTCTCACCCCACCTCGATCAGCCCGAATTTGCCCTTGTACCGGTGATGATACGTCAGTTTGACCGCCTGATGCTCCGGAAGCCCGAGCTCCGGATCGCGGTGCACCAGGTCGAATGCCTCTTTGCGGGCCATTTCCAGAATCGGGCCGTCCGTCACCAGATTGGCCAATTTGAGATTCAATGCGCCGTGCTGCCTTGTGCCGAACAGCTCCCCCGGCCCCCTGATTTCCAGATCCGCCTCCGCGATCTCGAAACCGTCATTCGTGCGTGTCATGGTTTCAAGACGCTTCGAGGCATCGTCGGACAACGGATACTGTGACAGCAGAACGCAGGTGGACTGATGACCGCCGCGTCCCACACGCCCGCGGAGCTGATGAAGCTGGGTCAGCCCGAACCGTTCAGCATGTTCGATGAGCATCACGGTGGCATTGGGCACATCCACGCCCACTTCGATCACGGTGGTGCTGACCAGTACATGAATCCTCCCGGCCTTAAAGTCCTGCATGACGGCATCCTTCTCCTCTCCCTTCATCCGGCCGTGCAGAAGCCCCAGCCTGAACTCCGGGAAAACGGACTTCAGCATTTCATAGCCTTCGGTGGCCGCAGCCAGGTCCACCTTTTCGGATTCCTCAACCAGGGGATAAACGATATAGGTCTGCCTGCCCTGCCCGAGCTCCGTTCTGATGAACTCATAGATAGCCTGACGCTGCTTTTCGTTGCGCCATGCGGTGCGGACCGGCTTGCGTCCCGCCGGCATCTGATCGAGAATACTGACATCCAGATCACCGTACAGGGTCAGTGCCAGCGTGCGCGGGATCGGTGTCGCAGTCATCACGAGCACATCGGGAGCAATTCCTTTTTTTCTCAGGAATGCGCGCTGCAGCACACCGAAACGGTGCTGTTCATCGATCACGACCAGACCGAGTTTGTGAAATTCAATGCCCTCCTGAACCAGTGCATGTGTACCCACGGCAACCTGAATCTCACCGTTGGCCAGCCGGCTCAGCAGATCGGTCCGTTCCCTGGACGGCTGACCGCCCTTGAACAGGGCCACCTGCACTCCGAACTGTTCGAGCCAGTCGTGCAAAGTCAGATAATGCTGTTCGGCGAGGATTTCGGTCGGTGCCATGAGGGCTGTCTGATATCCGTTTTCGACCGCGATCAGCATGCAGATACAGGCCACCACGGTTTTGCCGCTGCCCACATCCCCCTGCAGCAACCGGTTCATGGGCCGGTTCGATTTCATATCCTGTCTGATCTGGCGCAGCACCTGTTTCTGGGCATCGGTCAGTTCGAACGGCAGATGCTGAACCAGATCCCGTGTCAGTTCACCGACCTTTTCAAAGGAAATCCCCTTTTTCTCGATTATATATTTTTTTCTCTGAAGCGCGAGAAAAAGCTGCAGATAGAACAGCTCCTCGAATTTCAGCCGTTTCTGGGCCTGTTTGAGATGCTGCCAGTCTGCTGGATAATGCATATGGTACAAACATTCACTGAGGGGCATGAACCGGTGTTCGGATAAAATATCCAAAGGCAGTGTTTCGGGCATCGGGGGCAGGTCGGCGAGCACCTGGTGAATGATTCTGCGGAATCCCCGGCTGTCGAAACCGCCCTTTTTCAGGCTTTCCGTGGATGGATACAGGGGAATGATACCGCCCGTATGAATCGTATCCTTTTCTCCTTCGTCGGAGATTTTGTCGTATTCCGGGTGCACCATCTGGGGACCGCGGAAAAAATTCACTTTTCCGCTGAAAGCCACGGTTTCGCCGGGCTTGAAAGCCGTGGTCATGTATTTCAGGGCGCGAAACCAGACGCAGGTCAAAAATCCGGTGCCGTCTCCAACGAGGACGACAAGGCGCTTTTTACGCCCCTGAATCATATCCACCGAATAAACACGTCCGACAACCGTGGCATTTTCATTGGCGGGAAGCTGCCCGATATTCATGAGATGGGAGCGGTCCAGATACCTTCGGGGAAAATAAAACAGCAGGTCCTCAACCGTATGGACATCCGCTTTATGCAGAAGACCGGCCCTTTTCGGTCCGATGCCTTTAATAAACTGAATGGATGTATCGGGTGTCAGCGAAGCATTCATTGCCTTATTCGCGTTCAGTCGCTCAACGCTTCCAGGTTTTTTTTCAGTTTCTCGATTTTGTCCCTGGTATCGGTCTCTTTCTGCTTTTCACGCGCCACCACATCCGCCGGAGCCTTGTCCGTAAAATTCGCATTGCTCAGTTTGCCCGATATGCCCTTGAGCAGTCCTTCCATCCGTGTCATTTCTTTTTGAATACGCTCTCTTTCCACGGCGATATCGATCAATCCGGCCAGAGGAACAAAGATTTCAAGATCCTGAATCACGCCTGCTGCGGACTCGGCCGGCCTTTCGAGACCGGAACCCGTTTTAAGATCGTCGACATTGGCAAGCCGCTCAATAAAGATGGCATGGCGCGTGATCAGTTCCGTTTTCTCACGGGGACCGCGGATCACCACGCCGGCCTTCTTATCCTGCGGCACATTCATTTCGCCGCGAATATTCCGGACAGCGCCGATCACGTGCTGAAGCAGGAGCATGTCCGCCTCTGCGCTTTCATTGAGGAAAGCCGGATCGAACGCCGGAAAAGACTGTGTCATGATGGTTTTTACGGGCGGGTCATTCGAACCGACCGGCAATGCCTGCCAGATTTCCTCGGTGATAAACGGCATGACTGGATGCAGCATTTTTAAAATCTGTTCCAGCACATGAAGCACCACGGCCTGGGCCATGCTTCTGTTTCCGGCCTGCTCCCGGTCATAGAGCCGCGGTTTCACCAGTTCAAGATACCAGTCGCAGAACTCTCCCCAGACAAATCCGTAAGCGGCCCGCGCCGCGTCATTGAAACGGAACTGCTGAAATCCCTGACGCACATCCCGGACCGTTTTCTGAAGCCGGCTCAGTATCCAGGCATCCGCGATATTCAGATTTTCGGGCGGCATGGTGCGGATATCCGGCACATTCATGTTTTCATCACAATTCATGAGCACGAAACGGGAAGCGTTCCATAATTTGTTGCAGAATTTCTGCCCCATTTCGACGAGCGTATGATCGAAATGAATGTCGCCTCCCAGGGGTGTGGTGAAAACCATGGTCAGCCGTACGGCATCTGCCCCATAGGCCGGAACACCGTTCCTGTATGAGGGATTCTTTTCGGCGAAACCGGCCACGGTTTCCGCATCCGCCCCTTCGATCAGCCAGAGCGGATCCGGGGAGTTGCCCTTGGATTTCGACATTTTCTGACCCGAAAGATCCCGGACCATGCCGTTGAAATAGACATCCTGAAACGGCACGTCGCCCATGAATTCAAATGAAGCCATGACCATGCGCGCCACCCAGAAAAAGATGATATCCGGTCCGGTGGTGAGTGCGTCCGTAGGAAAAAACGCCTTCAGATCCGGAGTATCCCCGGGCCATCCCAGGGTACTGAACGGCCACAGCCATGACGAGAACCAGGTATCCAGCACATCCGGATCCTGAACCAGCGGGGCACGGCCACATTCATTGCAGGATTCCGGAGCCTCGCGCACCACGTGCACATGACCCTCGGGACATGTCCAGACCGGAATACGGTGCCCCCACCAGATCTGACGGGAAATGCACCAGTCCTTGATGTTCTCCATCCAGTGAAAATAGGTGTCTTCCCAGTGCTTCGGATAAAACCGTATGCGCCCCTCCCGGACAGCCTTTATGGCCGGCTCGGCCAGGGGCTTCATTTTAACGAACCACTGATCCGACAAATAGGGTTCCACCACGGTGCTGCATCTGTAACAATGCGGTATCGGCGTGATTCTCGGCTCCTCACCGGCCAGCAATCCCAGCTCCCGGAGATCGGCCAGAATTCTGGTCCGGGCCTCGAAACGGTCCAGGCCCCCGTACGGACCGGCATTTTCGTTCATCACCGCATTCTCATCCATCACCTGTATGTGTTCGAGGGCATGACGCTCGGCAACCATGAAATCATCAAAATCATGGGCGGGCGTGATTTTCACCGCGCCGCTGCCCTTTTCAGGATCCGCATGTTCATCCGCAACCACGGGAATCGGCCGCTCCATCAGCGGCAGCATGACGGTTTTTCCGATCAGATGCCGGTACCTGTCATCCTCCGGATGCACGGCCACGGCCGTATCACCCAGCATGGTCTCCGGACGTGTCGTATGAACGGTAATGGTTTCATCGGAATCCTGAATCGGATAACGGATATGCCAGAAATTCCCCTGAATGTCCGTATTGGGCGCCTCCTCATCCGCAAGCGCCGTATGACAGCGGGGACACCAGTTGATCAGGCGCGTACCCTTGTAGATCAATCCTTTTTCATAGAGGCGTATGAAAACCTCTTTTACGGCTTCGCTTAATCCGGGATCCATGGTAAACCGTTCCCGCTCCCAGTCACATGCGGCACCGAGCCTGCGAAGCTGGCCGAGTATAATACCCCCGAATTTTTCCTTCCACTGCCACACGCGTTCGATCAGTTTTTCACGGCCCAGGTCATCACGGGAAAGGCCCTCCTCGCGGAGCGAGGCTTCCACCTTGTTCTGTGTCGCGATACCCGCATGGTCCGTGCCCGGCATCCACAGGGTTTCATAGCCGTCCATCTTTTTCCATCGTATCAGCAGATCCTGAATCGTATTGTTGAGAATATGCCCCATGGTCAGCATGCCGGTAACATTGGGCGGCGGAATCATGATGGTGTATTTCGGCCGCTCCGAACCGGCATCCGCATGAAAAAGTTTATTCTCCATCCAGAAATTGTACCATTTATTCTCCACCTGAGTCGGATCGTAAACTTTATCCAGGGATTTCATGCAGTCAGATCTCCGTTATTTAAATTCAATGATAAAGTGTTGTAAAAGATACACAAAATGGGGGGAATTGTCAATGTTATTCAAATTTTTTACATTTTGCAATAATTATGACATTCTTTTAACATTTGAAATGAAGGTCATTACTGGTCGTCTATTTTAAGTTATTGTTTTTATTTATCCTTTAAGCTATCAGTTTTCATTGGCACAATATATGCTTACACACCTGTTTGGAAAGCATAACCTCCTTTCCTCATGAATACCCCTTGTGATCGGGTCCGTGTCCCCCCGCACGGGCCCTTTTTTTATCCCCTCGACAAAAAGAAAAGACTCACGAAAATCATCACGAGCCCGATCGTTTTTGAAAGGCTCAGAGATTCATGGAACATGGTGAGGCCGAACACGGTGATGATGAGAAAATTCATTCCGATGGCCACGGGGTAGGCGATGGATATTTCCATGCGCGACAGTGCCGTCATCCAGACAAAGGCCGATACGACAAGAAATGCGATTCCCAGAACGGTCAGGGGTGATTTGAAAAGCGTTACAAAATATCCGGTCACGGACCTGGCCGAATCCAGCTGTACGGCTCCCAGCCTGTACAAACCGGATTTGACTGCAAGGGCCCCGCATGAATTCAGCAGCACATAGATCAGGATCATGAGTGAATTGCTCCAGAAATCGGTTCGCAATGGATGTTCTCCTCTGTTTGGATCTCAGTTTTAGCAGCAGTGTAAATGGATGTATGAGTAAAAAGACCGCAGAC
>JAFGGN010000043.1 GCA_016930535.1 bacterium
CGCTTACTTGAAATGCAGCAGCAGGAATAGGATTATGAGTTATAGGAACGGGACTGCCATGAAGCGGGCCGCCAGGCAGTTGCGTCGACTCCTTGAAATGCAGCAGAATGAATAGTTGACAGGTTCATGACAGGAAATTATCAAAATTTTCAGTTGGACTGCCGCGGTAAAATCATCCGTCTGGACGGCCGGACACGCATTATGGGCATTCTCAATGTGACACCGGATTCATTTTCGGATGGGGGACAGTATACGGATCCGGATCGCGCCGTGGAACGCGGTCTCGAAATCGAACGTGAAGGCGCCGATATTCTGGATATCGGCGGGGAATCGACACGCCCCGGTGCAGAATCCGTGAATACGGACACCGAATTGGCCCGTATAATTCCTGTCATAGGAGCATTAAGCGACCGGCTCACGATACCCATTTCCGTGGACACGAGAAAGGCACGGGTTGCCAAAGCGGCAGTCGACGCAGGCGCTTCCATGATTAACGATATCAGCGGGCTCCTGCATGATCCTGAAATGCCCGGCCTGGTCGCCGATCTGGATGTTCCGGTGGTGCTGATGCATTCCCGGGATGATCCGTCCGTCATGCAGTCACATGTTGACTATGTCGATATAATTTCCGATATTTATACACATCTGGAAAAATGCGTGGAAAACGCGGTCCGGCACCATATCGATCCTTCCAGAATCATGATCGATCCGGGGATCGGATTCGGGAAAACAGTCACGCATAATTTTCAGATTATTAAACATCTGGACCGGTTTTACGAAATGGGATTTCCGGTCCTGATCGGTGTTTCCCGCAAATCGTTCATCGGCCGCACACTGGATGCCGATGAGCACGGCCGGCTCATGGGTACAGCCGCAGCAGTCGCCGCGTGCGTGCTGAATGGTGTTCACATGGTTCGCGTGCATGATGTGCCGGCCATGAAACAGGTGACGATCATCGCAGAACATATCAGGCAGGTGCCCTAAGATGGATTTTGCATTGAAAATCAACGAGTTTATACGCATCGAGTGGATCGATATCATCGATATCGCCCTGGTGACGTATTTTATGTATAAGCTGTATTTTATGATGCGCCGGACGCGTGCGGTCCAGATGTTTATTGGCCTTGTTCTGATTTTTATCGTATCCATACTGACCCAGATTTTCAAAATGCAGGAGATGAGCTGGATATTCAGGAATTTGAGAGCCGTCTGGCTCGTGGGATTTGTTATTCTGTTTCAGCCCGAGCTGCGCAGACTTCTCACACATATGGGGCAGAGCCGTCTGTTCAGATATTTTGCCAAGGACCAGACTTCCGTGTTTGTCGAGGAAGTCGTCAGGGGTGTGATGGAACTGTCAAGGCGGGGATACGGCGGTCTGGTCGTGCTGGTGCGCGATACGGGTCTGAAGAATATCATAGAAACGGGCATATCGGTTCAGGCCAATGTCCATTCATCCCTCATCGTGTCCATATTCAATCCGCGCTCACCGCTTCATGACGGCGCCATCCTTGTTCAGAATCAGATCATCGAGGCGGCCAAATGTATTCTGCCGCTGACGCGGACTCCGCAGCTGGATCCCTCTCTGGGTACACGGCATCGTGCAGCCATCGGCATTTCCGAAGAATCGGATGCACTCGTCGTGGTCGTGAGTGAGGAAACGGGTATCGTATCCGTGGTCGAAAACGGTGAGATGGTCAGGGGACTGGATTACACCACATTGCTGCAGTCGCTGAGCGTTGCTCTCTCGTACGGTCATAAACTGGACATGGCATGACATGAACCGAAGATTTCTGCACATTCTCCTGTTGCCGCTGATTTACGGAACCATTCTGAACGCATCTGTATATTCCACACCGGAGTCGGACGGTTCGGGATTCCGTGTGGATTTCGGTTCTCCTTCCATACTTCCGTCCTCCGGTATTCAATATCAAACGGTCGATTCCGTTCTGGTTGTCCGGGAAGATTTTATCCTTGTCCGGAGTCATGAGCCTCAGGTTGCCGTTCGTATCGATGAACAGCAGAGCCTGTCCCGGCGCTGTATGAATGTACTGCCCGTCAAAGATGTTCCTCTGGGACTGGCCGGCGGCACTTATGAGGAAACTCAGCTTTACACAACACCTGTACAGCAGCGTCTTCTCGGAAAATACGGGAACGACTTCGTGATTTTGCTCACGGTTCAGTCCGCGGTCCCGGACGGGGAAAATTCGGAAATCCGGCTTTACGATCATGTGGCTCTAACCTGTGAAGGATCGGGTGTCCGCACCGTGACGGATCCGGACATGCGTCAGGAAATCCTGAAAAACCTGACCGTTTCTGCTCATCCGGCCCTGATGGGGAAACCGGACCGGGAAGCGGACAGGTTTTTACATGAAGCCGGCAGCAATGAAAAACTGAAAATATGGATTACCAAAGAGGGGCTTTATGTTCTTCCTCATGCGATGATCGAGGATGCCGGATTTGAATTATCAGGTATCGATCCGCGTTATCTTCGCATATACAGCCGGGAAGGAGAGATACCGATTCGTGTGGTGGGAAGTGATGACAATTCCTTCGATTTTACGGATTATATCGAATTTTACGCTGAACCGGTCTGGGATACGGAAAAATCAGGAGAAAAACGACTCCATACTTTCACGGACCGGAACGTGTACTGGCTCGAAATCGGAAACAGGCTGGGTCTGAGGATGGGTCAGGAAGATGTGCATATGATCAATCAGAGCGTGAGAACCTCCCGCTCTTTCATGTATCTGGAACATTTTGAAAAAGATATGTATTTTAACCGGCTCCCATATTCCGATGAGGCCACTGAAGCGGATCACTGGTTCTACAGTCCGGGCATTGCCGGGGAGGAACAGCGCCAACTCGGTTTTAGCCTCAAGCAACCGGACCCGTTTTCCACACTGATGACCCGGATACAGGTCCAGCTCAGGGGACAATCCCAGAATTTTCAATATTATCCGGTTGAAATTTATCTGAACAATCATTTCGTCGGGCAGGGCCAGTGGCTGGGCAATCAGGAACTGCTGATTGAGTCCGATGATTTCAGCCCGTCCTACCTGGATTCGACAGGCAACCAGCTTTCCGTGATCAATAAATCGGATCCGGATGAATTCAGCACTGTTTTTCTCGACTGGTTCGAGATCGAATACCCGTGCCTGTACAGGCCCAATCACGATTACATCCGGTTCAAACCCCCGCAGTACAGCCTGGGTAAATGGGCCGAATTCCGTATCGAGGGCTTTACGGATCCCTCGATTTCCCTTTATAAAAAGGATTCAAGCTACCTTCTGGGAAGTGAAATCAGGAAAATGACGGACACGCTGGGTGTGACCACATATACTGTCCTGTTTCAGGATCAGATTGTCGATGAAAACACGGAATATATCGCGATAACCTCAAAACAAAAATTGCTTCCGGACAGTGTCATGCATGTCCGGTTCTGGGATTTACGGCAGCAGTCCGGCGGAGCCGATTATATCGTGATCGTGCCCTCCGATACCATGGCCGGAGAAATTCTCGAGCCACTGCTGGATTTGCGGGAATCCCAGGGACTGAGAACCATGGTCGTCGGTTTGGATACCATTTACAACGAATTTAATTTCGGTATTCCGGATGTTCAGGCGATTCACCGGTTTCTCGGTTATGCCTATCACAACTGGACAATCCGGCCCAGGTTCGTTCTTCTGGTCGGAGACGGTTATTATAACAACCGGGCCGGTGTGGAAAACGGCAATCTGCTGCCATCCCCATTGATACAGACCTACAAATACGGCGCCGCTCCTTCTGATCATTATTACACGCTGCTGGATTCGGATGACGATCTGCCGGATATTGCCATCGGCCGTATCCCGGTGCGTACACGGGAGGATCTGTCCCTCGTTGTCGATAAAATCGTGAATTATGAAAACAGCCCTCCTGATGCATGGAAAAACCGGTACCTTCTCATCGGTGCGGGAACCACGGATGATATTTTCAAGCAGCAGTCCGAATCCATTATCAGCCAGATTATGCCCGGGCGATACGATCCGTACCGGCTTTATCTATCGGGGAAAATATCGGATCCGTATGTCGGCGGAACCCAGGACCTGCTGAACATGATGAACGAGGGAACGGCACTGATCAATTTCAGGGGCCATGGCGGCGGCGCCATATGGGCCGATGCCGGTCTGCTCGATCTCGATGATGTGGATCTGATCGATAATGCAGAAACCCTGCCGATCATTACCAGCATGACCTGTTTTACCGGTGATTTTTCCAGCAACAAGACATGCCTGGGTGAGGCACTGCTCTGCAATTCGAAAAACGGCGCCATCGCTTTCTGGGGATCGACCAGTGTCGGCTGGACTGTGACCGATTATGAAATACTAATCGAATTATATCAACTGCTGGTGCAGTGTGAATATCGTACCATCGGTGAACTGATTCAATACGGTAAAATCAATTTTTCTTTGCTTCACACCGGTCCCATTCCTAGATCCGAACTCTATCAATACACCCTGATCGGCGATCCGGCCACACGTATTCCGTTCCCGGAAACACAGATGCCGTTTGAAATTGCTTCGAGGTCGCTTTCTGCCGGAGATGATATCATTATATCGGGAAATGCACCGGCATCCGGGCTTCAGTTCTCCCTTGATATAACAAGGCCGGACATGGCAGCCATTGAAACCCGTGAGATGAACCTCGGGCCGGGGAGCTGGCAGACCAGTCTCGATATACCCCAGTCCGTGGAGACGGGGCCGCACGGTGTTCGTCTGTCAGCCTGGGACGAGGAAACCGGTTATTTCGCTCACGGTTTTCAACCATTTCAAGTCGGTGAATTTTTCACCGACTCCCTTCAGACAGTTCCGGAATTTCCGTCCTGTGATGATTCGATCCGGTTTACGGTCTGGATCGAATCCGCCCAGCCGCTCTCTGCTGTGCATTGCATTCTCTATTCTCCGTATCAGGATACACTGCCCATGGTATCTGCGGGCACGCATACATATCGTACGGAACCGGCTGTCGGACCGTTTCCTCCGCTCACAAAAGTGGAGTACGCCGTTCTCATCCAAAATCTTGAAAATAATCAGGTTCAGACTGAAACCAACCAGTATTATCTGCCCCAGCGTCCCGATTTTCAGGTGGAAAATGTCCGGTTTGCAGGCAAGGACCGGGTGTATCTGGAAGCGGATATACGCAATCTGTCGGATTTGTCGGATTCGATATGGGTCAAATTCACGATTCCCCGGATTTCATGGACCGAATATAAGCGGGTTTTATTGAACACGCAGAATATCACAAGCATTCGCGTTCCCGCATTTCCGCCGATGGAGCAGACTGACTGTATCGTTACCGTTAATCCGGATTCCGGTATTCAGGAAAACAATTACAGCAACAATTCAAAGTCGGTGATGCTCAGATCCGACCGGTTTAATGTAACTCCAGGTGACGGTTCGATCTTATCGCCGGACCAGCCGTACAGCGAAGTCGGATGGACCGGTCAGATTACGTGCCGGGTTCCCTCCGGCGCTGTAGCCGATGCTTCGGTAATTCTTTTCGAGGATCAGAATATCTATGAGATCGATGCCGCGGGGAATGAAATTCTGGACACCCGGTATTTTATCGATTTTCCCAATATCGGCGGAGATTCGAAATTGTCCAAGAATATGACATTGAAAATAAAGGTACTGATTCCGGATACCGTGGGTTTGACCCGCGTGTATCATCGCGCCGATGAGGACCGTTCATGGGCCGTTATCCCTCATGAGCGGCAGGACGCTGTCTTTGTGATACGCACACGGGAGTGCGGATATTTCAGTCTTCGTAATTCACAGGATACGGCACCGCCTGAAATCAGCCTTCAGATTGAAAACCAGCCCTATACACAGAATTGCTACGTTTCAAATCAGCCTTCAATCTCAATTATCCTCCGGGATGAATCCGGCGTGGACATCCGTCCGGGTAAAATTATTATCGAATTGAATGGTCAGACTCAGAATGAATCGCATTTCAGCATTCCGGATTCTCTGAATGATCAGCGCCACGTTGTCGTCACTTATCGTCCCTCGCTTAAGGCAGGGGATCACGGTTTACTGATCATGGCTTCGGATATTCACGGAAATGTTCAGGATCCTCAGCTGTTCCGCTTCAGCGTATCTGATAATTTTCAAATCCGGTTTCTCGGTAATTATCCGAATCCGTTCAAACATGAAACCACCTTCGTTTATACATTGACGAACGCAGCCAGCGAAGCGTCCCTGAAAATATTTACGGTATCCGGACGATTGATCAGGCTGTTCGATCATTATGAACTGGCGGCTCCTGATTACCATGAGGTCATCTGGGACGGGACAGACGATTTCGGAAACGAGGTCGCGAACGGCGTGTATTTTTTTGAATTGAAGGCCAAAGGATTGAATGAAAAACAGAAGGTGACCGGCAAAATTGCAAAGGTTCGCTAATAACAGATCGTTATCGCTGAACATCATCCGATGGGTGCTGTTCTGGATTATCGTTGTCACAGGCCCGGTTTTTTCGGGTGACTATGCGGCAGCCTTCCTGGATATCGGTGTGGGTGCACGCGCACTTGCCATGGGAGGCGCTTTCTGCAGCATCGCGGATGACGGTACCGCGTTTTACTGGAACCCGGCAGGCATGAGCGCTGTCCGTCAGCGAACACTTTCGGGTATGTACGGTCAGCAATTCGGATCACTTCAGAAACCATTCGGTCATTTTCATCATGTGGGGCTCGTGCAGCCGTTGACCGGTAATGCTTCGATCGGTCTGAACTGGATGCGGCTTTCCATAGATGAGATACCGGAATATCCCGAACTCAGGGGAGATTCCTATCTCGACAGACTGTATCAGCATGCCCTGCGTCCGACAGGTGAGCCGACGGGCTATTTTTCGGATGTCGAGGATGTGTTTGTTTTCTCGTTCTCCAAAATGCTGAAGCAGCAGTTCAACATGGGCTGGAATTATCAGGATGTCCGGATCGATATACCCATCGGCGTCAATTTCAAATGGATCCGTCAGGCATTATACACATACAGCGCGACAGGAATGGGTCTTGATCTGGGTGCCATGATCCGGATATATTTTTCTGATCTGATGGTCAACGATGAATTCGGGATCTTTTCCTTTGGTATGAATTTCCAGGATTTTACGACCACGCATATCAAATGGAACACCCGTCATGATGACAGTGTCCCTTACAATATCAAGTGGGGCGTTTCATACGCCCAGCCATTGCCTTTTGCCAATCATTCCATTCTTATTGCCTATGACAGGGACTCCCGGTGGCAGGGTGACAGACATCTCGGATTTTCATATACGGCATTCCGTCATCTCGATTTGCGTGTCGGAAAACACGGAAAGCATCTGACGGGCGGGGCCGGGCTGCAGATATGGCGATTCGGCATCGATTATGCATTTATCACCCATGAACTCAGCGATATGCATCGTATCAGCAGTTACATCAAACTATAAACAAAGTGAGGATGCGATGAAGCGTTATTGTTTTTTCTTGCTATTGGGTATGGCATTTGCTATCTTATCTTGTCAAAATACGGGACCGGAATCAGCGCCAAAACCGGCAACGGTTCAGTTTGTACCCAAATCAGAAGAGAACGATCTCCTGGAACGGGGTATTGATGCGATTCCGGAAGACAACGGCATATACCTTGAATGGTTCGGATCTGATCAATCGGAAATCGATACGTATTCGGTTTACAGAAAAGGGGAAGAGGGCAGCGATTTTTATCTCATTGATACCGTTGAGGATACATTTTATATCGATCGCAATGTCGAAATAGGAAAACGTTTTTTCTATTATATTATCGCGATGAATTTTGATCAGCAGAAAAGTGCTCCGTCCGATACGATCAGCTATAAACTGCTTGAAAAACCGATCCGTTTGACTCCCAACGGTTCCATTGCTTCCAATCAGGTGACTTTTCAATGGGAAGACCGCAATCAACCCCATGAATATCTGATTCGCGTTCAGCGTTCGGATACGGACGAGACGATATGGGCGGCCACGATAGAAGCGATTTACGGTACCGAGCATCAACAGACGCTCTTTAACAGCGATCAGGCGGCGGTAACCGATGCCCTGCTGTCCCATGTCCCGTACCAGTGGCGCATCGACGTACTTGGCCCCGAATTCAATTGCGGTTCTGAGAGCTCCTGGACGTCGTTTGAAATAGAGTGAGGACAATATGAAAAACCGTGCCGTCTTATTCATGACCCTGTTTTTTATTCTGGCCGGACTGCTCAGCGGACAAAGCATCGGCGGCCAGTCAACCAGAAACAGTGCCGCCCAGTATTATCTGGGCGAAGATGACGAGCTGCTGGTGCCCGTGAATATCTGGGGGTTCGTACGGCTGCCCGGCCAGTATTTTGTACCCAACAATACGGACCTGATCTCATTGCTTTCCTTTGCAGGCGGCCCTTCTGAAGATGCCAAGATCAGCAATATACGCATCATCAGGAATGATGCAAGACAGGGCAATTCCGTCTGGAACGTGGATGTCAAGAAATATCTTGAAACAGCGGATGAACGCCTGATACCGAACCTGCGTCCCGGTGATACGGTCATTGTCAGCGGAACCACATTTCACTGGATCTCGCGTTTCTTTGAATTTGTGGCCAGACTCGCCACGATCGCGCAGATTTTCTATTTTGTGGCGATTGCGCAGAATGCGCTCAACAATTAAAGGAAATTCAGGATCATGAAAGGAGTCGTACTCGCGGGAGGCCTTGGGACGCGCCTGCATCCGCTGACCAAAGTCACCAACAAGCATTTACTGCCCGTGTATGACAGGCCCATGATCTATTATCCGATTCAGACGCTCGTCGATGCGGGTATCCGTGAAATACTGATTGTCACAGGGGGGAACAATGCAGGCGAATTTCTGAGGCTCCTGGGCAATGGAAAACAGTTCGGATTGAAGCATATCAATTACACCTATCAGGAAGGCGAGGGAGGCATTGCCGAGGCACTGGGGCTGGCCGAACATTTTGTGGACGGTGAACCGGTTGTGGTGATACTGGGGGACAATATCATCGAGTCCAATATCAGACAGGCAGTCGTCCATTTCAGTAATCAGGAACACGGTGCGAAAATCCTGCTCAAACAGGTCGCGGATCCGCAGCGCTTCGGTGTGGCCGAACTGGATAATGACCGTATAGTCGGAATCGAGGAAAAACCGGCGGCGCCGAAATCCGATTATGCGGTCACTGGCATCTACATGTACGATGCCGATGTGTTCAGTATCATCAAAACGCTGGTTCCTTCCCAGCGGGGAGAGCTGGAAATCACGGATGTGAACAACGATTATATTCACCGCAGTCTGATGACATATGAGATACTGGACGGATGGTGGACCGATGCAGGGACATTTGAATCCCTTTATCGCGCCAATTGCCTGGCCGCATCACAGGCCGGGACGTCCCGTTCCTGATAATACCCTCATTTCTGGAGGAGGTTATGCGTAAAATTTGGTTACCGATTGCCGTGCTGCTCTTTATCCGTTTCGATATGCCGGCCGTACCGTTCCAGGGCGGCCATGGTCTGATATACGTCCATTCGGCCGATATACTGAAACCCGGGTATCTGGATGTGAGCGGCGGTACGCGGTATTTCGGGAAAATCGCCAATTTCGGCGGCCAGGAAAAGGCCTATACATTGTGGGTCGTCAAGGGATATACCAGCATCAATTACGGCCTGAACGACCATGTGGAGCTTGCCCTCTGTCCCGTGCTGTATCAGGATACCAACAAGGGAAGCGACGGCATCAACAAGGAATCGGTGAACTTTCCGGACGACATTTTCCTGGGCGTCAAATTCGGTTCCTTTCAGAAACTGGAAAGTCCGTATGTATACGGCGGGCGCATGATGCTGCGCATTCCGACAGCGGACAAACACAATATCATCTATGAGGAGTATTCGGCAGGCGGTCTCGAAATCCTGCTCTCAGGCATGCTGTCCTATTATTCGAACGTTCAGTACCCGGATGCGGGATGGTCCCTGCACGCAAATCTCGGTTATCTGAATCACAATGATGTCGGCAGGGAATTGACCAAAAATCCGGACGATCCTTCACCCAACAGTATGAGCTCGGAGCTGCTGTTCGGTGCCGGGGCCCTTTTTCCGGCCGGCCAGTTCGATTTTTCAGTCGAAATCAATGCCAACACGTTTCTTTCCCGTCCCCCGGTGACGGCCTACAGCCGGGAATATGCGAGCTATCTCACGGGCGGCGTCTATTACCGGCATAATTCCTGGCTGCAAATACAGATGGGCATGGATATCCGGCTGATTTCAGACAGAGACCTGTCCGAATATTCGGATGCCGGTACCACCTCTCTGTCAAAACCGCCGACCGGGGATTTTCCCAATTATCCGTCCTGGCGCGGCATACTCGGATTCAAAGTCGCGCTTCTTCCCAAAGCACTGCGTACGTCGGACGAAGATGAGCTGCGCAGAAAAACACGCGACCGGCGGAACATCCTGGAACGCATGATCGACGAACAGAAAGACACCGAAGACGCCGAAGAGGAACTGTCGCGGATCAAATCGGAAAGGCAGCGCGTGGAGCAGGAGCTCGAAAGGCTGAGAAAACTGCTGGAGCAGGAAAAAAAGAAGGACAATTGACAGTCCTGACTGTCCGGCCCCCAAAACCCTGTCTGCGAAGCCGATGGGGTTTTCTTGTTTTTAATTAGCGGGAGAAATCAAGTGAACCTGAAAACGGCCCTCTTTGTATCAGTTACCATCATGGCATCCGGCGTTTCAGCTCAGACTTCATTATCCGAAAATGCATTCGGTTACGGAAAGAAACTGTATCATGAAGGATTCTACGATATGGCCGTGATGCAGTTTCAGGATTATATCGGGCAGTATCCCACGGCACCTGATCTCTGTGAAGCTCTTTTTTTACAGGGGGAGGCGCTCTTTCATCTGCGAAATTATAAAGATGCCGGCAACGTCTATTTGAAGGTCATACTGCAGTTCCCGGATAAAACCGAAGCACCTGCCGCGTATTACCGTTTTGCACTTTGTTTTGAAAAACTCGGACAGACGGATGCCGCTGTTCAGAATTATCTGCGGGCTTTTGATTATTTCCCTGAGCATCCGATGGGGCAGGAGAGCCTTTACCGCGCGGCCCTTGTTTCTGCGAAGCAGAAGAATCCGGATGCGGCCCTGTCCTCGCTGAAACTCCTCTCAGCGCAGAAATTGTCGATGGATCTTCTCGCACGGACCGAATTTCTGAAGGCAGACATTCTGACGGAACAGGACAGGTATGAAGACGCAATGACAGTCCTGGAGCCTTTTACACAGACCGGAATCCGGCAGGAAGATAAAATCCATGCCTGGCTCAAGGCAGGACAGATTCATCAGCAAACCGGACACTACGATCAGGCAAAATCGGCCTATGATAAAGTATTCAACCAGACCGGTGCAGATTCGCTGAGAGGTGAAGCTGCGTATCATATGGGATCGGTTCATTTTCTTCTGAAGGATTTTTCGCAGGCGTCCCGCTTTTTTCAAACCTGTCTGGGCTTTCCGGCTGTGGCCGGTCATTTCTATTCGGCAAGCATGATGCTGGGGAAATGTGCTTTGTATACGGGCAATCCGGAGGATGCAGTCCGGTATTTTACGGATGCATCTGTTCTCGGCAGCACCGTTGAAGAAAGGCTCGGTTCGCTTGTCGGACTTGCACAGGCCCTGGATGCAAACGGTGAACCTGAAAAAGCCTGCCAGATATTGAAGCAGGCGCTCAATACACCTGATCTCCCGTCTGAATATCATAAACGCTTAATTCTGGAACTTGCCGGTGTTCTAAGGAAAAACAATACAGAAGAGGCGGTCCAGGTACTGGCAGAATATGCGGACCGGGACCAATCCGATGCAATGCACCCGTATATTCAGTTTTATGTAGCCAGAATCTATATCGAGAAAGGACTGCTCCAGCCAGCCTGGTCGGCTTTACGCGCATTGTGGCAGCGGTTTCCGGATCATGAACTCGCTCCCCGCGCTTATTTTATGGCTGCCGGGAGTCTTGAACGCGCGGGACAGGAACAGCAGGCCGCAGAACTGATTCGTTATATCGAAACGCGTTATCCGGGATCCGCCTATGCTGATTCGGCACGGATCCAATGGATGGTTAAGCGTAGGCCGACCCCCGAACTGACCGAACAGAATTTCGTCATGCTGCAGACCCTGTTTGCGGAGACTGTGAGCCATCCGGAAGATACGGACAATCTGTTCCGCTATGCGCGTCTCCTCGTGGATGGATTTGGATTATATGAAGCGGCCATCCCTTTATTGAAATCCTGTTTAGGGGACAATGAGCAAACACTCGATCGTGCCGAACTGTATTTCACCATGGGTGTCGCCTGGTTGAATGGCCGGTCCCCGTCCCGCCAGGACAGTGCGGCTGTTTATATGCAGAAAGTCTGGAATGAGTTTCCCGGACATCCCCGTATCCGGGACGCCGCTGTAGCCTATGCACGGCTGCTGAAGGCAAACGATGACCGGATCATTCAAATATTCAGGCAGGTTTTGAAACAATCCGGGGGAGCCGGTCCGGATGAATTGAATGAGGCTGTTGGAAAATATTATTTAAAAAAGGATTCGCTGGAAAAGGCCTTACCGTATTTTAAAAATTGGGCGGATTCGGATACACTGAACCGGCCGATGCCCGTTTTTTATCTCGGAAGAACATATGCCCTGTTGAATCGTCCCGCCACGGCAGATTCGCTGCTTCAGACTGTACAAAACGCTTACAGCCGTCACGGCTGGATTCCCAGGATTCTGTTTGAACGCTCCCGCTTGCTTGAGAAAATGCAGAATGATGCAGACGCCCTGAGTCTTCTGGAACAATTGCTTGAGCATCCTGTCGATCCGTTCCTTGCGGATTCTGCGAGGATGGCGGCAGGAAACATGTATTTGGAAATACATGATTTTGAAAAGGCATACAAACTCTTCAAAACGCTCGTTCTTCAGGACAGCGTCAGGATGCTGGCCTTTTCATACGGACTGCTTTCAGAGAAACCGGCTGTTCATGCGGAGGCACTCGCGGGATGGGCCAAAGCCTGCGCAGGACTCGGATTATTCGGACAGGCACGATCCCTGTATTTCGATTACTTCGACCGGTATTCACAGGATCAGACCGCATTGCTCATGACATTCGCACAGATATCCGAACAGGAAGGAAATCCTGTCCGTGCCATTCAGTATCTTGATCAGCTGCAAGGCGTCTCGGAAATGGATACCCTTCAAATCTGGTTGGCCTCCCTGTACGAAAAGGCGGGGAAATACGGTGAGGCCTATACGCACTATCAGCAGGCCCTGCATTCGGCTTCCCGGCATGCAATGCGCATCAATCAAAGAATCATCCTGAATTTATTGAAACAGGATAAAATTCCTGAAGGGGAGTCACGGATCAATGTGTTCGAGAAAACATACAGAAAGGAACCGGATTTCGAACCGATGATGGCTGAAATCCTATACGAAAAAGGGAAAGCCCATTTCAGGCAGAAGGATTTCGATCTGGCGGAAAACCAGTTTCAGAGAATCAAGGATAAATTTAAAAAAACCGGATTTCGTGCATCCGCAGAACTTGAAATCGGAAGAATCCGCATCGTGACCAATAAAATCGATGATGCCCTTGAAATTCTCACACGCATGACTTCGGATTATTACGGCAACTCCATATACTATCAGGTCTATCTCAATCTCGGGGACCTCTACTACAGGCTGCAGCAGTTTGAAAATGCGTTGAATGCATTTAAAATCGCTGCCAAGGACAGCGCCAGTATGGGTAACCGGCAGCTGGCATCCCGTTATATGATACGAATTTACGAAACCATGGGTTTGTGGGAAGGGGCACTCGCGCTGACACGAACTTATATCCGGGAATATCCGGATGCAGACGATGCTGTGCAAAAACAGGTACAAATCGGCAATTTCTACATGCATCTGAAGGATTATGACCGCGCTATCGAACAGTTCAAAAAAACGCAGCAAACAGCCGATTCTGAAACGGAGGCTGAAATTCAGTACTGGATCGGAAAATGTTATGCGGATATGGGGCGGCTGGACAGGGCCGTTCTGGAATATCTGAAAGTGAAATACATTTCCAAGCCGACAAAACTTCCGTGGGCGTCGACTGCCCTATACGAAGCGGCCCAGGCCTATCTCAAAATGGGCAAACCTTGGGAAGCCAAAATAATTTTCGAGAAAATCGTCCGCTTCGAAGGCGCAACAAGCGATCTTGGACGGATTGCACGGCAGCGTATCGAGGAGATCGGGCAGGGAAAATATGCGGAGAACGGTCCATGACCTGGAATATTCCCGAACATGTGATCCGGCATCTGATCGATCTGGCCCTGGGTGAAGATTTGATGGACCGGGGTGATCTGACCTCCCTGTCTACGATTCCGGAATCCTGCCGCGGCAAGGCCCGTATTGTATTGAAAGCGGATGGCGTTATCGCCGGATGCCCGCTTTTTTCACGAATCTTTTCTCAGGTGGACGAGGATATCGGGATCACGACTTATGCGGAAGACGGCGCCTTTTTGCCGGCCGGCACAACAGTGGCCATGTTTACGGGTAAAATGAGAAGCATGCTGACGGCCGAGCGCACCTTGCTGAATTTTTTACAGCGGTTGTCCGGTATTGCCACGATGACGAGGCATTACGTGCATAAAGTGTCGCACACCGGATCGGTTATTCTCGATACAAGAAAAACCACACCTGCCATGCGTCTGCTTGAAAAATACGCTGTAAGACAGGGGGGAGGGCAGAATCACCGGACCGGATTGTACGATATGATCCTGATCAAGGACAATCACATTGATTCATGCGGAGGCATTGCACCTGCCATGGAATCCTGCCTGGCATACCTTCAACAAAGAAACCTGAGCATCCCTGTGGAAGTGGAAACGCGCAATCTCGGGGAAGTGCGGGAAGCGCTGCAGTTTCCGGTGCGACGTATCATGCTGGACAATATGGATACGGAAACCATGACCGAGGCCGTCGGCCTGATCGGCGCAAAAGCAGAAACTGAAGCCTCGGGCAACATCACACTCGATACGGTTTCTGCAGTTGCTGAAACCGGTGTGGATTTTATTTCCGTCGGCGCTCTGACACACTCCGTTAAAGCACTCGACATTTCCATGTGTATCGAATCCTTCTGATTTAAAAAAACCGGCGCAAAACAGCAAACTAATTTATTCTTCATCCGGATCATCTTCAGTATACTGCAGTCGGGAACAGGTCTGAATGATTATTACCCGATTTGAATGAAAAGCCCATGAATATTATCAAGAAATTCCTTGCGGAAACAGCGCTAAGTTTATATATTTTATAGGCCGAAATTTTTAAACCAGTTCGTTCTTCATATTCATCCGGAGGCACTTATGGTTGAAATCCGGTTTCACGGCCGGGGTGGTCAGGGAGCAGTCAAGGGCTCGGATATACTTGCCATGGCCGCATTTTATGAGGGGAAAGAAGTTCAATCGTTCCCCTTTTTTGGTGTCGAACGGCGCGGCGCACCGGTCACCGCTTTTACGAGAATCAGTGAAGCGGAAATCCGGATTCATTCCTATATTTATGATCCTGATGTGCTTGTGATTCTCGATCCGACGTTGATTCATGCGGTTCCGCTTACACAGGGTCTGAAACCCGGCGGCCGCATCATTATCAACACAAAACGAAGTCCGGACGAATTTGTGTTTCCGGATACGGATCATCCGCATATTTTTACCGTCGACTGCACCAGCATTGCCACCGAATTCGGACTCGGATCCAAGGAGAGCCCGATCGTCAATACGACCATTCTAGGCGCCGTGGCCAAAGCGACCGGATTGGTTGAAATCGAATCGATACGCAGGGCCATCCACGACAAGATCCCGGTGAAAAGGGAACAGAATGAAGAAGCAGCTCAAAAAGCATTCGATATGCTGATCGGGAAGTGAGTCGAATTATGAATCAAAAAAAATCCGAAAAAGTCAAAATTGAATCGCTTCGCGATATGCCCGATATGCCGGCATCGATGGGAAGCATGCGCATGAATAAAACCGCGTCATGGAGAAGTATACGCCCCGTTTTAAATCCCGATAAGTGTACACGCTGCATGATATGCTGGAAATACTGTCCCGAACCGGCGATTTTACCAACCGATCCTCCGACAATCGATTATGATTTCTGCAAGGGATGCGGTATATGTATTGCGGAGTGTCCATCTGATGCGTTGCATTCTGAAACGGAAGGGAAATAGGAAACTCGTTTCATGAAAAAAGTACTCACAGGAAATTTTGCCGCAGCCTATGGCGCTGCCGCAGCCAGGGTGAATGTGGTCTCCGCTTATCCGATTACGCCTCAGACTACGGTCGTGGAAATCATGTCGGAAATCGTGGCCAACGGTGAACTGGATGCTGAATTCATTAAAGTGGAATCCGAACATTCCGCGCTTGCTTCATGCATTGGCGCACAGGCAGCAGGTGCAAGAACATTTACGGCGACCTCGTCGCAGGGCCTTGCATTGATGCATGAGCTGCTGCACTGGGCCGCGAGGGGAAGGCTTCCGATCGTTATCGCAAACATCAACAGAGCCATGGCACCCGGCTGGTCCATCTGGGCCGATGTCACGGATTCCATTGCCCAGCGCGATACGGGCTGGATGCAGATGTATTGCGAAAATAATCAGGAAGTGTTCGATACGATTCTCATGTCTTATAAAATTTGCGAAAACAAGCAGGTACTTCTTCCGACCCTGGTCAATCTGGATGCATTTTTCCTTTCACACACATCACAGGTTGTGGACATGCACGATCAGGCAATCATCGACGGTTTTCTGCCCGAATACGAGCCGGAACTGAAACTCGATGTCCATGATCCGCATTCTTTCGGTGCCTTGACATCGCCGGAATATTATTATGAATTTTCCTATAAGATGCATGAGGCCCAGATGCGGGCCAAAACGGTCATCAGGGAAGTGGGTGAGGAGTTCGGCCGTGTTTTCGGCAGATCCTATGATCTTGTCGAACCTTACCAATGTGAAGATGCTGAACTGATTCTGATCAATTACGGCACGATTGCGGGTACGGCCAAAGAGGCTGTGGATGTGATGCGTGAAAGGGGATTGAAGGTCGGCTCCTTAAAAATACGGTATTTCCGGCCTTTCCCGGAAGAGGATATACGGCATCATCTGAAGCATGCGAAAAAGGTCGGCGTAATTGACCGTGCCATCTCGTTTGGTCACGCGGGGCCTTTTTTCACGGAAATAAAAGCCGCAATGTCGCAAGACAACCCGCCATTGTACGGATTTATCGCCGGACTGGGCGGAAGAGATGTTTCACTTCATGATATCGAATTCATGACCGCATATATGCAGAAGCATGAACCTGAAGATCTTATCTGGATAGGATTGCGAAATGGCCAAGGCGAAAACCACTGAAAGAAAAATCAGACTGACCCTTCCGGAAACGGAAATCATGTCTCCGGGGCATCTTGCCTGTCAGGGTTGCGGTGCATCCATGGCCATGCGATATGCCTTGAAGGCCCTGGGGCCCGACACGGTCACGGCCATTCCTGCATGCTGCTGGGCCGTGATCGATGGTCCTTTTCCATATTCGGCCGCAGGCATTCCCGTTTACCATTGTGCTTTTGAAACAGCGGCAAGTACGGCCGGAGGCATCTCGTATGCGTTGAAGGCGCTGAAAAAGGAGAATGTCACTGCTCTTGCGTGGGCCGGAGACGGCGGCACGTTCGATATCGGCCTTCAGGCCCTGTCAGGCGCTGCCGAGCGCGGAGACAATATTATCTATATCGTTTACGATAACGAAGCCTATATGAATACGGGAATTCAGCGGTCATCGGCCACACCGCATGGCGCATGGACGACAACGACGCCTGTCAAACATTTCAAAAAAGGAAACAAAAAAAACATCATGGAAATCATGGTGGCCCATCATATCCCATACTGTGCCACGGCCAATATCGCTTATCCGGAAGATATTATCAAAAAACTGATCAAAGCAAAATCGATTAAAGGCTGTAAATTTATTCACCTTTATGCCCCGTGCCCGACAGGGTGGAAACATCCTCCAAGCACGACTGTCAAAGTGGCCCGGCTGGCCACGCAGACAAATGTGTTCCCTATTTATGAAGTCGAGGATGGGATCTATAAAATAAATAAAAAAATCGCAAATCCCGTTCCTGTCGAGGTCTATCTGAAAGAGCAGGGCCGGTTCCGGCACCTGTCTGCTGCGGAAGTTCAGTTGATACAGAAACAGGTGGACTCCGCCTGGGAAAAACTGGTTAAACTCGAACAGGCATTCGGACAGTGACGGAGAAACTGAGGTCAGGACGCCTATTGTGGGAATTTCCCGTTGAATATCTATGATGCACATTGTCATACGGCAGGTGAGGGAGATCCTGTTCTCATCGTCCATCCGTTTTTAAAAGACGCATTTATCGACAATGCGATCGTTCAGCAGCTGGCCCTTCAGTTCAGGGTCTATTCAATCACGGTTCCCGGTCTCGACGGAATCCATCCGGACCTGCCGCAATCGGTGAATGACCATGTTGCATTTCTGGAAGATCTGGTTAAAAACAAATTTCTCGATTCCTTTGTTTTGATCGGTATTTCCATTGGTGCGGTTCCGTGCATGAAATATGCAATTTCGCACCCCGACCATGTAAAAAAGATGATCCTGATCAGCCCGGCCGGTTTAAGGCCCCTGCATCCCATCCTTTCATTCCCGGGTACGAAACCCGTTTTCAGAGCCTGTCTGAAAATTCAGTTTAAAAATAAGAAGCGTTTTCACCGCTTTCTGCACCGGCTTTTGTACCGTTCGAATTTTAAGACCGGGAATTATCTGCATTCCGAAGCAATGAAGAAACAGTCAAAATGGCCGGCTCAGGCCGCAAATGCCATATTCATTTTCGCAGGCAAAATGAAAGAGATGCTGAATCAGGCTCACCGTTTCCATAAACCGGTTCTGATCATCGGCGGCTCTCATGATAAGCTGGTTCCTCCGTCCGCAATATATTATCTCGAAGGCCATCTGCAAACCGTCACTTCCGAACTTATTGATCGGGCCGGTCATCTCAGTGTGCTTGATCAGCCGGACGATTATTTTGTAAAGATCGAACAATTTATCTAACGGAACGTTTCGTCATGAAACAGATTCTTTCCGGTAACGAATCCGTCGCCCGTGGATGTTATGAATACGGCGTGCATATTGCGACCGCATATCCAGGCACTCCGAGTACGGAAGTACTGGAGAATATCGCGAAATTCCCTGAAATAAACAGTGAATGGTGTCCGAATGAAAAGGTGGCTTTCGAAGTGGCCATGGGAGCGGCTTTTGAAGGGGCACGGTCCATCGTGGTGATGAAACATGTCGGATTGAATGTCGCCGCGGACCCGTTTGTTTCAGTCAGTCTTATCGGTGCGCCAGGTGGCCTTGTCGTTGTCAGTGCGGACGATCCGGGCATGCATTCTTCCCAGAATGAACAGGATAACCGGTTTTACGCCAAATTTGCGGGATACCCGTGCATTGAACCGTCTGACAGCCAGGAAGCCAAGGAATTTATCGGTCAGGCGTTCGATATCAGCATCCGTTTCGATGTACCGGTTCTCTATCGGATGACCACACGCGTGTGCCATTCCAAAGGCATTGTCAGTTGCGGTGAACGGAATGAATGCGGCATTGCAGGATTTTTTCCCAACCCGCAGAAATTCGTTGTCCTGCCCTCTCATGCGCGGTTGCGGCGCCAATGGGCCGATGACCGTTTGCAAAAACTCATGGAATTTGTGGAAACCTCGGATCTGAACCGCATCGATGACGGGAATGGCGATATCGGTATCATTACACACGGTGTCACCTATCAGTATGTCAAGGAGATCATCCCGGATTTCCCTGTGTTCAAATGCGGAATCACCTATCCGCTTCCTGTCGAAGCCATACGAAAATTTGCACATGACAAAAAACAACTGCTCATCATCGAAGAACTGGAACCCTTCATTGAATCGGAACTGAAAACCGCCGGAATCCGCTGTGAAGGGAAAAAATACTGGCCGCATTGCGGAGAGATGTCCCCGGACACAGTCACAGCAGGTTTGATTCTGGCCGGGATCCGGAAGGCCGTAAAAACGGTTCCCGTTCCGGAACCGGTGATACCGCGTCCCCCTGTTTTCTGCCCCGGCTGTCCGCATCGGGGTGTCTATTATATCCTATCGAAACTCAAGGCCAGGGTGTGTACGGATATCGGCTGTTATACGCTGGGCGCACTTCCGCCGCTCAATTCCGGCGACACATGTGTCGAAATGGGCGCATCCATCGGTGTGGCCGTGGGTATGGCCAAGGCCCGAAAAACCGGCAGGGGCATCGTCGCCACCATCGGTGATTCCACTTTTTTACATTCCGGAATGACCGGTTTACTGAATGCCGTTAACGACAATGCCGGGATCACGGTCATTATCATGGATAACAGTATCACGGCCATGACCGGCGGTCAGCTGCATCCCGGATCGGGCAGGCATTTGAACGGATCCGAGGCGCCAAAAATGCAATTCGCAGCATTATGCCAGGCCCTTGGCTGTGACCGTATTAAAGTGATCGATCCCTATGAAATCAAACAGACGGAGTCGGTGCTGAAAGAAGCACTGAATTCAGATGAATTGTCCGTGATCATTACAAACAGACCATGTGCACTTTATCCCCATGAAAACCGCCGGCTTGTCAGGCAGGCGCCGTTCCGCGTCAATGAAGATCAATGCATCGGCTGTCATGCATGTATGCGTGTTTCATGTCCCGCGGTCAGCGAATCGGATAACCGGACCGCCAAAGGCAAGACAAAATCGCACATCGATACCGTTTTATGTACAGGTTGTTCTGTGTGTGCCCAGGTCTGCCCGGTCAATGCCATTGAACGGATGTCTGAAAATAACGATTTCCGAAAGGATCCTTAAAAAAGTAAGAAAGGCCGGCATCAAAGATGGAAGGCCGGGCTTTGACGATGCAGGAGCACATAACGAACATACTCATTGCAGGTGTCGGCGGTCAGGGTGTTTTGCTGGCCAGTGAACTGCTGTCCGATGCGGCTTTTTTATCCGGCTCAGATGTAAAGAAAAGCGAGGTTCATGGCATGGCCCAGCGCGGCGGGGTCGTTACCAGTCATGTACGTTTCGGAATCCGTGTTTATTCGCCCCTGATCCCTTCCGGTCAGGCTGACGTCCTGCTTGCTTTCGAAGAAGCCGAGGCCAAACGCTGGATGTATTTCGTCAAAACGGAAGGCCGTATTGTCATTAATCAAAAGAGACTCAAACCGCCGGTTGCATTTTTAAAAGGATTCGAATATCCGGCGGATCCTGTGAAAGATGTGAAAGAGAATCACGGTCATGTACTCGTCGTTCCTGCAACCGAAATCGCAACAACGCTCGGCAACCCGCGTACTGCGAATATGGTTCTGCTCGGTGCACTATCCGGATATCTGGAGATTACGGACAGTTTATGGGAAAATGCCATCCGGAACCGCGTGCCGGCGGAAACCGTGCCGGTTAATTTGGACGCCTTTCATGAAGGACGGAAACTGACATCATGATGCCCCGTGACAGCCGAAAGATACTCGTGATCAATCCCGGCTCAACCTCGACCAAAATCGCATTGTTTGAAAACGAATCCCTGATCTGGCAAGAATGTATCGAATATCAATCTGCAGTACTTGCACGATTCCGCAATTCACTTGAACAGCTTCCGTTAAGACAGAATGATATAGGGGATCTGTTAAAGAAAAAACAGGTGGATATCTCTTCCATCGATGCAGTCGCAGGGAGAGGCGGACCGTTCAGGCCCCTCGAAAGCGGCACCTACCGGATCGACAAACGGGTTCTGAATGATGTAAAACAGGGAAAGGTGCAGGCTGATCATATTTCAAATATCGGCGTTCTGCTTGCCGATCATTTTGCCAGGCAGGCCGATGCGCCTGCTTTTTTTGTGGATCCGGTCTGTGTGGATGAATTTGATGCAGAGGCCAGGTATTCGGGCCTGCCGGAACTCGAGCGACGGAGTCTGCTTCATGCACTCAATATCAAGGCCGTGGCCCGTCAGGCAGCTTCCGTCGTGAACAAAACCCTTGCGCAATTCAACGGCATCGTGGCCCATCTTGGCGGCGGCATATCGGTCTGCGCCATTCGGAACGGCCGGATGGTCGATGTGAACAACGCGAACGAAGAAGGTCCATTTTCACCCGAACGGTCCGGATCGCTTCCCGTGAGCAGTCTGGTCCGTCTCTGTTTTTCAGGCCGGTACGGCGCGGATCAGATGAAGAAGAAAATAGTGGGACAGGGAGGGCTCACCGCGTATCTGGGAACGAACCGGCTGCCGGATATCTGGGAACGCATCGACCGCGGAGACGATCAGGCCAGACAGGTTTTACGGGCCATGACCTATCAGATCGCGAAAGAAATCGGCGCCATGGCCGCTGTTCTTTTCGGTCATGCGGATGCCGTCGTATTGACGGGCGGATTATGTCATGACGACCGCCTGATGTCCTGGATCGATGACAGAGTCGCCTTTATCGGCCCTGTGATTCGAATTCCCGGTGAACGTGAAATGGAGGCCCTTGCGTCCGGTGTACTGAGGGTGATCCGGAACGAAGAATCCTGTCTGGAATATCCGCATGAGTAAGCCCATTCACATATTTGTCATCAATCCCGGTTCGACTTCTACCAAACTGGCCTATTTCAAAAATCAGAATATGATTTCAGAGGAAACCATCCGTCATACGGATCGTGAACTCAAAGCCTGTCCCTCCGTGATGTCACAGAAAGAATTCCGATATAAAAAAATAACAAAATTCATACATGATCATGATATCCCGGTCACTGAATTGAATGCGGTCGTGGGAAGGGGAGGATTGATACGTCCTGTTGAAAGCGGAACCTATCTCGTGGACAAACAGATGATCGATGAACTGAACGATGCCCGTTTCGGTGAACATGCATCCAACCTTGGAGCTGTCATGGCCGATATGCTTGCCGGAAATGTACCGTGTCCCGCCTATGTAGTGGATCCGGTGGTCGTGGATGAAATGATGCCGGAAGCGAGGCTGTCCGGTCATCCATTGATCCAAAGAAAGAGCATTTTTCATGCATTGAATCATAAGGCTGCTGCCAGACAGGCTGCGCGCAGGCTGAAGAAAAAGGATCAGGACTGCCGGTTCGTGGTCGCACATCTGGGAGGCGGGATTTCCGTGGCCGCACATGTACATGGACGGGTCATCGATGTCAATAATGCCCTGGACGGAGACGGTCCGTTCTCACCTGAAAGATCAGGCGGTCTTCCTTGCGGCGATCTGGCCAGGCTCTGTTTTTCGGGTAAATATCCGGCAGCCGATATCCGCCGCATGATTGTCGGACAAGGCGGCTTGAAGGCCTATCTGGGAACCCATGACCTGGAAATGATCGAAAACAATATCCGAAACAAGGATGCCGTGTCAATTCGGACCTATAATGCCATGATTTATCAAATTTCAAAGGAGATAGGCGCCATGTCGGCCAGTCTTAGGGGTCATATGGACGCCATTGTTCTTACCGGCGGAATGACCCATTCCAGCCGACTGATCCGTTCGCTAAAAAAGCAGATTGCCTGGATTGCACCCGTGATCGTGATACCGGGTGAATGCGAAATGGAAGCGCTGGCAATGGGCGCGTATCGCGTCCTGTGCGGAGAAGAAAAGGTGAAAGGTTACGAAAGGATCGAATAATCATATGGAACCCATTCGGCATTTGGAAGCGCTTGAAAAAGCGGTAAAAGGTGGTCCGCAAATGACCATGGCGGTTGCTTCAGGTGAGGATCCGGCCACCATTCATGCCATATCACGTGCTGCCCTCGAAGGTTTTGTCCAGGTGATTCTGGTCGGATCCACCGATAAAATTCGGACCTTACTTGAACACCAGGCCAGTCAATTGACGGACAAGATCGAAATTTGTCATGCGGACAATGAAGCGGAGTCTGCAAAGCTGGCCGTACAGCTTGTTCATGACGGCCGGGCCCATTTCCTCATGAAGGGCCTCGTGGGGACTTCTGTTTTCATGAAGGCGATTCTGGATAAACAGATGGGCCTGGTGCCCCCTGATGGATTGCTGAGCCATATATCCGTGATGGAGGTGCCTTCCTATCCGAAGCTGATCCTCTTTTCGGATGCAGCCATTCTGCTGAACCCGACGATGGACGAAAAAGTCAAGATATTAAAATACGGAATACAACTGGCCTATTCACTGGGTATTGAAATGCCGAAAGTGGCACTGGTGTCCGCGGTGGAAAAGATCAGCTTTAAATTGCAGTCATCCATCGATGCGGCCGTGATCAAGGCCATGGCCGAGAGGAAGCAGATTGAAGGGGCCATTGTAGACGGGCCCCTGGCTCTGGATGTCGCCCTTTCTTCAGAGCACTGCCGTATCAAGGGACTCGACAGCCCGATCAATGGCGAGGCAGACATATTGATTTTTCCGAACATTGAAACCGCCAATACCTTCTATAAAAGTCTGACACTGCTCGCCAAGGGGAAAAGCGCTTCTGTTATGGTAGGGGGAAAGGTGCCGGCGGTCATCACCTCCAGGGCCGATGAAGACGATTCCAAGTTTTATTCGATCGTTCTCGCAGCGCGTATGGCTGCCCATATCGGAGAAAAATAGCATTCGTGAGTTTGGTATAAAACAGGTAATGATCAGGCTGGATTACTGAAAATGTTTGATTTCTCATTGTGCGTCATTCTTGATCAGGACTGGATCGGCGGGAAAATTGATCAATCGCTGATAGCGGATATCGTACAAGGCGGTGCCACCTGGCTTCAGTATCGCAATAAAAACGGATCGGATGCCGAATTTGTCCGGAATGCGGAAATCATCGTTGAGATCGCACACAGGCTTCATGTGCCAGTGCTCATCAATGACCGAACGGATATCGCCCTGGCCTCCGGAGCCGACGGTGTTCATGTGGGCCAGCAGGATCTGCCGGTCCGTTTCGTCCGTACATTGATGGGACCTGACAAACTGATCGGTCTGTCTGTCAGCCGACTTGAAGAATTAAAGGAAATCGATCAGGTCAATTATATCGGCATCGGCGCATTATTTGAGACACGATCCAAACCGGATGCCGAATTGAGCGGACTGGAACTCGTTCAGCAGGTCCGTTCCAGAACGGAGCTGCCTCTTGTGGGTATCGGCGGTATCACGTCTGCCAATGCTGCGAATGTTATCGACGCGGGCGCGGATGGCGTCGCAGTCATCTCATCGGTGCTCGGCGCAGAAAATCGTAAGTATGCCGCGAAAGAGGTCCTTGAAGCGGTGAAACTGTCAAAAAGGCGGAATACGCATGAAAGGCTATGACGCAGTAATCGGCCGGGCTGTATCCCGGGGAAGAATTCCATTCGTGGTTGCCGGGGCGCACGGAGAGGCTATCCTGAAAGCGGCAATTCAGTCCAGGGAAGAGGGTATTATGGAACCGATCCTCATCGGGGATATACGGGCCATTCATCAGATTTCCGAAAATCATCATTTGAATCTTGAATCCATTCAGATTATCGATGAAACGGACGATCATGCAATCGCGAATCAGGCGGCGGCCCTGCTGAGAAACGGAGAAGCAAACGCATTGATGAAGGGAAATATTCCGACCCCGGTTTTATTGAAGGCCGTTCTGGATGGGCAGTATCAATTGAAAACGGGCCGTTTTCTGAGCCATATTGCATTGATGGAGATACCGGCTTACCATAAAATGCTCATAATCACGGACGGCGGCGTGATCATCCGGCCCGATCTTGTGCAGAAAACGGATATCTTAAGGAACGCGATAGACGTCATACAGCGGCTCGGTACGGAACCGGTGAAAATTGCGATACTGTCTGCGACAGAGAAAGTCAATCCGGATATTCCCGAAACAATCGATGCGGAACAGCTGGTCCGGATGGGAGAAAACGGTGAATTCGGACCGGCGATTGTGGAGGGCCCCATGGCCATGGACATGGCCTTTTCTGAACAGGCCGCACGGATCAAACATACGAAAAGCCGGGTTGCGGGGGATCCGGATATCCTCCTGGTACCGGATGTTTCATGCGGAAATATTCTGGCAAAAGGACTCGTCCATCTGGCCCGTGCAAAAATCAGCGGTGTTGTTGTCGGGGCAAAAGTGCCAATCGCCCTTATTTCACGTGCGGAAAAACAGGAATCATGGCGTCTATCCGTTGCATTAACCAATGTCCTTGCCCGGTAATATCAGTTACAGCGAACAGTCGTCCCGGGTAAAATAACACGGAGATCCGTAAATGAATATTGAGGATGCAGTCCGGAAACGGCAGTCTGTAAGAAAATATTCAGAAAAAGATGTTGAAGAGGATAAGCTGAATCTCGTACTCGAAGCCGCAAGGCTTTCACCTTCTGCCAAAAATCGTCAGGCAAGAAAATTCGTCTTGGTACGGGATGTACAGATGAGGCGTAAACTTGCTGTCGCTGCAAAAAACCAGATGTTTGTAGCAGACGCACCGGTTGTTATCGCCTGCTGCGGGACAGATCCCGGCTATGTGATGACCTGCGGGCAAAGCGCCGATGCCATCGATGTGGCCATTGCAGTCGATCATATGACGCTGACTGCGGTTTCATTGGGCCTCGGCACATGCTGGATCGGTGCTTTTTATCAGGATGAGGTCAAAAAACTGCTGAATATTCCTGAAAATGTCCAGGTTGTCGAACTTCTTACGCTGGGTTATCCTGCAGAAAGCGAATTTAAGACCCATCGTAAGAGTCTGAACGATATCGTATATTTTGAATCATGGCGTACCGACTAAACCGGTTTACTTTATTCGTCGTATTGATAGAACTTCCCTGAGATTCGGCTCCCCCCCGGTTTTTATATCCGGTAATTTGTATTTACAATTGCAACCATCTGTTTCCTTGAATCGTATTAATGAAAGGAAACGGATCAAACCATGACAAGATAAAAACGGACAGAATGTCAATGTCAGATTATCCTAAATCATTGAATTTATTGGTAAAAGACATGCTGCATTATGAGAAGAATCTGTGGAACAGCCGCATTCTGGATATCGCCGGCATCGATGAGGCGGGGAGAGGGCCGCTTGCAGGGCCGGTTGTGGCAGCTGCCGTGATCATGCATGATATATCCATATCCGGAATTCGTGATTCAAAGCAGTTAAATGCTGAAAAACGTGAAAGATTGTATGAATCAATCATGAAACGGGCGGATTCAGTCGGAATCGGAATCGTTGAAGCGTCCGTCATCGATGAAATTAACATTTTTCAGGCCACATTAAGGGCAATGAAAATGGCAGTTCATGATCTGAAAGTCAAACCTCAGCATATTCTTGTGGACGGCAGACATATGCCTGAGACAAATATACCCGGGACCGCCATTGTCAGAGGCGACCAGAAATCCTACCTGATCGCCTCGGCCTCCATTGTGGCCAAGGTCACACGTGACCGGATGATGTTTGGCTACGACCGGATGTATCCCATGTACGGATTTGCGAAACACAAAGGGTACGGAACAGCAGACCATATAAGCGCCCTGCGTAAACACGGACCATCGCCTATACATCGCCGAAGTTTCCACATAAAAAACAATTAACCAGAGTAATCCTAAATGACGTATAAACGAAAAATAGGAAAATATGGTGAAGATCTGGCGGTCGATTATTTAAAATCACTTCAATATCAGATCGTCGTGCGGAACTACAGAATAAACAGGGGGGAAATCGACATTATTGCCAGAGATAAAAATACCCTGGTATTTGTGGAAGTCAAGACCGGATCGTCGGACCGGTTCGGATCTCCGGAGCTCTGGGTGGACCGAAGAAAACAGGTACAAATCGGAAGGCTGGCGGTTGCGTATTGCACAAAGAACCATATTGAAGACACCGATTGCAGGTTTGACGTGGTTGCGGTTACCCTGGATGGGCAGGAGCCCGGTATCGAGCACTTCAAGGATGCTTTCTGGCCCTGAAAAATTGCTAAAAGAAAAGAGAAAGAGATGACGACAGAGAAAATCAGGACAAAAACGATTCAATTCAAAGGAATTTTCATCGAGATTCTGAAATGGGGCCTGGTTCTTTTTTTACTCTGGCCTCTGGTAACACTGGGCACTCAAAAAGTGCATCTGGTGCGTATATTGACCGGTATCGTCCTGTTTGTCATTTTTTCAGGCAAAATGCTTTACGATTATGTCATCATTTCGGCCATGAAAAGAACACGGATTTCTCTGAAGAAGGACATTGTTTCTTTTCTGGGTATCATTCTGGGAGCAGCATTTCTCGTTGGTATTGTGTTGTTTTTTATCGCTTATTTCATTATTTTGTTTGTCGCTGAAAGTCAGAGTCAGGCCGGTCAATGATTTCCTGATTTCCCTATCAGGGGTATGAACGGTTCAAAAATTCAGTTTTTTTATTTGTTGCTGACAATACATCTGAAAAAGGATCAGGAAAACAATGAAATCTCCGCTTATCGGTATCACAGTGGGCGATCCGGCCGGTATAGGCCCGGAAATAGTCGTCAATGCCCTAATCAAACATGCCTTGAACCGCAGTCACCGTCTGGTGGTGTTTGCTGACAGATCCGTCATCCAACAGGCCCTCGATCAGACCGGGCAACATGCAGAAATCGTCGAAATCGGACATCCGGATGAGTACACTCCGGATCGTGACGCCATTCATCTGGTGAACGGTCAGGTCCTTGACGGCCCTGTTCAGATGGGGCTGATTCAGGCTGCATGCGGCAGATCCGTGTATCAGCATGTTGCGCTTGCCATTGAATGGGCCATGCAGGAACGGATCGACGCCATTGCGACCGCACCTCTGCAAAAAGAATCCCTGAAAGCGGGCGGCTGTCCCCATCTCGATCATACGGCCATATGCAAGGCCCTGACCCGGTCCGACGATGCCACAACATTGTTCATGGTCGACCGGCTTCGGGTTTTCTTTTTAACGAGACATATTCCGCTCCGCGATATCGCAGACGCGATCGATGAAAAACTGCTGACAGAAGCCATACCCAGGTGCCTCGGGTATCTGGAAATGCTGGGTCTGGAGAAACCCAATCTGGCCGTAGCGGCCCTGAATCCGCACGGAGGCGAAGACGGACTGTTTGGAACAGAAGAGCGCGACCTCATCGCACCCGTTATTTTGAAAATGCAGGGCAAAGGATACCGGGTTGAGGGACCGGTGCCGGGCGACAGTGTTTTTCATCTCGCCCATGAAGGCATTTTTTCAGGCGTGCTTTCTCTCTATCACGATCAGGGCCACATCGCGACGAAAACACTGGATTTTTACAGGACAGTGAGTCTCACACTCGGCCTGCCATTTCTGCGAACCTCTGTGGATCACGGGACGGCTTTCAATATCGCAGGAAAAAACAAAGCCAATGAAACCAGTATGATCGAGGCCATACGCTGTGCGGACCAGTATGCATTTCAGATCAGGCAGGGAAGATGATGAAAATAAAAACGGCTCCGGTATTCCCGGCATTTAAACCGCTGTCCATTGACGATCGTGAAATAATTTCCGGACATTTTTTGGCGTATCCGACAGAATTGTCCGATTATACGTATACCAATATGTTCATATGGAGACATTATTACCGTGTACAGTGGTCTATGCTGGATCAATGGCTTCTTATTCTTTACAATCCCATGCAATGGGGACATTATTTCCTGCAGCCGATAGGACCGGCTGGCCGGCCGGATTTGACCATTCATATTCTGAAATGGCTTCGTGATGAGAAAGATGAGCCCGAACCGCGCGTGGATCGGGGTGACAGGGCCTATATCGAAGAACTGGCCGGAAATCCGGAGTTGTATATCGAACCCGTACGCGACCAGTACGATTACGTCTACAGCACAGAAGAACTGATCAAACTGGCCGGTCGTAAATTTCATACAAAAAAAAACCATCTGAACCGGTTCACAAAAACCCACGCTTTTGAATATGAAACCCTGACTGCCAATGACGTGTCTGAATGTATTCATGTGCTGAAGAAATGGTGCAACTGGCGAGAATGTGAAAAAAACCTGATCATGCGGGCAGAATTTGAAGCCGTGCATGAAGCCCTGATTCATTTTTCTGAACTTCACATTACAGGAGGGCTTATCCGAATTCAAAATCAGGTCGAGGCATTTGCCATGGGTGAAATGCTGAACAAATCCACTGCAGTCATTCATGTCGAAAAAGCCAACAACAAAATAGACGGCGTGTTTGCAGCAATCAATCAGCAGTTTGCGGAGCATGCATGGGCCCATACGGAATTCATCAACCGCGAACAGGATCTTGGTGTCGAGGGACTGCGTCAGGCCAAAAAATCGTACAATCCGCATCATATGGCCGAAAAATTCAGGATTCGGCTTCATCACGCTTCTGACTGAACGACTTTTGAATATCTCATCCGTTAACAGAGGGACGACCCATGCAGAAAATTATCGATGTCAGTTTTCCAGGCGGGAAAAAAGTGAATGCGCTGATCGGGGATACACTGATTAAAACCGATCAATCCGTACTGAGCGGGGGCGAAGGCAGCGCCCCGGAACCTTTTCAGCTGTTTCTGGCCTCCATCGCCGCATGTGCCGGTATTTATGCTTCCGAATTCTGCCGGACCCGGAATATCGACCTGGAGTCCCTGTCATTGAAAATGATTTGTAATTTCGACCCGGATGTGAAACAGTATACAAAAATGAAAATCGTGCTGACCGTACCGCCAGAGTTTCCGGATAAATACAAAGAGGGCATCAGGCGTTCCATGGATTTGTGTGCAGTCAAACGGCATATCATCAATCCGCCTGCATTCGATATTGCTGTTGAAACCGTCTGATTGAGTTCAGCAGAGCGATCATTCGAATATAAAAAAATGCCGGTTCCATTTTTGAAACCGGCATCTCCGTCACGTTAAATCAGGAATAATTTTAAAAATACTCTTCTCTGAAATCCTCGATTCTGGCCTTTTCTTTAAGCTGGTCCATCCACGCCAGGTAACTCATGTTCATCTTTTTATTCAGCAGTTCCTCTTTGATGGATTCCTTCTGTGCTTCAAAATCCGATTCTGCATATTCCAGTTTATCGATGACTTTTAAAATATAATAACCGCGGTCGGTTTCAACGGGTTTGCTGATGTCGCCCGGGGACAGACCGAAAGCCGTGCCTGCGAATTTGACATCCTTGCCAACCTGGGGGATATTCGAATCAAATGTAAAGAAACCGGTTTCCCTGATAATCGCCGAAAATTGTTCTGACGCTGTATTGAAATCCGATGATTGAACGGAATCCCACATTTTCTGGCAATCGGCCAGCGCCTTGCTGCGCTGAATATCGCGGCGCACCTGACGCTCGATCTGGGTGCGAACTTCGTCCAGCGGTTTGACATGTTCCTTTTGTATTTCAGAAATCTGAAATACGATGATTCTGTTTTCGACCGTTATCGGCGGACTGATATACCCGATTTCCCCGCGGAACGTAAGACGATTCATGACCATGGATAAACCGATTCCCGGAATCAGGCCGCCTTTGGTGAAGAAAGGGGTTTCACTGACTTCAAATCCGTCCCGTTTGGCCAGTTCATCAAAGGTGTAATCTTTTGAATCCTGAAAGTATTCCGAAAAATAAGAGGCCGCATCGCTGGCATTTTCGTATGTTTCGGGAGAAGCGTCGAATTTCAGCAAAATATGCTGCGCCCGGATCTTGGTTTCCGAGTTTTCACGCTTGCGCTCATTCACGCGGATGATATGAAGTCCGTAAACGGTTTTCACCGGCCCTATGATATCACCGATTTTGGCATCGAACGCTGCTTCTTCAAACGGCCCGACCATATCGCCTTTTCCGAAAAATCCGAGATCACCGCCTTTGGAAGCGGTGCCAGTGTCTTTGGAATAGATTTCAGCCAGTTTTGCAAAGTCGTCTCCCTCTTTCAATTGCTGAATGAGGTCCTCGGCGTCGCGCCATACAGAAACGGTATCCTCGGCGGATGGTTTTAAATCAAAAAGGACATATTTTATTTTCCGCTGCTCTTCCGCCTTGAAATCGTCCTTGTGCTTCTGATAATAGTCCAGGATTTTTTTATCGGTAATTTCCGTGCTGTCCACATCGTACGTATAGGGATTAAAGTATGCATACTGAACGTTGATGCGGTTGTTTTTAAGCGCCATTTCTTCCCTGATTTCGCCATCGGATACACGAATAGTGGAAAGCATCCATGAACCCAGTTTCTGCATCGGCAATGTACCGCGCAGATAGTTTTCCACGGGTATCCAGCTTTCGGCATTGTTCTCATCCGAAAGGGCCTGTAAGTACTTTTCATAGTCGAACTGTCCGTCTTTTTGAAAACTTTCATGGGACCGTATGAAATCCGGAGGATTGTTCCTCAGATGCATGACAATTTCATCGGAGGAGGCTTTGATTTTCAGACGCTGTACTTCCTGAGCCATTAAAATATCCTGCAGCGTCTGATTCCATACACGTTCGCGTATGGACTGAATTTCGTAATCCGTGAAGGATTCCTTGTTCTGCGTTTCCTTGATTCTCTGCATCTCCTGGTCCACCATCAGCTCAAACTGCTGATAGAGAATTTTCTGTCCGTTTACAACGGCGAGAATTCCGCTCTGAACTTTGGTACTCTTGTTTTTCCATCCGCCCATGCCCCAGCTGAAAATGATGGTCATGATAAATGAGATGGCAACCAACAATAAAATATAGCGCATATTGTTTCTGAGTGATTGTAGCATATGAGGATCTACTCCTTCATTTTGACCAGAAATTTACTGAATTTATAGAAATTTAATATAACATGATGGCATGTAAAATGCAAGCGGAATTGGCATGAATGGACTTGAATATTCCCATGATATTTTGTATCTTAGACATCAATCCCTTTAGATGGTTTTTTAAATAGAGGAGACAGAATGACTCAGATTGATCAACTTGCTGCAAATACCATACGCTTTCTGGCAGCGGACGGTGTACAGAAGGCCAATTCCGGCCATCCGGGCATGCCCATGGGGATGGCTGATTGTGCATATGTCCTCTGGACAAAATTCCTGAGATACAATCCAAAGGATACGGAATGGATGAACCGGGACCGGTTTGTCCTGTCGGCCGGTCATGGATCGATGCTCATTTACGCGATGCTTCATCTTGCAGGTTATGACATTTCTCTCGATGATTTAAAACAGTTCCGCCAATGGGAAAGCAAGACGCCCGGACATCCTGAGTTCGGTCATGTCCCGGGTGTCGAGACAACCACGGGCCCTCTCGGACAGGGGTTTTCAAACGGCGTCGGGATGGCACTGGCCATGAAAATACTCGCTGCCAGGTTCAACACGCCGGATGCCGCCATTTTCGATCATCATGTGTATGCGATAGTCAGTGACGGTGATTTAATGGAGGGCATTTCTTCAGAAGCCGCTTCCATTGCCGGGCACCTTGGTCTTGGCAACCTGATTTACCTGTACGACGACAATGCCATTACAATCGAGGGCAAAACCCATTTGAGTTTCAGTGAGGATGTGGCCAAGCGTTTCGAAGCGTACGGATGGCATACGATCAGGATTGACGGTCATGATCATGAGGCCATTGGAAAGGCCATACAGGCAGGCATCGATGAGATGGAGCGGCCCACGCTGATCTGTGCGAAAACCACCATCGGCTTCGGAAGCCCCAATATGGCGGGTACATCAGAAGTGCATGGCGCTCCGCTTGGTGAAGAGGAGCTTCTTGCGTCGAAACGAAACATGAATTTTCCGGCCGAACCTTCGTTTTATGTTCCGGATGAGGTCAGGGCGGTTTTCAAAAACAGGGCAGAGGAACTGAAAACCGTTTATGAAGCCTGGCAGTCCCTTTTTGCAGCGTGGAAAACGGCCCATCCGGATCAGTACCGGTTATGGATGCAGATGAAGGACCGTGAACTGCCCGATGATCTGGAGTCCCAGTTGATTTCATCGCTGCCTGAAAAGGCATCAGCCACTCGTGGACTGGGCGGTAAGGTTCTGAACAAGGCTGTTCAGATCGTACCTTCCATTCTGGGCGGTTCAGCAGATCTGTCCCCGTCTACAAAAACCGATATAGGCGGTAAAGGATCTGTTCTGAAGAACGATTACTGCGGTGCCAATCTTCATTTCGGCATTCGTGAGCATGCCATGGGCGGCATGCTGAACGGCATGGCCCTGTACGGCGGATTCATTCCCTACGGCTCCACTTTTTTTGTTTTTTCCGATTACATGAGACCCTCGATTCGTCTGGCCGCGATCATGAATCTTCAGATCGTTTATGTCTTTACGCATGACAGCATTTTTGTCGGTGAGGACGGACCCACGCATCAGCCTGTTGAACATGCTGCGGCCCTGCGGTCCATTCCCAATGTCACGGTTTTCAGGCCCGCCGATGCGCTGGAAACCGCGATGGCCTGGGCATTTGCCCTTCGGAGGAAAACCGGGCCCACCGCCATCCTGCTTACGCGCCAGACCGTGCCGAATCTGGAAAGAGCGGAAGCATTCGATCCCAAGACCGTTTACAAGGGTGCCTATGTTGTCAGGAAGGAATCGAAAGGGGAACCCGATGTAATCATTGCGGCAACGGGTTCCGAAGTATCGATTTCGGTGGAGGCTGCCGCGATTCTGGAAGCTGAAAACGTATCGGTCAGGGTGGTCAGTATGCCGTCGCCCGACACTTTCTGGAAACAGGATGCGGCCTATCAGGCCGCTGTTATTCCGGAAAACGTGCCTGTGGCCGTTGTGGAGGCAGGTATTGAAATGGGATGGCACAAAATCACACGTGCACCCTTTTTATTCATCGGCATGCAGGGATACGGTGCTTCGGGACCCTACAAACTGCTTGCGGAGAAATACGGATTTACCGGGCAGGCCGTGGCCGGGCGTGTTGCATCCTGGCTGAAAAAGTAATTTATAACAGTTCTGAACCGAATTGGACGGGGATACCTCCCAGGGAGCTTGAAGCTCCCTGGGAGGTATCCCCTTTTTACAGTGATAAAAGCCGTGTGAGATGATAGGGTCAGAACTGAAGAACACCATCCGATACGATCCGGATACCGTCGATAATCAATGTGGGTTTGAGCAGGATACCGTCGAAATGGCATGGGACATCATTTTTGCCGTCGAAGGAAACATTGTTTCCCAATGCCACATGCACGGTTCCCTTCACTTTTTCATCTTCAAGTGTGAAGCCGGTAAATTTCGCATCCGGATTCGTGCCGATACCGATTTCCGCAATGTATTTACCGTCTTTTCCATAGGGCCGGAGCAACTGACGCACTTTTTCCGCGTCTTCGTCGCCCGTAATACGCTGTACATATCCGTCCCTGACGGTCATCCGGACAGGTGCTTTTAACTTCCCGATGCCCGGAAACGAGCCGTCAATGACGAGCACGCCATTGGCGGAGCCTGCCGCAGGTCCGGCACTGCCTTCTCCGGCAGGAAGATTGGAAAACTGTCCCGGTTCATGAACCATGCCTGTGTCGGCATGTCCCTTGACCCGTGCCAGTGAAAAAGTCAGGCTGCATCCGTTCCGGGAGGACAGACTGGCGGTTTTTCCGATGGTCAGGATATCCGAAATTTTCCTGCTCAGGTTGACCACTTCCCTGTAATTTCCGTTCAATGTTCTTGCAAGACTGTCTTTATTGATACCAGGCATGCTTACGATGCGCGATCCGTTTTTACAGGCTTTTCTTCTGGCCTGAGTATGCGAGAGTGATTTACTGGTCACCATCACAACCACATTGGCCAGGGACATGAGGGATGCAGTGCCCGGACAAGGCTCCGTGTGCGGCGCAGGTATTTCCGGGATGACGAGGAAACGGACATGTTTTGAAAAATGACGGGCTTCACGCGCAAAAACGGATCCCATTTCCTCGAGGGGTTCGTCGGCAAGCACAAGAAGGGTCTCTTTCTGCCGCAGTCGCAGGCAGTCCTTGAATGCGGAACGTACGGCATATTGGATGGAGGGCAGCCCACTTTTACTGGTTGTCATAGATCACTGCAATCTTTGCGTTATTGACCGGAATATGTCTTTAATTGGATGTACTTATGGAGTTTGAGTATCCGTATGAATGCCGTGAGGCGGTCATATACGGGCTCTATCTCTTCCCCGAATTGTTTTTGAAAATGCCCCGCTATCTCTTCGACCGTATCCGAGCCGTTGATGCAGAGCCAGATATAGCTGCCGTGTAAATCCAGATGAACGGTCAGAACAGGCGATTTGCCCAGCCTTTTCATCCATTTCTGCATGAGCGGATGACGAAACTTCGGTACAATCAAATCGATCTGTTCTGAATCGTTCTTCTGCCATTCCACATGATGAACCGGAATCAGGTCCAGCAGATTCGGTTCAGGCTTTTTTGCCATTTTTCAGCGGAATTGAAATCAGTATATATGAAATCGCCGCGAAAACGATCAGTCCGAGCCACGGATTTCCATTTTCGATCAGTTTGGGCACGGGCGATTGTCCCCCGTATGCGATAATGATGATCGCAATGGAAATGGCGGCCAGGGCCTCTCCTGCAATAAAACCCGAGGCGAGCAATATTCCCGTGTTTTCGACTTTTTCCACATCATGCTTTCCCTTCCTGACGATGCGGTCCACGATGCTCTTCAGAATGCCGCCGCAAAAAATACCGGCGGTGACATAGAAGGGGAGATACATGCCCACGGCGATCAGCATGATGGACGGCGCGCCGATAATGATCAGCCCGATGCCGAAAAAGATGCCCATCAGGACCAGGGGCCAGGCCATTTCACCGCCGACAATGCCTTCGGACAATGCAGCCATGAGGCTGGCCTGGGGAGCCGGCAGATCGATGCTGCCGATGCCGCCATAGGCTTCATGAAGCATCTGCAATGTGACACCAAGCACAAGAGCAGCGAAGATGACACCGATCATGACCGCATACTGCATGGCCCTCGGTGTGCCGCCCAGAATATGTCCCACTTTCAGGTCCTGCATAATGTCACCGGCCACGCCGGACGAACAGCAGACCACGGCTGCAACACCAAGAACAGCTGCAATGCCGGGAGCGCCGGTCACGCCGATGGCCGTCATCAGAAAAGCGGCAATGATCAGTGTGCTCAGCGTGATTCCGGATATGGGATTATTGGATGAACCGATGGTTCCGACCAGATAACCGGCCACGGCTGCAAACAGAAAACCGGTGATGGTCATCACCACCGCGGCTAAAATGGCACCGCCCAGATTGCCGCTGATAAAGTAGTAGATCACAGCGATCACGACAACCAGAATGGAAATGCCGATAGCCGTGATCGGGAAGGGGATGTCCCTGTCAAGCCGGTTGGTCGTTTCAGCGGCCGCTTTCCCGATTTGCTTCAGATCACGTACCGCGCGGCCCAGTCCTGTAGCCAGCGATTTTCTCATTTTGTACAGGGTGGTTACCGCACCCACCAGCATGGTGCCCACGGCCAGCGGCTTGACCTGATTGGCGAACACGGCGTTGGCTACGCCGACCCAGTCCAGGTCCGGGCTCAGCATGTTTTCGAATCCGCCGTTGATGAATATGAAAAGCGGCACCAGAACCATGTGACCGAAAACGCCGCCCGTAAAAGTGATCGAGGCCAGTTTGGGACCGATGATATAGCCCACACCCAGCAGCATGGCCGATGCGCCGGGTGTTTCGACAAAGGCGCCGCCGACCGGATTACTGGGTTCACCGATGCCCAGCCGGAAATTATTGACCCGGATCGGATAGAATGTTTGCACCGATTCGCGGATTGCGTACAATCCGCGTGAATTCTTGAACCATTCGAAAACAGCGGACAACAGTCCGGCCCAGAACACGTAAGCGGCCCCGGTCTGTTTGCCTCTTCCTGCTTTGACAATTTCCGCACAGGCCACACTTTCCGGAAAGCGCAGGGTTTTGTCTTCGATCAGAATGCGGCGAAGAAAAGTGACAAAGAAGACGCCCAGAAGACCGCCGACCACCATGAGGAGCGTACTTTCCGTATAGTGGATCTTGTCCCATATGGGTTCGCCTGTCGCAGGATTTTTGGCAATGAGCAAAGCGGGGATGGTAAAAATGGCGCCGGCCGCAAGCGCTTCACCGACGGCCGCCGTGGTTCGGCATGTGTTTTCTTCAAGAATGGAGCCCTTGAAAACCAGTCTGAACAGGGCCATGGATACGACGGCTGCGGGGAAAGTGGCCGCAACGGTCAGGCCGACTTTCAATCCGATATAGGCGTTGGCACCACCGAGTACCATGGACATGATCGCGCCAAAAAAAAGTGCCCTGAAGGTAAACTCTTTCATGCTGGTTTCTGCGGGCACATAGGGTTTGAATGTTTGTTCGATTTCGCTGGCGGATTTTTGTTCTGACATCAGAGGCTCCTTTGTAGAGAAAAATGTCAAGGTTTCAAAAAATCAAATTAAACATAGCTTGAAATTGGTTAAAAGTCAAGAAGAAATTCACCCAATTTGGGAATTAAATCTTTGACTTTTATAAAATTTAATGTATATTAACCCACTGGGTCAAACTTACAATATATTGTACTTTAAGTGTCTTTTTCATGATCAATTTATCCAATATTACCCTGGGACAATTTGCTAAGAGAAATTCAAGAATTCACCATCTTGACCCGAGAACCAAATTCATTGCCAGTGTTTACATCATGATCATGATTCTGACATGGGATCATTTGACGACGCTGTGCTGCGGACTGATAGTCATTGGTATTCTGTTCCGTACAGCAGGATTGTCTCTCAGGCTGGCCTGGCACAACATTGCCTCGTTTTTCTGGCTCCTGCTGATCACGTTTTGTCTGCATGCATTCATCACCAGTGGCAGGGTACTTGTTCAAATTCCCTTGATACGGCTCACATTGACACAGGAAGGGGTGACCACCGGTCTGTTTTATGTGCTCCGTATCGTACTGCTGATTCTGATCGCCAATCTGCTGACATTGACGACTTCCCCCATGGCGTTTACGGACGGACTGGAGCGTCTGCTCGGCCCTTTGAAAAAAATCGGTATTCCCGCACACGAGATTGCGATGATTATCTCGATCTCGCTTCGCTTCATTCCCATTCTGCTCGAAGAGGTCGAACGCATTCGCAGGGCCCAGATTTCAAGAGGCGCCCGTTTTTCAGGGCATATCATCCAGAGAATCCGGAGCGTCGTGCCGATTATCGTTCCGCTTTTCGTTTCCACTTTCCGCCGTGCAAACGATCTTGCACTGGCCATGGATTCCAGGTGTTACAGAGGCGGGGAATTCAGGACCAGTTATCAGAGTCTGAAATTCGGATTATGGGACTGGCTGACCCTTTCAGCCTGCTTCATTCTTCTCCCGCTGTTTTACATGGGATAGAAGGCATGAACGGAGCCGGATTTTGAGACGCATCCTGAAACTGATTGTGGAATATGACGGCAGTGATTTTTACGGCTGGCAGATACAGCCTGAACTGCGTACTGTTCAGGGAGAGATGGAGAGTGCTATACTGCGGCTCACACAAGAGAACATACGGCTCACCGCGTCCGGACGAACGGATACAGGTGTACATGCACTCGGCCAGGTTGTCAGTTTTGCGTATTCGGGGAATCTCGAGGCCGATTCGTTTCGCAGGGGATTGAACGCGCTGCTGCCGGAAGACATACGTATTGTCGAAGCGTTGAACGCTCCTGAAAAATTTGATGCACGCAGAAGCGCCGTACGCAGAACATACCGTTACGTGATCTCAAAAACAGAATCGGCGCTGCGCAGAAAATACGCATGGTATCCGGGTTATGCATTTAATTTGGAACCCATGCGGCAGGCTGCGTCGTATCTTATAGGAACCCATGACTGGAACGCATTTGCCAAATCCGATCCGGATATAAAACGCATGGATTCCACGGTTTATGAGATTGCATGGCGGGATTTTGATCACGAACTGTATTTTGAGATTACGGCGGTCCGGTTTTTCCATTCGATGATCCGTTTTCTGATCGGCACCCTGATGGATGTGGGCCGCGGTAAACAGCTTCCTGGTCGCATCAGGGAAATTCTCGAATCCGGGGACATCGACCAGGCAGGTATGAAGGCGCCTGCGCACGGGCTCTATTTGCTGAAAGTGGATTATCCATCATGACATACTGGCCTGAAGTCATTAAACGAAGGATAAAGTCAATGTTCAAACCAGCAAGAATTACGCTTTTGATTTCATTCGCTCTGATTCCGTTTTGTGTGCAATGTGCGGACAAAGGATCCGGCAGCGGCACGGATCGAATGACGGACAGCGAACAGGCACAAGACCGGAATGCCGACCCGCAGTCCTCGTACGATCCCTATATGAACAGGGAAATCACCGAATCGAGACAAAATGCCATCACGAGGGCGGTACACGATGTCAGTCCGGCGGTCGTGGGCATCAATGTCACGCAAATTCAGCAAGTCCGTTCCTACTCACCGTTCTTCGACGAGGATCCGCTGTGGGGCTGGTTTTTTTCGCCCCGGGAGTATCAGAAAGTGAAAAGCCTGGGCTCGGGATTTCTGATCTCGCCGGACGGATATATTTTAACCAACGAACATGTGGTTCACGATGCCAGCGAGATCATCGTGACCACGACCAGCGGGAAACAGATCGAAGCAAAGATCGCGGGATCCGACGTCACCTATGATGTGGCGCTGCTTAAAATTGACGCGACAAACCTGCCGTTTATCCCGCTGGGCGATTCGGAGGATCTCCTGATCGGTGAATGGGTCATCGCCCTGGGCAATCCTTTCGGACTTTTCGATATCAACATGAATCCCACGGTCACGGTCGGTGTGATCAGCGCGGTCGGAATGAATTTCAAGGGACAGTATCAGATCGAGGACCGCATCTATACGGACATGATACAAACCGATGCGGCCATCAATGGCGGCAACAGCGGCGGACCGCTCGTGAACAGTCTGGGACAATGCATCGGTATCAATACCTTTATTTTTTCCGGCAGCAGCCAGAAAACGAGCATCGGTATCGGATTCGCCATTCCGATCAACCGTGTCAAGCGGATTTTACCGGATCTCAAGACGGTCGGGCAGGTGGACCGTTCATTCAAGACCGGACTGGAAGTCGAGAACATCAATTATCTCGTGGCCCGGATGCTGGGCATCAATCCCGGTGATGGTGTGATCGTTACACGCGTCAAGGACGGCAGTACGGCAGAAAAAGCGGGCATACAGGTGGGTGATGTCATTGTCAGCATGGAGGACCAGCGCATCCGGTCCACGCGGGACATTCAGCACGTGGTGAATGGTGTGGACGTGACCGTACAATCGGAAGTGGCGCTTAAAATCTTCAGAAAAAACAAACTGGTGGATATTACACTGGAACTCGAACGATAACCGAACAGAAATCGTATGGAGGTTCGTTTTGATTGATCGATATACAGATCCGGAAATGGGACAGATCTGGAGCGAGGACAACCGGTACCGGAAATTTCTTGAAGTGGAGCTTGCCGTTTGCGCAGTGCAGGCGGAACGGGGCGTCATTCCTGCGGAAGCATGGGATGCCATCAGGGAAAAAGCGGCATTCGACAGCAAACGTGTCGCGGAAATCGAAAGCGTCACGCATCATGATGTGATTGCATTCCTCACAAGCGTGGCGGAACACGTCGGTCCAGCCTCCAGATATATTCATATGGGCATGACTTCTTCTGATATGCTGGACACGGCCACGTCCCTTCAGCTCAGGGAATCCGGAGGGCTGATTCTTTCCATACTGACTGAATTCCGGGACATTCTCGGAAAACGGGCCGTTGAATTCAAGGACGCGGTGTGCATCGGCCGAACACATGGCATTCATGCGGAACCCACGACCTTCGGGTTGAAACTCGCGCTCTGGACCGATGAGATACGGCGCCACATGGAAAGACTCAACATGGCGATAGAGACCATATCCGTGGGCAAGATTTCCGGCGCGGTCGGTACATTTGCGCATCTCGATCCGGAAGTTGAAGAGAGGACATGTGAAAAGCTGGGCATTCAATTCGCTCCTGTTTCCACGCAGGTCATTCAGAGGGACAGGCATGCGTTTTATCTGAGTGTACTGGCCGGGATCGGTGCCACACTCGAAAAAATTGCCATTGAAATACGGCATCTGCAGAAAACCGAAGTACTGGAGGCCGAAGAGTATTTTGCCAAGGGGCAGAAAGGATCGTCTTCCATGCCGCACAAGCGGAATCCGATTATCTGCGAACGGATCGCCGGACTTGCGCGCCTGCTCAGAACCAATGCGCTCGCGGGTTTCGAAAATGTGGCGCTGTGGCATGAAAGAGATATATCCCATTCGTCGGTAGAACGGGTTATACTGGCAGACAGCAATATTCTCGCATATTACATGCTGAAAAAAGCGAAAACCCTGATCGAAAAACTGCTGGTCTACCCGGAAAACATGATCAATAATCTAAACAGAACCAACGGGCTCATCTATTCTCAGGTTCTTCTGCTGAAACTGGTCGACAAAGGCCTGTCAAGAGAGGATGCCTATGCTCTGGTTCAGAAGCCTGCCATGGAATGCTGGAAGACCGGTGAATCCTATCTGGATGTCGTCGGCAGGGACGAAGCGATTGCCGAACATTTAAGTCATGATGAAATTGCGCAATGTTTCGATTTGAAGGTTCAGCTCAGAAATGTCGACCTGATTTTTAAACGGCTGCACCTGATCGCCTGAGTTTCACCGGATTGGCAGAGAACCCAATTTCACGGTTGGCCGGGATTTTATAATTCATGAATAAGCACGGTGATCTGCGGTTGTCCGCATTCAGGGAAATGCGGCCGCTGCTTACGGTTCAGATTGTTCTCTGGATCCTGTTTTTATGCTCCTGGATTTTTACGGCAAAATTTTTGTTCGCATGCTTCCTGTTTGTGCTTGGTATGACGATTTCAGGGACCCTGTTCTTTTTTCGTGATCCCGAACGCTGTATTCCGGCAGAGAATTCGGAACGTATCGTATCACCAGCGGATGGATGTGTCATCCGCATCCAAAAGCATTATGAAAATCAATATTGCCGTGAAACCGTACATACAGTATCGGTTTTCTTAAGACTTTGGGACGTTCATGTGAACCGGATTCCGGTCGGAGGATATGTCGAATATCTGACATACCAAAGGGGACGATTTCATGCCGCTTTCAACGACAAAACGGCCCGGGAAAACGAACAGATGATTATCGGAATAAAAAACACACACGGACGTTTTTTGATCCGGCAGGTGGCGGGCATGATCGCGCGGCGTATCGTGTGTCATTTGAAAGAGGGAGAACGGGTCGTATCGGGCGCCCGTTTTGGTTTGATAAAAATGGGTTCCCTCGTTGAAATTTCCATCCCGGAAACATACCGGATTGTTGTGCGATCCGGACAACGTGTCAGAGCGGGAGAGACCGTTATTGGAATTTTATCCGAACAGTCATAAAAAACTGATTCCCGGATTGTTCACAACGCTGAACATTCTGTGCGGCACAACGGCGGTTATTCTATCCGTGAATCGATTGTTTGAACCGTCCGCGTGGTTTATCATTGTTGCCGTTTTATGTGACGGAATGGACGGAAAACTGGCCCGATGGACAGGTTGTGAATCGGAATTCGGAATGCATCTGGATTCGCTCGGCGATTTGATCTCTTCAGGCATTGCGCCCATGGTATTGATTTATTCGGGATTTTTCCGTTCAGCTGACTGGACAGTGTCCTGGATATGCCTGTTGTATGTTTTTGCGGGAGCGTTCCGGCTTGCGAGATTCAATCTCATTCAAAAAGGCGACCGCTCACACGGATATATCGGGCTCCCGATCCCGGTTGCGGGTATGACGATCGCCAGCCTGTTCCTGACCGGAGAAATCACCTCATGGTTCCGGCATATGCAGTTCCTTGCATTTGTAATCATATTGGGACTTTCCCTGCTCATGATGAGCACTGTTCCATACGACTGGCCGAAACTTGAATGGGGAAGACCTGTCAAAATTGTTGGTTCGGCCGGCAAGCTGATCCTCGCCGGCCTGATAATTGTCTTCACGAAATACACACTTTTCCCGGTTTTATTTTTGTATATTATAGCGGGAACTTTGCGATGGGGCTTTCTGCTTATCAAGGAAAAATTGGCCGTGGATTTTTAGAAATATAAAGATCGGCAGGATATCCTATGTTCGGTTCATTGGGATCATTTGAAATTTTCATCATACTTCTGGTGGCATTGCTGTTGTTTGGCAGCAAGCAGCTGCCCCAGGTTGCCAGAAATATCGGAAAAGGTCTAAGGGATTTTCAAAAAGCCGCGCAGAACGCCCGCGACGAAATTCATAAAATACTTGAAGAGGAAGGCGACAAGGAGGATACACCGAAAAAACCGATGCAGGGATAAACGGTGTTATCCATTATAATGACCTTTAAGGAGGGCTGTAAAGATGATCAATCCACCCGGCACCATGGAACTCATTATCATTGTCCTTATCGTACTGTTACTGTTCGGAGGAAAAAAAATACCCGAACTGATGCACGGTCTTGGAAAGGGTGTCAAGGAATTCAAGAACGGCATGAAGCAGATCGAAGACGAAGACCAGAAGGATAAAGAGAACGGGGCGGATCAGTCCAAATGACACGAGCGAAGACAGGTCAGCCTGTGATATCGGTAATTGTTTATTTTCAGGAGGTTTAAAACTGAAACATTCAGGATACAGATCGGTTTACAATGATATTCTTTCCGGGGCGACGACTTGCGAAGCAGAAACGCAAAAGAAATTGGATCAGATTGAACGGACGTCATCCCTGAATATCTTTTTGACCGTTATGGGGGATTCGGCCCTGGAAAAGGCACGGCTTGTCGATAAAAAAATCGCCGGTGGGAAAGCCGGGAAACTGGCAGGGATGATTGTTGCGGTGAAGGACATTCTTGCCATAAGGGACGTCCGGACGACCTGCGGGTCAAAGATCCTTGAAACCTTTCATTCTCCTTACAGCGCTACCGTTGTCGAACGTCTGGAAAAGGAAGATGCCCTTATTGTCGGAAAGACGAATATGGATGAATTCGGGATGGGATCTTCGAATGAAAACTCGGCGTTCGGACCCGTAAAAAATCCGTTCGATCCCGAACGGATCCCGGGCGGATCCAGCGGAGGTTCTGCGGCGGCTGTGGCCTCTGAATGTGCGATGACCGCATTGGGATCCGATACCGGGGGCAGTGTGAGACAGCCGGCTGCGCATTGCGGTGTTCTGGGATTGCGTCCGACCTATGGAAGAGTTTCCCGATACGGATTGATCGCGTTTGCATCTTCCCTGGACCAGGTCGGTATTTTCTCGCAAAATGCCGAGGATTGCGCAAGTGTACTCGAGGCGATTTCAGGATTTGACGAACGGGACAGCACATCGGTCAATTGTGAGGTTCCCTCTTTCTCATCAGATCTGGGTATGGATGTACGCGGACTTCGTGTGGGCCTGCCTTCGGAGTATTTTCAGTCCGGACTGCAGGCGGATATTCAGGTGAAAATCAACGAACTGTGCGAAATGCTGGAACAAAACGGCGCATCCATTCAGAAAATTTCCCTGCCTTTGACCGATTACGGGATTGCCGCTTACTATCTGATCTGCACGGCGGAAGCTTCTTCGAATCTTGCCCGTTTTGACGGTGTCCGGTACGGCAGCAGAATCGATACAAAAGAGGACCTCAAGCACATGTACTGTGAAACGAGGAGCCGGGGATTCGGCGAGGAAGTCAAACGCAGAATCATGCTTGGCACTTATGTTCTGTCCGCCGGATATTACGATGCCTATTACAGAAAAGCGCAGAAAGTCAGAACCCTGATCAGGAAGGAGTATGACGAGGCTTTTGGACGGTGTGACATGATTCTCGGTCCGACGACACCGACAACGGCTTTCAGGCTCGGTGAAAAGATCAACGATCCCATGGAAATGTATCTCTCGGATATCTATACGGTTACCGCTCCTTTGGCCGGGCTTCCGGCCATTTCCATTCCTGCAGGTAAAGATACCAATGGAATGCCCATCGGAATACAACTGACCGCCCCTGCGTTCCAGGAAGGGCTGCTGCTGAAATTGACGGAATATATTCAGCTTCATATGGAATCACATGATTTGTGAAAGCGCGCCGGAAGGAGGATTGATGAAAACATTGGTCGTGCCTGTAAAAAATCCCGAGGGTCTCAATTTCATTCTGGGACAGTCTCATTTTATAAAAACCGTCGAGGATATGCATGAAGCGCTGATTCAAACCGTTCCGGGAATCCAATTTGGTATGGCTTTTTGCGAGGCATCCGGACCGCGCCTGATCCGGTATTCAGGCACGGACGATGAAATGACCGGTCTGGCCAAATCCAATATTCAGGACATCGGCGCGGGGCATGTGTTTATCGTGTTTTTAAAAAATGCTTTTCCCATTAATGTCCTGCCGGTTCTCAGACAGATTCCGGAAATCTGCCGGATTTTTTGTGCAACGGCAAATCCGGCAGAAATCGTGGTTGCAGAAACCGATCTGGGGCGAGGTGTTCTGGGCGTCATAGACGGTCAACCACCGCTGGGTTTCGAAAACGATGAGGATATTCAAAAGAGAAAGGATTTTTTAAGGCAAATCGGATATAAGCTGTAAGGAGAGATGCATTTTCAGTCCTGTTTCGAGGTCTGTGCGCTCAATTGAACAAAACCGGATCATGATTGACCATAGCTGACGGAGGAGTACTGCATGCCAGCCATTGAAATTCGTCCCGATATATACTGGATTGGTGTAAACGACCGGACCACGGATCTGTTTGAAGGATTATGGCCCATTTCAAAGGAAGGCGTTTCCTATAATGCCTATCTGATCAATGATGCCAAGACCGCCATTATCGATCTCGCAAAGGCTTTTAAAACGGATGAATTCTTCAATCAGATCCATAGTATCACGGACATAAGCAATCTGGATTATGTGGTTGTCAACCATCTGGAACCGGATCACAGCGGTGTTTTATGCATGCTCAGGAAACTGGCCCCGAAAACCACCATTCTGTGTTCCGAAAAAGCGGTTGAAATGCTGAAGAATTTCTACGGCATTCAGGAAAACGTGCGTATTGTCAGGGACGGAGAATCGGTTTCATTGGGCCGGCATGAACTGCAGTTTTTCATGACGCCCTTTGTACACTGGCCGGAAACCATGATGACGTATGAAAAAAAAGACGGTATCCTGTTTTCATGTGACGGCTTCGGGGGGTATGGCGCATTTGTCGGCAATATTTTTGATGATACATGTAAAAATCCGGATTTTTATGAGCGGGAATCCCTCCGCTATTATGTCAATATCGTTTCCAAATTCAGCGGTCCGGTTCTCAAGGCGATCGATAAACTGACCGGGCTGCCCATTCAGGTTATCGCGCCTTCTCATGGATTGATCTGGCGCAAAGATCCGGGGCATATCATCAGATTGTATCAAACCTGGGCGGGTTATGCCGGGGGAGACTGTAAACCCGGTGTGACCCTCGTTTATGGTTCCATGTACGGAAATACAGAGAAGATGATGAATGCCGTGGCCCAGGGGATTTCAAAAACCGGCCTGGATGTTGAAATATTCGATGCGGCCAGAACACATGTCAGTTATATATTGCCGTCTTTGTGGCTGAGAAACAGTGTCATGATCGGGGCCCCGACCTATGAGGGGAACCTGTTCCCACCGGTGGCCAATGTTCTGGAAAAAGCTTTGATCAAACGAATCCCTTCCAAAAAGACCGCCTATTTCGGAAGTTACGGATGGAACGGCGGCGCTTTCAGAAATTTAAAGCAGTACATCGAATCCCTCAAGTGGGAAATGACCGACCAATTGACCTTCTGCGGTGATCCTGACGACCCAACATTGAAACAGGGCGAACTTTTTGGCACTCGATTTGCTAATTTGACGCTTGAAAAAGTGTAAATCTCAATTATTACAAATATTTAACACTTTTTTCATTGCATTTTTAGGCAGAAACTGATATCATTGAATGGGAAAGTGGGAAAAAAATGCCGCATTTTAGAAACATAAAATGCGGCATCGAATCCTTTTTTTCCCAAGAAATTTTCAGTGATACGGCACGCGTTAATGTGGAGATCCTGTGTTACGACTGCGTCGCAAAAAGAAGGCTGATGAACGAAGCACAGACTTACTCTTCGAGTGGGCCGCTGAAAAGGATTTCTTTTCTCAAAGTGTAGATCCTGAAGAACGGACAACCCGGCTTCTTGTGGAAATTCAAAAAAGAAGTCTTGCAGAACAGGTTGCCGTGCTGACATGGCAGGTTTCGGAACCGCGCGCAGAAACCCTTTATCTGCTGCCGAATGAATCGATTTCTCTTCATCCGGTGGCACAGAAACTCCTGCTGAACAAGGTCTGGAAAGACAATCTCACGCTTTTCTGGGACGATTTAATCAAAGATGAGAAAATTGCTTCCCATCTATCCACGACAGGCTGGAATAGTCTCATTATTCATCCTCTTTATCGCACCGATAATTATATCGATGCCCTTTTTGTCATCAACCATGCTCCGGGAAACAATAAGCGCAGGATCAGCGAATTCATCTCTTTCGTATCCTCTGTACTGGCTCTTTCGATTCAGAATTCACGTTTATACATCCAGCTGAAACATAAGAATGTGGAGCTGGAAGCCTGGGTGCGGCATGTTGAAGACCGCATAGAAGACGGGACCAAAAAGCTTCTGGAACGTGAGTATCAGTATCAGGCGCTGTTCGAGGGGGCCCATGACGGTATTCTTGTTCACAGTGCGGACGGCGTCCTGATCGAGGCGAACCGCGTGTTTTGTACATTGGTTGGCTATGAAAAAAACGAACTTCTGCATCTGAACTGGAATCAATTGACATTAACTGATTTGCTGCATGAGCAGGAAGAATTTTTTCAGAAGATTGTGCGAAAGGAAAAATCGGCGTCACTTGAAACCTATCTGGTCCGCAAGGACGGTTCTTCATTTCTTGCCGAATTAAGCAGCCGCTTTGTCCGCTTCAGGGGCGAGCTGGTGGTTCAGAGCTTCATCAGAAACATTTCTCAGCGGCACCTGATCGAAGAACGCCTGAGAGAATCCAAGGAACGCTATCAGATCCTTGTCGAGGCCTCTCAGGTCGGTGTGTTTATCATACATAACGGTATTATCGAATTTGTGAACAGTGTTTTCGAGCAATTTACGGGATATAAAAAGAAGGAACTGATCGGCCGTAATTTTTTCGATATGATTTACCCGGAGGATCGTGATATGGTTTCGAGCCGGGAAACCCAGAGAGAAAAAGGAAGCAATGTACCCGATCATTATGAGGCCAGGTTTATTCAAAAAGGAAAAGACTGGTGCTGGGGCGAGGTTCGTGCGAGCCGCATTGTACTGGATGGTCATCCCTCGGTTCTGGGCAATGTCATGGACATCACAAAGCGGAAACAGCTTGAAATCAAACTGGTGGAAAGCCAGAAAATGGAATCCATCGGCACGCTGGCAGGTGGTATCGCGCATGATTTCAATAATCTTCTTGGAGGCATACTCGGTTATGCATCACTTCTCCTGAGTGATATGCCGGTGGATTCGCCTTACTATGATGACGTGCACACCATTGCAGAAACCGCGAAACGCGCCGCCGATCTGACGAATCGTCTCCTGGCCTTTGCCCGCGGCGGAAAATACCAGGTCACTACGGTAGCGATCAATGATATTGCCAAGGATGTGATGGACATCCTGTCACACAGCACCGATAAATCGATTGCGCTTGAAACATCGTACTCACGGAATCTCTGGCAGATCAGGGGTGACAGGCAGCAGATCCATCAGGTCATTATGAATGTATGCATGAACGCCATAGAGGCCATGCCCAACGGCGGTAAGCTGACATTGTCCACGGACAATGTCATCCTGGATGAATCCTTCGTGCAGACCCAGCTCGGTCTGAAGGCAGGCGACTATGTCCGCGTACAACTCACGGACACAGGTACCGGCATGGATGTGAAAACCAAGGCCCGCGTGTTCGAGCCCTTCTTTACAACCAGTCCGGGCAGGGGCGGAAAAGGGCTTGGTCTTTCTGTGGTCTATGGCATCGTTAAAAATCATGAAGGGACCGTGGTTCTGGACAGCCAGCTGGGAAAAGGGACCAAGGTTGTCATTTATCTGCCCAGGTATATCAAGGAAGGATATGGTCAGGATCAGGGTGTGCAGGATGTCAATCAGGAAAAAAGAACCATTCTGCTGATAGACGACGAAGAGGTGATCCGTCAGGTGGGGAACAGGATGCTGGGAAAAGGGGGGTATGATGTCATCGCCGTAGAAACCGGTGAAGAAGCCATTGAAAAATTCCGGACATTTAAAGATAAAATCTGTCTTGTCCTTCTCGACCTGATACTTCCCACGCTGAGCGGCAGGGATACGGCAAAAAACCTCAGGGAAATCGATCCGGATGTGGTCATCGTTTTCACAAGTGGATACGGTCCGCAGGACAGGCCGGATCTGATTAAATCCGGAGAAGAGTACTTTATTCAAAAGCCGTTTCAAACCGATGTCCTGCTGAAAACGCTTCATGACATTATTGAAAGCAGCCAGGTATCTAATCAATAAAGGGATGTTACTTCAGATTGGTTGAATGAGCCTATGGATACCATGATCAGGGAAAATCGGACAGACATTTCTGAAATTCCTGAAAAATTTTATGAAGAGCTGTATTCAAAAGCGGATATTCTGTATTTCCGGCTCGATGAATCCTTTCAGGTTCTTTCATGCAATATTACCGTTCAGGATAAATTGTTGTATGAAAAAGAATCTCTGATCGGCACATCCTTCCTCGATTTTATCCCCGAAAATTGTCATACCGATGTAGAAAGGGCGCTTCAGACCTGTCTGAATAAGGGATATGTCAAAGACACCGAAGTACAAATACTGACCCTGGATAAACAAATCATCGATGGACAGCTGAACGGTTTGACCTATCAGAATACGGATGACGATGACCGCTTTTTACGCCTGTACATCCGTGATATGACATTGTTCAAACACGCCGACCTGATCAATCAAATGCTGGCTTCCATTATTCAGACTCTGAAATCCAAGGACCCGAAAAGTAACGCACTCTATAAAAACATTGCATCCATATTTTCCTGTGATGGCGCGGGCATTTCTTTGCGGCTTAAAAGCGGGGAAAGTGTCATTTCAGGCTTCTGGTCCGCAGTGGATTCTGAATCGGATCACGGTGCAAAGGATTTTCGCCGCTGGCACTCCCAGATCTGGACGCTCATGATTCAAAAATGTCAGAAGGCAGGAGCGGGACAATGGACGGAAAACGGAAGCTTCTGGACCGGATACCTGAAGGATACCATCGAGATACTTCACGAACAGGGTGAAAAAAATGTGTTTGAATCTCTGAATCCTTATGAATCGATGGCCCTGGTATCTTTGGATTCTCTGGACAGCCAGCAGGGTTATTTTATTTTTCTCGACCGGCGCAAGGCGCGCTGGGATGAAAAGCTGATTAAAATGCTCGAATCGATATCCCATTATCTGGTGATCGCTTCGAATACAGCCTCCCTGGAACAGGGCCTGATTCCTTCCACGGAAACGGAGCAGGTTATCCATCCCTGGATGAATCTTCCGGTTATCGGTATCGTGGTCACGCAATACGGTATGATCCGGCATGCCAACCCGTGGATTGAAACACTGGTCGGACAACCCTCGGACCAGCTGATGGGCAAATCGTTCAAGGAAATTATATCACCGGAGCATCACCATGTAATCGATCAGGCCGAACCGAAATCCAATGCCCTTGGACACTTTAAAAGTGTCGGTGATATTGATTTGCGGAATTATCAGGGGAAATATAAAAAAGCGCAATGCATCCTTACGCATATTCCGATGGGTGACTCGATCTGTGAATTATGGTACCTGCTTGAGCGGCATGAGGACCTGGATATGCTGTCCCGTATGCAGCAATCGAAAAAACTGGAAGCGTTGGGCATGCTGGCCGGCGGTATCGTCCATGATTTTGATAATCTGCTCAGCACGATAATCGGTTTTACGACTTTGCTGAAAGAAGAAATCGACAAGAAAAGCTCTCTTTACAAGGACGTGCTGAATATTTCGGAAACGGCAGACAGGGCTGTTTTGCTTACATCCCGCCTGCTCGCATATGCGCATGGGAAATCCTATCTGGTAGAGCATCTGAATGTGAATCAGCTTGTCAGCGAGGTTGCCGGTATTCTCTCCAGAACGCTTGATAAAAACATGGTCATCCGGGCCGATCTTGACAAAAATCTGTATTCGATTCAGGGGGATGCCGGCCAGATTCAGCAGGCGATTCTGCAGGTCGCATTGAATTCAATGGAAGCCATGCCCCATGGCGGATCTCTGGTTTTTCAGACCCGCAACATGTCACTGAATGAGGAAGACCCCAGGTTAAAGAATGAATGCCATCCCGGACATTATGTTCAGATTGTCATCAGTGACACCGGACTTGGGATGAGTACACAGATCAAGGATCAGATTTTCGAACCGCAATTTTCGACCAAGGATCCGTCTCCAGGCAGAGGATTGGGGCTCGCAATGGTCCGGCAGATTGTCGAACAAAAGGGCGGATTTGTCTCCGTATTCAGTGAAATCGGCAAAGGGACCGTTTTTAAAATCCATCTTCCGTCCAATACATCAACAATCAATCAGATGGCCGGCCGGTCCGAAAAAGCATCGTCGAAAAAGAAAATAACGGTGCTTGTCATCGATGACGACCGTTTGTTCCGTGACTCTACCAAAAGACTGCTGGTCAGATACGGCTACCAGGTGATGAATCCGGAATCTTTTCGAGAAGCCATGTCCATATATAAAAAATTCAAGCAAACAATCGATCTGATCATCCTCGATCTGATGGGAACGGGGCAGGATGCAAGAAAAACGGTCGCATCAATTCTTAAACTGACACCCAAAGCAAAAATACTGGCCACCTGCAAGGCGGAAGACAGAAAAAAAATCACATCGGATATGACCAGAAACTGTTCGGGACTGATTCAAAAACCTTTTCAATTGTCTTCCCTGCTTAAAAAGATTCAAACCGTGCTTCATGAATAGGGCATGGGTTCATGCCGGTTCCCTTATAATCCCTTTTTCAACAATCCAATATTATAATTTTGACACGGCCATTAAATTTTGATTGCATCCTGTTTATAAAACGTATATCTTTATAAAAAAGGGAATTCAGCCACATTCTGACACAACTCGTTGTGACTGTTCGCAGGGGCAATCAATGGGAAGAAAAGACACCGGGCATACGCAGCAACAGAACCAGGATATCGAGACGTTGAATCCGCAGGCATTTGAACGGCTTATCGGAGATGTCATTCATAAGGTGAAAAACAACCTGGGCGGTATCAGCGGATTTACTACACTTCTTGAAAGGGATCTGGGAAAAAGATCCCCCCATATCCGGATGCTGCAGCAAATACAGACTTCAGTCATGCGGCTCGACGACCTTGCCGTGGATTTAATGGTTCTGATTCGCCATGTCAAGACCGTTTCGGAACGGGTCGATCTCAGGAATCTGATAAACAACTGCCTTTCCCAGTACAATGCCAAAAATAAAACCCATTGCGTTGCAGAATATTCTGAGGATCTGTCATCGAAAGAATTGACTATCCGTTCGGATTCCTATGCACTTGAACGGATTTTCCGGTACGCTTTGCGGTTTATAGAGCATGCCGGAGCCGGATTGCACAGGATAGGCGTGTCCCGCTCAGAGAGTGACGTGTTCCATATCCGAATGGAAATGCATCATATGGACGTTCAATTGAAAACAGACCGGCTATTCGAGTTTATCAACTCAGATGACGAACCTGTTGAAGCCAGGCTGACGTTTGCAATTCTTGTTAAAATGCTGAGCCGTTTGAATGCTTCATGGAAAATCGAATCCGCTTCGGACAAGAGCATGACCCTGGTTCTCGAAATCAGTTAAAGGACGCATGAATGAATAAAGAGAGCAAGAAACTACTCATTGTAGACGATGAAGAGGTCATCCGTGACCTCCTTCGGGAAACCTTTCTTCGAAAGAGTTATACGGTTTTAACGGCCTCTCACGGCAAGGAAGCACTCTCCAAAATCAATAAGGAATCCTTTGATCTGGTGGTCACGGATATCAGGCTTCCGGATATCAGCGGAATGAAGATACTCGCTGAATCGAAGAAAAAATATCCCAATCTTGGCGTCATCATGATCACGGCGTATGGATCCATCAAGAATGCAGTCAAGGCCATGAAGCAGGGGGCATTCGATTATATTACCAAACCATTTAATCTCGATGAGATGGAAATGGTAGTCGACAAGTATTTTGATTATCAGGATCTTGTCGATGAAAATGCATATCTGCGTTCAGAACTGGACCGAAAATTCAATTTTGAAAATATAATCGGTAACTCGGAACCGATGACGCGGGTTTTTGAAGCGATTCGTATGGTAGCCAAAAGCAAGGCTACTGTCATTCTTCAGGGTGCAAGCGGCACAGGAAAAGAGCTTGTGGCACGTGCAATTCATTACAACAGCGACCGGAAACATAATCCGTTTATTACGACCAACTGCGCCGCCCTTCCGGAAGGACTTGTTGAGAGTGAATTGTTCGGCCATGAAAAAGGGGCTTTTACCGGTGCATATAAAACGACAAAGGGCCGTTTTGAGCTCGCTGACGGCGGTACACTGCTTCTCGATGAGGTCAGTGAAATCAGCCTGGGGCTTCAGGCCAAATTGCTTCGGGTGATTCAGGAGCGTGAAATTGAACGCGTGGGCGGAGCGAAACCCATTTCGGTTGATGTCAGAATCATTGCCACAACAAACCGTGATTTGAAAAAGGAAGTTGAAAAAGGACGTTTTCGTGAGGATCTGTATTATCGTCTGAACGTGGTACCGATCTATCTGCCGAAGATTTCAGAAAGACAGGAAGATATTCCACTGCTCGTGAATTTTTTTATGAAGAAGTATGCTGAAGATAACGGCCGGCCGGTCAAGCAGATATCTGAGAAAGCCATGCGGCTCCTTTCCTCACGCGAATGGCCCGGCAATGTGCGTGAAATCGAAAATACGATCGAACGTGCAATAGTCATGACCGGTCTGGATGTTGAAATTCTGGAAATTGAAAATTTCATGTTTCAGGAAAGCATTCAAAAAGCCGATGTGGCCTCATCGCAGGATCTTCCCTTGACGCTGAAGGATGCAGAGAAATCCTTGATTATTAAAGCGTTGAATGATAATGAACAAAACCGGACAAAGGCTGCAGACCAGCTGGGAATCAGTGTACGCACTCTGCGGAACAAGCTCAATGAATACAGGAAGGAAGGTCTTCATCTTTAAAGAAAAACGGTTCCTGCCGACAGATTGTCCTATACAGTCCGTAATATCCTCATAACTCCCTTAATTTTTAATTAAATACGAAAAAATATGCGGCAAATTTCACCCTGATGCGGAAAACATTGCCGTTGCATGGAAAAAAATAAGTTTCAAATCAATTTATAAAATACTTTAAGATCTATAATATCAATTACATAGAAACCGATGTGCATCCATGGCATAAATGTTGCCTGATGTGTTTTTGTCAAAATAAACGAGGATGCCATGGATCAGAACAAAGGGTTGCTTTTCGTGGATGATGAGAAGGAAATACTGGATATTCTTGTCGATCTTTTTTCCGACGAGGGATATCAGCTGCATGTCGCCACCAGGGCAGAAGATGCACTGAAAATCATGAATGCCCATTGTATCGATTTTATTTTATCGGATCTGAAATTACCCGATGCATCAGGCACCGAACTGTTGCAGCAGGTCCGTCAGAAAAAGCCCGAAACGGTTTGCGTCCTGACTTCCGGTTATCTGGATTTGAAATTCGGAAGTGTCATCGAGGATGAAAGTGACGGCACATTGTATTTATCAAAACCCTGGGATATTTTAACTCTGAAGCAGCTGGTTAGTGAAAAAATCGGATAATTCATTGAATCAAAAGAAAAAAATAATCTATATTGACAGTGAGGCTTCATTCCGAAAAAATGCGGAAGAAGCATTTCAGCAATCGGATTATCAGTGCGTACTCTGCGAAACAGGTTCCACCGGATTGTTGGCAATCGGGCAAATGAAGCCCAATGTCGTTCTGGTCGATAACCAATTGAACGACTGCTCGGGCGAAGACTTATATACAGATTTTTTAAGTCAGCCTCAATTCAAGGATCTTCATCAGGTTCCATTCATTATTTTGACGCGTAACGGAGAAGACCGGTCGCGGTTATACAGTCTCGGTTTCAGTGCGTGCCTGAGCAAACCTTTTTCATCCAAGGCACTGGTTGAATTTGTTGAAGATGTCATGATTTCCCATCAGATTAAAATGGAAGAAGTCTATTGCTGGGAAACCATTCGTGAAGCCAAGGATTTTCTTGAAAGGGTAGTGGAGAGTTCCATCGATGCCATTGTGACCACGGATACACGGGGTATAATCACTTATTGCAACCGGTCCTGTGAAGAAATGCTGGGATGCAGCTTTGAGGATCTCGTCGGTGTCCGTGTGAGTCATTTTCTGGAATTGGGCACTTCAGAGCTCATTAAAATCAGTACATTCCTGAAAAAGAAAAAGAAGATACAGAACTACAAGACCATTCTGGTTGCACAGAATAATCAAAGAATTCCCATCAATCTCTCCGTATCGACCATGAGAAGCAATGACGGAAAAATTATGGGTGCACTGGGCATAGCGAAGGCCCTGGGCAGTAATAATTTTGCTGAATATGATACCCATGAATCCGACCGCATGACCGCTGTGGTCGAAACCGCAGTCGCCGTCAATCATGCCGTCAACAATCCGCTTGTGCCTATACTTGGTAATGCCCAATTTCTTTTGCAGGATGAACGGATTGATGATGAAGACGTTCGAAAACGCCTGAGAATCATCGTCAAAAACGCCCTTCGCATCCGGGATATCACTCAGAAGCTTGCCAGCATTACTCATCCTGTTACAAAGGAATACTTAAAAGGTACAAGAATGCTGGATATAGACGGTTCCACATGAGCACAACCCCGGTATTTTAAGTCCCGTTATACTAAAATTTCTGATAGATAATTGAATTTCAAGAAGATATTTAGAAAAAATAGTTAGTTTCTTCTTGCTTTTTTGGTCCGAATTCTTTATGTTTTATAGACTTGTAAATCATAAGGTTGGGTCCGGAAAACCATGACAGGTAAACGGATTACATACATCATGCTTTTTGCCGCATTGACGCTCAGGGCAGGGGCGGCATCCGGGAAATATGCCGGTGCTTTTCTGATGAATCCGGTCGGAAGCAGGGCCGCCTCGATCGGAGGTGCGTTTACCGCTGTTGCCGACGATGCGTCCGCCGTTTACTGGAATCCTGCCGGTATTGCGGGAAATGCGGTCACACAGATAACAGGCATGCACGCGGAACGGTTTGCGGGCATGGTTAATCTCGATTTCATGGCGGCATCGTACAATATGCCTGAGCGAGCCGCTTTTGGAATCGGTTTTTTGAGACTGGGTGTAGACGATATACCGGTGACCCGGCTTGAGAATCCCGGACAGCCGCTTGGAAAAACCAACCTCCCGTATGTTTCTGAATACTGGCAGGATGATGAAAGCGCCCTGTTTCTGACATACGCAAAAAATCAGAAACACAATTTTTCCTGGGGTGTCAATGTTAAAATCCTGCGTAAAACCATGGGTAATAAATCCGCATGGGGATTGGGTTTTGACGGTGGTGTGCTGTATTTGCCTACACCAGCGCTGCATCTGGGAGCTGCGTTGTTCGACGGGACCACAACAATGGTCGCCTGGAAAGGCGGATCAAGGGAAAACATCCTTCCTCACCTCAGACTGGGCATGGCCTATTCGATCCGGTTACGATCCGTTCATATTCTGCCTTCTGTCGACCTTGTCAATCAGTCCTATGAAGATCCTGCCGCTTTGTTTCATATCGGCAGGTTTGCAAGTGATTTAAACGGGGGCATCGAAATAAGCGTTTTTCAACGTCTGGCACTGAGATTTGGATCATTTAAAAAACAATTGACTGCAGGTACTGGTTTACGGCTGTCCGGTATTCAAATGGATTACTGTTTTTTACGACATTCCGATCTGGGTGATTCTCATCTCATTTCAATCAGTATATTTCCGAACCAATATTTGTCCATATGATCCATTCAATGGCTGAAGCATCAGGAGACCGGTGGTTATGATATCCAGTATGACAGGCTTGGGTGTAGGCGAGAGCAGCTTCTCTGGTCAGATCGTGAATGTTGAAATACGTTCCGTGAATAACCGGTATCTGGAAGTGTCCACACGTCTTCCTGCTTCGTTGACAGCGTACGAGCCAAATGTAAAGGAAATTGTAAGAAAATCCGTCCATCGCGGTAAGTTATACATTAATATTACACTGTCCGGCGAACAGAACAGCTATTCAAAATTAAAAATAGTACCTGAATCCGTTGTCACCATCCGCAGACTTCTTGAAGCGCTCCGCCGCGAAGCCGGCATTGAAGAACCATTAAAGATCGAACACTTTTTACCGTACACGGACATTTTCGGGACGCAGGAAAAACATGATCAGACGGATGTGCTGTGGGAGCTCACTGAGAAGGCACTTGGACTTGCCTTGAAAAATCTGACAAAAATGCGTAAAGAGGAAGGCAGCAGTCTTTTAATAGATATTTTAAATCGAACGGCGGCACTTGAAAAAGCGACGCGTAAAGTCGTTCGGCTCTCTAAAAAAAATCTTCCTGAAACACATAAAAAAATGGTCGACAGGATCAGAAAACTTGTCAGAGAAGAGACGCTTCATGAGGACCGGCTCTTCTCGGAAATTGCCATCATGGCCGACAAACTGGATATTACGGAAGAATGCGTCCGGCTGGACAGTCATTTCGGACTGTTCAGAAATATTTTGAAGAACGAGAATGAAGTAGGTAAAAAACTGAATTTTCTTCTTCAGGAGATGAACCGGGAAGTCAATACGATCAGCGCAAAGGCAAATTCCGCTGAAATCAGCCATCTGGTGGTTTCCATGAAGGAAGAGATTGAGAAGCTTCGGGAACAGGTTCAGAATTTGGAATAAGGTCCTCGAATGAAATCCGGGAAACTGATCATTATATCGTCCCCGTCGGGAGGCGGAAAAACCACGATAATCAAGCGGCTGCTTGAGAGGAACACGGAACTGAAATATTCGGTTTCAGCTACAACGAGGGAACCGAGAGCGAGTGAAACAGACGGAAAGGATTATTTTTTTTTAACACAGAACAGGTTCGACGAGCATATCCGGTCTGATGATTTCCTGGAATGGGCCGTTGTGCATGGCCAGCGCTACGGCACACTTAAATCACAAACCGAGGCCTGTTTACAAAATGGTGATTATATCATTTTGGATATCGACGTTCAGGGCGGCTTAATCGTTAAGAAGAAAATACCGGGGGCTTTGCTGATTTTTCTCATGCCGCCCTCTCTTGAGATACTCGAACAAAGACTGCGGACACGCGGAACGGAAAATGAGTCTGCACTGGAAAAGCGGTTACAGATTGCGTCCAAGGAAATGGATGCAGCCGGTCAATATGATTATATTGTTTTCAATCATGAAATTGACCAGGCTGTCGGAGACATCAATGCAATTATTCATGCATCTTAAATAAACTGGAGATATTCAATGGCAAAAGTATCATTGGAAGAACTGATGGAGAAGACCGGAAATATATATGAGGCAGTGGCCATTATGGCAAAAAGGTCACGCCAGGTCAACGATATCCAAAAAAAACTGATCGACCAGGAACGGGACACCATGCCGATTGTGGACATTCGGGACAGCGAAGATTTTGAGGATGTGGAAATAGACCGCGAGGCTTTGAACCGGGAATACACGAAGCTTCCGAAACCCACGACCGTATCCATTTTCGAAATGCGGGATGGGAAGATAGAGTACCGCTATAAAGAAGAAGAGGCGTGATTCAACGGCTTAAAAACAAACATGTGCTTCTCGGTATCACAGGAAGCATCGCTGCCTACAAGGCCTGTATTGTATTAAGAATGCTTCAGAATGCAGGCGCGGAGGTCCGTGTGATGATGACCGATGCGGCCCGGCACTTTGTGGGGAAGTGGACATTTGAAGCCCTGACGCAGCATGAAGTGGCCGGTGATCTGTTTCCCGAAAACCGGGTTGTCAAAACGGAGCATGTGCATCTCGCCGAGTGGGCAGATTTGCTGCTGATTTGTCCGGCCACAGCCAACTGCATTGGAAAGACAGCCGCGGGTATAGCGGATGATTTTCTGACAACTGCCATCATGGCATCCCGGGCGCCCGTGCTGCTGGCGCCGGCCATGGATGCACAAATGGTTCAAAACAAGGTCTTCATTCGCAATTGCGGCATACTCAGGGACATGGGATACCATGTCCTGGAAACCGGATCGGGACACCTCGCGAGCGGTCTGACCGGTCCGGGACGGCTTGAAAATCCCGAAGTCATAGTCGATTATGTGATTAAACTGCTGACGCCGCCGTCCCGGCTGTTTTCAAAACGCGTTTGCATTTCTGCCGGTCCCACCAGAGAACACATCGATGATGTCCGTTTTATCAGCAATGCTTCATCGGGCAAAACCGGGGCGGCTCTGGCAGAGGAAGCATTTTTCAGGGGTGCAGATGTGACACTGGTCAGCGGGCCGGTCGACATCCGGACGAACCCGGGAATTCATGTGGATTCAGTCCTGGACACAGAATCCATGGAGATGCGGATTGGACATTACTGGCCGGATACGGACATTCTCGTCATGACGGCAGCGGTCTCCGATTTCAGACCCGAAGACAGAATAAAAGGCAAAACCAAAAAAACCGGTCATGAGAACTGGCCGCTGAAACTTGTTCCCACGACGGATATACTGAAAAAACTTTCCGGATCCAGGACACGCCAGCTGCTCGTGGGTTTTGCGCTTGAAAGCAGCGATGCACTTGACAATGCCCGTAAAAAACTGAAAAGCAAATCTCTGGATCTGATCTGCCTGAATGAAATTTCGGATTCCCATAAACCTTTCGCCTCTGAATCCAATGAAATCACCCTGATAGACAGGGATGAAAACGTTGAAAAGCTGCCCATGCTTCCCAAAGAGGAACTGGCGGTCCGTATCTGGAATAAAATCGAAACGCTGATGGATGATTCATGACAGGTCTTCATCCACATATCAAGCCGATGATTCAAAGCTATTTCCGTCAGCAGATGGAAATTTACGGAAATGAACTGCCCTTGTCCGATGCAGGGCTCATCAGGCATTTTCTTGACTATCCGGCTTCCGGTCACGGGAATGACATTCAGGAAATTCCGGATAACTGCCAGCGATGCGCGCTTTCCCGCAGCCGGCGGCATATTGTTGTGGGTTCGGGTAACAGCAATGCCAGACTGATGCTGATTGGCGAGGCACCAGGTGAGGAAGAGGACAGACAGGGCAGGCCGTTCGTGGGAAAGGCCGGTCAGTTGCTGGATAAAATTATAGCCGCCATCGGTTTTGAACGGCAGGAAATATATATCGCAAATATCCTGAAATGCCGTCCGCCGGGCAACCGTGATCCGCAACCGGAGGAAATTGAAGCATGCGTTCCATATCTGGTAAAACAGATCGATCAGATAAAGCCTAAAATGATCCTGATTCTCGGACGTATTGCGGCGCAGACTCTGCTGAACAACACTGCTCCGCTGAATCAACTGCGCGGCGAACAGCATCTTTATCATGGCATACCCGCACTGGTGACCTATCATCCTGCTGCGCTGCTTCGCCATGCCGAATGGAAACGGCCTGTTTGGGAAGATGTACAGCGCCTTCGCCATCTGTACGATGAACTGGTAGGGGACAAGGGGAAATGGAAGCAAGTCAGGACAAAATAAACAAGTCATCAAAAAAAACCGATGCCTCCCAGGTTTATGACCGGCTGCCGCCACAGGCAGTCGATGCTGAAATGTCAGTACTGGGCGCATTAATGCTCGACGGAGAAAGTATCGGCAAGGTCGTGGATATACTGAATGCTGATTGTTTTTACCGTTCGTCGCATCGAAAAATATTCGACGCCGCCCTGCATCTTTATGAGCGGAACCAGCCTGTCGATATGATCACCCTGTCCGAAGAACTGAAAAAGAGAAAATTTCTTGAGGAAGTCGGGGGATCGTATTATCTGACCGAACTGGCAGAATCCATACCTTCCGCTGCAAATGTCGAGTTTCACGCCAAAATCGTTCTGGAAAAGTATCTGATGCGGAAACTGATTGAGGAGTCCGCCTATATCGCCAAGGATTGTTATGAAGGGGCGGAAAATGTGTATGATATCCTCGATCATGCGGAACAGCGGATCTTTTCGCTTTCGGACAAGCAACTGAGAAGCACATTCGAACATATTGATCCGATCATGCACGAGACCATGGAGACCATTGCCAAGTATCATGAACGGAAAGGTCTGGTAACCGGCGTCCCCACGGGCTATATCAAGCTGGATGAACTGACCTCCGGATTTCAGCCGGCCGAACTGATTGTCGTGGCCGGCCGGCCATCCATGGGCAAAACCGCATTCTGTCTGAATATTGCGCGGAATGCCGCCGTGGAGGCTGAGATCCCGGTCGGATTTTTCAGCCTGGAGATGTCAAAAAGACAGCTGGCGCTTCGTCTGTTGTGCGCGGAAGCGCGTGTGGATGCCCACGCAGTCCGGACTGGAACGCTGTCTGAGGACCAGTGGCCGAAACTCAGCACCTGTGTGGGCGTTCTGGCCGAATCCCAGATCTATATCGACGATACGCCGGGCATGAGTGTTCTTGAAATGCGGGCCAAGGCACGCCGGCTGAAAAAAGAAAAAAACATCGGCATGATTGTTATCGATTATCTGCAGCTGATGCAGGGACCGCGCGGTGTCGAAAGCCGGCAGCAGGAAATATCGGTTATTTCACGGTCCCTGAAAGCCCTGGCAAAAGAACTGGACGTACCTGTTATCGCACTTTCACAGCTGTCCCGTGCCGTGGAAATGAGAGGCGGCGATCATCGTCCGATGTTATCCGATCTGCGTGAATCAGGCGCTATAGAACAGGATGCGGATATGGTGCTTTTTATCTTCCGGCCCGAATTTTACGGAAAGCTTGTAGATGAGGAAGGACGTTCGGTTGAAGGCATTGCGGAAATAATTATAGGAAAACAGCGGAATGGTCCGGTCGGTACGGTGCATTTAAGTTTTATCAAACGATGGGCCAAATTTGAAAATCCGGCTTTTGAGCATGAAGGGATGCCTTTTTAAAACCCTATGGAATCGACAGTACAATCAAAAAACAAACGGACTGCACCATCGACGGGTTCGGTTCCCGATTTTAAGAAACTGACGGCAGATGACCCGGCTGTCCGCGAGTATTTCGGCCAGACACTGGAAAAGCTGCTGAGAAAAGTGCGTATTTATGTCAAGAACGTGAATACGCAAATGATCCGGAATGCGTATCAGTTTGCATACGAGGCCCATATCGATCAGCTCCGGAAATCAGGGGTGCCCTATATTGATCATTGTCTTGAAACCGCGATGATTCTGACCGAGTTACGTATGGATGCGATCGCGATCACGGCGGCCTTGCTTCATGACGTGGTCGAGGACACAGGCGTTCAAATAGAGGATGTCCGGGAGCAGTTCGGTGACGAAGTGGCCCGACTGGTCAATGGCGTAACGAAAATCAGTGAGCTCAAGTTCAACAGTCAGGCTGAAGAGCAGGCAGAGAATTTTCGGAAAATGATATTCTCAATGACCGAGGATTTAAGGATCATTACCATCAAGTTTGCCGATCGGCTGCACAATATGCGGACGCTTGAGTACTTATCGCCCAAAAAAGCCGAGCGCATCGCTCTCGAAACCAGGGAAATTTACGCCCCTCTTGCACACAGATTCGGGATTGCACGCATCAAATGGGAAATGGAGGATCTGTCCCTCAAAATCCTCGATTCGCAGGCCTATTACAGTCTGGTAAACAATGTACAGGACAAACGGGAAGACCGGGAACGTTACATCAAAAAAATGTCCCGGCCGATCCGGAAAGAACTGATGGAGCATGGCATTCATGCCGAAATTCTCGGCCGGCCCAAATCCCTGTATTCCATTTATCGCAAGATGAAAAAGCGAAACAAGCCTTTTGGCGAGATCTATGATCTGCTTGCGATACGGATCATTGTCGAACAAACGGATGAATGCTACTTTGCTCTGGGCGTGGTCCATACGCTGTTTACACCGGTCCATGACCGGTTCAAGGATTATATCGCTACGCCCAAGATCAATATGTATCAGTCGCTTCACACAACCGTGATCGGTGTCGAGGGAAAAATGGTCGAGATACAGATCCGGACCAAAGAAATGCACCGTATCGCCGAAATTGGTATTGCCGCTCACTGGAAATATAAGGAGGGCAAATCAACGGACGACGAACTGGACAGGTACAGTGCATGGCTTCGTGATATGATCGACTGGCAGAAGGACAGTGTGGATCCCGAAGAATTCATGGACATTTTGAAGACGGATCTGTTCCGCTCGGAAATTTTCGTTTTTACACCCAAGGGTGATCTGTTGAAACTGCCGAGAAATGCCAGTCCGGTTGATTTTGCCTTTGCCGTTCATACGGATGTGGGCTTCCACTGCATCGGGGCCAAAGTCAACGGCCGAATCGTTCCATTGAACTCCGAATTGAAAAATGGGGACTCGGTAGAAATTATTACGTCCTCCAATCAACGACCTCATCAGGATTGGCTGACGTTTGTTAAAACCTCAAAGTCAAAGAGTAAAATCAAACGCTGGCTCAAGGACGCCCAGTTTCATGAAGCCGTCAAACTCGGGGAAGAGATACTGAGCCGTGAATCGAAAAAGCTGCAGATCAAGACCAATCACAAGCAGTTGAAGGAAATCGCGGAAAAACTGGGTAAAAATTCCCTTGAACGGCTGTATGCGGATCTGGGTGCGGGTGAATTGTCGTTCAACCGTATTCTGGAGATTCTGGATCCTGAAAAATATCACGCGGAGGTCAAGCCGCGAAAACCAAAGCTGCTTGAACGTTTTGTCAACAGAGCCCGTGATACGGCACGCGGCGTCCGGGTGCAGGGCATCGATCAATTGCTGATCAGGTTCGCACAATGCTGTCATCCGGTTCCAGGCGATCCGATTCTCGGATTCATCACCAAGGGCAGAGGTATTGTTGTACACCGCCGTGACTGCGTGAACCTGATACAGCTGACCGGCCAGGCCGATCGGACAATCGAAGTGACCTGGGATGTGGAGGGAGATAAAAATTTTGTCGTCCAACTGCGGATTCTTGCCACTGGCAGGAAGGATTTTTTAAAAGATGTCGCGGAATTCCTGGCTTCGATGAGCATCAATATCATTAAAATGGACATGAAAACAGAAAATGCCATGACTACGGCTTATATCATTCTTGAAGTGAGAAATCTGACACATCTGACTCAGATTATGAGACGGTTGTACAAAATCAAAGGCATACTTTCTGTAACCAGGGACAGCGGCTCCACTTCATTGCAGGAATTTACGAAAACCAAATAATATCATTCATAAACAGGAGGAGAGTCATCTATGAGCAATATGGTCACGATCACCAAAAAGGATGTGGCAAAACGCACAGCAAAACTTGTGGGTGAGCGTATTTACATCACCGAAAAAATCGTAGATGGTGTGTTTACCGCACTGAGGCAATTTATGGCCGAAGCCGATCCTGAAATCCGCATTGAAATACGGGACTTCGGTGTATTCGAGGTCAAGACGACAAAACCGAAACCCAAGGCCAGAAATCCTAAGACGGGTGATATTATTTATGTGCCCGCCAGGAGAAAAACGCACTTCAAAGCCGGTAAACTGTTGAAAGAAATTTTAAAACTGCCGTTAGAGTAGGAATTCTTTGAAACGTTTACTGGCGATTGACTATGGTAAAAAACGGATCGGTCTGGCTATCAGTGATCCGTTGCAGATTACCGCTCAACCCTTTGAAACCTGGGAAAACCTGTCCCGTAAAGCGCTTATTGAAAAGTTGCTGAAACTCATTCAGGATCTGGATATATTTATCGCCGTGCTTGGACATCCACTTACACTTTCGGGACAACGTGCCGAACTGGCTCAGGAAGTCGAAAAGTTACATCAATGGCTGAGTGAAAATCTTCCTATTCCGGTGGTTCTGTGGGATGAAAGACTGACTTCGGTACAGGCGGAGAGGGCCATGCACGCCATGAATGAAAAACCGAGCAGAAACAAACAGAAAGTCGATCGCCTTGCAGCCGCATTGCTGCTTCAGAACTTTATGGATGCACATCAGCATATCCCGAATTTAAAGGAGACGGATTGAGTCGATTCAACATGGTTCTTCTTCTGTGCACAGCAATGGCCCTGATTCTCTCCTTTCCGCCTTTTCCCGGCGGCCCTGTCGCCATGATCGCCCTGGTTCCCTGGTTGATATTTTTGCAGCATCAGAATATCCGATCCGCATTTGCGGGCGGGTATTTTATCGGCTTTCTCTGGACCGCAGGTACGATATACTGGATCGGCTGGGCAACGATTACCGGACTTATCGGCGCAGTCATATACGTGCCTCTGTTTTTGGGAACCTTATCCGTCTTCATGGTCCTCCTGATACGCCGCTGGCATTCGCAAGCCCTTTGGTTTGCTCCCGTCCTATGGACCGGGATGGAAATGATTCAATCCGCAGGTCCGCTCGGTTTTCCCTGGAATCAACTGGCCAATACACAGACACATATGCTGCCGTGGATTCAGTTTGCACACATTTTCGGCGGTTTCGGTATCGCGTTCTGGGTTGTCCTGATAAACGTTCTTATTGCGTTTTTAATCAGGAATTATGCAGAAAGACGAAAGACTTTTATATACGGGTTCATCATGCTGCTCCTTTTTTTTCTGCCGCTGATTCATGGGTTGCGGGTCATGTCAGATTATCGGGCTCCGTCCGAGAGTTTACAGGTGACGCTTGTTCAGGGAAACATCGATCCCTATAAAAAATGGACGCCCTCTTTCATCGATTCCAATTTTCAGGTATATCATGATCTGTCCCTTATGTCCGCAACCGAAAAGCCCGGGCTGGTCGTATGGCCTGAAACCGCCACCCCGTGCTATCTCAGATACCGTTATCAGTATCTGTCCACAGTCAAATCGATTGCAGACAGCATGAATGCAGCCATCCTGACGGGATCACCGGATTATGAATGGAACGATGAAGGGAAGGCCGTTATATTTAACGCCGCCCTGCTTGTTCATCCGAGAAATTTTCGCGTGCAGAGGTATTATAAAAACCGCCTGGTTCCTTTTTCCGAGAGGGTTCCTCTTGTGGACCGGTATCCTTTTATTTATGATTGGCTGTCACGGCTGAATCTGGATGTCGGACGATATACACCCGGCGACTCGGTATCCGTTTTCACACTGACACGGAAGGCGTCCGATCCGGTCCTTTTCGGGACTGCGATCTGTTTTGATTCCGTCTTCCCGTTTCATGTCCGGAAATACGTACGCATGGGCGCCCGGTTTTTGACCATCATTACCAATGACGGGTGGTTCGGACATACATCAGGTCCGTACCAGCATGCAAGGATTGCAGTGATCCGGGCGATAGAAAACCGCCGCTGGATCATCCGGTGTGCCAATACGGGCATTTCCGGATTTATTGATCCCCTGGGACATTTTTACAAAACGACTGAATTTAACACGGCAGCCGTACTGAGCCAGGATATACGGCTGCACAATGACAGAACCTGGTTCGTTGACCACGGTCATCTGTTTGTTGCCCTGATATATTTGCTAAATGGAATCATCGCTGTCACAGCGTTTTTTTCAGGAAGAAAATCTTTTGGAAAGTAATGCCGTTCTGCCAAAGATCATGAAAATACACCGCATTCAACGATTTCGAACCTTATTGCCGGCATTGATCCTGGTTCTGGGTCATTTAAACGCTGAACCGGATCGGTGGGTATCCATCAATACGGTCAATGCCCGTCCGCTGGCTCTTGGCGGGGCTTTTCTGGCCATGGGCGATGACTGGGCCTCGATTCAATGGAACCCGGCCGGTTTCAGCTGCATGCCAATGCATGATTCGAGATACTTTACACTCCGGTTGAATCCACTGGGAATTGCGGTCATGACCAACGGTTTGAGCGGTGTGGATTCGGACCTGGCTCCTGTTGCACTTCTGATGCCCGGTCTGGCATACAGGCGTGAGCGTCTTTGTGTCGGCTTGCTGCTTGGAGAAGAGAATATAACAGACCAAAGGAGACTGGCGCGTTCGAATATTCTCGATGGAACACGCTATGAATGGTCCCGCGATGCAACCATTTCCTTCCGACTGGCATTTTCATCGCGTGTCAGCATCGGGGCTGCGGTTCAGGCACTGATACGGCATCCCGATGACGGGGGAACCCGATGGGGTTACCGCTATGGCCTGCTGGTTGAACCGAAGTCTTACCTGCATGTGGGATTGTGTTATTTCAATTTCGATAACCGTTTCGCGAATCAGCGGTCAACGCTGGAAAGTATTCATGATGAAACCTTAAACATCGGAATTGCGTTTAGTCCCTGGGAAGCATTGAAATTCCTGATTGATATTCGAAATGTCAGCGATGAGAACCGGATGGGAACACGGGAACCTCATTTCGGAATGGAAATCAATCCGTTCCGCATAATCGCCGTACGGGCAGGATATTTTCAGACCCGGGAAGCGAAGCGGTCTGCATACAGTGCAGGACTTGGATTGTTGAAAGATATTGAATTGAATGGTTCATGGTTATCAAGAATGCGCCTGGGTGTCGACGCAACAGCCATTGTACAGGAGCAGGTCAGCGGCAATATAACCTGGGGATTTCTCAGTATGTATATACAGATATAATCACAGGATCGGGACCGATGAAGAAAACTTTTTACCGAATTCATAAGTCATTTAAAAAATTGTTGTTGATCCTTGGCTTTATTAGTCCTATCTTATTGGCCGGGACAGCGGATCCGGTGACCAATATTGAAATGCTGAACGCGGTCATCGATTCAGTCTGGCAGGATGTGCTGGATCTGACCGGCATACAGCAGCATGAAACACTGCGAATCGAGCGGGCCGATACGCATGATGTGGTCAGGGATTGGACGTTCCGAAGACTGAAACGGTTGTGCCTGTTAAAGGAAATTGAGGTTGTCACGCGCGATTGCACCGGGGGCGATACAATCGCATTCGATGATTCAGCCGATGCGGATCATGTTTTAATCATCGATATTCCGGATATCGGCCTGCGCTATCAAAAGATAGGTCGTCATAGAGTGCTGGGTGAAAGATGGCTCGATCGGCAGGCCCAATGTCTTGTGGATGTCCAGTATATCGGGAAAATCCGCTCCGGATCGTCCTGCCATACCGTACAAAGGAAAAGTCAGGATCGTGTGAGCCTCAAACAGGTCCAGTATATCGAGCAGGGGGGAGCGATTCTGGGATTTCCTGTCCGCCCGGACTATTCGGATTTTGTCAGCCGTATGGAACCCTGGATCATGCTGGGAACCGTGACGGTTGTGGTTTATTTGTTCTATATTATCAGAAGTTAGGAGCGATTATGTTTTCACGTCTTATGAATGGAAAAATTGTTATTATCCTTTTCATGGCTGCCGTTACTTTTAGTATTCAATGCAACCGTCATTCTCTCAGCGGTCGTGAAAATACGCCCGAAGAGCAATATGAAGAAGCCAAACGTATCTTTGATAAAAAAGATTATTACAAGGCCAAAATGCAGTTTACGGTTATTGTTCTGAATAATCCGGGACATCGAATCATTGAAAAAGCCCAGTATTATCTTGCAGAATCGCATTATCATCTGGACGAGTATATACAAGCCATTGCGGAATATGAAAAACTGATCAGAAGCATGCCGCAAAGTCCTTTTGTGGACGATGCCCGTTTCAAAGTAGGATTATGCTATTATGATCTGTCACCCGGGTATGCACTCGATCAGGAATATACACAGAAAGCCATTTATCAGTTTCAGCTGTTTCTGGAGGAATATCCCAATTCTGAGGTTCGTCCGGAAGTTGAAAAAAAATTGGCAGAGGCCAGGGACAAACTCGCCAAAAAAGAATTCAAAACCGGTGAACTTTATAAAAAGATGGGATATAATGAGGCTGCAATTATCTCATTCAATGCGGTTCTTGAAGAATATCATGATACACAATATGCGGATGATGCCCTGTTTTTAAAAGGTGAATGTCATCTGAAACTGAACGCATTTTCCGAAGCCATTCAGTCGTATGACGCATTGATCGACAGATATCCCGATTCAGAGCACATCAATGATGCCCGGGATCGCATGAACCAGGCCCGGGAAAAGCAATCAAAAATGAAGTTGTCTACAAAAGATCAAGATTAGACATGCGTATTGGTTTGTTCGGCGGTACATTTGATCCGGTTCATACGGGACATATGATCATTGCCAGTCTTCTGTGCAGTGATTTGCCCCTGGATCTTCTCATTTTTATTCCAACAGCGTTTCCACCGCATAAACGTGAAAGCCGCCTCCTGGATCCGGAGCATCGGATCGAAATGCTCAAACGGGCTATAAACGGAAAACCGGAATTTAAATGGTCGGAAATCGAAAACCGTAACGAAGTCTGTTATACGATTGATACGGTCAGACAATTTCGTCGAAAATATCCGGATGCTTCTCTCTATCTGATTATCGGTGCTGACAGTCTGGCCGATCTGCATACATGGATGCATCCCGATCAATTATTACAGGAAATCAATATTGTGGTCGTTTCCCGTCCCGGTATTGATTTAAAAGCGATACGGACTGATTTTATCAATCGCGTAACTATTCATGATACGCCGGTTATCGGAATTTCATCTTCAATGATCCGGCAGCGAATCAGGGACCATAAGTCCATCGCAACCCTGGTGCCTGAACCTGTTGAACAGTATATTTTACAGCACGGTTTATATCGATGATGATTGCAGGGTTCTTTGAAAATATCGGACATACTTTCCTGAGCTATCTCCGGGAAGTCGGACGTATGGTTATTCTGATGATTCGCATTGTCCGGTTTTCTCCGGATATAATCAGGAACCGCTCCCTCACCATCGGTCAGATGATGAAAATAGGGGTGCTTTCGCTTCCGCTGGTTACTGTGGTCAGCATGTTTACCGGCGCTGTCGCGTCATGGCAGGCTGCTTATCAGTTTCGGGGGCTCATATCGCTTGATTTTTTGGGTGCAGCGGTCAGTGCCGCCATTTTTATCGAATTGAGTCCTGTATTAACGGGACTGGTCGTGGCAGGAAGGGTAGGTGCATCCATTGCGGCGGAACTCGGTACCATGTGCGTGACCGAACAAATCGATGCGCTCGAATCGCTCGCTATTGATCCTGTCCGTTATCTGGCACTGCCCCGATTTACGGCCGGCTGGATAACCATGCCATTGCTTGTCATTTATTCGAATATTGTGGCCCATTTCGGTGCATATCTCGTGGCCAGTTTTTTAATGGATGTTTCCACTGCCGCGTTTTTTGGAAGTGTGCAGCGTTATTTTTTATTTCACAATGTTTTATCCGGACTGGTCAAGGCGCTCGTTTTCGGTGGTGGGACGGCACTCGTTGGATGTGCCGTCGGTTTTTCGACGACTGGAGGTGCAGAAGGCGTAGGCAAATCGACGATCAGGGCATTCGTATACTCGTCCGCATTTATATTGATATCCGATTATATCCTGGCCACATTTTTATTTTAAAAACCGATCCGGATTATGATAGAAATCGAACATATTGAAAAGTCGTTCCAGGGGAAAACAGCACTTCGTGATATCAGTCTTTCAATCCCGGAAAAACAGACCATGGTGATTGTCGGTTGCAGCGGATGCGGAAAAACTGTGCTGCTGAGATCCATAATCGGACTGGTTAAACCTGAACGTGGCCGGATTCTTGTGAACGGAAGGGATGTAACGGCGATGCGCAGGAAAGAACTGTTCGAAATCAGGAAGCAGTTCGGTATGCTGTTTCAGGGAGCGGCTCTCTTTGATTCGATGACTGTGGAAGAAAATATCGCGCTGCCGCTGCGTGAACATACAAAATTAAATCCTGCCCAGGTCCGGCAGAAGGTATCTGAAAAACTCAAACTTGTCGGGCTTTCTTCAATCGGAGACAAAAAGCCGTCTGAATTATCAGGAGGCATGAAAAAACGTGTGGGACTGGCAAGGGCATTGATCATGGACCCGAAATACATGCTGTTTGACGAACCGACCACCGGTCTGGATCCGATCATGTCGGATGCCATCAATCGTCTGATATTGAATACGCAGCAACAGCTGAATATCACTTCAATCGTGGTCACCCACGATTTAAAAAGCGCTTTCACGGTCGGAAACCGAATTGCCATGATATGTGAGGGCGTCGTGATCTTTTCGGATTCAGTGGAAGCCTTTCAAAACAGCGATCACCCGGTTGTCCGGCAATTTATTGAAGGCCGTTCCGGACCCAGGGAAGAAAAGTAGGAGCAATGTCCAAGCAGAAGACCGTATTCATCTGCCAGTCGTGCGGATACGAGACATACCGATGGATGGGGAAGTGTCCCGAATGTGACAGCTGGAATTCATTCGCGGAAGAAATTTTGCATACCGCGGCAAAAAAGACGGGGAATCGAAAACAAATCGTCGAACCGCCGGCAGAACTCGGACAGATTGAATCCCAGCCGCTTCAAAGGGTGCAGACGCAGATATCGGAATTCGACAGGGTATTGGGCGGGGGCATCGTGCCGGGATCGGCCGTTCTTATCGGTGGCGCTCCGGGCATGGGCAAATCGACGTTGCTGCTTCAGGTATGCGGTCAGCTTACACTGCAGTCTAAAAAAGTGCTGTATATTTCCGGTGAAGAATCCATCCAGCAGATTAAATTGCGGGCGGACCGTCTTTCAATACATGCGGAATCCTTTTTCCTCGTATCGGAAAACAATATCGAAACCATTATCGCCGTGATCGATCACGCATCTCCGGATCTGGTGGTGCTCGATTCCATACAAACCGTGTTTTCGGATGAAATGGAAAGCGTTCCCGGGAATATCAGTCAGGTCCGGTATTGCGGACACAGGATGACGGCTTTTGCGAAACAACGCAATATGCCGATGATCATGGTAGGACACGTCACGAAAGAAGGCAACCTGGCCGGACCGCGCGTACTGGAACACCTGGTCGACTGCCTGCTGCTTATTGAAGGGGATGGATTGCATCAGTATCGAATCCTTCGTACCATTAAAAATCGATTCGGTTCCACGAACGAGGTCGGCCTGTTCGAAATGACAGCGAAAGGAATCGTCGAAGTCGAGAACCCGTCGGCACATCTGCTTTCCGAAAAAAGGGACAACGTATCGGGTGCGGTCGTTACAGTCACACTGGAAGGTGCGAGACCTCTGATGATCGAGGTACAGGCCCTTGTCACCATAACGAATTACGGTACGCCGCAGAGAACCGCGACGGGACTGGATTATCGCAGGCTGGCCATGATCCTGGCCGTGCTTGAAAAAAAAGCAGGATTGCGATTCGGCAATCAGGATGTGTTCGTCAATGTCGCAGGGGGGATACGCCTGCAGGAGCCTGCCTCGGATCTGGCTATTGCCATGGCCCTGTATTCCAGCCTTTCAGAAAAGGCTGTGCCGGATGATCTTTCCGTTATCGGTGAAGTCGGACTGACCGGAGAAGTACGCAGTGTTTCACAGATTGAAAACAGGATTCATGAGGCGGCGCGTCTGGGATTCAAACGCATAATCGTTCCCCATCGCGGAATTAAATCCATTGAAACCGGGAGCCGCATCAGGATCACGGGCGTCCAGTCTCTTGAACAGGCCATTGAGGAAATATTTTAGATTGAGTTCTTTTGCACTTGAAAAAACGGATACGGGCACACGGGCCCGCATCGGAACGTTCAGCACGGATCATGGACCGGTCGAAACACCGGTTTTTATGCCTGTCGGAACACAGGCGACTGTAAAGACCCTGACGACTGAAGATCTGGACAGATGTGGTGCACGGATCATTTTGGGGAATACGTACCATCTCTATCTTCGGCCGGGTCCGGATTTGATACAGGAAGCCGGCGGATTGCACCGGTTCATGTCATGGCACAGGCCCATTTTAACGGACAGCGGCGGATTTCAGATATACAGTCTTGCCGAATTGAGAAAGATCACGAATGACGGTGTCCGGTTTCAGTCGCACATCGACGGATCAGCCCATTTTTTCACGCCCGAATCCGTGGTCGATATTCAGCGTGCTTTGGGATCGGATATCATGATGGTGCTCGACGAATGTGCACCGTACCCCTGCACCTTCGAGGAGGCATTATCCGCAATGACGAGATCGATGTCCTGGGCGGAACGTTCTCTGCATCATTTTACCGGGACGGAAAACCGCTATGAGCACAGACAGGCCATATTCGGCATCATCCAGGGCAGCATCTATCCGGAACTCAGAGTAAACCATGCAAAAGGATTAATCGATTACGATTTCGACGGATATGCCATAGGAGGACTCGCTGTCGGAGAGCCCAAAGAGGCGTTGCGCCGGATTGTCGATTGCTGCACCTCCATTCTGCCGGCAGACAAACCCAGATACCTGATGGGAGTTGGGAAACCGGAGGATCTGCTTGAAGCCATTGCCATGGGCGTGGACATGTTTGATTGTGTTATTCCGACCCGGAACGGAAGAAAAGGCACGGCATATACACGTCAGGGCAAGCTGATTCTCAAAAACAGCGCAAATCAGAACGATTTCAATCCGATCGATGCGGATTGTCCCTGTTACACGTGCCGGAATCATACGCGCGCATATCTGCGGCATCTTTTCCAGGCCGGCGAAATCCTGGGAATGCGGCTGGTCTCCCTCCATAACATCCAGTTTTATATCGATTTGATGCGTCAAGCCAGAATTCAGATACACACAGGAACATTTACAGAGTGGAAAAAGGCAATGAACATGATCTATCCATGGTCAGAAAGTACAGAATCAGAATAAAAAATCAAAGGAGGCAACAATGTTGTTATTGAATCTTGCAATGGCCGCAGCAGGCAGCGGCAGCGGCGGCGGTGCTCCGGCCAATCCGATGGGGCAAATGCTGCCGATATTTTTGATTTTCATGGTCGTCTATATTTTCCTGATGATTCTGCCCAACCGGAAAAAGCAGAAGGAACATCAGAAGATGCTGGACAATCTGAAGAAGGGCGATAAGGTGGTCACCACAGGCGGAATCGTGGGCAGTATCGCGGGTATCAAGGAAAAAGAGAACATCGTTTATCTGAAGGTTTCCGATAATACCAAAATCGAGCTGCTGCGGTCCTCAATTGCGCAGGTTGTCCGCGACAAGGAAATTTCAAAATAATGCGCATCGTGTTCATGGGAACACCGGAATTCGCGGTTCCGAGTCTCAGGAAACTGGCATCCAGTCCGGATCATCACATCACCGGGGTTGTCACGGTACCAGACCGCCAAAAAGGTCGGGGGCTGAAAGTGCTGGCATCTCCTGTCAAAACATCGGCCCTTGACCTGAATCTTCCGGTCGTTCAGCCTGAAGTACTTGACGATCCGGGTTTTATCGGTCAGCTGACCGGCTGGAATGCGGACTGCTTTGTTGTTGTCGGTTTTCGTATTTTACCGCCTGAAGTTTTCGAGCTTCCGCCCGGGGGATGTTTCAATCTTCATGCATCGCTTCTGCCCAAATACCGGGGCGCCGCCCCCATTCAATGGGCCCTTATCAGGGGTGAAAAGAAGACCGGTGTCACGACATTTTTAATCAGGAGAACCGTGGATACGGGCGATATTTTGATGCAGGATGAGACGGAAATCGGTGAGAACGAAAATGCGGGCAGTCTGCACGACCGGCTGGCCGTTATCGGAGCCGGCCTGGTGCTGCGTACGGTCGATGCACTCGAATCGGGGAAACTGACGCCCAGGATTCAGCATGGGGACCCGACGTCCGCTCCGAAAATTACACAGGAGACCGGGAGAATCGACTGGAATGCATCCGCCGGACAAATCCGGAATCTGATTCGTGGACTGTCCCCGTATCCCGGAGCATATGGATTTCTGAACGGCAGGAGATTTAAAATTTATGAGGCTGAAATTCTCAGTCAGGAAGATGGGGCAGACGCCGGAAAAATAATAAAATCAGAAGGCGGACAATTGATCGTTCAGACAGGTTCGGGGTGTATTCTGGTTAAAACATGTCAGATCGAGGGAAAAAACCGGATGGATGCCGCCGCTTTTCTGAGAGGAGTGGCACCCGGCTCCCTGGACCGCTTTGACATCATAAAGCGGATTTGATGACGATGTGTTCAAAGACCTCTGAAACGCCCCGGAGGATGGCTGCTGAAATTCTGTTCCGTGTTTGCAGGACACAGGCTTATGCCGATATATTAATGACGGACCGGATCGGAAAATCCGGATTGCAGCATGCGGATAGGGCTTTGGTGCAGGAACTGGTCTATGGTGTTTTGAGATGGAAAGGACAGCTGGATTATATTCTGCAGGAACAGTATCACGGTAAATGGAAAAAATTACCGGATAAAGTCCGGATCGTGCTGGAAATCGCATTGTACCAAATACTGCATCTGGATCGCATCCCCGGTTTCGCCATTGTACATGAAGCCGTTGACATGACGAAACGATGGGGGATGTCCCCATGGTCCGGGCTCGTGAATGCAATTCTGCGCCATGTTCCCGATGATCTTTCTCAGGTTCAATGGCCTGTGCTGAGCGAGAATCCTGTAAGGGCCATCAGCATTCGATGGTCGCATCCTGAATGGCTTGTATCCAAATGGCTGGGGAAATTCGAACCGGACAGGGTTATTTCGATTTGTAAAGCCAATAACGAAAAATCAGTCCTTTCAATACGGGTCAACACGGCGCACGGCGATTCAGGCACCATTGTTGAATCATTAAAAAAAATGGGCTATGTTGTTAAACCAGGATTGTATTTAAAAGAATTTTTTCGTATCGTAAATGGAACGGGTCTGTTTGAAACAGATCCCTTTTTAAAAGGCGTTATAACGGTTCAGGACGAAAGCGCCGGTCTGGCCGGCAGGCTGCTGAATCCTCAGGACGGAGATAAAATTCTCGACATGGCATCTGCGCCCGGCGGTAAAGCAGGCCATATTGCGGAATTGTCGATGCGCAGGGCCCGAATTCTGGCACTTGATCTGTATTGGGACCGGCTCGTCCGGTTGAAAGAAACAATCGGCCGTCTGGACCATAAAAATGTGACTATTGTTCATGCGGATGCCGGCAATATTCCGGGACGGGAATTCGATAAAATTCTACTGGATGCGCCGTGCAGCGGCATCGGAGTCATCCGGAAACGAATGGAATTAAGATGGCGGATTCGGCAGTCTCAGGTCGATATGCTTGCCGGAATACAGAAAAAACTGCTTACCCAGGCTGTGAAAGCATTAAAGCCGGGCGGTGTGATTGTATACAGTACTTGTACGGTTCTTGATGAAGAAAATCAGCGTGTGATCGATTGGTTTCTCGAACACAACAAAAAATTTGATATCGAACACGGGACAGCATGGATTCCTGAAAATCTGGTCAACGGTTCCGGAGCGGTGGAAACGTGGCCCGATCTTCATGCGATTGACGGATCATATGCTGTTCGGTTGAAACATCGGAGCGTCTCATGAGTTTGATGAAAACACTGTTCAACCGGAGGTCCATTGCCGGTTATTTCGCTGCACTGGGCGGCCTGATCATCTGTTTTTTTATCGTTGATAAAATGGTCATGCCCCTTTATACAAAGCAGCATGCGGAGGTTGAACTTCCGGATGTGGTTGAAAAATCCGCAGTTGAGGCGGAATACCTGCTGAAATCACAGGGATTCCGGATGATTATCGACAAAAGTGAATATCATCCCGTGCTTCCGGAAAGCACGGTTGTGTTTCAGAAACCGGCTCCTTTTACCAAAGTGAAACGCGGCCGGCGTATCTATGTGCACATCAGCGCAGGGGAAAAGACTGTCATGGTTCCGCGCATTATCGGACTTTCCGAACGCGATGCACAATTCCAGCTTCAAAAAGCGCAGCTTGATGTCGGGGATATTCAATATCATGTTTCAACGTACCCGAAAGACGTTGTCTGCGACCAGGAACTTCCTCCGAACACGGAAGTTCCGGAAAAAACGAAAATTTCATTCTCTGTCAGTCTCGGAAGAAGCAAAACGCAGTATGTGGTTCCGGATGTCACCGGACGGACATTGCAGGAAGCCGTCAGCCTGATTCGAAAAGAGGGACTTCGGATGGGACGGCAGCAAATGATTGTCAAAGAAGATCTGCTTCCCCAAACCGTCATTTCACAGCAGCCAAAACCGGGAATGACAGTTAAATCCGGTCAGTCGGTAGATCTTGTCGTCAGCCGGTTGCCCCATGCAACAAGTACAGGAGACAGCATTGCACCCAATTGAAATCTATCCATCCATTCTGGCTGCCGATTTTTCTAATTTAAGTGAAGGCCTGAAAACAGTTGAATCGGCGGGCGCTGACGGGTTTCATTTTGATGTCATGGACGGGCATTATGTTGATAATATAACATTCGGCCCCGTTGTACTCGAATCGATCCGCAAGGTTACCGGACTTCCTTTTTGGGTTCATCTGATGATTTGCGATCCTGAAAAGTATGCCGATGATTTTATTGCTGCAGGGGCCGATGGTTTGTTTATCCACCCGGATACGGTCAGCGATATGAACGGATTCGTTCAAAAACTGAAAGATAAGGGCGTGCATGTCGGCATGGCCCTCAATCCCGATACCGACGTGCATGAATTGCGGCATCTTTTTCATTTATTTTCGGATATGCTGATCATGCTGGTGCATCCCGGATTCGGAGGTCAGAAAATGATCGGTTCCGCTCTGGATCAGATTCATACAATTGAGACCCTGATAGGCGATTCTGCGGACCGCCCGCGGTTTCATGTGGACGGCGGCGTCAATGAAAGTACTGTACAGCAGGTTCTGGAAGCCGGAGCGGATACGCTTGTAGCCGGTTCCGGTATCTTTCGTCAGAGGGATCCGGCACATGCTTTGCAACTTATTCGGTCGCACGCGAAAATGCATCTTGAAAGAATGAAACAAACCTAGGAACCTGCTGTACAAATAATAAGGACAGGGAAAATCGGAGATCGCTCTATGTCATTCAAATTTACCAAACAGGATATTGAAAAAATAGGGCAGGTGCTTGGATGTACCGTACAGCGTACGGAACAAAATTATAGAATGGTGCTCGAAAATACTCAGGAAAAGCGTAAGCTCAGCCTCGAAATCTACCCGGATATACCCATCGGTCAGCGTCAGGGCAATCTGATATCCGTATATACTGCGCAGACGCATTTTCAATTGCACTTTTGCAGCGGCTATGTAGTCAGTGACATGCTCGGCGAAGTGACTTTCGTTGCGGAATGCGAGCAGAAATTATCCGGTCTCATTGTGGAAAAAGGAGCCGGTTGTTCATTATACGCCAATGTCGATGTCGGTATTCTGTCAGGAGATTTCACAAAATTGGGTCCGGAAGTGATGCTCTCCGGAATTGCACTCTCACTGGCAGAACAGATACTGCCGCAGAAAACATGAAAACAGGTTCGCATCAAAAGCGATATCGGACCTTCAGGCAGTATTTAAAACAGCGGTATGGTGTTCCCGTCAGAAAGATATCGATCGATGCCTCGATGACTTGTCCAAACCGGGACGGCACGATCGCGGTAAACGGTTGTATTTTTTGTAATAACAAGGCTTTCCATCCATTCGAGACTGTCGGCCAGTCAATCGACTCACAAATTGCCAATCAGATCATGTCCTTCAAGGATAGGGGAAGAGGTGAGAAGTTCATCGCCTATTTTCAGACTTATTCGAACACATATGCCTCTGTGGACCGGCTGCGTGAGATGCTCGGGCATGTCAGGAACTTTCCGGATATCGTCGGCATTGCCATCGGTACAAGACCGGATTGTATCGATCGAGATAAGCTGCAGCTGATTGCCTCTTTCGCTTCCGATTATGAAGTCTGGATTGAATACGGACTTCAATCCGCCCATGATGAGACATTGAAATTGATCAACCGCGGTCATTCCTATGCCGATTTTATAAAGGCGGTGCAGATGACCCGGCAATATCCGATATCAATATGCGTCCACCTGATTCTGGGGCTGCCCGGTGAATCGCAGGACGATATGCTGAAAACATCCGGCCAAATTGCCCGCCTGCCCATACATGCAGTCAAGTTTCACCCGCTCCAGGTGATTCGGGAGACGGCGCTGGAAGCCATGTATGCTGAACATCGGATTACGGTTCCGGATCTGGAATCCTATGTCACATGGATCGTCAGCTGTATTGAACGGCTGCCGGAACCAATGATTATCCAGCGGTTGACGGCAGATGCCGCTCAATCCTGGTTGATCGCACCCGATTGGTGCCATGATAAAGCGGACGTACTGAAACGGATCGATGAGGAATTTGAGCGGCGCGATTCCTGTCAGGGAATTTACTATAAAACGGAAACCATTGATGAATATGAGTGAAAATCCCCTTAAAATACACGGGTTGACAGTGGGGCTGATTGAAACGAACTGTTATTTGCTCGAACATGTTTCCCGGCAAACAGCCCTTTGTGTGGATCCGGGGGGCGATGCGGAAAAGATTCTGGCATTCTGCAAAAAACAGCACATCTCTATAGACAGGATATTGCTGACGCACGGTCACTATGACCATATCGGTGCTGTCAATGCACTCGTGGACCTTCTCGGTATTCCCGTTTATATTCATTTCGAAGATGTGGAAATGGCCACGAATCCGGATCTGAATCTTTCCCGGTTCATCATGGCTCCTTACCAGATCGACAGCTATCTGCATTATTATGAATCTTCCGGCATGATCCGGTTTTTCGATCATTCCATTCAAGTGATTCATACGCCGGGACACACACCGGGAAGCATCTGTTTGCTGTGGAATCAGAAACTGATATCCGGAGACACGCTTTTCAGAAATTCGATCGGCAGAACCGATTTTCCGGGTTCTGATCCGGAACTGCTGATTCGATCCATTAAATCTGAATTGATGGGCCTAGATGACGGGATAGAGGTTTATCCGGGACATGGCATGAATACCACAATCGGACATGAGCGAAGGAGAAATCCATTCCTTGCCCCAGGCATTGACAACGGAGTATGAAAGCGCAAAGGCACGTTTTCTCGATCACATTCTTCTGGACAGGGGATTGGCTGAAAACACCATGACGGCCTACCAGATGGATCTGGAACGGTATTTTCAGTTTATGCAGGAGCAAAATGTTTTAATTCCCGACCGGATCCGGAAGGATCATGTGCAGCTTTATATGCACACACTGGCCGATATTGGTTTGGCTGAAACAAGTCTCGCAAGAAATCTGACGACAATCCGCATGTTTCACCGGTACTTATCCGCTGAACTGCTCGCGGATGAGGACCCGACAATCCATATTGAAACACCCAGACTGCACCGCAAATTGCCTGCTGTGCTGGAAATTTGTGAAATCGAACAAATTCTGAACCAGTTCGATCTGACTGTTCCCAAAGGAATCAGGGACAGGGCCATGTTTGAATTTTTATATGCGACAGGCGTCAGGGTTTCAGAACTGGTCCAGCTTTTGCAAAAGAATTTTATGCCCGAAGAAGGATTTGTACGGATATTCGGAAAGGGGAACAAGGAACGTCTGGTGCCAGTCGGACAGACAGCGGTACAAAGCGTAATTCACTATCAAAAACATGTAAGGGAAAACCTGGTCCGGTATTCGAAAAGCCAGGACCGGCTTTTTGTCAACATGCGCGGAAAACCCATGACAAGAATTGCGGTATGGATGATTCTGAAGGCTTATGCCGGTTCAGCCGGCATTAAAAAAAATGTAAGCCCGCATACGTTCCGTCACAGCTTTGCCACGCATTTGCTTGAAGGCGGTGCCGATCTCCGGTCCGTACAGGAAATGCTCGGACATGCCAATATTGCCACGACCCAGATTTACACACACCTGGACCGCGAGTATTTACGCGATATCATTCAGACATTTCATCCGAGAGAGCAGAAACACGATGCATTTTAAAATTAGAAATCTGATTAATGCCTTGATGCCGGTACTTTTCGCGCAAACCCTGCTCTCAGGGCCGGCTGGCATCGATCCATATCTGAAAAAAATGGTGATGACGGCCGGAACCGACAAAACATTCAGGCCGGAAAAAATGAACGCGCCGGCCTGCAATGTCATTATCAAGGCGGAGAATCCGGATCTCCTGAAACGGCAGGGATTCAGTATACGTTCGGTTCACGGCCTGTTCGCGACAGCGGACGTTCCCTTGTCCATGCTGGACAAACTGGCAAGGACACCGGGTGTCCGGTCTGTCACACTGGCCCAGCCGTGCCGGTTCAATCTCGATGTCAGCATGCCGGAAATCGGAATGCCCGCTGTTTGGAACGGCCGCAATGGTCATGATGGACATACCGGCCGAAATGTGATCGTGGGAATTTATGATACGGGCATCGACTGTGCGCATGAAGATTTTATTGATTCTGAGGGGAATACGCGCATTCTGGCCATCTGGGACCAGACCGCTTCCGGCAATCCGCCTGACGGGTTCGGATATGGTACGGAAATTCTGCAGAACGATATTCAGGCTGCGATAAACGCGGGAACGGCATCAGGACTGGGAGGTAAGGACCTGGTCGGACACGGTACCCATGTCGCAGGCATTGCTGCAGGAAACGGCCGCGCAACCGGCAACGGCAAACCCCCGTTCGTATATATCGGTGCCGCACCGGATGCCTATCTCATCGCTGTGAAGGGCTCTGACAATACGTCCATGCCGGATGCACAGATCCTGGACGGTCTGAATTACATATTCAAAAAGGCCGGTGAATTCGGCATGCCCTGCGTGGTCAATCTGAGCCTCGGACGCAGGAACGGGTCCCATGACGGATGGGATAACTTCGAGCAGGCCGTGGACAGCTATCTGGACGATCCAGGACATGCCATTGTCGTTGCAGCGGGCAATGACGGTCAGGAACGAATTCACGTGATGCATGAATTCGATCCGTTTATCGAAGACACGCTGAGCGTGCAGATCAATGTCGGTCCGAATTCTCCGGACAGGGATGATTATTTGTACCTGGAAGGATGGATCCATGCACTGTCTCCCATGGCCGTTACCATCGTCAATCCTCAGGGGTTTCGTTTCGGGCCGATTTATCCCGATGAGGTTTTCCGATATCCTGCGGAGATGCGTCCGAGGATCTATGTGGACAATGGATCCGAAGGCGCACAGGAAAACGGGGACAAGCAGATTTTAGTTCAACTGCTCGACGCCGAAAACCATAATGAGCTCAGTCCGGGATTATGGACCATCAAGTTCCACGATGCATCGGACAGGCTGCATTTATGGCTCACGAGCCATTCATTATCCGCTGAAATCGTCAGCGAGGTCGATTATTCGACCCTGATGAGCGAACCGGCCCATGCAAGAAGGGCCATTGCCGTGGAATCGTACATCAGCCGGACCTCCTGGCCGAACCTGTGGTCCGCTACATGGGGACCGGGCAATATTGAGTCCGGTGAAATATCCGTGACATCCAGTCCGGGACCGTCCCGGATCAATGCCAATTATACGCACACGAACAACAAACCCGAAATTTCCGCACCCGGAGAATATATTGTTTCTGCCTATTCAGGCACATCTCTTTATTATCCCGGCGACCAGTACATATGCTGGGACGGTGTACACCGGGCTTATTCCGGGACCAGCTTCGCCGCGCCTCATATCACGGGACTGATTGCCTGTCTTTTTGAAGCCAATCCGGATTTTACGGCATCCCAGGTTCAGCTGATCCTGATCTCAACCGCCCGTTCGGATGATTTTACGGGTCCAGCATGGAACCCGCAATGGGGATTCGGGAAAGCGGACGCTGAAGCAGCCATGGACAGGACAGGTTTTGAAAATGCCGGGGATCACGATCAGCCCTTATATTTGACACCGGTCCGCAGTTATCCGAACCCGTTTAATCAGATGACGGATATTACGGTACAAATCAGCCGATCGGAGAAAATGAAAGTGCCGTGTATGCTGCGCATCATGAATATCACCGGTCAATCGGTGCGTATATTAAGGATTGATGCTGTTCATGATAACGAACTTCATTTTCTATGGGATGGAAAGGACGGAAACGGATTTGAACTTCCTTCCGGTATATATATCGGATTTTTTTCCAGCCGCAAAATGACTTTTTCACATAAAATGACCCTCATGAAATAAATTCCGAAACTTTTTGCACTTATCAATCGTAAATTAATGTAATGACTGACTGGTCAGATTTTGACTAATTGGTTCAATCAATGGCGAGGCATCATGGAAAACAGCATTTCCAGGAAGGAACTGGAAAAGGAAGCCCGGATCAAAGATATTCTTGACACGGCTGCCAGATTGTTTGCACATAAGGACTTTCACAGCGTGACGGTCGATGAAATCGCGGAACAGGTCGGCCTGTCAAAAGGAACCATTTATTTATATTTCGACACCAAGGAGAACCTGTTTTTTTCAATCCTTGTCGACAGGACAAAGGGTTTGCTGCAGGAGCTGAACGAGGCGATTCAATCCGAACCGGATTTTCTGAAATGCCTTGAAAATTACATACGGACATTTTTCAGGTATTTTGAAAGACATGAAGCCTATTTCAAACTGATGCATTCGGAAAAAACCAGAGCGAGCCTGGAGGCCCATATTCAGATGCATCAATATGCCCAGGAAGTACTGAACGATTTTATTGAAAATATATGCAGGCTGATTCAGAAAGGCTTGGATGACGGACGGCTGAGACCGATCCCGGTATTGTCCATGGCAAAAATGCTGACGGGTCTGCTGAATACGTTCACGTTCTACAGGATTTTCGCTTCACAGAACCGTCCGGTTGAAGAAGAAACCAAAATGATCCTGGATTTATTTTTAAACGGGACCATTAAAACCGATGATTCCTCAGGAGGAGTTCGATGAGAATGAAGGCTGTTATTTTTTTGATGATCATGACAGGCGGTATCGGCCGTCTGTCATCGCAAGAATCGATGCAGATGCTGACGCTCGAAAAAAGTATGGATATTGCATTAAAAAGCAATCCGGACCTGCTTATTGCGGAAAAGGAATGGAAAAAGGCCAGGGCCGGGATCTGGGAGGCCTATTCGGCCGTGCTTCCCAGCGTGGATGCGAGCGCCAATTTTCAGCATGCGTGGGATATTCAAACCAGCAGAATACCGAATTTTCTGAAACCCATGCTGGGCCCGCTGGCACCCCTGATTCCGGATCTGCCGCCAATGGATGATTATGTTGAATTGTCGTTCGGTATGGAAAACACCGTTTCCTACGGTGCCATGCTCACGCAGCCGCTGTTTCTGGGCGGTGCGGGCATCGCAGGCATCAAAATGGCGCATGCGGGTGCACGGGCAGCCGAACAGAATCTGAATACCCGGCGTCAGAACCTGATTTATCAGGTTGCGGATGCATTCTATGCATGCCTTCTGATGCAGGAACTGGTGCAGGTCCAGACGGATGCATTGAAACAGGCCGAGAAGAATCTGGACATTGTCAGAAAGCGGTACGATGTCGGCAGTGCATCGGGTTTCGACAAAATGCGGGCAGAGGTCGAAGTGGCCAATCTGAAGCCGGAACTGATCGGTGCCAGGAACAATCATCATGTGGCCCTGACCGGACTCAAGATGATTCTGGGTCTGAGTGAAACCGACCGCATCGGCCTGGATGGTGAACTGAGTTTCGAATATGACGAATACGGCCTGACCGGTTTGCAGGAACTGCAGAATCTGGCCGTTCTGAACCGCCCGGAAATCCATGCGCTGCGCTCCCAAAAACAGATCACGCTGAACGGTGTGCGCCTGGCGAGAAGTCAGTTTATGCCGAAGCTCTTCTTTTCGACCGATTATTCGTTTCTGGATATGCGGAACGATTACAAGTTCAAACAGGAACATTTCAGCAAAGGATTTACATCCGCGCTCAGTCTTCAGATTCCCGTTTTCCACGGGATGAAAAACTGCAAGCAGCTTCAAAAAGCCACACTGGATCATAAAATCATGCAGGATACCGAAAAACAGGTCGTGGACGGCATCAAGGCGGAAGTGGAGAATGCCTATCATAAATTCGAGGAAACCAAAGAAAAATTTCAGGCAGCGAGGGAATCGATCGATATGGCGACGGAAGCCATGCGTCTGGCCAATTTGACTTATGAAGAAGGGGCAAGCACACAGCTCGATGTGCTGAGTTCCCAGCTGGCCCTCACGAGGGCAAGAATGAACTACGCATCGGCCCTCTACGAATACCAGATGGCGCGTTACCGGATCAGGAAGGTAACCGGTGCATTGAATGGCCTATTATAATCATTGTATACGGAGAAAAATCATGAAAATGCGATTTGTCTTATTCAGTCTGATTGGTACTGCTGTCCTCATTTCCGGATGCCAGCAGAATAAAACCGAAGATGAACAGGCAGCCATTCCTGTGGCCGTTACGGAAATTCAGGCCGGCAATGTCGTTCAGACACTCAATTACAACGGGGATATCAGGGCCGAACAGGAAGTGAAAGTGTTCTCGAAAATACCCGACAGAATCGAGAGATACAATGTCGACGAAGGTGACTTTATCAGAAAAGGCGATATCATAGCAGTGATCCGGGCGACCACGATCGAACAAATAGTCAAACAGGCCGAAGCAGGCTACAATGCAGTTGTCGTTCAGGCAGGCAATATGAAAACCGAATACGACCGCGCGGTACGGCTTCATGAGGAAGACGCCATGAGTCAGCAGCAGTTCGACGCGGTACAGACCCAGTATGAAGCAGTCAATGCCCAGCTCATGCAGGCTGAGGCCGGCCTCGTCAGTGCAAAAAGCCAGTATGCCGATGCCATGATTTCAGCACCGATTGCCGGCATTATCGGGCAACGCTTCTATGAACCGGGTGACATGGCCGCACCCGCTCTGCCGGTTGTGTCCATCGTTCAGATGAACCGCGTCAAGGTCGAATGCGAAGCAACGGAACAGGACCTGGGAAGGCTTGCGACGGGACAAAAAGCGGAAATACGGGTCAGGAGCTTTCCGGATGAAAGTTTCACGGGAAAATTAAATAAAATCAGTCCGGTTCTGGATCCCCTGACGCGGATGGCAAAAATTGAGGTGCTTCTGGACAATCCGGATCATAAACTGAAACCAGGTATGTATGCTGAAGCGGAGATCACGACAGGGGTTCTGGAAAACACGCTGGTTGTCCCCAGAAACGCGGTCATAGAGAGCACGACACTGAAAGCCACGGACGGCACGGAAAAGGTTGAAAAAAATTACTTTGTTTATATTGTCAGCGATTCGATGACCGCGGTTCAGAGGCAGCTTCAGGTCGACTATGTGAATCACCGGGTCATTGCGGTTCATGAAGGCGTAAAACTGGGAGAAAAACTGGTGACCGCCGGACAAAACAATCTGCGTGACGGACTTCCGGTTATAATTCCTTCCGAGCAGGAGGCCGAAAAATGAAGATGACACAGACGGCCATCAAGCGTGGCGTGACTTTCATGATGATCTATATCATCGCCGTCGGTTTCGGGCTTTTTTCATTGAACCGGCTGCGAGTGGATCTGTATCCGAAACTCGATTTCCCGGTCATTGCGGTCATCACCCAGTATACGGGTGTCGGTCCGTTTGACATCGAAACCGTGGTGACACGGCCGATCGAAGAAACCGTGGCTTCGGTTCAGAATGTCAAGACCGTGAATTCCCAGTCACGGCAGGGTTTGTCCCTCATCATGCTCGAATTTGAATGGGGCTCGGACATGGATCAGGCGGAAATCGATGTCCGTAATTCATTGGACTGGGTCGATGATTATCTGCCCGACGGTGTCACGGACCCACTGGTTTTCGCCTTCGATCCCTCCATGCAGCCCATCGGTTTTTATACGATCGGATCGAATATGCATGGACTGGCCGAGCTGCGGCGTATTTCTGAGCTCGAAATCGAACCCAGGCTGGAACGGATTCCCGGCGTGGCTTCCGCATCCACGATCGGAGGACTGCAGCGCGAGATCAAGGTGCTGGTCGATCCGGTTCGCATGCGCGCGCATCATGTTTCCATTCAGCAGGTGGAGGCCGCGCTTCAGATGAACAATCTTCAGATGCCATCCGGGTGGATCGAGAATGATGTCCGGGAATTCACGATTCAGACACTGGGTGAGTATACCAATATCGAACAGATTGAAAATACGGCGGTTATGTCCCTTGGAGAAACCGTGCTTCGGGTCAAGGACGTGGCCGATGTGGAAGACGGCTTTGTTGAGACGCGAAGCAAGGTATGGACCAACAGCAAACCAGCCGTGATACTGATTGTACAGCGCCAGTCCGATGCCAATACGGTCGCTGTTACCCGCGAGTTCCAGGAACGTCTTCCCGGTATTCTCGAGGAACTGCCCAAAGGTGTTTCGATCGATACGGTATGGGAACAGGCGCAGTTTATCAACCGGTCCATGTCCAATCTGGGAACCACGGCCATTCAGGCCATCATACTGGCGGTTCTGGTTCTGCTGTTTTTCCTGCGGCATATGAAAAGCGCCCTGATTGTCGCCTTGTCCATTCCCATATCCATTATCGTTACATTTGCGGTCATGGATCAGGCGGGTCTCACACTGAACATGATTTCGATGGCGGGTCTTGCACTGGCTGTCGGATTGCTTGTGGATAACTCGATCGTGGTTCTCGAATCCATTTTCAGGCACCGGGAAATGGGGAAAGAGGCGAGGGATGCTGCGGAAATCGGCAGCAGTGAAGTGGCCATGGCCATCACGGCATCCACATTGACCACCATTTCCGTTTTTGTGCCGATCCTGTTTGTACCCGGACTGGCAGGAGAAATGTTCAATGATATGGTGGTCACCATCTGTTTTTCACTGGCCGCTTCGCTCCTGGTTGCCCTGACACTGGTTCCGCTTCTGGCGTCCCGTTTATTGACGCTGGGCGATGCGTCCGATCATGAATACACCGGCCGTTACCGGACGCTTCAATCCGTCAGCAAACGCATCGGTGCATGGATCGAGTCTTTGCGCGCTTTATACCTGCACGTTCTGGACCGGGCCCTGGAACATCGAAAAGCCGTACTGCTCTATACGGGAGGCGCACTCATTCTTTCGCTTGCCCTTCTTTTCACGCGGGGCGGGGAGTTCCTTCCGCGCAGTGATATGGGTTATGTTCAGATGGCCATTGACAGATCCCCGGGAACGAGTCTGACGGCCATGGAAAAAAGCGTCAAGGAGCTGGAGCAGCTGCTGATCGAAAATATCCCTGAAAGTGAAATGACGTACACCAATTTCGGGCAGGGTGAGGGTGTTTTTGCCGCATTCTCCACGACAGCTTCGAACCAGGGCGATGTGATGGTCAGGGTGACCCCAAGATCCCAGCGAAAGCGAAGCGTGGATGAAATCAACGAAGCACTGCGGGAAAAAGTCAAAAATATTCCTGATCTTGAAGTCCGGTTTGAGGACCGCGGTGAACAGGCTTTTATGGGCAGCGGTTCGGATATCGCCGTGGAAATTTTCGGACATGATCTCGATGTAGCGGAAGCCCTGGCCAATGAAGTAGCCGCAAAGGTTGAAAGTATCGATGGCATCGTGAATGTGGAGATCAGCCTGAAAGAGGCAGCTCCCGATCTGAAGATACAGCTTGACCGTGACCGGGTTGCGGACCTGAGCCTTTCAACCGCCCAAATCGGGCAGGTCATCTCAAGCAGCATCCTTGGACGGGTGGTAACGCAGTATCGGGACAAGGGGGATGAGTTTGATGTGCGTGTGCAACTGAAAAAGGATGCCAGGCAGAACATTACCGATCTGCAGAACATCCTGATCATGACGCCTTCGGGAAAGCAGATTCCCCTGCGTGCAGTCGCGAATATCGATTACGGCATCGCACCGACCGAAATTGTCCGTGAAGACCAGGAACGGAAAGTGACCGTGAGCATCGATGTATCAGGCAGGGACCTGCGTAAAACGACCTCGGATGTTCAAAAAGCGATCAAGACCGTGGCCGTACCCAATGATTTCCGTATAGAAATCGGAGGAACCGCCGAAGATATGATGGAATCGTTCATGTTTCTTGGCGTGGCCTTTCTCGTGGCCATGATTCTGACGTACATGGTGATGGCGTCTCAGTTTGAATCACTGCTCGATCCGTTCATTATTCTGTTTACCATCCCCTTGTCCATGATCGGTGTTTCACTGGGGCTCTTTCTCACCGGCACGACCTTATCGGTGATGTCCCTGATCGGTATTATCATGCTGGTGGGCATTATCGTGAACAATGGCATTGTTCTGGTGGATTACATCAATCAGCTGCGTGAACAGGGATTGCCCATGCTGCAGGCCATTCATGAAGCGGGCTCTGCCAGAATGCGTCCCGTGCTGATGACTGCGCTCACGACGATCCTGGCCATGGTACCGCTGGCCCTGGGTCTCGGGGAAAGCGGCGAAGCCTGGTCACCCATGGCCAGATCCGTGATCGGAGGACTGGTCGTGGGTACGGTTCTTACGCTGGTCATCATTCCCGTGATTTACGCATCCATCGAGACATATGTCACGAAACGCAGGGAAAAAAGACGTCTGAAAAAACTGAACGCCTGATCCGGGCACATTGTTATCTGAACTGGATCCTATTTTGTACAGCCCGTTATTCAGAATGATGCGTCATGCTGGATAGCGGGCTGTATTTTGCCGATCGATCCGTCACTGGATGACCTGTATGGAACTGTTTTCTATTTTTGTCATCTGTCCGCCTGGTCTCGAAACCGTACTTCAGCAGGAATTGATTGCCCTCGGAATCGGTTTGGAAAACATCCGGCCGGAAACAGGGGGCCTTTCATTTCAGGGTGACTGGGATACGGTGATTCGATGCAATCTGAGCCTTCGCACGGCCAACAGATTACTGGTCAGACTGGGTGCATTTTATGCCTCAGGGTTTCCCGAATTGAAAAGAAAAGCGGGCAGACTTCCCTGGAACCGGTTTCTGCCTCAAAATAACTCTCTTTCATTCTCCGTTACATCTAAAAAATCCAGATTAATTCACAAAGGGGCCATAGAGCAGAGACTCAGGGAAGTTATTTCAGAAATGCCGATAACCGGCTCAGACCGGTGCCCGGATACCGCCCCGTCTCAGATCATTTTCGTCCGCATCCATCGCGATTTTGTGACAATAAGCCTGGACACATCCGGGGAGCTGCTTTATAAACGGGGGTACCGTCTGTCCGGCACCAAAGCGCCTATTCGTGAAACGCTGGCAGCCGGAATGATCGCACTCAGCGGCTGGAACCGGTTTTCTCCTCTGATGGATCCGTTCTGCGGCTCCGGGACCATACCCATAGAGGCGATGCTGATGGCGGCAAACAAGGCAGCCGGTCTCAACAGATCGTTTGCATTTGAAAACTGGTGTGATTTTTCAAAACAAAAATACGATTCGATTTGCCGGGAGCTGGATTTAAAAATAACCGAATTGCATCCGGTCGTTGTGGGATCGGACCGGGATGCGGGCAGTGTTCAAAGCGCGATAGCGAATGCCGAACGGGCTGGCACGAACCGGATTCTGTTCTGCCGGCGGTCCATTTCAGAAATAGAGCCGTCCACACCTGAAACCGGATGGATCGTGACCAATCCGCCCTACGGAAGACGGCTTCATGATCCACATGATCTGAGAAATTTGTATGCCAGATTCGGCAGGGTTCTGAAGGAGCGCTTCAAGGGGTGGAATATAACGCTGATATGCCCCGATCCCAATCTCGTCCGCCAGATGGATCTGCAGTTGATGAACGGTCCGATCCTGGACAACGGGGGACTTCGCGTCAGGGCATATTCAGCAGTTGTTCAATAAGTAATCATGAATCAGCCTTTGCTCTCATACATTTTAATGACTTCTTTCACATGGCTGACATAGGCCTCCGGACCGCCTTCACGGTAGCCCGTCTGAACTACCATATTGCCCTGCGGATCGAGAATGACCACGGTCGGAAATCCGCGGACCTTGTATTTTTTCAGCAGGGATTCATTCTGACTTTTCAATGCGTCCGATTGTTTTTTGGACCGGGGAAAGTCGGCAATCACGAGTACCAGGTTGTCCTCCGCATAATCGAGGAATGCTTTTTTCGAAAGAACCTCATCTGAAAGTTTGATGCACCATTTGCACCAGTCGGATCCGCTGAAATTTAAAAAGATATATTTCCCGGATGATTTTGCCCCGGCTTTTGCCGCGTTGAAATCGTCGGTCCACGCACCGTTTTGTGCATAGGCACCTGCTGCAAACAGAAGGACCGTAAATAAGATGAATGATTTCCTGATCATGTTGATTCTCCTTTTTCAAGATGTATTCATTTATAACGATAATCCTGATCAGGGAGTTCCCGTTATTTTAAAAACTCAGGAGTCGAGAATCATGGACAATCCGATGCGGCCGCGTGCAATATCCACGTTCAGTATTTTTACATCGACCACATCGCCGACCTTCAGCACTTCCAGCGGATGCTTGATGTAGCGTTTCGCCATCTGGCTCAGGTGAATCAAACCGTCCTGTTTTACGCCGATATCCACGAATGCCCCGAAATCCACCACGTTGCGTATCGTTCCCTTGAGTACAAGCCCTTCATACAAATCTTCCATTGAAAGAACATCGCTTCTGAGTACCGGTTTCGGCATCTCATCCCTCGGATCCCGATTCGGTTTTTCCAGACAGTCGATGATATCGGACAGTGTTTCCGGACCGCATCCGCAGATGCCGGAAAGTGCATCAAGTGAATTTCTGGACTGTTTTAATTTTTCCTGAAATCGCTGACTTTTGGAACGCAACTCGGTTATATCGATTTCCAGATGCTCCAGCAGTTTTTGAGCAGCCGCATAGGATTCGGGATGCACGGATGTCGAATCGAAAAATTCACTGCCATCCGGGATTCTCAGGAATCCGGCAGACTGCATATAGCTGTTTTGCCCCAGACCCGAGACGGACATCAGGTCTTTGCGTGTCAGAAATTTTCCGCAGGCTTCGCGGTATTTGACGATATTTTCGGCGATCCGGCTGTTGATGCCCGCAACATACCTGAGCAGCGAGTATGATGCCGTATTCACATCCACACCGACTGCGTTGACACAGGACTCAACCACATGGTCGAGAGATTCGGAAAGCATGGTCTGATTCACATCATGCTGATACAAACCGACACCGATGGATTTGGGGTCGATTTTAACGAGTTCCGAGAGGGGATCCAGAAGACGCCTGGCAATGGAGATATTGCCGCGCATCGAGGCTTCCAGATCGGGGAATTCCTGCCTGGCGACAGGCGAAGCCGAATACACGGATGCGCCAGCTTCATTGACAATGGTATAATGGAGTTCGCGGTCGGTTTCCCGGATTAAATCAGCCACCAGAAGCTCCGTTTCCCTGCTCGCTGTTCCGTTTCCAATGGCGACGATTCGTACTCCGAACCGGATGATCAGATCTTTCAGTATCGATCGGGATTCATCTGTCCTTTTCTGGGGCGGATGCGGATATATGGTAATTCCGTTCATGTATTTTCCAGTCTCATCGATCACGGCCACCTTACAGCCTGTCCTGTAACCCGGATCAATACCCATAATGATCTGATTGCGCAAAGGAGGAACCAGGAGCAATGCCCTGAGGTTTTCTGCAAAAATGCGGATGGCATGTTCATCCGCTTTTTCCGTCAGCATGTTCCGTAATTCCCTTTGAATAGCCGGAGCGATCAGCCTCTGATACGCGTCCTCACAGGCCGTTTTTAATTCGCCCGTGAACAGGGAAGCCGGATTGGTGATCACGTTATCGAAAAGATACTCTATGATGGGATCCTGGTCAACCTCAATCCAGACACGGAGCATGGCCTCCTTTTCACCCCTGTTGATTGCCAGAATCCGATGCGGCGGTACTTTCTTTACGGATTCCGTATAATCGATGTAGATTTCATATGTTTTTCCGGCTTCTTCATCGATTCCTTCCGACCGGATCATGCCGGCCTCAATACTCAGGCGGCGGATTGTCTGACGGAATTCCGCATGCTCTGAAATTCTTTCCGCAATGATATCGCGGGCACCTGAAAGTGCATCTTCAATCTGATCAATGCCCTTTTCCGTGTTCAGGTACCGGCTGGCGATCTCCTCAAAGGATCCTGTCTCGATTTCCTGAAGCCACATCAGATCGGCCAATAACTCGAGGCCCTTTTCGCGGGCAACAGTGGCACGTGTTCTCCGTTTTGGTTTATACGGCAGATAGAGATCTTCGACTTCCTGCAATTTTTGAGCGCTGAGAATTTTTCCCTGAAGTTCGGGAGTCAGTTTGCCTTGTTCCTCAATGCTCTTCAATACAGTCTGTTTTCTTTCTTCGAGATTGCGAATATAACGAAGCTGATCCTGAATGCATCGTATCTGTTCCTCGTCGAGGCTTCCGGTCAGCTCTTTTCTGTATCGGGCAATGAATGGAACCGTATTGTCTGCATCGAGCAGTTCTGCCGTATTTTTGACCTGCTTGAACTGAAGTTTCAATGTGTCCGCTATGAGTGTGATAATCTGTTTGTCATCCACGATTTTGTGTCCTGAAATAAGTCATGATTTATATTTTAAAGGTTGGGTGCGGCTTCAAAAATTCGTGCGCCGGTTTTTGAACAGAGGTCATAATGCTCCAGGAATGCCGGGATCAGGACCGAATCCCCCTGCCTGAACGAAAGGACGCGCGTCTCATTGGCATGATTGGTCCAGCGGATTTCAAATGCTCCCTCAATGCAAATCAGAATGCATACCCTGTCATTGGTGTGACGGTCCATGACCTGTGAAGGAGGAAGCAGGATACGGTGAACCTGAAATTCCGAAACCGGTGCTGCGTACGTGAAAATGGGTGTATCAGCAGCCGCATCGATCACGGATATTGTGCGGCTGTCATAACGGACAATCTCCGACAATGTCCGGATATCCTGAAACTTGCCGGTCAAACCGGCCCGAACCACATTATCCGAATTCGCCATGCATTCGATGATATTACCCCGAATATAAGCATGTGGAATACCCGCGTCGAGAAAAATACCCTGTCCCGCTTTCAGATGGATCATGTTAAGAAAAAACAATGAAAGCAAACCGATATCCGGACCCGTGAAGCGCCGATGCAGTTCGATAAAAAGCGCCTCGTGTTCAGTCAGGATTTTTCCCGATGCGGACAGACGGTGAAACAGAGACCGGATGGCCCGATCCAGGTCTTCCGTATGCAGGTTTGAAGAAAGCATCAGGGTCTGAAAATGCGGTTTCAGCCATGCGCCGTTTTTTGAGCCGTTTTCCTGTATATACTTTGTGATAAAATGGTGGATTTCCGGTGTATTTTGGAGCATCTTTCGCAACTGGTCGACCGGTCGAAATCCGGCGATTGCAGTAAAGGGACCCAGTGCAATCGCGATTTCCGGTTTGTGATTGTCATCGGGATAGTTTTCCGGATCCCGTTGATGCAGTTTCTCTGCCTGTTTTTTATCCGGATGAACCTGAATTGAAAGTGCATGCTCTGCAGAGAGCACCTTGAATAAATAGGGGAGGGACTTCCCGAAAACACGGATTGTCTTTTTGCCCAGAATTTCAAGAGGATACCGCTGAATGGCTTCGTTCAGTTTGATATAGGATCCGTTGATCCGAAATCTTGAAGGAGCGCGTTCGTGCGCACCCATCCAAAGTTCGGCATACGGCAGGTCTTTTTCAGGCCGGATGCGAAGCAAATTCGGAATATAGGCATCTTTGCCTTTTTGCCCCCATGGATAATGCTGAATCTGATTTTCGAGAACACAGGGTGAGTGAATCACAAAAAAATCCTTGGGCCTGAAAGTGGTGCTGAATGGGATCGTCTGAATCGCGGATGTCCGCTCAGAGGTTCGTGTCCTTGATTCGTTCTTCGATTAATTTGATTTTTTCCTGGTATTTCTTTTCTTTGGGATTTAATTCGGCCAGTTTTTTAAATATCTCCAGTGCCTTGTGATACTGTTCCTGGGCAATATAAATTTCACCCAGGGTCGGTGTCAGAATTTTCGGAGTCGCCGGACCTTCCCCGGAAGCCGGTTCTTCCGGCTGCTTCTCCGGTTTATCATCCTCTTTGGATTCGACAGCGGATATTTCCACGATTTCAACAGATTCTTCCTGCGATGTTTCATCGGTTTCGGTTTGAGCCGCACGATCCTCAGAGTCTGGCGCCACTTCAATATCCAGATCTCCGGCTCCGGTCTCCTGCGCCTCCATACCGGTTTCAGCATCACCCGGCTCCGGTTCTTCGGAAATTTCGATTTTCAGATCCTCTTCCGTTTCAGACGATTCAGAGGGTGCGGATCCGAGATCCGTTTCATCAAAATCAACGGCTTCAGCATTATCCGCGGTTTCGGCGAGGTCGATTGTAAATGCACCCGTTTCCTGGTCGGGTTCGGAAGCAGGTGTGTCCTCAGCCTCTTCAATCGGTATCAGGTCTTCTTCTGCAACTCCGGTGCTTTCTTCCCGAGGTTGCTCAGATGCAGCCTCGGCCGGTATTTCAATATCCGGTTCCGTTTCCGCTGTATCGAATGACATGGAGTCGAAAAGTGATTCGCCATCCTCTTCAATTACGGCATCCGGTTCCGAATGTACGGGCATGTTCCCTGTTTCCTCATCCAAGGCATCTCCGGATGCGGATTCTTCGGTGATTTTACGATCCTCCGGTTCCGCCGCAGATTCAGCATTTTCTCCGGTCATGGAATCATCCTGCCAGTCGGAAACCACGTCATCCGCAAATTCCATAATATCAGGCGAAGCAGCGGCTTCATCGATAAAACTGCCTTCAGACGCCGATGTTTCTTCAGGCGTCGCCGTCAACGGCCATTCCGAGTCCGTATCCTCCGGCATGGGAGCCGTATCCTGCTGTTTGAAACCCTCATCGATCGCTGAAATGAATTCGGATTCATCCATATCAATGATCCGGGTATCCCCGTCAGATGCGCTGTCAGACATCCCGTCAGGGACGCCGTCAGAGACCTCCTCAGGAACATCTTCAGGAGCCCTGTCAGGTGTTTCGGCTGCAGGTTCCGGAATCTTCCCTGCTGATTCTGTGATATCATTCTCTTTATCGTCGAAGGTTTCAGATATGGTTTCCCAGGCATCCATCATGTCAGATTCAGTGGCCATGACTTCCGGAGCAGTGTCCGGTTCCTGAAAATCGAATGCAGGAGCAGGTCCGGCTCCGGAAGCCTGGTCCGAAGGCCCGTCCGTTTCAGCCGTTTCATCCTGCGGAGCCATGAAGCCTTCTTCGGGCTGATCCCCGTCAAAGGATTCAGGCTCTGTTGTTTCCGGGATCGCCTCAGCGCTGTGCGGTACGCCGGGTTCTGCAACTGAATCTTCCATGCTGTTGAGCATGTCCGATTCCGGTCCGGTTTCCATGGCGGAACCGCTCTCCGGCTCTGCACTGCCTGCCTGACCCGACAATTCATCAGGAAACACTTCACGGATCTGGCTGATCCATTCTTCCTCTTCGGCCGCAGGCGTTTCTTTGACAAGATCCTCTTCCAGCGGCATGCTTTCTTCTGCAGGCAGGGGAGTGACGGGCATTTCGGCCATTTCAGCGGGTTCTTCGGACAGATTTCCCAGAGCCGCCTGTGCGGTGGATTCGAGCGGATCGATCTGAAGTATGTCTTTGTAATAGTTGATCGCCGAATTTTCCCATCCCAGCTTCACCATGATATCGCCAAGATATTTGTGAGCCGAAAGATAATGCCGGTCATGCGACAATACCTTTTTCAGGGTCGTTTCCGCATTTTCAAGATCGTTTTTCAGCAAGTAAGCTTTGGCAAGCACAAAATAACCGGTCGTATAGGTCGGATTGCCCTCCAGTCCATCGAGGCAGAGCTGAATGGCATCGTCCACTCTGTCTTCTTCGAGGTAGAAATCGGCAAGGCGTGCAAAAGCCAGTGAATGCGGATTGGTCTGCACCTTGGATTCCATAATTTGCCTGCTTGGTGAAGAAGCCATTTATTTATTCCTTCTGGATGATGATCGGATCTGTATAATCTTAATAAAATCCGTGGACAATGTCAATAAAAAGGTGGATAATCACATGACCTTTTTCGTGTTTTTCATCGGCTATGTAATTGTGGCAAAGAAATTGCACGGGACTGTATATCTGTTCAAATCAGCTGTTTCATTTCATTGTGTAATTTGAAAGGGAAATGCGCATTCCCGGGATCACAAATTGAAAAATGAACAAACCGCTTGACTTTTTGGTATAAATTCTTTAACATTGCATGTTTAGACGAGATAAACTTATTTATATACAGGAGGGTACGGACATGAAGAAAATGATACTGCTTTTAACCATCTGTTTTCTCATGTGTACAATTCAGGTTTTCGGACAGGTTCATTCCAGAATGGTCGTGGTCAGCCATACACGGGGTGCACTGGGAACGCAGAGCACACTTGTTTTAAGAATCGACCTGGCTGCCAAATATGCATACAATATCGATTCTTATGACATTACGTTCAATATCGGGAACGGGCTCAGAAATCTGCTGGATGCTGAACCGACGTACAGCCATACCATGTTCACCACGCCGGCTTATACACAGGCAGCTTCCCGTACGGACAATGCCATCACCATTTCCTACGATTATTCCAGCGGATCGTACGTTACGACAGTCGCAAATGAAACGTCGTTTTCTCCGGTTGCGACCGTTACGATCACTTACACAGAGACTTCCGATGTGAAGACAACTTTTTCATGGGGAAGCTATTCCGTCTTTTTCTGGCATGCGCTGTCTCCGCCGCCTTTCCAGGCCACGGGCAATCAGGTGACCATGCCCGCCTACCTGAACGAACTGACGTTGCCGGTTCAGCTTACGGGCATGGAAGCGGAGTACACCTATGAGGAGGGGGCCATCGTCAACTGGACCACGCAGAGCGAAGTCGATGTGGACGGTTTTCTGGTGCACAGGCAGGATACGGAGAACGGTGATTTGATGCTCATCACCCCCGCCCTGGTTCAGGGACAAGGCAATTCCTCGTCCGCTTTCAATTATCAGATTATAGACAGCGACGTGAACTGGAATACCACGTACCGCTATTATATTCAGGAAATCACGACCGGTTACGGTCCGACCCAGGTGCTGCACGGTCCGATCATGCTGACAACCGGCGCTGCACCCACACGGTTCGAACTGTATGGCAATTATCCGAATCCGTTCAATCCATCGACAAACATCCGCTTCGAAATGATGGAAGGCGGGCTCGTGGAACTGTCCGTGTACAATCTGCTGGGTCAGAAAATGACCACACTGCTCAATGAAGAGAGAAATCCAGGTATTTATGAAATCCAGTGGAACGGCTTGAACGACAGGGGACAGGATGCGCCGTCCGGAGTTTATCTGTACCGGATCAGCACACCCGAAGGCACTCAGGTCCGGAAAATGATGAAAGTCGAATAAAATTCATCACATCGGTTGAATTGAATCAAGGCCGCTGAGTATAAACGCTCAGCGGCTTTTTTTTATTTTGAAACCGTTGTTTTTTTTATTACATTGATTCTATACGTAGATACAAGGTTTCACCCATGTCCGAAAACAACGATTTAATCGACGCCTTTGTAAAAATTGCAGACACTGTTGAAATGAAACAGTTTTTCGATGAAATTTTCACATCGAATGAAAGAAAAGATCTGCATCTTCGCTGGAAACTGATGAAGCTGCTTAAATCCGGTGTGCCTCAGCGCAAAATCGCGGCCGATCTGGGTATCAGTCTGTGCAAGATCACGCGCGGCGTTAAAATCATTCAGGATCCGGACTCTGTCTCGAACAAACTGCTGTAACATACACATCAATTCAAATGTATTTAATTCCGGAGGGCATTCATGAGTAAAAAAATCATACTGACAGAAAAAGATATGCCGAAAGCCTGGTACAACATTCAGGCGGACCTTCCCAAACCATTGCCTCCCGTAATTCATCCGGGCACCGGCAAGCCGATCGGTCCGGATGATCTGGCGCCCCTGTTTCCGATGTCCCTGATTATGCAGGAAGTCAGTCAGGAGCGCTGGATTGATATACCCGAACCCATCCAGGATGTTTATAAAATCTGGCGTCCTTCACCCCTGGTGCGGGCCGAGCGATGGGAAAAAGCGCTGGATACTCCGGCTAAAATCTACTTCAAATGGGAAGGCCAGAGCCCTCCGGGAAGTCATAAACCCAACACATCGGTTGCACAGGCTTTTTTCAATAAAGAAGCCGGTGTCAAGCGCATCACCACGGAAACCGGCGCAGGTCAATGGGGGAGTGCGCTGGCCTTTGCTTGCAACCTGTTCAACATCGAATGCAAGGTATACATGGTGCGAATCAGTTATGATCAAAAGCCCTATCGCCGGCTGATGATGGAAACGTGGGGCGCCAAGTGCATCCCGAGTCCGAGTACGGAGACCGCGGCAGGACAGGCCATCCTGGCTGAAAATCCCGATTCGCCGGGTTCACTGGGAATCGCGATCAGTGAAGCGGTTGAAGAAGCAGCCAAAAGGGATGATACCAAGTATGCGCTCGGCAGTGTGCTGAATCATGTCATGCTGCATCAGACCGTTCTCGGACTCGAAACTAAAAAACAGATGGAGATCGCGGGTGATTATCCGGACATCATCATCGGATGCGCAGGCGGCGGATCCAATTTTGCAGGATTGATGCTCCCGTTCGCCAGAGACAAAATCGTGGACGGAAAGAAGATCAAGATTCTGGGTGTTGAACCGTGCGCCTGTCCGACCATGACGCGCGGGCTTTACCGGTACGATTTCGGTGACACTGCCTGCACCACGCCTCTGTTGAAAATGCATACTTTGGGGCATGCGTTCATTCCGGCTCCGATTCATGCCGGAGGGCTCCGTTATCACGGCATGGCTCCCATTATATGTCATCTTCTCGAACTCGGCATCATCGAGGCTGAAGCCTATCATCAGAATGCCTGTTTCGACGCGGCAATCAGTTTTTCCAGGGCCGAAGGACATATCATGGCGCCTGAAACATCGCATGCGGTCAAGGCTGCTATGGATGCGGCGCTTGAATGCAAGAAAACGGGCGAATCGAAGGTCATTCTGTTCAATGCCAGCGGTCACGGTCATTTCGACATGTCATCCTACCAGAAGTACTTCGAAAATGCTTTGGAAGATTACGAATATCCCGAAGAGGAACTGAAGAAGGCGCTGAAAACATTGCCGAATATCGACGCCTGAACGAAAGAAAACATATAAAACCCGGGGGCTGTTTCACAGAAGATTCAGCCCCTTTCTTATTTATTATCTGCCATGAAATCCGCTCAGAAAATGGTTATCTCGGTCAGCAGGAGAACCGAGATGGCCGGATTCTTTTCCGGCCGCATGATTGAATTCCTGAAGAAGCGCCTTCCCCCGGAGAAGGTCCACTCCATTGTCATATGGACCAAGACACCCGGCCGTATCCTCAAAAACCGGCAATTGCTTGCCGTTCTGCGTTCCTATGATCAATGCTTTTTCCATGTCACCATATCCGGTATGGGAGGCACTTTTCTCGAGCCCGGCATACCAGGAAGTATGGACTCACTCCACGCATTAAGTCAACTCACAGAATTTACCGGTCACAGCGGGCGGATTCGTGTCCGGTTCGATCCGATTGTCCATCTGAGGCTTCCGGACGGCCGGGTCTATTCGAATATCGACCTGTTTCCGGTCATCGGCATGCACGTGAAAAATACTGGCTTGAACAATCTCATTGTCAGCTGGATGGAACCGTACCCGAAGGTGCTCTCACGCCTGAAGAAACGCAAGATCACACCGGTCGATCTATCCGAAGGGCAGCTCGAAGAGGAAAAAAATAATTTGCTGAATACGGCAAATGATCTGAAAATCGACCTGGCCGGGTGCTGCGTTCCGGGCTGGCCGGTTTCCCGGTGTATCGACGGCACTATCTTAACCGCGCTTCATCCGGGACGCCTGGAGGCATCGATCCAAAAAGCGGGCGCACAGCGAATCCGGTGCGGCTGCACGAAAAGCTGGGATATCGGCTGGTATTATCCCTGTCCGGGCGGATGCATTTACTGCTATGCAAATCCGCTTGTTCATGGAGAGTTGAAAGGGAACGATCCTGTTGCTGAAAAAGAGCATCTGCTGGAATGGACCTGATCCCGTATATGACCGGTGATTGATCAAATGCGCTGAATAAAGATTAACGGCGGTTATTTTTCACCGGTTCCCGAAAAAAATCCATGTTTGGCGGAAACGGGAATGCGGCGCCCCATACCGAAGGCCTTGGATGTCACTTTTAACGCAGGTGCCGCCTGACGGCGTTTGTACTCATTTTTCGCAATGGTCTGTATCACCCATTTTACCACGGATTCATCATAGCCACGGGAAACGATCTCCTGAAATCCCAGCATGCGGTCTACGTACAGTTCAATGATGGCATCGAGAATATCATAGTCGGGAAGTGTATCCTGATCTGTCTGTCCGGGTTTCAGCTCAGCCGAGGGCGGTTTGGACAAAATACGGTCCGGTATAAGCGGTTTTTCCGAATTGATCCACTTGGCAAGCTGATAGACCATGGTTTTAGGCACATCGCCGATCACGCTCAGGCCTCCGCTCATGTCCCCGTACATGGTACAGTATCCCACGGACAATTCACTTTTGTTGCCAGTAGCCAGCGTCAGTGCATGGAATTTATTCGCAAGCGCCATGAGAATATTGCCCCGGATACGGGCCTGAAGATTTTCCTCCGTTATATCCTCACAGGTTCCGGTAAAATGCGGCTGCAGTGCACGGATGGTGACATGGTAGATATCGGCAATCGGAATAATTTTCAGATTGATGCCCAGATTTTCCGCAAGGGTGCAGGCGTCCTGAACACTGTGTTCGGATGAGTACATGGACGGCATGGCAACGCCGATGACGTGCTCCGGACCCAGTGTGTGCGTTGCGATGCAGGCGACCAGGGTACTGTCGATCCCTCCGGAAAGTCCGATCACGACATCGGAAAAACCGCATTTGCGGAGATAATCACCCAGCCCGAGACACAATGCCTCATAGACGGATGCAATGGGGTCCATCGCGGAAAATGATTGTCCCATGCCGTTGTCGAGATCCACTGTCGCCGTATATTCGGCAAAGCCCGGAAAGAAAAAACTCGGTTTTCCGGTTTTATTAAGAACCATGGAACTGCCGTCGAAAATCAGTTCATCATGGGCACCGACCTGGTTTACGAGAACAAACGGAATTTTATACTTATCCGCATGCCTGCGCATCAACCGGTAACGGATATCATCCTTTCCCATATGAAAAGGGGAGGCGGAGAGATTCAGTATCAATGTGGCGCCGCGGTCGATGAGCTGATAGACGGGATCGATATGATACCGTGCATTGATATGTCCGTCCGGATCGGCCCAGGCGTCCTCACAGATACTGATTCCGATTTTATGCGTTTTCCACTCATAAATATCATAAGAATCAGACGGATCGAAATAGCGGGCCTCGTCAAACACATCGTATGTGGGCAGCAGGGATTTGGATTGTCTGAATACGATTTGACCATTGTTGATGACCACTGCGGCATTGTCGAGACCGTTCCCGTGAGGGCGTTGGTTCTGCATGATCGTTCCGACAACGATTAAAAGGCCCGGATAATGGACAGAATCACGAACAAGCTCGTCCAGGGCCGATTGCGCACGCTCACGGAAATCCTCTCTTTCAAGAAAGTCCCGCGGCGGATAACCCGTGATGAACATTTCAGGAAAACAGATCAGGTCCGACCGGTCATGAAGAGCTGTATTCATGGCTGCTTTTGCTTTCCGCAGGTTACCCGAAAAATCACCGATTGTCGGATTGAGTTGGGCCAAAGTAATCTTCAAATCTGTGTCCTTTCTCCATTGACAGGCATATGCAAATTTACATCTTCAAGTGCAAGATGCAAGCACATTTTCAATTTATATTGGCATTTTGAAATTATAGTTCTTAACTTTTTAATGAGAGTGATCTGTTAAACAGAGGAGGCGTTCATGAATGCCGGTGCAGGAAAAAAAGGAATAAAATCATTCCCCGGCCAGTTCTGGCTGGTGATTCTTTTTGAATTTATCGAAAGGGGATCATACTATGGAATGATGAGTGTGCTGTCCGTATATCTGACGGATATTCTGTTCATCAGCAAAGAAAGTGTGGGGTTGATCAAGGGCACCATACAACCGATACTCTATTTTCTGCCGATAATCAGCGGAGCGCTTGCAGACCGTTTCGGATTCCGAAAAACACTGACAGTCGCCTTCGCACTGATGGGCGGGGGATATTTCCTTACAGCACAGGTGAGCACATACACACCGGTATTCCTGGCACTTTGTTTTATGGCGCTCGGAGCAGGTACATTCAAACCCATCATTTCCGGGTCCATTGCACGGCTCACGACCAAGGAGCAGAGTTCCATGGGATTTGGTATTTATTACTGGTCCATCAATTTCGGAGCGTTTCTATTTCCCCTCATTCTTGTGCCCCTTTTAAAAAAGGTACCCAGCACGCCGGAATGGAAATGGGTCATACTTGCTGCAGCCATAGGAACCGGTATCATGATTTTACCGACAATGCTGTTTTTTAAAGAGCCGCCAAAACCCAAAGCGGCGAAGGATGCCAAAACCACGAATCTTATTCAGACGCTGGCCAATGCATTTGAAATCATCTACAGTCCGTTCGTTCTCATATTCAGGCTTCAGAAAAAAACGAAGTCAATAGTCATTTCGATCATGTCCCTCCTCACATTGTACGGGATCATGGTCTATATGAAAAACAGCAATTTTATTGTGCTGTTCTTCTCGATTTTGTTCTGGTCCAGTCAGGCGATTCTGGGATTGCGATCCTTTGGAAAAAAATCGGAATCGCGATCCTGGCTGATCACCGTATTTTTTCTGGGTCTGATGGGAATCATATGGACATTGACAGGTCTATCAGTTTTTACCAAAATCGTCAGTTCGGTGATTGCATCGACAGTGCTGGCTCTCTTTATCATCGAGATCAGGGAACTCCCGAAGTTCCGGGATCATTTTCAGTTTCTTCTCCTGATCGCCATTTATTCCGGATTCTGGATCCTTTATTTTCAGATGTTCGATTCCGTGCTGTGGTATGTGAAGGATTTTGTCGATGCCTCCTCACTGAATCGAATGGTCAATGCATATCTGATGCCCCTGATCAATTATGCGGGAATTGGATTTGTCATGGGTAAAAATGCCTGTATTTTATTTCTTGACCAGCTGTTTCACTGGCAGATACCGGTATCGGGGTTCAAGTGGTTTGTCTGGCATTTCGATGTCGAGCATGTGACCGTGATCAATGCCGGAACCATCATCCTGTTGCAGCTCATTATTTCAAGCATCGTTAAAAAAACAAAGGCGCTGCCCACCATGATGACAGGAATTGCCATGGGAACAATCGGCATGGCCATACTGGCGATCAATACAAGTATCTGGGTTTTCATGGCGGGAATCGTCATTTTCTCCATCGGTGAAATGACGGCCCATCCCAAATTTATCAGCTATGTCGGCCAGACCGCCCCAAAAGAGAGGCTTGCCACGTATATGGGGTATATTTTTCTTTATGGCGTGATTGGTTCCAGTATCGGGGCGCCGCTGGGGGCCAAATTATACGTCCATTTTGTGGACAATCTAGGACAGCCCAGAATTCTCTGGATCATTTTCAGCGGTATTGGCGTAGTGACATTGGCTGGTCTGGCTATTTTCAATCGCTGGACTCAAACAAAAAGCCTGTCAAAAGCAAAACAATAAAAATGGGGCCGGCATTTGAGCCGGCCCTTTGATTTTCAGAATTGAATAAAATTTTCCGGATTCACCGGCTGATTATTTTCACGAATTTCAAAATGGAGATGGGGGCCGGTTGATTTTCCTGTACTGCCGATCCTGCCGATCATAAAGCCCTGCTTCACATGCTGGTTGTTTTTGACGAGTACTGTATCCATATGCGCATACCAGGACTCATATCCGTTTTCATGCCGGATAATCACATGATTTCCATATCCGGATCTGAGCATTGCCGAATCGTTGACAATGGCCACAAGTCCGTTTGCTGCAGCATAGACCGGGGTTCCCCGTTTATGTGCAAGATCGACGCCCCTATGCATACGCATGATGTTTTTGTTCAGCGGATGTTCCATCATTCCAAACGGTGCCGTTATTTTTGCATTTTCACAGGGAGACCGGAATGTCATTGGTTCCGATCCGGATTTTTCATCCTGTGTGACCTGGGCCGGCTCGGTGCTTTGAATCTGCATAGGCAGAATGAAAACGATGGATAAAACGAATGCGCCTGTAAAAAATAAGATTCCCTTTCTTTTTATGGGACGCGATGTGTAAATGTGAGCCAACCGTTCTGCAAGACGCTTTTTATAATGAATAAATGCGGGTTCCATGCGTACCTCCTTATGCTTCTGACTTGATTTGACCAGTAACATCAGACTTTGTATATATTGATCTCGCGAGAATCCATGATACTTGACCACCCCGTCGTCCGCCGCACATTCCCTGTATGTATTCAATTGACCGGAAGCCCACCATATGCCAGGATGAAAAAAATAAACAATTTCCAGTGCCGCCTGAACATGAATCCAGAAATTGTCTCCATGACGAACATGGGCCAATTCATGTGCAATTATGGATTCAATTACGTTCAGATTCTCCGGATTCAATGTGGAAGCGGGAAGTATGATACAGGGATGTAAAATCCCGGACACGAACGGGGAAATCCGCTCGGTCGTCGACAATAACCGCACGGTTCGGCGTATATGAAAACGACGCATCCAACGGTCAGCGATCCGGTGTATTTTCGGATCATGAATAACGGCTGAGTTCCTGATCAATCGTCTGTAATATTGATGTGTATGATTATATTTCGTCAGACACATGATGACGCCCGTCATCCATAAACCGAAAAGGACCGGAATGAGGATTGCATTGAAAAAAGGTCCGTTCGATAAGGTTTTTCCATTCATCTGATCGAATACTTCAGATGATTCCTGATGAAGCCTGTAATCAATGTCTTCCGTCGTATGGTGTCCGGAAGTGGAAAGACGGATGCAAGTCTGGCGCATACTCCATGGTGCGGCATAATCCGGAGGAAGAACAAGACGAATCCAGAAAAGAAGAAGCAGTGTTGTTTTGTAATAAACGGATGATCTTTGCATGAAACGAAGAAGGAGCATGACCGGAATAAGGATCAGGCTTGAATAAAAAAACTGACGAAAAAGAAAATGGATCACGGACAATGCGAGCCCTGAATACAGTGTATGGAGCATGGCAATCATGACCGCTCCTTTTTCTGAAATGTTTCGAGAATTTCTTCCAGCTCATCAATTTCTTCAGGTGTCAGTGTCTGGTTGTCTGACAGCATTGAAACCACCGTTGCAGTATCAAGCTCAAGAATCCGGTCCGCGAAAAACTGTACGAACCGGGCAAGACCCTTCGGCCGGGAAATCAGGGCGCGATACAAATAGACACCATGAAAAGATTCTCTGGACAATAAGTTCTTTTCTGTCATACGATCCATAATGGTTTTTGTGGTCGTGTAAGCCCAATGATAAATCGGCTGAACGGCATCATGCACTTCCCGAACGGACTGCCGGCCGTTTTTCCAAAGAATCCGTAGGATATCATACTCGTTTTTAGATAATTCAGGAAGATCCATCACAGTGACTCCGATCAAACAGAACTACTACATTGTAGTAATGATGCTACAATATAAAAATTATTTTTGATTTGTCAAGACATTTTTTAAAACACATTTGTTTTTTTCAATAAGGTATCGTAAAATGAGGTTACATAATCCTCAATCTGGAAAGGAGAATCTGATGAGATACAGAATGGCGACGACGCTGTTCATCTTCCTGTTTATTCAGTGTACCAAACAAATTGAAATTCAAAATACATCATTGGAGATACAGGCCTTTGCATTGAATGAATCCATTCCGCAGGATCCTTCCGTAATCACGGATACATTGAACAACGGTGTCCGATATCTGATACGAACCAATCAGAAACCTGAGAAAAGGGCAGAACTGCGACTGGTCGTTCATGCAGGATCCCTGCTCGAGAGTGATGAACAGCAGGGGCTGGCACATTTTTGCGAGCATATGGCATTCAATGGAACAGCCCATTTCGAAAAACAGTCACTCATCGACTACCTTGAGCGTATCGGTATGCGTTTCGGACCGGAAGTGAATGCGTATACCGGATTCGATGATACTGTTTACATGCTTGAAATCCCGACCGACAGCATCGACATCCTGAATACCGCATTTCAGATTCTGGAGGACTGGGCCCACAATATTCTTTTTCAGCAAGATGAAATCGAAAAAGAGCGCGGTGTCATTCTTGAGGAGTGGCGGCTGGGCAGGGGGGCTTCTGCCCGTATCCGCGATCAGCAGCTTCCGGTTCTGCTTTACGGGTCCAGATATGCGGAAAGATTGCCGATCGGCAAACCGGATATTATCAGGACATTTGAGCCGTCATTGCTGCATCGGTTTTACCGGGACTGGTATCGCCCGGATCTGATATCCGTGGTGGCCGTCGGTGATTTTGATCCGGAGGACATAGAAAAGAAAATCATCACGCATTTTTCAAATATGACGAATCCCCCTGATCCCAAAAACAGACCGGTTTATCAGGTTCCTGATCACGATGACAGCAAAATATCCATTGTGACCGACGAGGAAGCCACACAAAACCAGGTCAGTGTGTATTTCAAGTATGATCTGTCACCCGAACGCACGATTGCAGATTACCGCAGAACGATTCTGGAATATATGGTCGACAGCATGTTCAATGAACGCCTTCAGGAATCCCTGCGTCAATCAAATCCTCCTTATCTGACCGCCAGCGCCGGCAATACAAAAATTACCGGATCCAAGGGTGCCTATGTGCTGAATGCGCGCGTGGATGAAACAGGGGTTATATTCGGATTGGAAAATCTGCTAAAAGAAGTGAAGCGGGTCCGTGTTTTCGGGTTTACTCCTACGGAAATGGAGCGAAGCAAGATCAATCTGCTCAGGATCATTGAGAAAGCCTACCTGGAAAAGGATAAAACGGAATCCGTGCGTTATGCTTCCGAATATGTCCGACATTTTACAGATGATGAACCGATTCCCGGCATTGAAAACGAGTATCTGTTGTTTCTGCAATTTATTCCCGGCATCGGATTGGATGAAATAAACGGGCTGACCAGCCTTTGGATAAAAGACAGCAACAGGGTCGTTCTGGTCAGTGCTCCGGAAAAAAACAGATATTTACTTCCTGATGAAACGGCTATTATTCAGCTTTTTGAGGATGTCAAGGATATTGCAGTGGAACCCTATGAGGATGTGGCCACTGATGAACCATTGATTCAGGCTGTTCCCATACCGGGAAGTATCACCCGTACCGCAGGCATCGATTCACTCGGTTTGACGGAATGGACGTTATCGAACGGTGTACGGGTACTTCTCAAACCCACTGATTTTAAAAACGACCAGATTCTGATCAATGCATACAGTCCGGGCGGTTCTTCACTTGTGCCGGACTCACTGTATGAATCGGCAAGAAACGCTTCATGGATCATTCAGGAAAGTGGTTTGTGTCAGTTCGACAGAACCGCATTGGAGAAAAAACTGGCAGGGAAGCTGATCAGCATTTCTCCGCGAATCGACGGATTGAGCGAAGGTATATCAGGACAATGTTCACCTGAAGATCTGGAAACATGTTTACAGATGGTGTATTTATTTTTCACCTGTCCGCGTGCGGATTCTGTGGCCTATATGTCATTGAAAGAACGCATCAGAGGACTTTTGGAAAATCGTCATGCGAATCCGGAAGCCGTGTATCAGGATACCATTCAGTGGGTCATGTCCGGATATCATTTCCGTGCTCGTCCCTGGACCAATGAAAGACTGGATGAGATCAATTTGGCCGATGCCTTCAGCATATACCGGCAACGGTTCGAAAATGCGTCTGATTTCAAGTTTTATATCGTCGGCAATATCGATACGGTGACGATCAAACCGCTGATTCTGACCTACCTGGGCAGCCTTCCCGCATTGAACAGTTACGAATCGTTCAAGGATCCGTGTATCGTTCCTCCGGACGGAATCATCGAAAAAACCGTATATCGTGGAAAGGAATCCAAGAGCAGGGTTACTATGGCGTATACCGGTAATTTTCCATGGACATACCGAAGGGAACATGATTTTGATACCATGATACAGATCATGAATATCAGGATGCGGGAAGTGATCCGCGAGGATCTCAGCGGCACCTACGGCGTCCGCGTAACCGGAAGAGTCTATAAATATCCCAGGGAACGCTTTGATATCAGAATTTCGTTCGGCTGCGAACCGGAACGTGTCAACGAACTCTCGGATGCCGTGTATATGCAAATCGACACATTGCTGCAAAATGGCCCCCGTCCGAAGGATCTGGAGAAAGTAAGAGAATCCCAATTACGGACGCATGAAATCAACGTAAAAAACAACAGTTACTGGATGCAAAGCCTGATATGGCTGGATCTATACAAACTGGATTACAGCGTTGTGGAAACACTGCCGGAACTGATCCGCTCGATGCAATGCGATTCGATTCAGGAGGTGGCCCGGATCTGTTTTCAACAAAAAAACAGGGTTCGGGTGATCCTGTACCCTGAAAATGAGCTGCAGGAGCAGGCAGTACCATGAAATATTTACCGCGGCTCTTCTTCCTGGCCATCTTCCCGTGTCTGGTCAATATCATGGCACAGGAGACCATGATCCGTCCGAAAATCGGACTTGTTCTGTCCGGCGGCGGTGCGAAAGGATTTGCCCATATCGGTATTTTAAAAATGCTGGATTCTCTTGAAATACCGGTGGATTACATTTCCGGAACAAGTATGGGCGGGATACTCGGCGGATTGTATGCAATCGGATATCGCGGACAGGAACTTGAGAATATGGTCCTGGAAACCGACTGGGAGTCGCTCTTCTCCGATCGTCCATCCCGGGATAAATTGCCGTACATAGAAAAAAGGGAAACGGATCGTTATCAAATCGATATTGGCATTTTAGGCAGGAAACCGGCCATACCTGCTGGATTGGTATACGGCCGGAAAATATCCCTGCTCTTTTCGAGTAAAACCTTTATGTATGAACAGTTCCGTGATTTCGATGAACTTCCCATTCCGTTCCGCTGTGTGGCAGCCGACCTTGTGACAGGCAATGAAGTGGTACTGGAGCATGGCTCACTTTCAAAAGCGATGAGGGCCACCATGGCGATTCCTACGGTGTTCAGTCCGGTTGAATGGGGGGATTCCTTGCTTGTGGACGGTGGTATTGTCAATAATTGTCCGGTCGATGTTGTGAAAGGCATGGGAGCGGATGTGATATTTGCGGTGGATGTCCTCGGTCATGAGGTACCGAGGGAACATCTCGATAATGCGCTGAACATATTAGAACGTGCCACCCATTTAATCGGTATTGACAAATGGCGCCGCAATACAGATCAGGCGGATTTGCTTATTTTACCGGATTTAACCGAATTTAAAATGAGCGATTTTTCAAAAGAGAAAATACGCCAGATAATTTTAAGCGGGGAGAAGGCGGCTGAAAAATACAAACAGGATCTGGTCTATTTTAAAGAAGTATATCAGCTGGACCGCGTTTCAAACCCGGAAGCCCTGCCATTACTTGAAAAAAAACCGTTACTGGAAAATGTCCAGATTATCGGACCGGCCACAACACCATTCGAAAAAATATATGGGGCGCTGGATCTGAAAACCGGAACGGCTTTCGATTATCATGATTTTGACGATCAAATCAGTGAATTGACAAGGCTCAGGATATTTCATAAAATTGATTATGAAATGATTCCGGTATCGGATAAAGCAGTTCGTCTGTTAATCCGGGTGGAGGAAATGCAGCAACCCGTGATTTACAGCATTACCGTAGACGGGAATCAGCATCTCCCTTTCTCACTTATTTACGGCCTGCTGGGATTGAAACCGGGGGAAAGGTTCGATACGGACATACTGAATAACCGGATTATGATACTCTATGGTCTGGATTATTTTGAACATATAGACTATGAAATAATTCCGTTACACGATCATTTTATCCGGCTGCATATATCGGTCAAAGAATTGCCGATGCGTAAATTGCGTATCGGATTGCATTATGACAAAGACAGAAAACTGATGGGCATTGCCGGATTTAAAATCAACAGTCTGATTGTTCCCGGGATACGGTTTGAAAATGAATACCAGTTTGGTGCCTATCGACGATTCTGGAACGAAATATCCTATCCTTCACGGACCATGAAATTATCTGTCTACCCGTATATCAGGCAGTCATTTACAAGCATACCTCTTCATGTGTTTAACGGATTTGGTGATGTTGAAGCCATTTTTCAGGACAGGAGCACTGTCTGGACCGCAGGCTTGTGCTGGAATCTTTCGAAAGACATCAATGTTGAAATTGAGCTGCTGACGGAACGCATAGAAATCGAACCAACCGTCGCTGCCGATGATAATCGGATGTTCACCAATCGTCAGATGACGGTCAATCAGATACACGGCGTATTCAATGTGGACACACGGAATGACGCCTTGTTGCCGACTTCAGGATTGAACACGACACTCGACATGGCAATGTCACCTGAAAGGTTGGGTAACGACAAATCCTTTCAAAGGTTTTTTGCGTTTTCGGATCTGTATATTCCGGTATTTTATAAAAACACGCTGCGCCTTTACGGATTTTACGGATATGGATCGGTCAATATGCCCGAAATCAGGAATTTCAAACAGGGTGACCCTGATCTTTTTGCCGGACTGAATATCGACCAGTTATTTGCGCGTCATCTGTTGTTGTACAGAACAGAATTCCTGATTCCGGTTAAAAATGCATTTTCCTTCTTTGTATGCGGTAACCGTGCGCATTGCTTTGAATCAGATAAAGATGATCCGCTTTGGGGGGCAGGATTTGGAATCAAATTCAGGACCCCCCTGGGACTCGTTGGGATTGTTTACGCGCTGGGCAGTCAAGGCATTCTGAATCCCGAAAAGGCCGCATCCAGATTTTATTACTTCATCGGAACAAAATTTTAATAGTATTCGTCAATATGAATTTTTATTCTATATTATTGATAAAAATCTTGATATTTATTGATTTTTATGTTACTTTACCCTATTACAGGCAGGAGTAAAAATCGATTTGGGGAAATGTGAGCAGCCGTCAAATACAATTACAGAATGTGAGAAAGATCGTTCTTAAGCTTGGAACCCGGGTGCTTTTAAGCCACTATAAAAATCCGGACCAATCCCATATTGAAAAACTCGTTGAGGATATCGCGTTTTTTCATGAGAAGGGTTACGAATTTTCAATTGTCAGTTCCGGTGCAGTGGGTTTCGGCATGGATATGGTCGGCTTGACATCCAGACCGACAAATCTGAAAAACATACAGGCACTGGCATCAATCGGACAAAATATGCTGATGCAGCAATGGAACCAGTGGTTTCAGAAATACAATTTGCCGGTCGGACAGATTTTACTCACCTACGATATTATCGAGAACCGGCAGCGGTATTTGCATGCAAGGGACTGTCTGCAATCCGTTTTACATTATAAGGCCGTTCCAATAATCAACGAAAATGACAGTGTGGCTGTCGACGAATTGAAATTCGGTGATAATGACACCCTGTCCGCACTGACTTCTATTCTGATGGATGCCGATTTGCTGATATTGTTTTCGGATATCGGGGGATTGTATGACCACAATCCGCATGAAAATCCGCAGGCGAAACGTATTTCATATATGGAAAAAATCAATGATGAGACATACAGACTGATCGAAGACAGGCCGAATGAACTTTCACTGGGGGGTATGGCGTCCAAATTGAAAGCGGCTGAAAAATCCGCACAAATGGGGACGGCCGTTATCATCACGGACGGACTCAAACCCGATCTGAGGTCCCTGCTGAACGGGAAAGATGTCGGAACTTTTTTTCAGCCTGAAAAAAAATATGAGAAAAAACGAAAACGATGGATATTTTTCAACCATAAAATCAAGGGAAAATTGGTCGTCGATGAAGGTGCCGAAAATGCCTTGATTCACCATTCGAAAAGCCTGCTTCCGGGCGGCATCATTCAGATCGAAGGTCAATTCACGGAGGGCTCTATTGTCGGTATTTTCAATACAGAAAATGAAATGATCGGCAAGGGGATCTCTCAGTATTCAAGTGATGATATTCAAAAAATCAAGGGACAGCGCACGGATCATATTGTGCTTGAGAACGGGAAAAGATTCTATGATGAAGTCATACATCGTGATAATATGATTATCCTTTAGGAGCCAGCCATCATGTCGGTACGAAAGACAGCTGAAAATACCAACAGAGCCTATCATGAATTTCTGAATATTGGTACTCCGAAAATAAAGAACCGGATTCTGAAAACCATTTCTCAAAAATTAGATGCATCAAGGGATTATTTAATTTCTGAGAATGAAAAAGATATAAAAAGTGCCAAAGAGGGGGGATCGACTTCTGCATTTCTCGACAGGCTCGCTCTGAATAAAAAACGACTGGACGGAATGGTGCAGTCCTGTCTCGACCTCGTCATGATTCAGGATCCGGTCGGACGCATGGACAACATGGTGATGCGTCCGGAAGGATTTAAAGTGGGGCAAATGCGTGTGCCGATTGGTGTTATCGGGATCATTTACGAAGCCAGACCGAATGTCACGGTTGAAGCCGCCACACTCTGTTTGAAATCGGGGAATGCCGTCATACTGCGCGGCGGAAGCAATGCATATCATTCCAATATGGCATTGGTTCGCATTCTGCGTGAAGCACTGGATGAAAACCATGTCAATCCCGATTTAATCTCATATATCGATTCAAAAGACCGGGAGGCCGTGAATGAGCTCCTTATACAGGATGATTATATTCACCTGATCATTCCACGCGGCGGAGAGGGATTGATACGCAGTGTGGTTGAAAAATCGCGTATTCCGGTTTTAAAACATTATAAAGGTGTCTGTCATGTCTATATTCACGAGCAGGCCGATATCGATATGGCATTGAATATCACGCTCAATGCCAAGATACAAAGACCGGCCGTATGCAATGCAGCCGAAACGCTGCTTGTGGATTTGGCCTGTGCAGACACAGTTTTGCCGCCGATTCTTCAGGCATTGCAGGAAAAAGGTGTCGAAATACGGGGTTGTGAGAAAACCCAAAAACTCGGGAAAAATATCAAGCCTGTATCTGAGGATGATTATTATGCAGAATTTTTGGATCTGATTCTCGCAGTGAAAGTCGTCGGCAATATCGATGAAGCGATCGGGCATATCAATCGATACGGATCTGCACATACGGATGCCATAATTACTGAAAACATCCATATGGCAAACCGTTTTATCAACAATGTGGACAGTGCTTCTGTGATGGTGAATGCGTCCACGCGCCTGTCTGACGGCGGCGTTTACGGTTTGGGTGCGGAAATCGGCATCTCGACTGACAAACTGCATGCACGCGGTCCCATGGGGCTTGAAGGCCTGACAACGTATAAATGGATCGTCATAGGAGAAGGGCATCTGAGAGAATAAACATTATTAAATAGACGATTAAAATACGTAAATACGAAATTTACTTAATAAATCGCATTCGACATAGTTTTGATAACTTCTGTAATATTTTATAGGATACAGTGCCAAGACAATAGCGCAACGGTGCATGGACGTTCAGATAACGTCCGTAATTGACCAGATTCCCGCCAAATTTGGCTTTAAAATTCCTGACTCCGTATTTTTGTTCCGGCTGGCCGGCTCCGCCGAAATCATACCATTGATAATGATTTTTTGCGCCCCAGGACAGCAAATGCCACATAATCATCTCATTGGGAAGCAGTTTGGCGTAATCTCTGTCGAAACCGCCATACCATCCATACATGGTGTTTTTAAACAGCAGATCAACAGATGCAGCAATATATTCATTCTTAAATTTTGCCAGGGTAAACAAGATCATTTTTTTGGGATGAAGTATCCTGAATGCATTGATAAACAATGATTTATCGGCAAGCGGAACGCAATTGTGACGATACGACTTTTGTAGTATATCATAACAAATATCGATCTGGTCCGGATGATCAGCCGTAATCATTTCAATTTGTGGAAGCCTGATCTCATGTTTTATTTTCTTGCGCGTCGATCTGCTGATTCTTGAAAGCATCGATTCTTCTGGCAGTTCCAAGGGTATCAGATAATTTAAGTATCCGTAATGACAGAAATGGTTCATTTTTAGCAGATGACGATGACTGGAAATATCATGGAGATTTCTCAGCTCGGTATAAATATGCGTACTCGAGCGCGTGTTGTTGTAGGTTTCAAAAAGCAATTGAAGCGCAGCACGTCCTGAATCACATTCGTCACATAAATAACTTCCATAGGATATGCAGCGTTTCGTAAAGAATCTGAGCGGCCAGTAGGCGGCATGAATCGTCACCGGATTGAAAAGCGCAAGCAGCCGGTCATTTTGATCGATCACGGACCAGGTTTCAGGGGAATGACATTTGGACTGAGAAAAAACCGCATGCATTTCAGGCGTGTGAAAGATATTTCCATGGTCATGATTTTCAACAAAAGATTTCCAGAGCAGAGGATCGGGATTATTGGAAATGTGAAATGAATGTGTCACCGTTTCATGCCTGTTATCAACTTAACATAATATATATTATACGAAGTTTAATTTCGCATATGTATCAAATATATTAAATGCTTTCTTTGAGTGATTCTGCCTGTTTTTTTATGGGAAACTCCGATTGCATATTCAGAATTTTTTTAATATACACACCCGCTTCTGATTTTTTATTCTGCTTGAGTAAAATGAGACTCAGATGATACATGGCCAGCGGATTGTTTGGATCTCTTTTCAATGCGCTCTGAAGCTGCTGAATGCTTTCATCCGTCTTTTTGATCCGAAGAAGATTGATACCGTACAATGTAAGCGAAAGCGGATCCGTTTTTCCAAGATCGATTGCTTTTTTCAGTATTTTGACAGCTTCATCAGATTTTGCCTGATGATGCAGAACAATGCCGAGTGTTTTATAATAGACGCCTCGATTGGGATTTGTACGAATGGCTTTTTTAAGACAATCGGCTGCCTCAACAAGCTGACCGAGACGAATCATGGCCTCGGATAGCAAATACCAGACAAAATCGTCCGATGGCTTGTATTTTAAATAATCCTTGTATAAGTTCCCGGCGTTTTTATAGTCCCCTGCCAGATAGTATCCGATACCTTTGGCTATTTTCTCTTCTTTTTTAATATTGATAATATCCGGCTGAGGTGCACGATTCGATTCGATGGATTGAATTGAAATTTTAGCGGTTTCAGCCATTTTCGTATTGGGAGCCAGCTGAATAACCTTTTCGAAATGATAGTTGGCATTTTCCGTATCGTTTAAAATAGCATAAAGCTGACCCAGTCCAAAATAGGCCCGTATTTCTTTTGGAGACAGCGATATCGTGTTTTGAAACATTTTAATGGCTTCATCGAAACGTTTTTGTATGCTGTAAATAGCTCCCAGATTTAGATAAACCAAAGGGTTATGCTGATTCAGCCGCTTGCTGTGAAGGATGACCATTTCCGCCCTGTTGATTTTTCTTAATTTGATATGATCGATTCCCAGTATTAAGAAGGCCCTGTCATGTATTGGACAAATTTGAATGGCACGGTTAAGAACCTGAATCGATTTCTCATACTGCTTCAACTCAAAAAACAGAAGCCCAAGTTTATAGTGATACTCGACATCATCGGGATTCAATTCGATGGCCTGTTTCCATTTTTGTTCGGCCAGATCAAAATGCTTTTCTTTCGCCAGCTTGATTGCGGATTGATGAATGGTTTCGGCTGATTGATCGAAACGGTTGGGCTTCCATTGAAGTATGGCTGTATCGTTTTGAATATCCGCCTCAATGGTACCGTGCGAGGTTGGATATTTTTGATGAATCACTTTCAGAATTTCGGATTTATCTGTGCTTTCACCTGGAATCTGAAAGAAAAAGGAATCCTGGAGAATATCTCGAATTCGCATTTGAACGGTAATAATTTTATTTTTGTTCATATCTTCGGATTTCTCCTGCGATATCGATTAAATGTTCAATTGCAGACGTTCGATGGACTTGGCCATTCCGGATTGCTCATCAATAACAATATACGCACCATTCAGCTGTAAATCAACGGGAGAAGCAGGCATATAATGAACCGGCAGCTGATTGATAAATCTTTCGATTGCCGTCGACGTATTCATTCCGATCACGGAACGATGCGGTCCTGTCATTCCGGCGTCGGTGAGATAGGCAGTTCCTTTGGGAAGAATTTTATCGTCCGCGGTCTGCACATGCGTATGGGTTCCTACAAGCGCGCTGATCTGACCATCCAGATAATGGGCCAGTGCGATTTTTTCAGCGGTGGCTTCCGCATGAAAATCGATGAAAATGCATTGGATTCCCTGTTTTTTCAGTTCACTGACTGCAGCGGATGCGGATTTGAAAGGACAATCAATCGGATACAGAAAACTCCGGCCCTGAAGATTGATAATTCCGATCCTGGTTTGACCGCCAGTTTCAAAAATACAGGTACCGTGTCCCGGAGATTCGGATGGATAATTCAGGGGTCGAAGAATATTGGGATCCGTGTTCAGCAGGTTGAAATACTTCTGCCTTTGCCAGATATGATTCCCCCCTGTGATCACATGAATCCCCATTTTAAACAACCGGGTCGCGGTCGTATCGTCCAGACCCCTCCCGTTTTTCGCATTTTCTCCATTCGCGACCACAAGGTCCGCCTGTTTATCCTTTACCAGTTTAGGCAACAGGGAAGCAACGATATCCAGACCGTGAGGCCCGATGATATCGGCAATAAACAATATTTTTATTTCACGGTTCATCGATTATTTTGCATAATCCACGGCACGGTATTCCCGGATTACAGTGACTTTAATCTGACCGGGGTATTCCATTTCCTGTTGAATACGCTCGGCAATGTCCGCGGCGAGCTGATCCGCAACCGCATCGTTGATTTTTTCCGGCTGCACCAGAACCCGGACTTCCCTTCCCGCCTGTATGGCATATGTCTTTGAAACGCCCTGGAAGGATTCGGCGATGTCTTCGAGTTTTTCAAGACGCTTGATATATCCTTCAAGCGTCTCACGGCGTGCGCCGGGTCTCGAACCCGAGATGGCATCCGAAGCCTGCACAAGGGCCGATATGGGAGATGTCATGGGAATGTCGCCATGATGCGCAGCAATGGCATTCTGAACAATGGGTCCTTCGCCATATTTTTTAGCCAGATCCGCACCCAATTGAAAATGCGTGCCTTCCGTATTGCGGTCGATCGCCTTGCCGATATCATGCAGCAATGCCGCTCTTTTTGACACTACCGGATCCAGACCCAGTTCGCTGGCCATAAGACCGGATAAATACGCCATCTCGATACTGTGCTTCAGGACATTCTGACCGTAACTTGTTCTGAAATGCAGTTTTCCCAGTAATTTGACCAGTTCCGGATGCAAACCATGAACACCCGTTTCAAGCATGGCCTGTTCACCCAGATTGGTGATCACCTCTTCCATCTCCTTCTCTGTTTTCTGAACCACTTCTTCGATGCGTCCCGGATGAATACGGCCGTCTGTAAGCAGAAATTCCAGTGCACGCCGTGCGATTTCACGGCGATAAGGATCGAAACCGGACAGAATGACGGCTTCAGGTGTATCGTCCACGATCACATCGATACCCGTTGCATTCTCAAAGGACCGGATGTTCCTTCCTTCGCGCCCGATAATTCTGCCCTTCATTTCATCACCCGGCAGATGTACCACGGATACAGTGGCCTCTGCCGAATGATCGGCTGCCGTTCTCTGAATGGCGGATATGATGATTTCTTTGGCGTCGCGGTTTGCAGACAGTTTCGCCTGATCCTTGATATCCTTGATCAGCTGGGCCGCCTCCTGCTTTGCCTTGCTCGTCAGATTTTCCTTGAGCTCTTTCAGGGCCTCTTCATTCGACATTCCCGATATTTTTTCCAGACGTTCATTCTGCATCTGTGTAATCCGGTCGAGTTCCTCCTGCTTTTTCTGCAAATGCTCGGTGCGGTCGCGATTGCTCTGTTCCAGTCGTTTGATTTCCTGATCGCGCTGATTGACATGATCGAGTTTTTTGTTGAGTTCCAGTTCATTACGCTCAAGCTGTCTTCTTTCCTTATCCAGCTCCTGCCTTTGAGAATGGCTTTCCTTCTCGAATTTCTGCTTTAAATTCAGCCATTCATCCTTGGCTTCGATAATTCGTTGTTTTTTAAGGGATTCTGCTTCTTTCTCCGCCTCGGAAACTATCTTTTCAGCCAGTTTTTCTGCATTTGCAACTTTGCCCTGTCCTAGTTTTGTGCTGAATATCCAGCCCAGATAAAACATGGTGACACTCAATACAATCGATAATCCGACAAAAATATACATGGATTCCATTGTTCCTCCAAAAATAAAAAAACCCCGATATTGGTTCGGGGCGCCCAATCTGAGAAATGAATGTGCAATACGAACGGGCCCTTCTCAACATCGGGCCGCGAAAAATAAAACAAACCGATTATTCAGGAGAATCCGTCATCTTCTTATCAATGATTTGATTCAGACGGGAAATATTGTCCTCAAGTTTCTTTTGCAATTGCTGTTTTTCAATACGCTCGTTAAACAATTCGTGAGCGATATTTAATGATGCGAGAATCGCGATTTTTAATGAAGAATCAACCCGCAATGATTGATCCACTTCACGCATTTTCTCGTCGACATAATCTGCAATGGCTTTGATATAGTTGGCATCGGCATATCCGCGAACGGCGTATTCGGCGCCAAATATTCGAACCGTGAGGACATTTTTATCCGAACTCATCGGAAAATCCTGTCGGTATAAATACAATTTACATGAATTGCACAGTCCCAGTATGGGCAACACCCATAATAACAATTATTCCAATGCCTCAAATTCTTTTAACTTTTCAATCAGTTTTTCTACTTTGTTTTTAACCCTGTCCTGCTTATCCTTATATTCTGCAACTTCAAGTTGAGCATTCCGGTATTTTTCGAGTTCATTCTCCAGTCCGATGAACTTGTTTTCTTTCTCCTCCAGAATATGTTTTATTTCTGCGTTTTTCTGTCTCAGTTCCTGATTTTCCCGTTTTAAAGCATTTACCAGATTCAACAACTGATCAATTTTCTTCTCCAGGATTTCAAACGGATGTGGATCCATGCCTGCCTCCCATTTCCATCACGAACGTAATGCAGCATGAAATTTATCAGAAAGCGCTTGAACGATTTTATTAAAAACAGGATGAATATCTTCCTCTCTTAATGTACGATCCATAGACATAAATGTCAAAGCAAAAGCCACACTTTTTTGATTTTCTTTCAGTGATTTTCCCTCGTAGACATCAAAAATATCAATTTTTGAAATCAGATTACCACCTGTTTTCTGAATAAGGTCGATCATGTCTTTCGCATGAATACCCTTTTCGACGAGTACTGCAAGATCCCTTTTGACTGAAGGGAAACGGGGTATTTGCGCGAACCGGATCGTCGAAGGAATTTTGTCCAGCAGAGATAATAATTCGAATTCGCATGCGAATACCGGGAATTGTATGTCCCAGTGTTCAAGAACGGACTGTGGAACCTCTCCCATCAGGCCAATGCGTTTCTGGCCGCTGAACACGGCAATACCATCACCAAGCAATCCGCTGATTCCGGAAGCAAAGGACAAATCGGGCAAATGCAGTCTTTTTCCAAGGTTCTGCAGAAATCCTTTGAAATGGAACAGATTGCTTTCGGTTGTCCCGGATGCCTGCCAGAATGGGGTTGGGTGCGTGTGCCCGGTGATGCAAAGTCCCAAAACCGGCGATTCATGGGGAAGCCGGTCTCCCGATTGATGAAAGACATTGCCGATTTCAAACAGCATCAGGTTGCGTTCGCCGCGGTTGATATTGTACTGAACGTTATCCAGAAGGTTCGCCAGAATATTCGTGCGTAAAAACTGAGTTTCAGGGCTCAATGGATTTTGAAGACTGACCGGCTTGACGTCTGGCACAAGGCTTGTGTGCTTCTGAGAAACAAGCGTGTTGTTTAAAACCTCGATAAAACCCATGCCCGTCATAATATCCCTGATTGTTTCCGTATTTTTGGATCCGATATCCTCTGTTTTCTGATAGGCGGTTTTCATTACAGGATTCACCGGGATATGATCAAAACCATAATGACGGACAACTTCCTCGATCAGGTCGATTTCATTGATCAGATCGGGACGGAATGTGGGAACAATGACTTCAATTGGATCATCCGGTCGTGCAATATTCAGATCCAGGTGCTTTAAAATCGTCAACACTTCCTCATGAGGGACATTTGTCCCAAGCACAACGGAAATTCGGTCACTTCGCAGTGTAATCGAAACCGGTTTGATATCCGACGGAACCCTGTCAGCGATACCGCTGTAAACAGTGCCGCCGCAAATTTCGGACATCATTTTGGATGCGCGATTGATGGCATATATTGTTCCATTGGGATCAGCACCGCGCTCAAAGCGTTGAGATGCTTCTGTATTTAATCCCAGTCTTTTTGCGGTCCGGCGCACGGTCATGGGATCGAAATAGGCGCTCTCGAGTAAAATATGATGCGTTTCCCCGGTGACTTCTGAATTCAATCCGCCCATGATTCCGGCAAGCGCCACAGGACGTTCGCCATCGCAGATCAGAAGATCGTGTTCGTTCAGAACATGTTCGTTTTCATCCAGGGTCGTGAACCGCTCGCCTTTACGGGCTTTTCTGACAATGATCCCGTGACCGGCGATTTGATCATAATCAAACGCATGAAGCGGATGTCCTGTTTCCATAAGCACATAATTGGTGACATCCACGATATTGTTGATGGAGCGGATTCCGACAGATGCCAGTCTGGATCTCAGCCATGCCGGAGAAGGACCGATTTTTACATCGTGAATATACCGGGCCGAATACCTCGGACACCCATCCTGACTGATGATTTCGATCGCAATCTTCTGATCCGCAGATCCTCCGGATTCCTGCAGTGTATCGTCGGGACGGTTGACTGGAATTTTAAGTATTGCGCCAAGCTCTCTTGCAATACCAAGATGACTCAGGCAGTCAGGACGGTTTGGTGTGATATTGATTTCAAGAACCGTGTCCGGCACCTGAAATTCCGGCAGATACAGCTGTCCCGGTTTCCCGGACGGATTGTCGATGATCAGAATGCCCTGATGATTGTCGCTTAATCCCAGTTCCCTTTCCGAACAGATCATGCCGTACGATTGTACTCCGCGGATCGTCACTTCCCTGATGTCCATATCGGCTGCCCGTCCGCCGATTTTTGCAACAGGAACAAAGAGGCCGGCTTTCACATTGGGCGCACCGCAAACGACGGAGAGTGTTTCTGATCCTGTATCCACATCACACACGGATAACTTATCCGCATTCGGATGCTTATTTACGGACAACACCTTGCCGATTACCACCTGATCAAAAGCGGACGGCTTCGAATGGACCTCTTCAACCTCAAGGCCCACCATGGTCAGCTTCCGTGCAATCTCGTCAGCGGAAAGATTAAAATCCATATAGGATCGAAGCCAGTTCAAACTGATTTTCATCGAAACGCCTTATCCAAACTGATGCAGAAAACGTACATCATTTTCAAAAAACAACCGGATATCGGGAATTTCGTACAGGAGCATGGCCAGCCTTTCAACACCCATACCGAACGCATATCCCGTATATTTTTCCGTATCATATCCGACATAGCGAAAGACCGCAGGGTTGACCATGCCTGCGCCGGATATCTCCACCCAGCCTGTCCCCTTACATACACGGCATCCCCTGCCCTTGCACATGACACATGAAAAATCATATTCCGCACTGGGTTCTGTAAAAGGGAAAAAACTGGGTCTGAACCGGATTTTCACATCCGAACCAAACATATAATGCGCAAACGACAGAATAACGCTTTTTAAATCCGAAAACGATATCCCCTCGTCCACACACAGGCCTTCCACCTGATGAAACACCGGTGAATGGCTGGCATCCGGTGTATCGCGACGGAAAGTGCGTCCGGGAGCGATGATCTGTACGGGAGGCGGCTGATTCTCCATGACATGGATCTGGACGGGAGATGTATGCGTGCGCAGCACGATATCATCTTCAATGAAGAATGTATCCTGCATATCTCTTGCAGGATGGCCGTGGGGAATATTCAGGGCCTCGAAGTTATAATATTCGGTTTCAACTTCCGGTCCCTGAGCGATTGAAAATCCCAGATGATGAAAACAGGATTTAATTTCGCGAAGCACGCGGTTCAGCGGATGCAGTCTCCCCGCGTAACGGGGTTCTCCCGGCAGCGTCATATCCAGGATACTTTCGGATTCCACTGAAACGGAAAATGCTTTTTCTTTGGCAGCCAGGCTTTCAGTAATCTGCTGCTTTAATTCATTTAAAAGCCGCCCGGCATTTTTCCGGTCGTCTTCATTGAGAGTACCGAGTGATTTAAATAATTCGGCAACTTTTCCTTTTCGGCCCGCGTAACGGATGCGCAGCTGTTCCAAAGACCGATTATCATGAATTTTAGCACATTCAGCTTCGAAATCCCGTCTGATATCCGTTATCTGCTGAATCATCGATGGTGCGGGCATCGGTTTACAGATTCCTAATTTTTTACGTTTTGCACGAGCTGTGCAAAAGTTTCGGGATCGGACACGGCCATATCCGCCAGCGCCTTCCGGTTCAAATCAATATGTTTCAACTGCAAAAGATGGATGAACTGCGAATAGCTGAGTCCATGAAGGTGCGCAGCCGCATTGATACGCGTGATCCACAATTTTCGAAATTCGCGCTTTTTGACGCGCCTGTCACGATAAGCATACAGTCTTGCCTTATCGACACTTTCCTTGGCCGTCTTGATCAGCTTGCTTTTGGCTCCCCAATAACCCCGGGCCGATTTTAATATTTTGTTGCGGCGCCTTCTGGAAGGAACCGCATGTTTGGATCTGGGCATATAATACCTCGAATTATTTTTGAACGATAATGATTAACCAATCATCCTTTTAACACGATTTTCATCGGCACAATGGACCATCCCCGCATGTCGCAGGTTGCGTTTTCTCTTGGATGATTTTTTTGTCAAAATATGGCTCGCATAAGCTTTACTGCGCTTGACCCGTTTTTTAGAAGTCAGTTTAAATCGCTTGCTCGCGCCGCGTTTGGTGCGAATTTTTGGCATGGTGAAAATACTCCTTTATTTTGGTACAAAAATAGCGGTAATGCTCCGGTTTTCGTAAATGGGATCAGATTCCTTTTTGGCAATATCATTGAGCTCGTTTTCAACACGGCTCAACACGGCCTGTCCCAGTTCAGGATGTATAATCTGACGTCCGCGAAACAGAATTCTGATTTTCAGATGATTCCCCTGTTCAATAAATTTTCTGGCATGTTTCATTTTAAATTCAATATCATGTTCATCAATCGTCGGACGCAATCTGATTTCCTTGACATGGATCACGTGCTGTTTCTTTTTGCTGATTTTCTCTTTTTTGCTCTGCTGATATCTGAATTTACCATAATCCATGATGCGGCAAACAGGCGGTGATGCGTTTGCTGCGATTTCCACCAGATCCAGCTCAAATGATTCGGCAATCGATATTGCCTCGTCGAGTTTTTTGATGCCCAGCTGATTGCCTTCGGGATCTATAAGACGGACCTCTTTGGCACGAATTTCTTCATTCAGACGAATTTGATCTTGTTTAATGGTTGGCCCTCCTATCTAATTCATCCATGAACCGTTTTATCAGGGCTTCCGTATCAAATGTTCCCAAATTACCCTTTTTGCGCTGTCTCAGAGAAACGGATTGCTCCTCCACTTCCCTGTCTCCGATGATGCACATATAATTTATTCGATGTGTTTCCGCATCCCGGATTTTAAAACCGATTTTCTCGTTTCTGTTGTCAACCTTGCAGCGTATCCCCTGCGATCGCAGCAGTTCCAGCACTGTCGATGCAAATGATTCGTGTTTTTCACTGATGGGGAGCACCGCACACTGCACAGGCGCAAGCCACAACGGAAAATCGCCGGCATAATGTTCGATCAGGATACCGATAAACCGTTCCACTGAACCCAGGATTGCCCGATGTATCATGACAGGCCTGTGCTTGCTGTTATCCGGTCCTACATACTCAAGGGAAAACCGTTCCGGCATGGAGAAATCGAGCTGAATGGTTCCGCATTGCCATAGCCGGTCCAGAGAATCCCGGATATGATAATCTATTTTGGGGCCGTAAAACGCACCGTCCCCCGGATTCAGCTGATACTTCATCTGTTTTTTGATCAATGCATTTTCGAGGGCAGCCTCGGCCCTTTGCCACATTTCATCAGAACCTATTGATTTCAAAGGTTTTGTCGACAGTTCTACTTCATAATCATTAAATCCGAATGTTGAATAGACCTCATCAATCAAATCGATGATCTGAATCACTTCCGTTTCGATCTGTTCCGGTGTGCAGAAAACATGGGCATCATCCTGTGTAAACATGCGTACGCGGAAAAGTCCATGCAGCACGCCGGATTTCTCATGACGATGCACCAGCCCCATTTCGGACATTTTGATGGGGAAATCCTTATAGGAATGCAGATTGTTCCTGAAAACGAGAAGCCCGCCTGGACAGTTCATGGGTTTTACGGCGAACGGCTGCTCGTCGATCGAAGTAAAATACATGTTCTCTTTGTAGTTATCCCAATGACCGCTCTGATGCCACAATGCCTCATTCAGGATCAGGGGCGTTTTAATCTCCTGATACCCATGAATCTCCAGCGTTTTTTGCAGATACCTTTGAACATTGTTGTAGAGAATCATTCCATGGGCATGCCAGAACGGAAAACCGGGACCTTCCTGATGGAAACTGAACAGGTCAAGTTCCTTGCCTATTTTTCGATGATCCCGTTTTTTGGCCTCTTCAATCTGCAGCAGATGGTTTTTCAGCTGTTTTTTATCAGGAAATGATATACCGTAAATACGCTGCATGACCGCATTCCGCTCATCACCGTGCCAGTAGGATCCGGCTACGGATGTCAGCTTGAAATACCTGATGAACTTTGTGGATGGGACATGGGGACCCCGGCACAGATCCATGAAACCGTTGTTCTGATAAACGGTGACCTGCTCGTCTTCAATTTCCTGAATCAGTTCGACTTTAAACGGTTCATTTCTCGACTTAAAAACATCAATGGAATCACTCCGGTTCAGAACCTGTCTTTCAAAAACCTGGTTTTCATCAATAATTTTCTGCATCGCTGCCTCTATGCGGGGCAGATCATCCGGTGTAATGGGTGTATCCAGCTTGAAATCATAATAAAAACCCCTGGAAATAGAGGGGCCTATGCCCAGCTGTGCATCCGGATACAGATTTTTAACAGCCTGCGCCATCACATGAGAACTGCTGTGCCAGAAAATATCCAATGCTTCAGGCTGCTGAATATCCATAAAACGCAAATCACCGGATTCGGAAATCTCCCGGCTGAGATCGATCGGTTTTTCGTTCAATACCGCGGCGATGCAGGTATTCTTTTTGTCCGGGAAATGCTCCTGAAGTATTCCGTCAGGAGATACACTTCCGGTAAGAACAATCTCTTTGCCGTTTGGCAATTTTATACAAATTTTTTCAGACTGGACCATGTAGTATATTACTTTTTACTATTATTCTCAGATACATAAAAAAAAATTTGTGGGCGATACTGGACTTGAACCAGTGACCTCTTGCATGTCAAGCAAGCACTCTAGCCACCTGAGCTAATCGCCCC
>JAFGGN010000044.1 GCA_016930535.1 bacterium
ATTCATTGCTGGTTCTCTGGGCATATCCCTTGACGAGAATCACGCGGTCATTCAGCCTGATCATGCCGCCGGCAAATTCCGTTTTGCGGAAACCGGTGCGTGTGCGGACTTCATCGACGACGGTTCCATCCGCTTCGAGAATCGTGATGACCGTATAGAGATAACCGTATCCCCGGCTCCAGAAACGGAGCCCGTCCAGATGTGCGCCGGCCCGCACCGTTTTGATTTCTCCCGGTGCGATTTCCGTTCCCCCGCCCTGAATCCTCTGAACCAGCCTGCCGTCCATGTCTTCGATTTTGACGGAATATTGAAATTTCCGCGACGACGCATACTCATTTTTGACCTGGGTTTCAGCCGTAATGTCGGCGGACCGGCCTTCAACGTCGATGTTCCGGGCGTATATGTACGGTCCGGTCGTTCCGAGCGCGCTGTACAGCGGAAGGGTCTGGTACAGCCTGTCCGTCATATGAAGCCGGACATTCTTCGGTATGCCCCCGTAATTCGCGTTGAAATTCTGATTGTTCCACTGGTACGATGTTCCCGTGGCTTTCTCACGATAATCCCATGCATTGTCCGTACGTACGGCGATCACGTTTTCAGCAGGCGCGAACCGGATTTTATCGGTGATGTCATAACCGAAAGCCATGACCCCGTTTTCATGCAGCCCGACAAATTCGCCGTTGATCCAGACTTCACCTGCCTGCCGGACGCCTTCGAATTCGATGAATATCTTGTGCCCCGCATGGCATGAGGGGATATTAAAATGTTTCCGGTACCAGGCGATTCCGGTCGAAAGATGATGTATATCCAGTTTAAATGCGTCGTCCTCGTTCCAGGCATGGGGCAGCGTGACATCTTTCCACCCCGAATCATCCCAGTCCGGCGCTTCCAGGCCGGTTGAATCTCCGACGAATACTTTCCATCCGGGATTGAAATTGATCGTGGTTCGTGCGGCAGCTGCCGCATATAAAGTCAGAAATATAAAAAATGCAGGTAATAATGGTGGGGCAAAGCCCACCCGCTTTTGGGGATTCATGTGGTTATGTCCCTTGATTGAGCCTGGCAAAAAATGCAACTTTCCCTCCCCCGGATTATTCAATATCAACAATGAATACGGAAATATCCGAAACGCTGTTCGCGTTTACAATTATTCCCTTATAAAGTCAATGAAAAAATCCGGGGACTCTGCAACTCACACGATAATGCAAGAGCCATCTTTTTGTTGTCATTGCACATGACGGCCCGGGTAAACGACTTGAACCAAATCCGCGACTGCGGCCCGCAGCTCTGTAATTTCAGCTTCCAGCCGGGTCACCTCGGAACGCAGTTGGCTGTTCTCCGCGGTCCGTCTTTCCAGTGCCTTGATCGCGATCATATTGATGCCGTCCACATCCGATCCGCAGAGCGTTTTATCTGTTCCGACTTCACCGATCTCATCATGACCGAAGGCCTGGAAAAAATCCTGGGCTACGGGACCATAGTGACGCAGGGTCCTGGGATTATGGCCGATATAATTCCAGCTCTGTATGTCCATTTGCCGGATTTTTCCGAGCACCTGCTCTCCATCGACAGGGAGGAAATTTTCCTTTTTATTTTTATCCGAACTGTACGAGTAAGCCACCTCTCCCTCGATGACGGTGACCTCCGTATTGCCGAGGCGAATCATATTGCTGGAATCCGCAATGGCACCCCACCCGATGGCCGTGGCATTGGTCAAATCCCCGACCGCGACATCGGCCTGATATCCGAGTGCCGTATTATACATCCCAATCGTGTTGGTGATCAGCGCATCGCCGCCGCAAGCCGTATTGCTGAATCCCGTGGTATTGCCGTTCATTGCCCCCAGACCCACGGCTGTATTGTACCGGCCCTGATCACCGGATGCATGGCTGAGACTGCCGCCGCTGTTTCCCAGGACGAGCGTGCCGTTAAAATCGGTCTGATCCGGCAGATAGAGAACCTGCGTGTTGTGTATTTTCACGACACCGTTCAGATACACCTCATCCGCCGAGAAATCCCCTCCGATCAGGGGAACGGCGCTGCTGCTGTTCTCAATATAGAGTTTGTTGTCTCCGGTTTCATTAAATCCGGCCTGATATCCGATAAACACATTGCCGGATTTTGTATGGTCAGCTGTTCCCTTTCCCGCTTCATAACCGATAATCGTATTGTTAGACCCCTCCTGGTTGTAGTAATTCGCCCTGTCCCCCAGCGCCGTATTATAATTCCCTATGGTGTTCTTGTAAAGGGACTGATACCCGCAGGTTGCATTGTAATTTCCCGTTGTGTTGAAATAAAGCGCCTGATTTCCGTCGGCGACATTGCATTCACCCGTGGTGTTCGTATACATCGCATCGGTTCCGACGGCTGTATTCATGGAGGCAGCAACATTACTGTAAAGCGCATAGGATCCGAGAGCCGTATTGAATCCTCCAGTGGTATTGTTCGAAAGCGCAAAACACCCGATGGCCGCATTCATCCATCCGGTCGTGTTTTCTTTGAGGGTCCAGTATCCGGTTGCCGTATTGTGATGACCGGTCGTGTTGGCATTCAGTGCCTGGTTTCCAAAGGCGGAACTGTTATTTCCGGACGTATTATACTGGAGGGCCCGCCATCCGACAGCCGTATTCCGGTTATCCGTACCGTCGTCCGATCCTCCTGCCAAGTATCCCAGGAATACACTTTGCCCCCCGGTTTTACCGTCAGAAAGATCGTTTATCTGGATCACACTGCTGGTGGTGGCAATTATTTTACCGTCCCAGCGGAGGGCACCGCTTTGATTATACAATTTGTTCACAGTCGAAGACGGGGCGGCCCCGACAGGAAGACTGATCGAGCCGGTGGTTCCCTCATCATTGACGATCATCAGCACATTGTCGTCGCTGTCCTTGACAGTCATTTCCTGCGTCATTCCGGCACAGGGAATTAAAAGCACCAGAATCAGAATACGAATGCAGTACGGTTTCATATGGACCTCCGTAAATAAATGAAACTTAGAAATACCGGACTTCCGGCATTCCTTCAATGATGAGACTTTCAGTGGTGAGAAAAATCAGAATAGTGGATTATACTAAAATGAACGAATAATTACAATATCCAATTGCACCCGAATACAAAAAAGCCCCTCGTTCCCGGGGGCTCAAATTTAAATGATAGGTGGGCGATACCGGACTCGAACCAGTGACCCCCTGCTTGCTGTACGGCGTGCGATGCCTGTTTATTACAGAGCCACAGGAATTTTGTATCTGGTTTTTCCTGTTGAGATATTTATCATGCCCAAGGTGTCTGTGCCTTGTCGACAGTGGAATCCTCTGCTGATTCAGCACCTTTACATTTACTTTCCTGCATATACCATATTAATGCATGGGTGTCGGTGACATAAGCGTCCATTAATGATCCGTCCGTGGAAAGTTATTCCACATTTCATTTCGTATTTCATCAATATCGTCTGAAGATAAATTGACATTCTTCCAAAGGCCGCCCAGTTTCTTTTTATTGGAAGATATAAAAAATTAATTTATAAATAAAGAAAAAACTAATTTAAAAACATATCGATACATAAGTTAAATCATTATATATCAGGTTATGACAGATTTCGTATTTTTTTTGACAGGATATTACTAATTTCTGTATGACGTGGGATGGCTTCAATGTGGCCGGTTGCGGGATTGCACCATAACGAGTGAAATCTTCCTTCTCTTTTTAAAAAACATCCATGCATTCTGAGATATCTGAGTAAAACGGAACGTTTTATTCTATCGTCACTTTATCATGAATCGCATCATTTGGAATCCCTCGCAGGGCATCTTCCCGACGATCTGACAGAATTAAATGTATGGCCTCAGACAGACTCTTCAAACATTCCTCTTTTGATTTTCCTTGACCATTGGCTCCTGGAATTTCAGTGGAATAAGCAATAAACCAGTCGCCATCCTGCTCAATAATGGCATCAAATTCATTATGCATTATTAACCTCATTTGTGTTGAAATATCGTTACGAAAAATAAAAACAAATCGGGTGAAAAACAATAAAAATATATCTGGGTACGACGGGAAATACTTTTTAACAATCCTGTCCAATTTCCCGTTGACAATTCAGGAAGTATTGATTAAATTAAACCAGTTGAATAAACCAGTTTAAAGAGGCGGTCATGAAAACAGTCGGGGCTTTTGAAGCAAAGACAAAATTGAGTGAATTGCTCAGGGCTGTTGAAGAACAGCATGAAGAAATTATCATTCAAAAACACAATCGAAATATTGCACGCTTAATTCCTTTTGAGGATCGTCTTCAAAAGGAGTTCACCCATGTGTCGATTCTTGACGGATTCCGGAATATCAGAGGGAAGCAAAAGGAATCCAGTTCGGATGAAATCAACGAGATGATCAGCGAGGGACGGAAACGATGAAGCAGTCCCTTGTTGTTGATTGTTCCGTATGCGCGCCATGGTTCATTCCTGTTGAACAAACGCCTGCTTACGAAGCCCTGCTGACCAGTATTCTTGAAAAACAAGTTGAGATGGTGGTCCCTGATCTGTGGTGGTATGAGATCATGAATGTGATAAAGAGTGCTGTTAGGAGTGAAAGAATTTCAGATGAGGATGCAAAATCGGTTTTTATGTTTTTAAGACACATCCCCAAAAGGATGATCGAAATCGGCGAATCGGGGCAGTTTGGAATTCTGAAACTCGCGATTGATGATAATCTTTCGGTCTATGATGCAGCTTATTTATTCTGTGCGATTTCTACCGGATCTGATCTTCTGACTGCCGATAAAGATATTCTTCGTCTGAAAGATAAATACACATTCATTTCAGATATCTCTGAATTATAACTACACTGTTCGGGTAGTAGTGACGGAGACACTTGAAGCAGGGCCTTTGATCATCCGCAAGGGACAGGGCGTCGAACCGTTCACTCGTATCCGATTTGAATGATATTCCATTGCTTATGGTATAGAATGTGAAAAATAGGATAAATCAGGCCACACGATGCATCTTTGGCACGGTCTAAAGACACGTGCCACACGATATTGGGAATGGTTGTCAGTGGTCCTGGCCACCCGCCCGGACAAGGTGATAGAGATCATCTGAAGCATGTTCCATGACATACTTAAAAATCCCGGAGTTCTGTTAATGACAGAGGTTTTCTATTATCATTGTGAATATGATTTTCAAATCCCCGGGAAAGACAGGATCAATTACTTATTGATTTTTCAATTAGAACAATTTACATTTAAAAGTTATTCGGAATCTATGATATGGAGAAAGACATGAATTTGAAAATCGTACTCGAACCCAGTGAGGACAGCGGATTTACAGTATATGTGCCGTCCCTGCCGGGATGTATCAGTGAAGGTGACAGCCGGGAAGAGGCCTTGACAAATATTAAAGAAGCTATTGAATTATATCTGGAACCGGTCGAAGATGATATGATCTATGAGTCAAGATCAGAAGTACTTGAGATCGCAATATAACAAAAATACCCGTATTGAATTACGAAAAGGTTATAAAAGCACTTCAGAGGGACGACTGGATCGTAGTCAGAATACGCGGCAATCATATCAGAATGCAGAAACGGATATCCTCAGAAACACTTAAGATTACAGTTCCGGCCCATCAGGCGATAAAAAAATCCACACTTTCACATATTCTCAAACAGGCTCGACTTTCTGTAGATGATTTCATGAAGCTGCTTTGATTTTGAGCTGACAGATAGAATGCAGGTCAACCTGGCCGACGGTATGGCCAATAACATAATAGCCCCTCAATCATAAGGTGTCAGGGGGCACCCAAAGTGTACCACCCAAGGGCACTTGAAAATGTACCACCTTTAAAGTCAGAAATGAGTAGATTCTCAAAAGGA
>JAFGGN010000045.1 GCA_016930535.1 bacterium
CTATCCTCCGTGGGCGCAGGAGATTTGAGGGGAGCTGTTCCTAGTACGAGAGGACCGGAATGGACGAACCTCTAGTGTACCAGTTGTCACGCCAGTGGCACGGCTGGGTAGCTATGTTCGGACGGGATAACCGCTGAAAGCATCTAAGTGGGAAGCCCACCCCAAGACGAGATCTCCCTCCGCGTAAGCGGACTGAAGGCTCCTGGGAGATGACCAGGTAATAGGCCGGAGGTGTAAGTATGGTAACATATTCAGCCGACCGGTACTAATCGGCCGTGCGGCTTGACCTTAATTTTCTGCTTATGGCAGATGATAGGTTGCTTAAGCTGATAACCCGAATTTCTCAAATTGTCAAAGATTTTTCCTGGCGATCATAGCGGAGGAGTCACACCCGATCCCATTCCGAACTCGGAAGTTAAGCCCTCCAGCGCCGATGGTACTGCTCGGGAGACCGTGTGGGAGAGTAGGTCGTTGCCAGGATTTAATATGAAGGCCCCTGATAAAAATCAGGGGCCTTTTTTTTGGAATACAGCGGACACCTCCCGGAGGTGTCCGGAAGAAGTAAAGATTAGGGTTGGAATTTATGGATAAAGCCTCTATATTTGATTCATTATTCGTAGTGAGAGGAAAACGGGTGCGGCCATGCCAGTTCTCGAGGTTCAAAATCTGACAAAAAATTTTAAACAGGTTACAGCCGTAAATGACCTGTCCTTCCAGGTGGAGGAAGGCGAACTTTTCGGTCTTCTTGGACCCAATGGTGCAGGGAAAACCACGACCATGCGCATGCTTACCACCCTGCTCAAACCCGACAACGGAACGGCCCGGGTAGCGGGACATGATGTGGTCCGCTCACGGAATGAAGTCAGGGCTTCCATCGGCATGGTGTTTCAGGAACCGGCCCTCGACCGTCAATTGACTGGCAGGGAAAATCTGGATTTTCACGGCCGGATGTACGGTATGAAGAAGGATCAGAGAAAATCACGTATCGCCGAGGTGCTCGGTCTCGTCGAACTTTCCGAAAGGGCGGATGATCTGGTCGAAACCTATTCCGGCGGCATGCAGCGGCGTCTCGAAATTTCACGCGGGCTGATGCACTGTCCCCGCGTTCTGTTTCTGGACGAACCGACACTCGGTCTCGATACACAGACCCGGCGCAATATCTGGGATTATCTTCGCAGGATGAACCGGGAGCACAACACCACCATGATTCTGACCACGCATTACATGGAAGAGGCGGACAGTTTATGCGAACGCGTGGGCATTATGGATATGGGAAAAATCGTGGCTCTCGATACGCCGAAAAATCTCAAGGATCTGATCGGTGCAGATGTGATCACGCTTGAAATGGCATGCGGCGACTGCCGCGTTTTTAAAGCGCTGGATTATGTACGTGAGCTTGTCGAGCACGAAAACAGGGTCAGTCTGATGGTGGAGAACGGCGAACGGAAGATTCCGATGCTTATCGCATACGCGGCCAGGCACGACGTGTCTGTGACCAGTGTCGAACTTCACAAACCCAGTCTCGAAGATGTCTTTCTGCGGTTTACAGGGGCCACAATGCGTGACCGCGAGTCGCGAAAAGCGGAAAGACAAAGGCATCCGGGATTCAGGGCACGCAGAAGATAGCACGGCCGGGTTGTCGGTCAGGGCCGCCGGCATCGGTCCGGTTTGAAAATGAAAGGAAACGTCGAATATGCTGTCCATCAGCGGTCAGGCAATTTATATGTTATGGCTCAGGGAAATGAAACGGACGTGGAGGGCCAAGAGCCGGCTTGTCGGTGCACTTATCATGCCCCTGTTTTTTCTGATATTTCTGGGATCCGGATTCCGCCGGGCCACGATGCCGGACATGCCGGCCGGTATGGATTACATTACATTTCTTATACCCGGTGCAGTCGGTATGTCTCTGCTGTTCAGCAGCATGTTCGGCGGACTACAGGTGCTCTGGGACAAGGAATTCGGTTTCCTCAAAGAGATCATGGTAACCCCCGTGTCCAGACTGTCCATTGTGCTGGGACGCATGGCCGGCGGATCGACGGTCTCACTCGCACAGGGATTCATGATCCTTTTCCTGAGCATGCTGTTCGGCTTCCGGATTCACAGTGTTACCGGATTTCTGCTTACTGTCGTATTTATGTTTCTCATTGCCTATACGTTCATCGGGCTGGGACTGGCTTTCGCATCCCGGATGAAGGACATGCACGGATTTCAGCTGGTGATGAATTTCGTCGTTTTTCCTGTATTCTTCCTGTCAGGAGCCTTGTATCCCGTGCAGGGGCTTCCCGCTTTCCTGAAACCCCTGGTGTATATCGATCCCCTGACATACGGTGTCGACGGACTCAGGGCCGGGCTTCTGGGAACCTCGGTGCATCCGCCGCTGGTCGATTTAACGGTGCTGGGGATTATCTGTATCGGTATGGTTACACTGGGCTCGATCCTGTTCGAAACCAGCGATGTGGGACAATAGAGAATGCACCTCCGGGAGGTCTGAAGGACCTTGCGGAAGTGTCAAAAAATCCGGTTTAAACCAGGTAAGATGAGATGAAAGTATGGAAAATATTGTGGATCGCGGCGGCTGTTTTTCTGTTATTGCCTGCCTGTCGCAAGGATTCGCCCGCAGCACAGCCGGATGAAGAGGAGGCATTGCCGGAGGCGGACACGACATTCGTACTTTCAGAATCCTGGGTCGACATTTCGGAATTCCGGTATATACATCCGGGATTCAGCGTGTCTGCCGATTCAGGCGCGCCCTGGGGCTTTGCCCACCTGGGTCTGGATCTGATTTTAGCAGGAGACAGTGCACACGTGATCGCACCCTCCGGCGGTACGGTCGAATTCGCGGATATTTATCAGAACGAGCACAATCTTCAATGGCAGGTGAATCTGCGTGTCCGGTTCGACGGCGAATTCATTTACCACATGCTGTTCGAACCGCGTGCACATACACGGGAGGAAGCGGAATTCCAGCGTGCGGCCATGCCGCTTACGGTCGGCCAGAGAGTAAAACGGGGAGATTTTCTGGGAATGATATACGATCTTTCCGGGGGCGATATGAGCAGCGGAGGCGCTACCGTCCATTTCGATATCTGGAAAGGGGATCAAAATATCTGTCCGGCTCCGTATATGACCAGCGAGGCTTATGAAGGCATGCTGTTTCTCATCCGGTCCATGTATCCGGATGCCGATCTGTGTTATCCATGAACCTTTGAAACTGACACTTCCGGGAGGTCTGAAGGACCTCCCGGAGGTGGTTTTGCGATCATGCTTCGCTTTCCCTCACCAATCCGATAAATACCGCCAGTATCGCGGATAATACAAGCACATCCCCTGTGACTGCAGCTGGATGTATCTTTAAAATACCGAACAGGCCGGAACAGATGATGCCGGTGATCAGGCTTGCATCGATGATCCGTCTTTGCCGTTCCGAGGCACAGTACATGGGAGCGCCTGTACCGATGAGAATGGCAATCAATGCAAGGATTACGGCATCCGTCTGAATCTTTTCAGCGGTCTTCCAGGTTCGGATCATGTCCTGGCTGATAACGGATCCGGTGAACGGATCTGTGTTGGTTATTTTTCCCGAGAATCGCGGTTGTTGAATCCTCAGGAACAGTCCGAATATGCCCCAGATGAAAAACCACAACAGGCCGAAACCGATAAGTGTTCTGTTCATTGTAAACTCCGGCATGAATTGTGTGTATAAAGGAACAAACTTTTTTTGAATTTCCCGGATTTATTTTTATATTGTTCCTGATTTTGTTGCACTATCAGGCTCCCGCTTTCATATTGAGCGGCTTTTCCTGTAAAAAGCCGCCAACAGGCATTGTAAGGCAGGATCATGGAAAATGTCATGACAATCGCTTCTCTTCTCCTTTCAGTGGCCGCGATCGGCGTTATGCTGATTATCACTTTTCATTTGTACAGAAAGTACCGGTTTAATTATCTTGCATCCTATTTCTATTATTTTGTGTTCATGACCGGGCTCAGTATTTATGGCGGCTTCAACCTGGATGTGATTCAACTCCTTTTCAGGAGCCATATTGAGACCCCTGCGCAGGAAGTCCTCGATTATTGCCTTATTTTCCTCGCGCTTCCTCTGTTGATCGTTGCCGAATACATGATCATCCGTTTTTTCCGGGAGCTGGTGAACCGGAAAATATCACGCCAGGTCACCATTCTCTACTTTTCGATACAGGTTTCCATTTATGCCGCAAGCGGCATCGTATTATACGCTTACTCCGATATGGAACAGGTCCGTTTCTTTCGGCTGATTCCGGTCTATGAGACCTTATACGCGGTAATCGATATTGCCATCTGGAGCATCGCCTTGTCGCAGGTTCTGATCCACGGAAGAACACTGAACGATCCGCGGAGACGCAGAACCGCTTTGATGCTGTTCGGTCAGTACGTCTTTATTGTCGTGACAACCTATCTGACGCTGTATCCCCTCCGGGCGGAAGGCTTGTGGTACGGCATCCGCGTACTTTTTCAAAGCTCGGTGGAGCTGATTCCCGTCCTGTATCTGCGGTCCTACCTGGCAAGGAATTACAAATTGCCGATTTTCACCGGGGACCTCCATCCGGACCTGATGCCGCTTCTCAACCGGTATCAGATTACCAAAAGGGAGACGGAAATTATCACGTACATATGCGAAGGCAAAAGCAACCGGGAAATTGCCGAAACCCTGTTTATCTCGCTCCAGACTGTGAAAGACCATATTTACCGTATTTTTCAAAAAACCGGCGTCAAGAGCCGTATCCAATTGTCCAATCTCGTACAGGAACACCTGGCCAGACCTGTGAAAATCGAGTAAAAGTAAGTGCCGGACATGGGCGCGGCCATAATCCGGCACAATCATCTATTCCACTATTGTCAGCTTCTTCACGGTCCGGTTTGTTCCGCATTTCAGAGAATACAGATATGTTCCCGAAGTCAATCCGTCGATGTTCATGACAGCCCTGTACTGACCTGGTTCTAATTCGTCATCGACAAGCGTCATGATCTCCTGGCCGCAGGTATTGTATAACTTCAAAATCACGTGTCCGGATTCAGCGAGCCGAAACGGGATCACGGTATTGCCGTTGAACGGATTCGGATAATTCTGGCCCAGACTGTAATCCGCCGGTTTCGAAGCCGGATCGGCCGCTATGTCGGTTTCCGTTATTCCTGAAATACGGATCCCGTGAATGTCTGAATTCATGGCGTCCGCCGGATCGGACTTGTGCGTGCAGGCCAGCAGAAATTCGTTCCGGTCCGGATTGTGCGCCGCGCCGGTGTACAGCGAGCTCCCGTCATAGACCGTGGTATCCACGGATAAGGGGATATTTTCATCAGATGTGACCGGTACACTATGGGAGGCATCCAGAAATTCGATTTCGGAATTTTCGTTGATTTTCAGAATCTGACAGTAGTGGTCGTGGGCGTAATGTGAGTTCATGTTCCGGTTGTCTCCCCAGTTCATGATGAATTCGTGATTGTTGCTGCTGTATGCAAGGTCATAATGATTCTGGTCGTAAGGCGCATTGCTGACCATGAATCCGGAGAGCGCGTCCGGGGTCACGGTGCCGTCTGCGCCGATAAAGGCGGCAAAAAAGCGTCCTTCCACGGCCGGACCGGCGCTCCAGCCCTGTCCTACCGCATAGGCGTCCGGGAAAAAACCGATTCTCTGCGCATGCAGATCGTTCGATGTGCCGTCGGCCGTGTTCCAGGCGCGCCATCCCACCAGAGCCTCACAGAGTCCGGAAAGTGTACCGGCCTTGGCCAGCCCCGCAGTATATTCATAATTGAACTGCACACCGGGCCAGGAGCATGGGGCGCCGTTTTCCGTCTTGTCCGAACAGACCATGGGACCGGTGCCCTCCGTTCCCTGCTGTGTGATCAGCTGACCGCGCGATCCCACGCGCTGTCCCAGGATGCGGGCTTCCATGATGTTGAAATCGAAGAGCACATACACCACCAGCCACTCATTCACCGCAGGACTGTACGAAATGTCCGTGACGTTTTCATCGATATGTTCAGCCTGGCCCACAGGGAAATTGTCCACACCGGCAGAGGTCTTGGCAAGCGCCGATCTGGCAAGCAGCGCACCTTCGTCCGAAACGAGCTGTCCGTAAATGTCGCCGCCGGTATCCACCCGGCGGTCGGACCAGACCACGAGATACCGTTTGTCCGTATGGTTGAATGCGACGGATGGATAATCCACATAACTGTTGTCATACGAAATTCTGAAACTGGCATCGTCTTCGGAGTTCGGTACAGTCACCCTTGTCCCGCTGCTTTCCAGCAGCAGTCCGTATATATCCTCCATGCCACCGGTGTAGTTCCGTTCATCCTCGAACACGATGAGATACCGGTTCGTGTAGGGATCCGCATCCAGGTGGGGTGTATACTGATTTCCCGGTTTGTCGCAGATCACGAAATTGTCACCCCGGAGCGATCCGTCTCCGTTTAGAAACTGACCGTAAATATCCATACCCGTGGAACCGATATTCCTCATGTCCTCCCACACTGCAAGGTATTCATGGGCACCTGCATTGTACACCACCTGCACGCTGCGCTGCATGCTCGAAGCATCAGAAATGACGATAACCGGATCGACGATTTCCGCTGTCAGAAAAACCGTCAATAACAGGGTTGAAATTCCGATCCATAATCTGTGTGTTTTCATCCTTTTTCTCCTTGTTCTGGTGATTGCCGGATTCATGTGTCGATTGACTCCTGCAAGATAACCGATCCAGTTCCTGAAGTCAATCCGACCAAAGTCGTGGTTTTGCCTCAGCCGGAAAATGGCGACCAAAGTAGGGGGAGGCGTTCGTCTGCTCTAATCTCCCTGGGAGCCTGAAGCTCCCAGGGAGATGGGGGGCTGCTGATTTTCATACTTGTAACCCACGGACATTTTCCTTACATTATGAGCAAAACCGACGAGGAGGGGGCATGCGTCTGCTGATCATCTACAATGTCCATGCAGCCAACGGCCGGGCGGCCGGCATGCGGGATGACATATTGAAGCGGTTCGATGAAAAATCCGTGGAGTATGATGTCGAGGCCACCGAATATCAGGGACATGCGGTCAACCTGGTGGCCAAAAAGGACCTGACTGCCTATTCGGGCATTGTCGCGGCTGGTGGTGACGGAACCCTGTTCGAGACGGTCACCGGCTATTTCAAAAATGCGTCGGCCCATCGTCCGCCTCTGGGGCTTCTGCCGATCGGAACCGGCAATGCGTTTGCCAGGGACATGGCGGAAACCGTTCCCACATGGCAGGAGGCGGTGGATATCATTGCCGCCGGAAAGACGCGGGCCATCGATGTGGGACAGTTCGATACGGAGGGACGGCGTCTGTATTTTCTGAACATCATAGGGCTGGGATTTGTCGCGGATGTGGGTAAAATCGCCAGCGGATTGAAATGGCTGGGGAACCTCTCGTATACACTGGGTGTCCTGCATCAGACCATTTTCCTCAAAGCCACACCCATGACGCTGAACATCGACGGCGAGGTGCTCGAGAGGGAAAATATTTTTGTCGAAGTTTCAAACACCCGGTATACATCCAATTTTTTCATGGCGCCGAACGCCTCGATCGACGACGGCTTTTTTGACGTGACCCTGCTCGGGAAAATGACGCGCAGACAGCTGCTCGCCGCGTTTCCCAAAGTTTTCACAGGAGAGCATATCCATGTGGCCGGCGTCGAACAGATCAGGGCGAAACGGATTCACATCGAGGCACGGCCGCCCAAGATACTGACGCCGGACGGAGAACTGCTGGGCATCACACCGGTCACGATTGAATGTCTGCATAAAGCAATTGAGGTGTTCTGGCCATGAAGTGGGTCGTTTCCCTGTACATCTGGACCGTCGGACTCCTGTCCATCGGCATCCTTCTTATCATTGGTATTCTGATTAGTTTTGTTTTGCCTCCAAGGCATGTGGACAAGGTCATCAAAACCGGATGCAGGATCTGTCTGCGGCTGATGTGCGTGCGCGTAGAGGTGGAGGGGGCCGAAACCGTGGATCCTGACAAGACGCTATTATTCATGGCCAATCATGTCAGCCTGTTCGATGTGCCGGTGCTGGAGGGCTATATCCCGAAATTCGTCCGGGCCGTGGAAGCGGACCGGCAGTTCAAATGGCCGGTTTACGGGTGGGCCGTGCGCCGGTTCGGCAATATACCGATCTCCCGGGAGAGCGTGCATGCTTCCATAAAAAGCATGAGCCGTGTCGGGGACCGTCTGAAATCGGGATTGTCCATGGTGATCATGCCCGAGGGGCATCGCACCCTGGACGGGCAGATGCGGCCGTTTAAAAAACTGCCGTTCCATCTGGCCAAGGAGGCGGATGTGGAAATCCTGCCCATCGGCCTTTCCGGCCTGTTTCATCTCAAGGCCAAAAAATCATGGCACATCCGGCCGACGAACGTCAAGATCAGGTTCGGCAGTCCCGTATCCCGCGATATTATCCGTAAGCTGTCCGTTACGGAGCTCAGGGATCATGTCAGAGAAAGGATCGCGGAACTGGTGGAAAGACCGTAATGAGTATAAGGGTATATGGGTATATGAGGCCCCCCGTCCCAACCCATTAAAAGGACCGCTGACGGCAAGACCGCGGACCGCAGATCGTGAATGCCTCGGAGAACCGGAGATGGTGTGAAACGGAGATGTTAAAAATAGACCGCTGACGGCAAGACCGCGGACCGCGCGCCGTAACCGGGCACCGTTTCCGGTGGCGAAGAAACGGTGAGCCGGAGAACCGGGGATAAAAAGCACGGCGCTTTTCTCCGTTTCTCATCCTCTCCATTTCACCGTTTCACGTTCCGACCCAACGACCCGATGACTCAAAGACCCAATGACCCAATAGACCATTCAATCTCTGCGTCCTGCGGTTTTCTCTTCTCTCCGTCTCTCTTCCTCTCCGACCCCCCGTTTCACGATCCGGCCCGACGGTCATATGAACCCGACAGATCCATCGATTCAATCGACATTGAAATCTCTTGATGTCTTTGCGCTGTCCCTGTCCAACCGGTCGCAGTTGTTATTCTAATTCAACCGAAGCCCCATGTAGATTCTTCTCCCCACAGTCGGTCCCCAAATATTGGACGAGTTGAAATACGGACCGAACGGATCCTGCCAGGCGAGTATGGGATTGTCCTGTCTGTAACCGGTGATGTTTTCAACGCCCAGATAAAATTCCCAGGTTCCGATTTTTCGGGTGACCTGTCCGAAGAAGAGCATGTATGCCGGAGAATGAGACGCAGTCCTGTATACTTCCGGATAGGCGGTATTGTCGGGCAGGCGTGTTTTTCCGTTGTACTGCGACGTAAAATCCAGTTGCCATTTCCGGCCTGGGAATGTATAGGAGAATACAAGCAGCCCCTTATCGCGGTTTGTCAGCGGCAGTTCCTGAAGCTGTCCGTGATATGTTGTCCGGACATCGTTCAGGCGCCAGGCAGCAGTCAGATCCAGTCCCTTCCATAATACCGTATTGATTTCAGCCTGAATACTGTTGGAATAGGATTTCCCGTCGAGATTGTAAACGGTGATGGCGTCGATTTCCTGTTCCTGATCCACGACGACCTGGTTCCGGAAATCCGTACGGTAATAATCCAGGATGACGGAGACAGGCTTGTCTTCATGATAAACAAAATCGTAATTGGCCTGAAGACCATAGTTCCAGGCCTGTTCAGCGTCCAATGCTTCCAGAAATACGGTTTCTTTTGAACTGGCGAGTATGGCGAGGTTCTCGGCAAGCACATTCGGATGGCGGAATCCCCTGCCGGCAGAGGCGCGCAGGACCATGAGCGGAGACAAATGCACTTTGACATGAAATCGCGGTGTCCACTGGTCCCCGTATAAATTGTGCCGGTCGTACCGGATTCCGGCCACGGCGGTGAAACGTGAATCATGGATCATGGCATATTCAAGGAAGGCTCCGGGGACGGTTTCGTCGGCTTTCATCTCCTTTTGCTGATAGTGTTCGGATTTGTCATCCAGAATCAGGCTTAATCCGGTCGTGATTTTGTTGTGTCCGGCTGATTTCATATAGGTCAGGCTGGAATAGAGATTTTTCTGATCGGCGTCGTATGCCTTGACTCCCCAGAATGCATTTTGTGCATGTGTGAATCCTGAAACGGTCAGACCGACGCTTTCGGAGTGTTCATGGTCCAGGGCGAAACCGGCCTTGAGAAAGAGCTGAATTCTGTCCGTCCGGTTGTGAAATCCGTATTTCTGGTCGGTTGATTGATGTTTCGCGAAATCGAACTGCGTCTGTCCGCCGTCCCGGTGATCGCGCAGGGCGGAGACACCCCACTGAATATGGCTGTACCCGGTTTCATACGACCATCTGTTCATGATGTTCAGACTGGACAGCAGGGGCATATCCAGGAAGCTGTCCTCGTTGACGTCCCATGATTTCCGGCTCCTTGACCCGTATATAAGAAGCGATGCAGACAACCTGTCCGAAATTCTCTTCCTGCCGATTGCGCTGCCTTCCGTTTTACCCATGGAGTTCTGATAGACGTTCAAAAAAAACGGTGCATTCATTTCCGGTTTTTTAATTTCCACATTGATCTGACCGGTGATGGATTCGTAGCCGGTTGTCACGGATGATGTTCCTTTGGAAATGTCGATCGACTGCATCCACGACCCGGGAACCGATTCCAGTGCATAGGGGCTGATAAAACCGCTCATGAGCGGATTTTTTTCGACCAGAATCTGTGTATAATAACCGGCCAGCCCCAGCATTTTAATGCGTTTCGCACCGCTGACCGCATCCGAATATTCCACATCCACGGCGGCCGTGTTTTCAAAACTTTCGGACAAGTCGCAGCAGGCAAGCGTTTTCAGTCCGCTGGCCGTCAGTGTCCGTGTATTCGCGGCCACATCCAGATGATCGAGATGATGCGCGGCATCGGTCTCTATGGTGACATTCCGGGTTTCATGAATATGCGTCAATACGATGTCGGTTTCAACCTGATCCGCGGGAATGAGCAGTGTGTCGTTGTCATAGGCCACGTACCGGATTACTAGATGATATGGCTTGCCGGGTTCCGGCTTGCCCAGGTGATAATACCCGTTCGTATCTGTGGCCGTTCCCTGGACCGTATTCAGCCAGTAAAGCTCCGCGCCGAAAAGCGGAATGGTGTCCGGGTGGTCGTTGTGGTATTCTATTCCGTATACATTGCCTTCGATATGACAATGATTGGCTTCTGCCTTGTATGTGGATATCAGCCAGATTACTGCAATTACAAGCAAACCATTTCTGGTGTTCATAATCAAACCTCCCTGATGAAAACCTGTTCGGATTCCATGTTCCCGGTTCAACGGGATCGGGAATGAACCCGTTGAATCCGAAATCTCAATTTAAAATGATGTTTGAGCCGTTTTAAATTGCGGTCATAAAATCCGGGGAGGGCGGTCCACCCTGACGGAAAGGTGGAATTTGTACAGGGAATTGTCCGATTCCGGGGCATATGAATGATTGAATTGATGGGTAGAAACCGGGTCCGGTATAATAAATTCAAAATTGATCCTGCAGGAACAGAATCGGGAACAGGTGTGATGGTTATCTTTCTCGGTGGAAACCGGTGATTCCGTGCAGCAGTGATCCTTGCATTGGCAGACCGTGGTCCGGTCCGGAACATGTCCGGCCCTTTTCAATGCATGCTCATTGTGCTGATGCCCGTAAATCACGTATCCGCTCAGAATCATCTGTAAGATCAGTCCGGGTGATATCAGCTTTTGTACCGCAGTTTTCAAATATGTCCCTCTCCTGCATCACCGGGGCATCAGTAACTATTTTGATGAGTCAGCTTGTTTACCTTTTCTTAAATGCCGTGATGCAGTCATTCGTTCCTGAAAATTTTCAGATCTGCCAGAATCTCTTCCGGATGATCCGCAGGTGTCACTTTTTTATAAATTTTTCTTATAATACCTTCCGGATCGATCAGGAACGATTCGCGTTTGGCTATATTGACCACTGGTTGTTTAACACCATATGCTTTAACAGTTTCTCCGGTTGTATCCGCGAGCAGGGAGAAAGGCAGATGGTATTTTTCGGCGAATGCCTGGTGACTTTGCACATCGTCCGTACTGATGCCGAACACTTTAAGGTCCGAATTCCGGAAATCTTCATACAGATCCCTGAACGTGCAGGCCTCGACCGTGCAGCCCGGTGTATCATCTTTGGGATAGAAGTAAACCAGAACCCATTGGCCTCTGTACGAGGACAATGCCTGCTCCTGTCCGTTCTGGTCTTTCAGGGTGAAATCAGGGGCAGTTTTTCCTTTTTCGGCGGTCGCATTTTCCGCAAGGGCCATGCCGGCGGTCAGTCCGGTCAGGAGAATAATAACAGCAAGCACTATCTGATTGGGCATCATTTTCAGCCTCCTTTTTTATATTAAAATTAAACATGACCAAAAATTGTTTTGTTCCCTGCCGTCCGCACCGCACCCTCCGGCAACCGGCCCGCATGGAACGATGCGTGATGATGCCGGAATCCCGTCAGGGTCAAATAATGCTTGTTTCTCATTTTATTTCTGCTATATTATATGGCTTTTAAAATAAGAACGACAGGAACAGCATGAAACGCAAATCGAATTTCAGAAATATCGCAATTATTGCACACGTGGATCACGGCAAAACGACCCTGGTGGACGGCATGCTGCAGCAGAGCGGCGTATTCAGGGAAAATCAAGCCGTACGGGAACGTGTGATGGATTCCATGGATCTGGAACGGGAACGGGGCATCACGATCATGGCCAAGAATACGGCCGTCTGGTACAATGACGTGAAAATCAATATAGTGGATACACCCGGCCATGCGGATTTCGGCGGAGAAGTGGAACGCAGCCTGAATCTGGTAGACGGCGCCCTGCTCCTGGTGGATGCATCCGAAGGGCCGCTGCCGCAGACCCGGTTCGTGGTCCAGAAGGCCCTGGCGAAAAATCTGCCCGTGATCCTTGTGATCAATAAAATCGACCGTTCCGATGCACGCATTCAGGAAGTGGTGAACGAGGTTTATGACCTGTTCATCGACCTCAACGCCAGTGATGCACAAATCGAGTTTCCGGTTATCTATACCAATGCCAAACTGGGAATCGCGCATCAGGAGCCCGGCGATGCATCCCAAAATCTAAGGCCCCTGTTCGACTCGATTCTCGGCCATATTCCCGGACCCGTCGCGGATGACGATGCACAGGTTCAGATGCTGGTCACGAATCTCGATTACGATTCCTATGTCGGTCAGATCGGCGTGGGCCGTCTGTTTAACGGCACCCTGTGCATGAATACGGATTATTCCCGCTGCGGCATCGATGAAACGGTGAGGCATCTCCGTTTCTCGGTATTGTATACGTTTGAGGGATTGAAGCGTGTTCCCGTGGAACAAGCGGAATCCGGTGACATCATTGCATTGGCCGGCATCGGAGAAATCGCCATCGGTGATACGATCTCGGACAATGAAGATCCGGTCCCGCTGCCCAGGATCAAGGTGGACGAACCCACGGTCTCCATGGTCTTCTATGTCAACAACGGTCCTTTTGCCGGACGCGAGGGGAAATACCTGACCAGCCGCCACCTCAAGGAGCGGCTGGACCGTGAGGTGAAGGGAAACGTGGCGATACAGGTGAGGGCCACGGACAGGGCCGACGCTTTCGAAGTATGCGGGCGCGGAGAGCTTCAGCTCGCCGTGCTGATCGAAACCATGAGAAGAGAGGGGTATGAATTCATGGTTTCCAAACCCCGGGTCATCACGCATGAAGAAGACGGCCGCATACTTGAACCGGTCGAACATGTGTACGTGGATATTCCGGAGGAATTCATCGGCATCATGACGGAGAAACTGTCCAGGCGCAAAGGCAGACTGGTGCATATGAATACGGCAGGTGCCGGCCGGGCGGATCTCGAATTCGTCATCCCGTCCCGCGGCCTCATCGGTTTCAGAACGCAGTTTCTCACGGATACCAAGGGATCCGGTGTCATGCACAGCATTCTCGAGGGATATCAGCCCTGGTTCGGTCCCATTCCGCAGCGTATGACAGGCGCCCTTGTTGCGGATCGCGCGGGCAAGGTTTCTTCGTATGCGTGCCTGTCCATGGTCGACAGGGGCGAGTTGTTCGTTTCGCCGGGCACGGATGTGTACGGCGGCATGGTGGTGGGTGAGCGGAACCGTGACGGGGACCTGAATATCAATATCACCAAGGAAAAGAAACTGACCAATATGCGCAGTTCAACGGCTGAAGCCACGGTGACGCTCCGGCCGCCCAGGCCGCTGTCCCTCGATCAGGCCATCGAATTTATCGCAGAGAATGAACTGGTGGAAATCACTCCGGCAGCCGAACGCATTCGGAAAATGGAACTCGATCTTGTCAAACGTGAAATACAGGCCAAACGGGGGAAACCGGTATGATCCGGCGGACATACGCAACGAGCCGGCCCGTCACGGGCCGGTATTTCTGGCGTAAACATGAATCACCGGATTGATTTTATCCAGATTCGTAAAAATGTTTCTTCGTCCGTTCCGGTAAATATCGTGAACGAGCATGCGTGAGGGAAACGGCATATTGCGGATTACGGCCACGCGCGTGTATCCCAGGGAACCGTCGGTCAGTCCTCCTCTTATACTGTCGCATTTGCAGAAATCGGCATTCAACACAAGATACTCGGGTTGTTTCTCAAGCAGAATTCCGGGACCGGGATCCCTCAGGTATTCGGCATTCAGGTCCCTGTTCCGCGGCAGATACTCCATCCATCCGGTCAGTACAATCCGTTCATCCGGCCTGACCCGGGTTTTCAGCCAGCGTTCGGCATCGTACCGTGCATCCCCGATCATGAGCATATCCACGGAAACGGCATACAGCATCGCATAGCAGAAAACCGCTGCCATGATACTATAACGCAGGATCTTCAAACGCGCCTGCGGTTCAGGGACGAGGAATATACGGATACCGTATGCAGCATAGAACACAAGGATCACGGCCACGGGCAGGAAAAAACGGACATAATGATACCCGATACGGCAGATAAATGTCAGATAATAGGAAACGGGAAAGATCCACAGCCAACTGAGCAAGGCATGCTTCTTTTTTCTCAGGAATTCGTGCAGGCTTCCCGCGATAAAAGCGATGAAAACGGGCCACCCCAGCATAAAGATAATATGTTTGATTCCCTGAAATGCCATGGAAACATGACCGGAAAATGTCGGAGCGAACAGACGGTACACATCGATTGAGGGCCCGGTGATCAGCCTGAAGTGACGGATCATGCCGTCATGATTGAACGGCACATTATACACCATGAAAAATAAAACGCATGCGGCGGTCAGTGAAATCGCCGTCTGCCGGTTGAAGCAGGATTTCAGAATCCGGACGAGAAATCCACGGTCCTGAATGGTACGAACTCGTGTAATGATCACAGGGACCGGTGCCAGAGCGTAGAGTCCGACCGCCTGGTCCTTGGTGCACACGGCCAGAACGGCTGTCAGGGTAAAGGCTGTATAATCCACCGTCCGGTGTTGCTTTAGTATACGGATATAAAAATATAGAGACAGGACGAACCAGAAGACATAGGGCACATCCAGGTTCGTTGTTTTTGCGTAATACACGAAGGGGGGTATGAGTGCGTAGATCAGTGCGGCGATACGGGCCGTCATACGGTCGAACAGTTCCAGTCCGCATCGGTAGATCAGATATATGGTACCTGCAGCCATGATCACGCTCAGCAGGCGTCCCGTTAAAAACAAAAACACATGGATTCTGAAGTCGTGAATATCGATCAGGTGCAATGTATGCAATCCGTAAAAGGGCAGGGCGCAGGCCGAGAGCAGATAATAATGAAAGGGCGGATAAAAACCGTGCCAGCCGTTTGAAAACCGCTGGCCGATGCCGTGCATGACCAAGGAGGGAGTCAGTTCATCCGGCGCCCATCCACGGAAGCTTGGAAGCCCCCAGTTGATTCCGCAAAGGTTGATGAGCAGGCTGAGTAAGAGGATGATCCACAACCAGGCGGAACGGGACGGGTTTTCTCCCGGGACAGGGAGGACCTTCGCGATGACTTTGCCCGGCTGCCCCAATGAAATCCCTTTCGTCATTTTGGTTGGTCTGCTTCACCCGGACCGGTTTTCCGTTTGCCGGCCGGTGTGAACAAATTAAATGATACACGGATAAAAGTCAAGGCAGTAATCCGGGCCGTGCCTTCGACGGATTCGGCTTGACAATGGGTTTCCGTATTGCTATGTTAAATTTCAAACGGACAATAAGGAACGGATCGATGAAAAAATACCGGATCACGGGAATCCTGCTTCTGATTTTATCCATCACCATGCATTGCATCCGAAGCAGGGAGGCGGATCATCAAATATCCGGGCCGGAGCAGCCGCTTCATGACAGGGTGCTGGTGCTCGATTCCCACCTCGACACACCCATGTTTCTGCTTGGCGGGGCATGGGATCCTGATTCGGCCGGTCATGGAGAAACGATCATGAAAAGCAGGGTCGATCCGCCCCGGATAAAACAGGGCGGCGCCGATGCGTTGTTTTTCGCGGTATTTGTCAGCCAGGCTGCAAGGGACAGGGCGGGGTATCTCGATGCCAGGAACATGGCGGACCGTCTTCAGCAGGCAGTTTTTAAAGCCATTGCGGCCCATGCGCAGGACCTGGAATTCGCATTGTCTGTCAATGATGTGCGGCGCATTTGCGGAACGGGGAAATGCGCCATATTGATGGGCATGGAAAACGGATATCCCGTGGGACGCGATCTTGACATGATCGAAACCTATTTTAAGCGCGGCATCCGCTACATTACCCTGTGTCATTCCCGCAACAACGATATCTGCGATTCCTCCACTGACCCGTCGGGCCCCGAATGGGACGGCGTGAGTCCTTTCGGCGAACAGGTGATCGGTGAGATGAACCGGCTTGGTATCATGATCGATGTATCCCATATTTCGGACGAAGCGTTTGATGACGTGCTGCGGCTCAGCAGCGCGCCCGTGATCGCCTCGCATTCGTGCTGCAGGGCACTTTACGACAATCCGCGCAACCTGACCGATGCCATGATTGCGGATCTGGCGGCCAAAGGCGGTGTCATCCAGATCAATCTTTGTTCCTTCTATCTCAAGGCACTGGCGGCGAATGCACCGGCCGATTCCGCGGAACAGGTGATGCAGAAGTCCCAAGGCAGCTATTACGGCCTTAGAACGCAGGATGAGCGTCTCGATTATATGAGACACTGGCTGGAGATCGACGAAAAATATCCGGGGGATCTGGCCGATGTGACCGATCTGGTGAATCATATCGATCATGCGGTCAGGGTGGGCGGCATCGACCATGTGGGAATCGGTTCGGATCTGGACGGCGGTGCGCAGATCCGGGGCTGCATGGACATTGCGGGTTTTCCGAACATCACGGCGGAACTTGTGAAGCGCGGATATTCGGAAGAGGATATCGCAAAAATCTGGGGTGAAAATCTGCTCAGGGTTTTTCAGGAAGTCGAAACCCTGAGTGCACGGAAACCGCCCGCCTCCTGAGGAGACTTGCGGCCCGGTGTGGCGGAAACAGTAACGGCCATTCAAAAGAGGAACCGGAATGCCATGGGAACCATCACCGAAAATGTAAAACAGCTGCTGTCCGAACTGCCTCCCCATGTGACCCTGGTCGCAGCGGCCAAGACACGGTCGCCTGAGGAGGTCCTGGAGGCCGTGGAAGCGGGTGTGAACGTGATCGGAGAAAATTACGTACAGGAGGGCCGGGCCGTATTCGATGCGCTCGGCCGGCGGGCCCGGCTTCATTTTATCGGGCATCTGCAGCGCAACAAGGTCCGCAGGGCCGTGGAAATTTTCGACATGATCGAAACCGTGGACAGCCTGCGTCTGGCGGAGGAAATCAGCGGACGCTGCATCGCGATCGGAAAAACCATGCGGGTGCTCATCGAAATCAACAGCGGGCGCGAACCGCAGAAATTCGGCGTGTTCCCCGAACAGGCCGAAGAACTGATCCGGCAGATTTCACAGATGCCCGGGCTGCACGTTTCGGGCCTGATGACCATGGGTCCGTACACGGACGATGCGGATACGGTCCGCCCCTATTTTGTCGAGACCAGGCGCTGCTGCGAGGCAATGAAAAAGCTGAACATTCCGAATGTGTCCATGGATATTCTGTCCATGGGTATGACAGGATCTTACCGTGTGGCCGTAGAGGAGGGCGCGAACCAGGTCCGTATCGGCACACGGATTTTCGGAGCAAGAATGTGATCCGGCCGGCTGTTCCGGCCGTCAGGGCCTGGCAGTGGTTCAGATCCGTTCAGAAAGGATGGGCTCCCATGAAAAAACTGTTTGTCATCCTCTGTATTCTCTGTATTCAGGGAACGATATCCGCCCGCGGATTTCTGAGGACAGAAAACAGCAAAATTATAGACGATGACGGCGCAGTCCTGCTCAGGGGCCTTGGCATCGGCGGCTGGATGCTGCAGGAAGGCTACATGCTCGGGACCGCGGATTTCGCTCCCACACAGCATGAAATCCGGGCGAAAATAGCGGATGTGATCGGGCAGGAGAAAGCCGCAGCCTTTTACGATACGTGGCTGGATAACTTCTGTACGGAAACCGACATCGATTCGATCGCAGCCTGGGGTTTCAACAGTATACGCCTGCCGCTTCACTACAATCTGTTTACACTGCCAATCGAACAGGAACCCGTGCAGGGGCAGAATACCTGGATCGAAACCGGTTTTCAATTGACGGACAATCTTCTGTCCTGGTGCGGGAAAAACGGATTATACTTGATTCTGGACCTGCATGCGGCGCCCGGCGGGCAGGGAAAGGATGCGGCCATATCGGATTACGATTCTTCTAAACCGTCTCTCTGGGAAAGTGAAGGAAACCGTGCAAAAACCGTCGCCCTGTGGAAAAAACTCGCGGAGCGGTACGCAGATGAGCCATGGGTCGGCGGATACGATCTCATCAACGAAACCAACTGGAACCTGCCCAACAATACGCTTCTCAGGCAATTATATGTGGAAATCACGCAGGCCATCCGCGAGGCCGACCGGAATCATATGATCATTATCGAGGGCAACTGGTTCGCCAATGATTTCACGGGTCTGACGCCTCCCTGGGATAACAACATGGTGTACAGCTTTCACAAGTACTGGAACAGCAACGACCGCGCAGCTATCCAGTGGATGCTGAACATAAGGAACACGGTTCAGATTCCGGTCTGGTGCGGCGAGGCCGGCGAAAATTCCAATGCCTGGTTTACCGATGCCATCACGCTGCTGGAGGACCATGATATCGGCTGGGCATGGTGGCCGCTGAAAAAAATCGATTCCATAGCCGGTCCGCTGTCCGTGAGAAAACCGGACGGATATCAGGCGCTTCTGGATTACTGGGCCGGAAAAACAGCCAAACCCGGAGCCGGTTATGCGGAGGATGTCCTGTGGGATCTTCTCGGGAATATCCGGTACGGGAACTGCGTGTTTCAGAAGGGTGTGATCGACGCCATGATACGTCAGACCCGGACCGATGAGACCAGGCCCTGGAGCGACCATGTGATACCGGGCATGATCTTCGCCTCCGAGTATGATATGGGGCATGCGGGAAGGGCCTATTATGATACGGAATCTGCCAATTATCAGGTTTCTTCCGGCACGTATACCGCATGGAACAACGGCTGGGTGTTCCGTAACGATGGCGTCGATCTGGAAACCTGTCACGATACCGGTCTCACGAATGGCACCAATGTGGGCTGGATCGAAAACGGGGAATGGCTCACGTATACCGTGAACGTACGTTATTCCGGTACCTACGATGTGAAATTCAGGATCGCTTCGGCTTCGGAAACGGGACGGTTTCACATCGAGATGGATGACGTTCCGGCCGGTCCGGTTATCGCGGTTCCGAATACGGGAGGATGGCAGAACTGGGCGGTCGTGACTGCCGGCGATGTCGCTCTCCCGAAGGGGAGGCATGTGCTCAAGCTGTTTTTTGACGCAGGTCCTTTCAATCTGAATTTTTTTGAATGGAGTGCAAAAGACGTCGAAGAGGATTCCGGTGAATCCGGATTTAACTGGAATCCGGCCAGTCCCAATCCGTTCCGGCGGCAATCCGCGATCCGTTACACGCTTTCCGATCAAAGCCGGGTCCGGATCAGAATGGTCGACATGCTCGGCAGGGAAGCGGTGTCACTGTGGAACGGAATCCAGGATGCAGGAGAGCGGACGTTTGACATCGATGCCCCGGCCATGGCCTCTGGTGTTTACATTTTAGAGATGCGCGTAAACGGCCGCTCCGCCAGACAGAAAATTATGATCATACGGTAACAGCGAATCCGTTCAGGCATGACGCCTGCACACAGGAGGAATTCATGAAGAAACAACACCGGAATAAAAAGGGTTTTTATCGGTTCATGATTATTTGCATTCTTCTTGTAAGGGCGGTGCTGACCGCAGCGGATGTGAACATTCATTATCTCGGGCATTCCTGTTTCGTCCTGCAATTCGGCAACGGGATTTCCGTGCTCACGGATTACGGCGCACCGAACAGTTACGGGCTGCCGGGTCCCATTTACAGTATCGGGGATTTCGTGCCCGACGTTCTCTGCATCTCGCACAGGCATCAGGATCATTATCTGGAAAGCCGCATTCCCGAAGGCATCCGTTTCGTTCTCGAGGGGACGGACACACTGGAACTCGACGGGCTGTCCATCCGTTCCGTCCGGACCAGCGAGAATGATGTGAATGTTGAAAGCAACACCAGTTTCATTTTTCTGTACAAGGGTCTGAGAATCTGCCACCTCGCGGACGCACAGGCCAATATCATGAGCGTGGGCGATTCAGTTCAGGCCGGACATATATGCGCATGTTTTCCTGAACCGTTCGACCTCCTCCTCATGACCATCGAAGGCGTGCATCCCTTTATTCCGGAGGCGGAGGCCTTTGTCCGTCTGCTTCGGCCCGCGCGCATCATTCCCATGCATTACTGGTCCCTGCCGTACAGGCGGCAGTTTCTGGATTATCTGAAAGAGCGGAACGAAACGGCCGGAGGGAATTACCGGATAATCGAAGCAGGGGCGGCCGGATGGTCTTTATCCGCATCGGATTCCGGTGCGGTCCCGGTTCAGGTGATCGCCCTCGATGCTGCCCCGCTGAACATTCCGACCGCACACTGACGTCAGTCCGGCTGTATTCTCAGGAACAAACACTGTTAAAATCACGTATTAAATGATGAAAAAGTGCAATTTATCGTATTTAATTGAGGAGATTTTTATGAAAGTATTGATCGTTCTGTCTTTGATTGTCTTACTCGCACCTTTCCGGGCCGAATCCGGATCCAATCCATTCGACAAAGAATGGAAAACCCCGTTCAATACCCCTCCCTTTCAGGACATCAGGATCGAACATTACAAGCCCGCCCTGATCAGGGGAATGGAAATTCAGAAAAAGGCCATCGATAAAATTGTCAAAAACTCCAAGGAGCCGACGTTTGAAAATACCATCGAGGCTCTCGAGTTCAGCAACGAGGCCCTGTCGCGTGTGGAGCGCGTCTTCGACAACATGTGCAGTGCCATGACCAGTGACGAACTGCAGGCCGTATCCAGGGAAATGGCTCCGGTACTGGCCGCGCATCGGGATGATATCCTGCTCAACGAAAAGCTGTTCAGCCGGATTCAAAAGGTGTGGGAAGGAAGGGATCGTCTCGATCTGACACCGGAGCAGGCAAAACTTCTGGAAGAAACCAACAAGATGTTCGTGCGCAATGGGGCCAATCTGAACGAAGCGGACAAGGCTTTATTGAGGAAAATCAACGAAGAACTGTCCCTGCTTTCCGTGCGCTTTGGAGAGAATGTGCTCAAAGAAACCAACAAGTATGAGCTGGTGATCGATGACGAGGCCGATCTGTCCGGCCTGCCCGATGCGGTGATCGCCGCAGCCAGGGATGCCGCCGACGAGCGGGGCCATACCGGGAAGTGGGTGTTTACCATTCACAAACCCAGCCTCATTCCCTTTCTTCAGTATTCCGAAAAACGGGATCTCCGGGAACAGATGTTCAAGGCGTATATCATGAAGGGTGATCACAACGACGAGCTGGACAACAAGAAAAACCTGTCGCGCATGGCTGTCCTTCGCGTGCAAAGGTCCAATCTGCTGGGATATAAAACACATGCCCATTTTGTTCTCGAGGAGAACATGGCCAAAGTGCCTGAAAACGTATATCAGCTGCTCAATCAGCTCTGGACACCGGCTCTGGCCCGGGCCAAGGACGAGGCGGCGGCGATGCAGGCCATGATCGATGAAGAGGGCGGCGGATTCAGGTTGCAGCCCTGGGACTGGTGGTATTATGCGGAAAAAGTGAAAAAGGCCAGGTACGATCTGGATGAGGAAATGCTGCGGCCGTATTTTCAGCTTGAAAACGTGCGTCAGGGTGCGTTTGATGTGGCCGGCCTGCTGTGGGGCCTTCAGTTTGAAAAACGGACGGACCTGCCTGTCTATCATGAGGATGTGGAAACATTCGAGGTGATCGATGCGGATGGATCACTCATCGGCATTCTGTATACGGATTATTTCCCTCGGGAAAGCAAGCGGGGCGGCGCCTGGATGAGTAATTATCAGGAACAGATGATCAGGAAAGGAAAAAATATGCGGCCGGTCATTGTCAATGTGGGCAATTTCTCCAAGCCCACGAAGGACAAGCCGGCGCTGCTCAGTTACGAGGAAGTGGAGACCCTGTTTCATGAATTCGGGCATGCCCTGCACGGGCTGCTGAGCCAGTGCACCTATCCGTCACTTTCTGGTACCAATGTGCCGAGGGATTTCGTGGAACTGCCCTCTCAGATCATGGAGAACTGGGCCGGAGAACCCGAGGTGCTGAAATCCTATGCCCGTCATTATGAAACCGGTGAGCCTATGCCCGATGAACTCATTGCAAAAATTAAAAACGCCGGTCTTTTCAATCAGGGTTTCGTAACAGTCGAATATCTGGCCGCCTCGTATCTGGACATGGACTGGCACACGCTGACCGATACCACGGAACAGGATGTGTCTGCCTTTGAAGAAGCATCCATGGACCGGATCGGGCTGATCCCGGAAATCGTATCTCGTTACAGAAGCACCTACTTCAATCATGCCTTCCCGTGGGGCTATTCGGCCGGATATTACAGCTACATATGGGCCGAAGTGCTCGATGCGGATGCCTTCCAGGCGTTCAGGGAAACGAGTCTGTACAATCAGCAGCTTGCCGCTGCATTCCGTAAAAACATTCTTGAAGCAGGCGGTACGACCGATCCCATGGTGCTTTACACGCGATTCCGGGGCACGGAGCCCAAAATCGATGCGCTTCTGGAGAAGAGAGGACTCAAGCAGTAAGATTATAGAAGTTGCCGGGGTGGGGCGTGAAACGGAGTGAAGGAGAACCGGAGAAACGGAGATTTAAAATGGGGTACTCTTCTCCGTTTCCCCGTTTCTCTGAAGCTCCGTTTCACCGTGTCTCAAGTGCTCTGCCGTCGGTTACGAATATCAGCACATCCCTTCAGTTATTCCCGCGGGCCGGTTCATTGAACCGGCTTTTTTGTTGATTTTGTCAAAAATGCAACGTATGTTTTGAAGGGAACCTGTTCACGGAAACGGAGGAGAGATATGCAGGATATTTTACTGTTTTTGGCTATCGGTTTGCTCGCCGGATGGCTCGCCGGTAAAATCATGAAGGGCAGGGGATTCGGGCTTGCGGGCAACCTGATTATCGGCTGTGTGGGCGCCGTAATCGGCGGCTGGATTTTCGGCGTTCTTGGGATCGCCACGTACTCGCTGATCGGATCGATCATTACAGCCGTTGTGGGTGCCATGCTGTTGTTGTGGGTGATCAGCATCATTAAATCGAAATGACATGGAGTTACCCGAATGCGCAGGATGATCATCGCTTTTCTGGGCTTGTTTTTCAAAACATATAAAATGGCCGAAGCCATTGAATCCGCGCATGTCGAGCGGGTCAACAAGCTCCTGACGCAGGGTGTGCGTTCCAATGCCAGAGTGTTCGGGGATCCGCTCGTCGTATGGGCTGCTGCGGGCGATCTTGCCGTACTGAAAACCCTGGTCCTTCACGGTGCGAACGTGAACACACCAGGAAACGGCGGCATGACCGCACTGATCAAAGCGGTTCAGGCGGGCCTGGTCAAAAACGCACATTTTCTCCTTGTTGCAGGGGCCAGCAGGGCCGCTCATGCCGCCGGTAAAAGTGTGACGGATCACGCCAGATCATGCGGAAAAGATCAGGCGGAAATGGTCCGGCTGATCAGCACCTTCGATCCGGTTGAAAGGCAGGGCCTCACATTTTTCGATGACACGGAAAGTGAAGAAGAGCAAATCGCAACACGTGTGCAGATGCTGGAGATACAATCCAGCACCTATCAGAAATTTAAAAAGTACATTCTCGGGGCCATCCGGGAATCCCGTATGCGCTATGGCACCATCGAAGCGTATAAAAAGGGACAGGAGGATTTTTCGAGCTGGGGGAACGGTGTGGTTCTGGGATCCGAAGACTGGGTGCTGAAAAAGGTCTATGAAAATCTGCTGTCTCTGAATCCCATTCATGTCATTACCGAAAAACCCGCAGAACTGGAATGGCAGGAAAACACCCTGGCTGAGATTTCGATCATGATCCATGCGAGGCTGGAGTACAACACGGTTTCTATGTATCTGGGCATGCTTCGTTCGGATGTCTACTGCGCATTCGGTTACGGATTCGAGATGATCGATGTGGAACCCAGGTGCGTCAAATACTGGGAAGAAGTGAAAACAGGAAAGGACCCGCTGAAGGACAGTGTGCTCACCGGCGATCTGGAAGGTGTGAAAGAAGCCGTGCTGCGCGGAGCCGACCTGAAACGCAAGGACAGCCAGGGATTCACACCGCTTTTACTGGCGAGCCTGAACGGGTATGCCCGTATCGTGGACTTTCTGCTCGAGAAGGGTGCCGATATCGGGGATGTCAACCGGTCCGGGCTGAATGCCCTGATGCTGGCCGTGCACAACGACCATCTGGAGACCGCCGAGGTCCTGATCCGGCGCGGCATCGATGTGAACTATGAAACACCGGTGTTCGGATCGACTGTTCACAAACTGAACGCGATTAAAATCGCCCAGGAAGGCCGAAAGCTGGCACTGATCAAACTGCTGATGCGCAGCGGCGCCAGGGAACTGAAGGAGTGACTGTACTGGTCTGCGTCCATGATCCATCGTCCGAAACTACTGTACCCCACCATAACCGGACGGATCATCATTCCTGATAACACATTTAAAAATCTGATATTCCTTAAATTAAGCGGTTAATCTAATTGAGCGAACAACTGCTGAACAAATCCTGGGACCCGGATCGAGAATCCCGGTTAACGGAAAGGATAAACAATCATGCCGCAGCTCGTTAAAGGCGGAAAATATGTTTTCGCCTGGTCACATGTTTCCGGTTCAGGCCGCATCCGCATCCCGGAAGAAGCATTGAAAGAATATGGATTCAATGCGGGGGATAAAATTTTCATCATCAACGGCAGCCGGACCTCGAAGGGATTTGCGATCACGAAACCGGACCTGATCCGGCACAGCCCGATTTACACTCAGATGGCCCGGAATCAGGATCTGATCCAATTCAAACCGCTGCCAGGCGGGACCGTACGTATCGGGAAACGGTCCTATGCCTGGACAGAAATCGATGCCCAGGGAAGCTTCGGTCTCGATGAAGCCGTGCTTCACCAATATGATGTAAACTTCAATGACAATCTGCTCGTGGTCAGGGGCAGCGGTTTTGCACTGGGATTGATACGAACGGGTCCCATCGTGGAGGAAGCGCTGAAGCACCCGGAACTGATGACTTGCCGTTAACCGGTGAAGATCCGGCTGGTTTGCCGGGTGTATCCCGGCGCTGTCAGTGAAGGTGCTCTCGTCAGGAAGGGAAATAACTGTTTCGTTCGATTATATTATTGATGGTCAACCTCTTCCCAAAGAAAGGTGAATCGGCATGAGAAAAACAGGAACGGCCGGGCTTGTTCTCAGCCTTATTTTTATCATGGCCATACCGGCGTCTGCAGATATCCGTCTTCCGAAATTGGTCAGCGATGGCATGGTGCTGCAGCGTGACGCGCCGGTCCGGATCTGGGGCTGGGCCGCGGAAGGCGAGAAAATCACGGTTCATTTCATGAATTCGGCCTGCCCGGCCACTGCAGATGCGGGCGGTGAATGGGAGGTCATGCTCCCTCCCATGGACGCCGGCGGTCCATATAACATGCGGATCGAGGCCGGGAATTCAATCACGATTCACGATATCGTGATCGGAGATGTGTGGGTGTGTTCCGGACAGTCCAATATGCAGATGGCCCTGGGATGGCTCGGTATCTATCAGGATGAGATCGATCATTCGGAAAATCCGTTGATCCGCCAGTTCCTGGTGCCCTGGGAAGCGAATTTTAACGGGCGTGCGGAGGATGTGAAATCGGGAGCCTGGCAGAGCGCGAATCCGGAAAATGTCCGCCGTTTCACGGCCGTGGGGTACTTCTTTGCGAAAAAGCTGTATGAGGCCTATCACGTGCCCGTCGGGCTCATCAACGCATCCCTGGGCGGATCTTCGGCCGAAGCGTGGATCAGTGAGGAATCGATTCAATCGTTTCCGGATTATTACGAAACCGCTCAGCGGTTCAAAAAGCCGGGAACCCTCGATAGAATCAACAGACTGGATAATGAAAGAATCCGCGAGTGGTTCCGGAATCTGAACGGGAGCGATGAGGGATACCGGGATCCTTCCGGGTCCTGGCGGAATTCGGGGCATGATACTTCCGGCTGGAAAACAATGCCGCTGCCCGGATACTGGGCGGATACGGAACTCGGCCCGGTCAACGGTGCGGTCTGGTTCAGGAAAACGATTTGGGTTCCGCCGGGCATGGCCGGGAAACCGGCCGTATTGAGACTGGGACGCATCGTGGACTCGGATTCCGTTTTCATCAACGGCTGTTTTGCCGGAGCTACCGGATCCCAGTATGCGCAGAGGACCTATCCCTTGTCCGGGGATCTGCTGAAAGCAGGTGAAAACACCATCGTGATCCGTGTGATCAACCAGCGGCGTCACGGCGGTTTCGTACCGGGAAAAACATATGAATTGTTATATAGGGAAACGCGTATCGATCTGACGGGCGACTGGAGATACAGGCCGGGTGCCTTTGCGGAACCGCTGGAAGACGGGCTGTTTACGGGGAAAATCCCCACTGGCCTCTTCAACGGCATGCTTGCGCCACTGCTCAATTTCCGGATCAGGGGCGTGATCTGGTATCAGGGCGAATCCAATACATCGAGGGCTTTCGAGCATTACGATCTTTTCAAGCTCCTCATCGGGGATTGGAGAAAGAACTGGGGACAGGGCGATTTTCCGTTTCTCTTCGTTCAGCTTCCGAATTTCGTGGAGGTGAACAATCAGACCACGTGTTACGACTGGGCAATTTTCCGCGAGAGCCAGCTGAAGGCCCTGTGCATACCGAACACGGGCATGGCCGTCACCATCGATATCGGTGAATACAACGACATTCATCCCGTGAACAAGAGGGATGTGGGATACCGCCTGGCGCTGGCCGCGCAAAAAGCGGCCTACGGAGAAAAGCATATCGTCTGTCCGGGACCGCTGTACCGGTCCATGAAAATCGTGGATCATAAAATTATCCTGGCTTTTTCGAACACGGGTAGCGGTCTTGCCGTCCAAAACGGAGGGACACCGGACGGATTTGAAATATGCGGGAAAGACAACCAATTCTTCCCGGCAAAAACGGAGATCAGGAAGAATCAGGTCGTGCTCTGGAGCGATCGGGTCGCCGACCCGGTGGCTGCCAGATATGCCTGGGCGAACAATCCGCAGGGGGCCAACCTGATCAATCAGGAAGGATTGCCGGCGTCGCCGTTCAGGACGAGCCCGCTGTATTGAAACGGTCGAATTTTGAATATCACTGACAGGTAAACGGAAACATGGAGTGTCTCAGCCGTTCAATCGCGGAAATGGCCGGACGAACCGGTCCCGGGGAGCCTGAAACGAGATTATGAAAGGAACATGATATGCGTAAACCTGCTTTGTGTATCATCCTGTTTATGGTTTGTCTGTCTCCACATATCCTGGATGCGATGGATGTTTTCGTATCAGGCATCACAAATCCTTCCGAAGCAAACGGCGTTTATATTCAGCAGCCGGGCACAATGTTCGGATACAATCACTGGAAACATGAAACCGAGAATTTTTATATCTATAATGATGATTGGAACGGATCCAGGTACTGGAATATCGATACGGATTATTCCGACGACAACGATATGCTGTTTTACAGCGGCAGTCCCACGGATGACTCTCCCCTGGATGAGACATGGAGTCCGCTGAACGGAGCAGGTTCAGCCAGTGTGGTTGAATATGTAACGGCTCCCGAGATTGCGGTTCAGGGCAACGGACAGACCATTACCAGCGGAGACAACCTGACGTCGATTTATGACCATACGCAGTTTGGATCCGTGAGTGTCGTTTCCGGCACCCGGACACGCACATTCACGATTCTGAATACAGGAGCCGGTGCATTGACCCTGACAGGAAGTTCTCCCTACGTGGCCCTCAGCGGCACCCATGCCGGAGACTTTGCAGTCACGGCAGCTCCTTCGACCCCGGTGGCTTCGACCGGAAGCACCACCTTTGAGATCACGTTCGATCCATCCGGTTCAGGCGCCAGGGACGCGACAGTCTCCATTGCCAATGACGACAGTGATGAAAATCCCTATACCTTCAGCATTCAGGGAAGGGGTTACTATGCGAGGAATCTGGTCGTATCGGGCATTGCGACACCGGCGGACGCCAATGGATTATACACGCATCAGGGCGACATCTGGGAGTATGAATACTGGAAGCATGAAACCAGCAGCTATTACCTGTACAATGACGAGTGGACCAACAATACACGCTACTGGAATATCGACAATGATACGGACGACGGTTCGAGCTATTTTTTTTCCAACGATCATATCGAAGATCCGAATCCTGTACTTGTGACAAATTGGACCGCCAATAGCGGAACGGGCACACCGTCCGTAGCCGAGGCCACTCCTGTTCCTGAAATCATCCTGTTCGGAAACGGCAAGGTCATCAATGACGGAGACGGCTCCCCGGATTTCAGCGACCACACGGAATTCGGATCGCTCGATGTGTCGTCCGGAACCCGCGCCAGAACCTTTTCAATTCAAAACAGCGGGCTGGCCACGCTGAACCTGACGGGATCCTCACCCTATGTGTCGGTGACCGGAACAAATGAATCGGATTTCACGGTGACCGTCATTCCCTCAGCGTCTCTTGCTTCCGGAGCGAGTACGACCTTTGAAATCACGTTCGATCCGTCCGGATTGGGCACCCGGACCGCAACCGTTTCAATCGACAACAATGACAGTGACGAAAATCCCTATGACTTCAGCATTCAGGGTCGGGGCTTCACCCCTCAGAATCTGACGGTTACGGGAATCACCAATCCCCCGGGGGCAAACGGCACATACATCCACCAGGGAATTTATGATGAATTTCAGTACTGGCAGCATACCTCCGGCAGTTATTATATTTACAACAACGATCTCGGGAGTGGTGCCAAATACTGGGACATCGATGCGGACATGGCCGGATCGCCCGCTTTGTTTTTCTCCAATGATCATCATGAGGATACGTCCCCGCTCAGTGTCCTCAGCTGGGCCATACAGAACGGTACGGGAACACCCGTGTTCGGTGTTGCCACTGCCTCTGTGACTTTTACGGATGGCAGCGCGTTTCTTCCGGATATAATACAGGGAAGCCCGGATCAGGTGCTGGGACGCTTCCATTTGGCTGGAGATTTTACCGGATCCTCACTGACCGCCGTTTCCGTTCGGCTTGACGGCGTCCGGACCGGTCTGAGTAATCTCAAATTGTGGTCCTCTCCGGATGCGGTTTTCGGCAGCGACACCCAGCTCGGTACGACGGTTGCCGGCGATCCGGGGAATGGCGCTTCCGCTTCATTTACAGGATTTTCAAACCAGGTTACAACCGGGGGAGTGACGTATTTTCTCACGGGGGATGTCGCTGCAGGCGCCACTGGAATCGTCCGGGGTATAATCGTCCAGAACAGCAGTCTGACTCTGGACAATGGAACGCTTTCAGGCACCATTGCCGATGCGCCGCTTTCTTCACAGGATGCAAGCCTGCCTGTGGATCTGGTCTGTTTTTCCGCCCGCTGTGCAGGCCGGACGGTCATTCTGGAATGGATCACGGAGAGTGAGGTCGGCAACCTGGGTTATATTCTTGAACGGCAGGAGCAGGACGCAGACTGGATTCCCATCGCCTCGTACAAGACCCACGATGAACTCAAGGGACAGGGGAATACGTCATCCCGCACAGCATACAGCTACAGCGATACCGGGGCGGAACCCGGAAAGACCTATATGTACCGTCTTTCGGATGTGAGACGGGACGGCGGTATCGCGGCACATGCTTCTCTTTCTTTCACGATGGATGCATTGCCGGAGAAGACGCAGATGGAGAATGCGTATCCCAATCCGTTCAATCCGAGCACATTTATCGGTTATCATCTGGCCGAAGATGCGGATGTGATTATCGCCGTATTTGACCTGCGGGGGCGCCGGATTCAAATCCTTCATGACGGACATCAGCCGGCAGGAAGTTATCATGTCTATTGGAACGGGAAGAATGAAAACGGAGCCAGGGCCGCAACGGGAACGTATTTTATCCGCATACAGACGGAAAATTTTATGCAGGTTCAGAAGGTGCTGCTGATGAAATGAGACGTGCGGATCATCATGCCGGATCCGGCCGGTCTGCAGGTGCAGATCAAGACATCGATGCACGGATGATTTAAATACGGACATGGAAATGAATGATATTTAAACAGGAGCGACAATGAAAAAAACAGGGTTCAGGTTTATCACATGCATACTGGCCGGCTGCGGCCTGATCCTTCTGATGAGTTTATTGACTCCCAAAATTCTGTGGCTAAGAATGTCACTCCTGATGCTCATCACTTACGTTGCCGTCCAGGTTTTTTATTTCTGGTCTGCACCCGTTCGTTTGAAACATTTCAATGCCGTTTTTATACCCCTATTCATGATAGTATCCGCTTTTTTAACCGTTGTCCGGCATGCGCTCATCGATCAGGATTTCAGGGCCGTCCATTGGATGCCGGTCGTTTTTGCCCTGATATTTCCGCTGATTTCAAGCTGGATCTATTCAAGATGCAGCGGCTGCCCGGAAAAAGAGGTGTAATATGATGTTGAAACGGCTGGAATAATTCTTTATATTGTTATGAATCGATTGAATTTTTATCATTCCCGAATTGATCAGTTATCCAGGAATCGAACCAAGGAGGATCACGATGAGAAAACGTCATATTTTTACCTGGTTTATCGTTGTTACACTCGTGATGATGATTGCAGCCGTACAGGCGGGCAACTGGGAGAAACTGGGTGCGAGAACGGTCAATTACAATGTGGACAGGGACGTCATACTGGTCGGCGAAAAGGAAGGCACATTTACGGCCATCAAACTGGCCGTCAACAAGGCCGGCATCCACGTCCTGGACATGAAGGTGCATTTTATGAACGGTGATGTGATGGATGTGGAGATCCGCAGTTTCATTCCGAAAAACGGGGAGACCCGTATAATCGACCTGCCCGGAAAAAACCGGATGATCGAGAAGGTGGTATTCTGGTATAAAACACCGGCCAAAAAGGGGAAGGCCGCAAGGGTGAGGCTTTGGGGGAGACATTAAAGAATTCTGCTCCGGCTCCGGTTACGCGCCGTGATTTTCTCGCACTGCTTGCCGCGGGAATTCCGGCCGTTGTGGCCGGATCCGGCTTAAAACCGGGCTCCGGACCGGAGCCCCTTCCGAATATCATCATCATCCTCACGGATGACCAGGGTTACGCGGATACGGGCTGCACCGGTGCGAAGGGCTATTCCACCCCCAATCTGGACCGCATGGCCGCGGAAGGCATGCGCTTTACGGATTTTTATGCGGGGTGCTCGGTCTGTACACCGTCCAGAGCATCGCTTCTGACCGGGTGTTATGCGCCGCGTGTCGGCCTGCCGCATGTCATCGGTCCCTCAGGTCCCTCCTGGACAGCCGAAGTGTCCAAAACAGGTTTGAACAGCAGTGAGACGACGATTGCCGGGATGCTGAAAACACTGGGTTATGCCACGGCCTGTTTCGGTAAATGGCATCTGGGGCATCATCCCGAATTCCTTCCCACGCGGCACGGATTCGATGAATATTTCGGCCTGCCCTACAGCAACGACATGATTCCCGATATGTATCCGCCGCTGCCCCTGATCGACGGCGAGGAAACGGTCGGGACCGATCCGGACCAGACCCGGCTGACAACATGGTACACGGAGAGGGCGTTGCAGTTCATCGAAAAAAACAGGAGCCGGCCGTTTTTCCTCTATGTGCCGCACAGCATGCCGCATATACCCCTGGCCGTATCTGAAAAATACAAAGGAAAAACCGGCGGGCTGTACGGGGACGTGATCATGGAAATCGACTGGTCCGTGGGTGAAATTTTAAAAAAGGTGGAGCAGCTCGATCTGGAGAAAAAGACGCTCGTTATTTTTACTTCGGACAACGGCCCCTGGCTCCGGTACGGCAATCATGCGGGCTCCGCACTGCCTCTGCGTGAAGGGAAAATGACGACATTCGACGGGGGACAGCGCGTGCCGTGCATCATGCGCTGGCCCGGGAAAATCCCGGCGGGGAGCATATGCCATGAAATGGCGTCGAATATCGATTTTCTCCCCACCATCGCCGCGCTTACGGGAGCTGCTTTATCCGACACTGTCATCGACGGCAAGGATATCCGTGGTCTGCTGTATGGCGGTGCGGAAGCCAAAACACCGCACGATGCGCTGTATTTTTACCGCGGCAATGAGCTTCAGGCGGTGCGCAGCGGTTCATGGAAACTCCACTTCGCCCACAGCTATACGCATCCGGTTCAGCCCGGAAAGGACGGAACGCCGGGAAGCACGGAGGACAGGGACCAGCCCCTGGCTCTGTACGATCTGGATCGGGATATCGGTGAAACAACCGATGTGTCTGCGTCGCATCCGGACGTGGTCCGGCGCCTGTCTGACATGGCAGAGAAATTCGATGCGGAACTGAAAAACAATATCCGGCCGCCTGGACGGACAGACGGGTAAATGAGTTTATGGGTATATGAGGCCCTGCGACCCTGCCACTGGAAGTACCACAGACAGCTGACCGCAGACCGTGAATGCTTCGGAGAGACGGAGAAGATGAGAAACGGAGAAAAAAAAGGATCGTGGACCGCATAAAGCTGGCAGAGAACCTGGTTTTTCTCCCGGTTTCTCCTCCTCACCGAGGCTCCGTTTCACTTTCCGACCCAACGACCCAATAGACATATTTTCACATAAACGGATTCAGATACAGGGTGCCCCGCTCCCGGATCTTCAGTTCGATCACACAATTTTCTCCGAACACGCTTTCCATCTGCTTGAAATATCCCCGGATCGCTTTCTTGGGCAGGAATACGAGAATGGTACCGGAGAAACCGCCTCCGTGGACGCGGCATGCGCCTGCCTTGATTTTATCGATATACATTTCAGTCAGTGCAAGTGCCACGGCCACACCCTGTTCCTGAACATAATGGGGTGCGTAAATATTCTGCAGATACTTGTAAGATGAATCACCGGATTTTTTGATCAGGTCCACAAATGTCACAAAATCGCTGTTTTCGAGCGCTTTTACCTGGTCAAGGACACGTTCGTTTTCCTGAAGAAAATGGAATCCCCTGAGCACCGAACGGTCGCCCAATTCGATTCTCAATTGGGGTATTCTCTTTAAAAATGCCTGCATGGACACTTCACGCATCACACTGCCCTGGAACGTTTTTGCGACAGCCTTCATTTCTTCGGGTATGGCCGCATAATCATGCGTGAGATCCGCGTGATTGGTGCCCGTGTTCACCACGAGCATACTGAAGTCCAGTTTGTTGAAATCCGCGCTGACTTTTCTGACGACCGGTCTGGCGGGATCCTTGAAGTCGATCGTAATCATGCCGCCTACGGCACAGGTCATCTGATCCATGAGACCGCAGGGCTTGCCGAAATACACATTTTCCGCATACTGGCAGAGTGCGGCCAGTGTTTCGGGCGGAATTTTGCCCTCATTAAAAAGTGCATTGAAAATCGTGGCGATCAGGATTTCCACGGATGCAGACGAGCTCAAACCGGATCCCGGCAGCACATCGCTGGTCATGCAGGCATGAAATCCGCCGATCCTGTACCCCAGCTGTTTCAGCCTTGCAGCGATTCCCCGTATCAATGCCTTGGTCGTTTCCTTTTCGCTTTTTACCACGTTGAGCTGATTCAGTTCCACGGTGAAAGGTTCCTCATATCTCTCGGATACCAGGACAATCAGGTCCGAATTGTTGGGAGCCGCGACCGCGACGGAATCCAGGTTGATGCTGGCGGCCAGAACCCTTCCATGATTGTGATCCGTATGATTACCCCCGATTTCGGTTCTTCCCGGGGTGCTGAAAAAATGGAGCGCTTCGCCGTCGAATATGTCCTTGTACTTTTCCATCAGGCTTTCGTAGCGCTGCATCTGGTAATTGACAACATGTTTGTCATCTGCGTAAATTTGCCTGAAAATCGAATCCAGTTTATGAATGTCGGTCATGAAATGTTCTCCGGTTGTTGGGTCAAGATTGGTTTAATCGACAGGTTGGCTGGAATCGCCGGTTTGCCGTGTCAGTTTCGTGAATTCTGTTTTGCTCAGGTCCATGGGGGAATCACCGGGCAGCACGGGCCTCAGGCGGAAAGTGAAACGGACCGGGCCTTCGGGTTTGATGCGGTACTGCTCGTAAGGCATGCCTGATTTGCTCCAGGAATTGTTGCCGCCCAGCCCTGTCTGTCTGTATATCAGCCTGAGCGTGATGTCCGGCCTCAGCTGCACTTCGTCCGGATGCCTCGGGCCGTCGAGATCCCACGGGGTTGCATGCAGTGCGTTGATTTCCATCAGCGGATCTCCGGCGGCCATCAGCCCGAATCCCCGGGCATCCGTCAGGGTTGCCCATCGCACATCTGTCCGGTTGCCGGTTTCCTGCGGGCGGATATAAGGCACCATGAACCGCTGAACGCTGTCTTCATAAACGCCCACACGGTAGCCCTGTTTCCGGTCGCAGTAATTTTCTTCGGGTCCGCGGCCGTACCAGGTAATTTTTTCGAAAGATCCCGGAAGCGTCATGATCAGGCTGATTTCCGGAATAAGCGGCAGTTTGTCCGATCCCGGAACAAACTCATTTTCAATGATCACGTCGCCGCTTCCATATACCGTGTACACGGCCGACCAGCGGGACGGGACAGATGAAGGAATGGAAAAATCGGTACGAATCTTCACTTCGCATTTCGAGACGGTTTCGACATCGAAACCGGTCAGCACACGGCTGGATCCCGCAGGCTTCCAGGTGGATGAGACTTTTTCCATGTGCCAGCACCCGATGTCGTTGTCCGTGGGTGCTCTCCAGAAATTGGGTGCGGGTCCTTCCCTGAACAGCGTCACTTTCCGGACGGAATACGAATCCAGGGTGCCTTTCTTTTTATCGAAACGGATTTCGAAATCCTTTCCCGTGATTCTGCAGAAGTCTTTCCCGTCCTGCACCTTCAGTTCGGGCATGGCTTTGATGTCCGCTGCGGCCGCGGCGGGTGCCGTGGCCGGGACCTTGAACTGCGACCAGGCGATTTCGTGTCCGGCTTCGGCCCAGGACGTGGCGGCGGGCAGGCTGAAATGCACGTCGAGCCAGTATTCGGTGCCGGGTTTTTTATCGGGCAGGTCGAAATCGATATGCACGGATTTTCGCGTCAGCGGCGGTACATCCTTGTCCGCGATCGCACCGGATGCGATTTTCTGATCGTCGGCATAAAGAATCCATTCATTGTCGAAGGCATTGACATTGGTGAACAGAAAACGGTTCTCGATTTCCAGGTCGCCTTTTAAAATATCCACGGCGTGCACCACAATGTTCTGGTACTGTTTTTTTACCTCCCAGATCTCGGGCTGCAGTGTGCGGTCCGCACTGACGATGCCGTTTGCACAGAAATTGCCGTCATTCGGTTCGTCGCCCCAGTCCCCGCCGTATGCGAAATGGCTGCCCTGGCGCAGGGCCTGATCGGCGAAATCCCAGATGAATCCGCCCTGTGCGCGCGGATTTTCGTAAAAAGCATCCCAGTAATCGTACAGGTTTCCCACGCTGTTTCCCATGGCATGGGCGTATTCGCACAGAATGAGGGGTTTGACCGGATCCGCATGATTACGGACGGTCCGGGCGCTCGCATACATATAGCTCACGATATCCGCAATGTCGTTGTACTGCTCGTCGTGAACCGGGCGCGTCGGTTCATTGGCATGGGCCCAGTCCCGCATTGCCCTGAAATTATCGCCTTTTCCGGCCTCGTTGCCGAGTGACCAGATGAGCACGCTCGGATGATTCTTGTCCCGTCCGATCATGCTCTGGATGCGGTCCACACAGTTGTCTCGCCATTCGGGAAGATCCCGCGGAATTTCATTTCTGCGGCCGTGCGTCTCCAGATTCGTCTCGTCGATCAGATAGATGCCGTATTCATCACACAGGTCGTACCAGACCGGATGATCCGGATAATGGCAGGTACGGACCGCGTTGATATTGAACCGCTTCATGAGCAGAATGTCTTCGAGCATGATGTCCCGCGTAAGCGCCCGCCCGACGTCGGGGTGTATTTCATGTCTGTTCACCCCCTTGAACATGATCGGCTGACCGTTGATGAGCATGATGCCGTCCGTGATTTTGAATTCCCGGAAACCGGTTCTGTGGCGCGCGACCTCGATGATCTGATTGTCCGCATTTTTTAACGTCAACAGCACCGTATACAGATTCGGGAATTCGGCGGACCATTTTTCGGGATTCGTCACGGGGATTTCCATACGGACATGCGCACGGCCTTTGTCGAATTTCACATCCGAAGCGGCCGATACGATGACTGAGTTATTCCTGTCATAGAGGGATACCGTGAGGGTGTGCTTTTTATTTGCGGCGGATGCATCCGTCAGATCGGTTTCCACGGACAGCACGGCGTCCGTGGAAGTCTCATCCAGATCCGTCACGAAATAGAAATCCTGAATATGAACTTCGGGCGTCGAAAAAACATAAACATCCCTGAAAATGCCGCTCAGCCGGATGAAATCCTGATCCTCCAGCCAGGCACCGTCGGACCAGCGGATTACCTGAACGGCAATGCTGTTTTCCCCGGGTTTCACAAGCGAGGTGATATTGAACTCGGCCGGTGTAAAACTGTCCTCACTGTATCCGGCTTCCTTGCCGTTCACCCATACATAAAAAGCCGATTCCACGCCCTGAAACGAGATAAAAATTTCACGGCCTTTCCAGGCTTCGGGCAGGTTGAAGGTTCTCAGATAGGATCCCACCGGATTGAACTTGACCGGAACAAACGGCGGATCCGGATTTTCAATCCCGGTCCAAGGATAGGTCGCGTTGGTGTATATCGGCTTGCCGTATCCCTGGGTCTGCCATGAACCCGGTACCGTGATGTCGCCCCAGCCGGACAGGTCCGCACCGGGTTTTTCGAAACCCTGCGGTGCCTCGGCAGGCGTGTTGACCAGGCGGAATTTCCAGGTCCCGTTCAGGGACAGGTAATAAGGCGATTTTTCATTGTCGCCGGAAAGCGCCTGTGCTTCGTCCTGAAAGGGAATGAAAGTGACATGTGCGGGTTCCCGGTTGATCTGGAACGTTTCAGGATTGTTGTTCCAGGCCGGATAACCGTTCGGCAGATCGGCGAACTGAGCCCGGACGGTGGTTATGAAGAGAATGCTGATCATAATGATGCCTGACATTGTCAGGGCTGTCCGTGTCACATGATTGTTTCTCATGGTTTGGCTCCGTTTGATTGACATGGATTTTATTCCGGACCGATTAACTGGACTGTCTGATAATCAGCCGGGTTTTCAGTACTTTTTCCACAGGTGTAAAAGTGCCCTGCCCCTGACCGATCTGGCTGATCAGCAGTTCGGCCGCGGTTTTTCCGATCTCGTACCTGGGCTGGGCCACGGTGGTCAACGGCGGATCGATGAGCGCGGCAACCGGATTGTCGCTGAAACCGACCAGGGCGACATCGTCGTGAATGTGCAGGCCGGCTTTCCGGATCTGAAACAGCGCGCCGATGGCCACCGGATCGTTGACCGCGAAAACGGCATCCGGACGATCCGGACGCCCGAGCAGCGTCTGCATGCCCGTTGTGCCGGAAACCTCGTCCAGGGCGCCGAATACGATCAGATCCTGTCTGAAGGGCATATCATAGGCCGCCAGTGCGGCCTTGTATCCTTCGAACCTTCTTTTCATATTGATATTGTACTGCGGGCCGGCGATATGTGCGATCTTTTTATATCCGGAGAGGATCAGGTGTTCCGTGGCCTTGTAGGCGCCGTCATGATCGTCCACCACCACGCGGCTGGCGTTCAGATCATGGAAGACCCGGTCGAAAAAAACGAGCGGCACGGATTTGTCGAGAACCTGCTGAAAATGATCCGGATCCTTCGTATTCTGGGCGATCGAAACGAGCAGACCGCTGACGCCGAAGGACAGGAGCGAGGCGATTTCCTGTTTTTCCCGCAGGACATCCTCTCTGGATTGGGATACGCAGACAAAATATCCCGCTTCGGACGCGGCATTCTGAATGCCGTCCAGGACCGCGGCAAAGAACGCGTGTTTCAGTTCAGGTACGACAACACCGATACATTTTTGCATGGCCGGCTCCAAACATTGGTTTACATTGGTCCTCTGGATATCAGAATAATGATACGGTCCGGGAAAAACAAGTGAATCAATGTGAATTCACCTTTTGTTAACGCCCGCTTCCTGCGGGATCGCTCCGTTCGTCAGCGGGCCGGTGCGGCCGGTCCTGGCATGATTTACACCTTGACATCCATCGAATTCCGATCTATATTAAAAAAACCGCCATTCACCCGGGATCGGCCGGGGACGGTACGGCATCCCATCACAAGACAATTCAGCTTCAATACAAGTATAAAGCATCGCTCCAATGATTCAGAAACAGTCACAAAACCAGATCCTCAAGCAGTTGTTCGAAAGCCCGCTCTTTGCCAAGAGTGAGACCTATAAAAAACTGCTGACATATCTGGTTGCGTGCACACTGGATAAAAAATCACCCAACGAAATCGAAATCGCCACCCAGGTGCTGGGCAGGGATTCCTCTTTCGATCCGTCCGAAGACACGCTCGTGCGCGTGCATATTTACAAACTCCGCAAAAGGCTCGAGGAATACTACCATGAGGAAGGAAAGCATGAAAAGGTCAGGCTGACCATTCCCAGGGGACGGTATCATGTGGTTTTCGAATCGGTTACCGGGCCGGACAGGGAAATTTGTCGGAAGGGATATGTGTCGGGTCTGACCCGGATTTTCATTTTGGCCACTGCGGTTCTCACGGTTCTGGTCGTCTGGATGGGTATCGAGAATGCCTCTCTGAAACAGGGCCCTGTTTTCCGCGGTCGAATCGATGGCTCCGGCCTCATCTGGTCCGGGCTCCTGGACGATGGTCTGCCGGTTCTCCTGGTCTTCGGCAGTCCGGCCATTCAGGAAGCACTTCCCGGTACCAGCAAAGATCAGGTTCCCGTCTCCGATTTATTGTGCCTGTCGAAAATCGAACCCTTGTTTACGCTCAATGCAAAACAGACCGGATGGAAAATGGCGTATGATCTGGAATGGGAAGACCTGAAGAGACAGCATGTCATTTATTTCGGCGAATACCACGGTTTCGGGATTCTTGAGGAGATGTTTCCGGCGCTGCATCTGTCCGGATTTGCGGAACCGGAGAACGTCCGGGCACCGGGGCGGATGCGGTACCACGATGCAAAAACGGACACGATATACAAGGTGATCGATCCCGTCTCCTCCAAGAACAGGCATACACGGGACTATACCGCCGTTTCACTCGTACCGGGTCCCGGGGATAATGACATACTGATTGTCGCTTCGTTTCATGATCTGGGCCGGATGGAAGCGGTGAAAATCATGACGGACAGGACATCGCTGGAAAATCTGGAGCAGGAGTTCGTAAAAATATCCGGATCCGTTCCTCCGTATTTCGAAATGCTTCTTGAGGTGGAGGGCTATGGAGACACGGCCCTGTATACCCGCGTCCTGCATGTGGATGAGGTCCATCCTGTATGGCGAACGAAAAGGTGAAAGAGTAAAAGCGTAGAAGAGAATATGGGTGTATGCGGTCCCGCAGTCCGGCCCCCTCTAGGTTACCATGGACGGGGGATCGCAGACCGGTGCAAATCACAAATCTCAAATCACAAAATTCAAATAAATCACAAACAACAAATTCCAAATAAAACCGTGGGCAGCCAGAAACCGGTAAAAGTTCCTATATTAAAATAGCCTCCTCGCTGCAAATACCTTATATTGGTATAGGTTTTTAAATTTTCACCGCAGTCAAGGAG
>JAFGGN010000046.1 GCA_016930535.1 bacterium
GTGGAGGGGGGAGGATTCGAACCTCCGAAGGCTTCGCCGACAGATTTACAGTCTGTTCCCTTTGGCCGCTCGGGAACCCCTCCTGAACATGTCGTAAAAAACAAGCGTTCCGAGCTGGCGATAGGAATTGAACCTACAACCTGCTGATTACAAATCAGCTGCTCTGCCAATTGAGCTACGCCAGCATGGACAAACCGTGCCCGTTGTCGGTTTGATGGCTCATTTTGCCAAGACAAGATTATAAATAAAAAAAACAAGGAAGTCAACAAAAAAATGTACATTTCAGGCAACAATCGCATAAAAATATAATCCTGTCCGGACCTGCGAAGAAGGGCCGCCTGACCCGGCCGCTCAGGAATTCATTGCTATTTTCATTTCATTTTATACATTAGGATAAGTCGTCAACCATCAGGGTAACAACCGTGATCCCGAATCATGCGCTCAAAAAAATTCCGGTGCTGCTGTTTGCCGCAGGAATCAGCTTCAGACTGCTGCTTCTGTGGCAGGCAGCCCACTCTCCGCTTATGTACGGTCTCGTACAGGATGCGGATAATTATCATGAAACCGCCCTGAAAATTCTTTCCGGTCATATCAACCTGCATGAACTGAAAATACTGAATCCCCTTTACCCCTTTTTCCTGGCATTCTGGTACCGGATTTTCGGTCCCAATCCTTTTCTGATACTCATGGTGCAAACCGTGATCGAATGGTTCAGCCTGTTCCTGATTTTCCGCCTGGGCGAATTGCTGTGGAACCGCAGTGCGGGAATCGCGGCTTCACTCATCTATTGCTTTTACAATACGGCCATGCTCTATTCGTGCATGGGAATCGCACCCGCATTGATCGTGCATCTGATTCTCGGCTGCCTGCTCTGTCTCGCGCTCGCCCTGCACACAGGCAGGTCCGGTTTATGGATCGCATCCGGCGCATGTCTGGGCATCGCGTTTTTCGGACGTCCCAACATTCTGCTCGTCGTTCCGCTTGTCGGCCTGTGGATCATGACGACAAAATACAGGGAACGGATAAAAAAGATCCTGCTCTGGATCTCGGGAATGGCCGTACCGGTTATCCTGGTCATGATCCTTAATTTTACTGTCAGCCGGAATGCCGCTTTTCTGCCGTCGAGCGGCGGTATTCTGTTTTATATGGGGAACAATGAACATGCCAGCGGGTATTTCGATCCGCCGCCCGGATCGTCCACTTCACCCGTTGATGTCGTCAACAGTTCCATAAGAATGGCCTCACAGGAAACACAGAAGCAGCTCTCGCCCGGCGAGGCATCCCGCTACTGGTTCAAAAAGGGCCTGCACTACTGCATCCATCATCCGGGCCAGGCTCTGCTGCTGTATATCAGGAAAGGCATTCTGTTCTGGCGCGCGAGAGAAATCCCCCTGAACGTCAATATCGGCCTGTGTAAAACCTTTCTGCCGGTTCTGCGCTGGCCGCTGCTTGTTTCTTTCGGCATGATTCTTCCCCTGGGATTGACCGGCATGTTTCTGGCGCTGAGAAATCCGGGGAGCGGATATATGCGGACGGGGTTCCTGCATATGGTCGTGATCGCGGTCATGCTTGGCGTGCTTCCCTTCTTTGTGGCGGCACGTTTCCGGTTTCCGGCCGTTCCCGTACTGATTCTGTTCGCAGCCCTCACTCTGGTCCGGATACGGATTTCCGTAAGCCGGCGCGAATGGAAATCCCTGGCGGTTCTGGCGGCCTGCATGGGCATTCTGATGTTCCTGAGCCGGGTGCCGGTCCCGTTTCTGGAGGAAAAAAACGACCGGGCGCTGGATTTCAGCAATCTCGGCGCGGCTTATATGCGCATGGGCCGCATGGACGAGGCGGGCCGGGCCCTGAAAGAAGCCGTCGCCGCGGACAGCAATCATAGTTATGCCAACTACAATATGGGCATTCTGAGCCAGAAAATGCAGCTGCGGGAACAGGCCGTCCGGTATTACCGGAAATGCCTCGAACAGTCGCCCGGCTATATGCCGGCCCTGTTCAACCTGTCGCTGCTTTACAAGGAGATGAATAAAACAGACGAGGCGATCAGCGGATTTCAGACCATCGTCCTTCATCAGCCGGACAATCGTGCAGCCTGGCGTCAGCTGACAGAACTGGCCCTGAATAAAGAAGATGCCGTCCAGGCCGGTAGAATACTCGAGCAGGCCCGGCAGCACGATCCGTCATCCCCATTCGTGTTTTTTCAATCCGGGATACTGGCCTATAGGAACCATCATTATAAAGAGGCAGCAACATACTGGCGCCGGGCCCTCGAACTGGACCCTGACAATGCGGAAATACGCAGCCATCTGGATCTTGTCACGAAAAATACGGGGCCTTAATTTGAAGACGGCTTGACGAGGTGTGGATAATCACGTTTCAGGATTAATGCAGCCTTGCGTGCACGTGTCTCATCCTTAATGCGATGCTTGCACAGTTGATAGATTTTATACAGCATCCGGGGTCTTTCGGCGTCTTCCCTGTGTTTTGTCACGAACAAAATCGCGATCCTTACCGCATCTTCAAAGAATCCCATCTTCTCGAGCAGAGGGACAAGCCGCACCATATTGGATCCTGAAAGATACTGAATCAGGTCTTTCTTCTTCATCTCTTCAAAAAGCGCCCGGATATCCTCGCTTTTACCGGTCGGCAGCAGGCTGCTCAGTGCAGAGCCATATGAAATTGCACTGTCATGGGGCGCTCCCAGCCTGTACTGCAGCCGTGCAAGGGCGATATGGGCTTCCGCATTGTGCGGCTCCGTGCGGACAATGGCCAGAAGTTCAGGCAGATTGGATTCGCTGGCACTCTGTATCACCGCATCCTTGTCCTTGATTTTTTTCACGGCCTTGACCGTCGTTTCATGAAAATCGTCGTCCTCGTCCCCCTCGGGATCTTGCTCCGTCAAAACGTTCATTTTCTGGAGCATGAAAATGGCGGCCATACCCGCGGCAAACCCTCCGATATGGGCCCAGTGCGCCGTTCCGGTATAGGGATTGAATTTTGCATTGATAAACTGGTCCATGATCCACAACGGCAGGCAGATATAAGCCGGAACACGGAATGTGCCCCATATGGGCCGTAACAGCCAGATGAAATAAAAAAACTTTATCTTGGTCAGATAGTACCGGACGAGAAAGGCTCCCATGAGTCCCGCGATGGCGCCCGAAGCCCCCACGGTCGGTACTTCGGAAGAATAATTAAAAACATAATGAGCCAGCGAGCCAAAAACACCGCTGCCTAAATACAGAAGAATAAATCTGCGCCGGCCAAGATCCCCTTCGAGATTGCACCCCGAGAGCCACAGAAACAACATGTTGCCCGCCAGATGCAGCAGATTGCCGTGAACGAATATCGAGGTGATCATCTTGATCAGATTGAAATGCGCGGGGATAAATCCGATTTTCTGAAATATGAGATTGCCCCATTCATCCTCGAACTGATCCCGAAGCTGCTCCCAGACCTGAAAATCATAGGTGCCCGGCGGAATGATGTCCCCCTGCAGGATTTCCTGATCCCGTTCGCGCAGCTGTTCCAGTGTCAGGAACCTGTAACTGCTGAACGGCGAAAGTGGCATGTACTGTTTTTCAATATCCCACATGCGCTGCCGGATCATGGTGATACTGTTCACCTGGTTCTTCAGCACAGAATTGGTAATGATCCATATCAGCGTGTTCGCGGCAATCAGTGCAATCGTGATGGCCGGAAGGACCTTGATCCGTTTTCCTGTTCCTATGGGAATCATGACATATACTCCTGATCCGGGATCGCGTCAATGCCCTGAATGAAAATCCTTTTGCGAATCATATCGAACCGGGCCGGGATTCGTTTTCATCACTTTGCCGTCATAAGGCGGACACGGTCATTATAAACCGGCTGCAGCACGGATTCGCGCTGCCCCTGCCGCACCACCGGATCAGCCGGTTACTTTACGCCAGGTGGTTTTGTCCTTGCCGTCTTCGATGGCGATACCGATTTCAAGGAGGCGGTCGCGGATCGCATCACTGGAGGCCCAGTCCTTTTCCTGGCGGAACTTCCGGCGCAACTCGAGCAGCAGCACCACAAGCGCATTTTCCGTTTCAGTGTCCGCCTGGCCGGCCGCCGGTTCGAACTTCAGTCCCAGAATCGAGGAACCCAGCTCATCGAACAACCGGCCCGCATGAACCAGATCCTCCGCAGCGGCATCCTGCATGCATTTCTGTGCGTCCCTGGCCATATCGAACAGCACGGATATGGCACCGGCCGTATTGAAATCGTCCTCCATAAAAGCGAAAAATCTCTCCCGGTGCGCCTTCCAGACAGGCCCCGGTTCCGTGACCGGTGAAGCGGACGCATCGACTGGTTTTCCGATATCCTGCACGATCTGTGACAAACGGAGAAATCCCTTGCGTGCAGCCTCAAGCGCCTGATCCGAAAAATCCTGGGGCGACCGGTAATGACCCTGCAGAATAAAAAACCGGACGGTCATCGGACCGTATGCGCCGAACAGATCGGGCAGGGATTTGAAATTGCCGAGGGATTTGCTCATTTTCTGACCGTCGATGGTCACCATGTTGTTGTGCAGCCAGTACCTGACAAATGGTTTTCCCGTGGCCGCTTCACTCTGTGCGATTTCGCATTCATGATGCGGAAACTGATTGTCCAGGCCGCCACCGTGTATATCGATGCTTTCACCCAGATATTTCATGGACATGACGGAACATTCGAGATGCCATCCGGGATATCCCTGTCCCCAGGGAGACGGCCACTGCATGATATGATCCGGATCGGCTTTTTTCCACAGGGCGAAATCCGCCGCATGCCGTTTTCCTTCGGCCACATCCACGCGTACGCCTTCCAGCAAATCTACAACTTTGCGTCCGGAAAGTTTGCCGTAATCCCCGAATTTGCTGATATCGAAATACACATTGCCCCCGGCCTGATAGGCGAACCCTTTATCGAGCAGGCTCTGCACGAGACCGGTCATTTCGGGTATATATCCGGAAGCCCGGCATGAAATATCCGGCCGCATGTTGTTGAGCAGATCCATGTCATTAAAATACCGGACCTCGTACTTCTGCGCGATTTCCATGGGCTCGAGTTTTTCGAGCCGGGCCTTTTTGATAATCCGGTCCTCGCCTTCGTCCGTATCGCCTAGCAAATGGCCGACATCCGTGATATTCTGAACATACCGCACTTTATAGCCGGATGCCCTTAAAAAGCGTACGATGACGTCGAAACTCACGTAGCTCTTGGCATGTCCGAGATGCGGATCGTCGTATACGGTCGGCCCGCAGACATACATGCCGACAAAAGGCGGATGGAGCGGCTCGAAAGGTTCCTTCTTTTTACTCAGGGTATTGTATAGATGGATCATGACCGATATTCCCGATTCAGTGAATGGATGACAGATTTCCTTGATTGAATTGGATGAATTTCTTAATTTCAGTTAAGTTACAATGAAAAATCTAAAAAATCAAATCCTGCTTTCGTTTCCTGTCCTGATTATCGGGGCTTCCGCTGTCGTGATACAGGTCGTTTTTATACAGGAGCTGATATCGCAGTTCTACGGCAATGAGCTCTGCATCGGACTTGCACTCGCATTCTGGCTGTTCTGGGCCGCTGCCGGCAGCGCCATCCTGACAAAATGGTTTCAATGGTCCGGGGACGGCTCCCGGCGTCTGGCCGCCGTGCAGGGAATCTGGGCAATCTGCATGCTTCTCCTTCCCTGGACAGCACGGCTCATCAAGCCGGCCATGGGATATCCGGTGACGGACATGCTTGGCTTTATTCCCATGATCACCGTCACGGTCATATTGTCCGGTCCCGTATGCCTGTCATCCGGTTTTCTTTATACAGCCCTGTGTCAGTGGAGAAGCCGGCAGGGCCGCACCCTGAGCTCGCCACGGATCTATACACTCGAGGCGATCGGTGCGGGCATCGGCGGTTTATGCGCCAGCGCATTCGCGCTGAAAACCTGGAGTATCTTTGAAATTGTCCTGCTGATTGCGGCGGTCAACGGTCTGTGCGCCCTTTTTATCGGCCTGTCCGGAAAAATCCGGAGAATCATCCTGAGCGCCGTGATCATGTCCGGTTGCCTCTCCGTTTGGCCTTATGCAGGAACCATTCAGAACAGGCTGGACAGCCTGATGGTTCCGGGCCAGAATCATGTCGAGTCCCGGTACACGCCGTATGGCCAGATCACCGTCACCACGCTCGGCGATCAGGTGAACGTTTACGAGAACGGACTCTGGCTGTACACGTCACCTGATCCCATGACCGCGGAGATGGCCGTACATCCCGTAATGCTGCTGCATCCCCGGCCGCAGGCCGTTCTGATGATCGGAGGAAGCCCCGAAGCGCTGGGCGAAATTCTGAAACATCCATCCGTTCATCACGTCGACTTTGTGGACATCAACCCCGAAATGATCCGGTTTATCCGGAGTAAAATTCCACTGGCCGGGCGCCTGCTCGCAAATCCGGAAATTCAGGTTCATTATGAAGATGCACGGAAATTCCTTTCCGCTGAAGGCAGACCATACGACGTGATACTTACCAACCTGCCTGGGCCCTACACCAATCAGCTGAACCGGTTTTACAGTCTCGAATTCTTCCGGCTCGTGAAAACCCGCCTGTCCCCCGGCGGGCTGTATGGCTTTCAGGTGCCTGCCGCGGAAAACATCATCACGCCCGAACTGTCCGAATACATCAGCATGCTTTCCCGTACCGTCCGTTCCGTATTTTCCGGACTGATCATCCTGCCCGGCGAAACCCAGAATTGGCTGGCCTCCGATACGGCCGGCCAGCCCGCCGGTTTCCGGCTCGACGAAATAAACGGACGCATCCGGGAACGGGATCTGAAAACCCTGTACGCGCGCGATTATTACATGCGGTACAATTACAGCCCTGAAAGGATACGCGAGGTCCGGAGCAGCATACGACCCTCCGGCAAAATCAATACGGATGATCACCCCCTGGGCTATTATTTCGATACGATCCTGTGGGCCACCCTGCATTCACAGGGATACAGGTCCTTTTTTCTCAAATTGAGCACCCTGAAACTGTGGCAGTGGGGACTGGCTGTCTGTATGACATTCCTGCTTCTGTCTGCGGTTCAGCATTATTGTTCAATCGAAGGAAGAACCCGCCTGCACCTGCTTGGATCCATCTTTATCGTTGGCTTCACGGAGATTTCCCTCGAGATAATTCTGATGCTTGGATTACAGACACACTGGGGGGCGACGGTCGAGATACTGTCCCTCTGTATCGCCGCCTATATGTTCGGTCTGAGCACCGGGGCCTGGACGGCCTGGAAATCAAATGAAGGCAGGCCGGCTTCACCGGCACGCTACCGCATGCTGCAGCTGGTCATGTCGTTTTTCCCGATGGTCTGCCTGGCCTGGCTCGCATTCGCGGGCAGTGCCATGTCCGGAATTGGTCCCGTTCAATGCACGCCCGCCGTTTTCCTTCTGCTTACCCTGACAGCGGGTTTCCTGGGAGGCTATCAGTTTGTTATGGCCAATTATCTGTACATTCACGGTACCGGTTCCCGAACCCTTCAGGCCGGAACGCTTTACGGCCTCGACCTGTCCGGATCCGCGGTCGGTGCATTTTTTCTCGCTTCCGTACTGATTCCTGCTCTCGGCATGCGGGATTGTCTTCTGCTCCTGGGTATGATGAACGGGTGCATGTGGATCATGATGCAGTCAGGTAAACGATGAAGAAGCCTGCCCGAGTTCAGTCGCTTTTTACACGGCTGTAATCCGCAGGCAGATCGAACAGGCTGGCGGGAATATCGATCCTTTCCATTTTCAGCAGTTTTTGCGAAATATCCATGCCCATCGCCCGGGTGTTCAATGAGGCGGGATATCCGCCCAGATTTTCCATCTGTCTGAAAAACGGTGCATACTGCTCAGCAAGCGGGCCCATCAATGCACGCAGAATCTGTGCATAAACGGGTGTTCCGGAAGTCATCCACATGATCACGGGACTGCCTTTTCTGGAAGCGGACGTCCGGTGGCGCCGCTGAACAATGACCTCCTCGCACGGCCATCCGTTCACACGGCCGGTTCTTCCGGTTCTGTAGAAAATGGAATCCGGAATCACGGGAGCGCCCGTCAACGTATCGTATGTCACTCCGAACATCATCATGGTCATCATGGCAAGCCCCTGAAATGCGGCCGTTCCCATCTCCATGACCGTGCTGTCCCGATGGGTCAGGATCCAGGCTTTCTGCCTGTCCGTGTCGATAATCATGGATTGTTCCTTGTCGCCTTCGTCACGGCGCAGGCGCGTCTTCGTGATCCAGGTGCGTGTTCGGTGTGTCTTTTCAGGAAGCCCGAAAAGAGGCGGAGTGGTCACTTCTTCTTCTAAATAAAATCCGTCCCCGGAAAACACGCGGCCACACAGAATGAGAAGGAGAATGACCGGTAGGCGCAGAGCGGACGGCCTCATGATTCGATATCCGCTGTTTCTTTCCTGGGTTTCGTCGGGACCTTACCGCGGATCACAAAACAGCCGGACGGACATTTTTCTATGGAATTTTTCAATTCATCGGCCCCGTTCCCGATCTTTTCATACTGAATAACCGGAAGCTTGCCGTCCATCACGATCTTTTCATCTTCCACAAATTTCGGGTTTGCGCAGATGCCGCATCCGATGCATCCCACACTGCATACGGATTTGACCGATTTCCCGAAATCCGGGGATACGCAGCCAAGGAACACCTGCCTGTCCTTCGGCAAAAGGGCCATGATGTTTCTGGGACACGCTTTCACACATTCCCCGCACCCCGTGCACAGCGCCTCGTTCACAACCGGCAGCCCCTGCCCGCTCATGACAATCGCGTCAAAGGGACAGGCGGCCTCACAGGTCCCGAATCCCAGGCAGCCGTACTCGCAGGCCTTGGGACCGTTATCGACAAGTATCGCCGCCCTGCAGTCCTCGATTCCGCTGTACACGGCGGCTTCCGCGGCCTTGTCCCGCCCGCCGCGGCACTGAACCACGGCCACCATGGATGCGGACGCTTCGGCTTCGGTGCCCATAATTTCGGCCACAAGCGCGGCCACATCGGGCCCGCCTGCCGTACATCCTCCGACTGAATACTTGCCCTCGGTCACGCCTTCAGCGAATCCGCTGCACCCGGGGGCACCGCAGGCGCCGCAGTTGGCTCCGGGCAGGACGGCTTCGATCATTTCAATGCGTTTGTCCCGCTGAACGTAAAATATTTTTGAGGCAATCGCAAGTCCCGCTCCGAAAACCAGTCCCAGGCCTCCCAGGACCAGCATGGCCAAAAAAAGTCCCGATTCCATAGGTTCTTCCGTATTGACGTTTTTCCAGTAAAAAGCCCATCCTGACGATGGGCTTTAATTTATACCATATTTATGAATAACACAACCGGATTATTTCATCTGTTCGATATGATGATTCACCCAGTCTTTCCAGCGCTTGTCGATCTGGGCGGCTTTTTCAAAAGAGGCTTTCGCATCGGCTTTTTTACCCATGCCCTCAAGGGCATTGCCCTTTTCGACATAGGCAGCTGCATTCCGGCTTTTTATCTGAATGGCTTTGTCCGCCGCATCCAGTGCGGATGAATAGTCGGCTGCGGAATTGAAAGCCTTTGCCAGCCTGTAAAAGGTGTCGTCATTTTTGGGATTGATCTGAATCGCCTTGTTCAGTTTTCCGATGGCATCGTTGACCTGACCGAGTTCAAGTAATGCGGTTCCCCATCCCGTATACGCCAGATCATAGGTGGAATCCATCTGCACGGCCTGTGAAAAGGCCTGAGCGGCTTCCGAATGGGCGCCCCATCCCACGTATACTGCACCCTTTGAATAAGCGGCCTTGGCGTTTGTCGGATCGATGGCAATGGCATTGTCATACAGGTCGATCGCTTTTTTCCCTTCACCGCGTGTTTCATACAGCTTTCCGAGAGCGAAGATGGCGGCCGTGAATTTTGGATCGATATCGATGGCTTTCTGATAGGCGCTTTCCGCCTCATCCAGCTGATTGACCTTTGTATAGCTCAGACCGCGCATATAGTAAGCTTTGACATACCGGGGATCCATATCGATAGCCTTGTTAAATTCCTCGATGGCCTGCTGATACTGATGCTGTTTGTACAGTTTGCCGCCCTTGTTGAACGCCAGCTTGACCTGAGCATCGGCACTCTGCTCCGAATTGGCCTGATCCACCATGGTCTTTAAATCTTCCATGACCTTGTCGTATTCCGTTTTCGCCGCATCGTACGCCGCCTTGTCCTTGGCTGTATTGGCCTCTTCCATCTGCGTGTACAGATCTTTTTGTTTTTTCTTCAGGGCCTCGATCTCTGCCTCGTAATCCTGTGCAAATACTTGAACAGCAAAAACAAGAACAACCGCCAGAAGACAAACAGTCGCGTGTTTCAACAACCGCATGATGACCTCCTGTTTGTGAACGAATCAAGTAAACAACCGAACATCCTGTGCCGAAGGGGGGATTTGAACCCCCACGGGATTTCTCCCACTGCCCCCTCAAGACAGCGTGTCTGCCAGTTCCACCACTTCGGCGAGCATCTATGACAGAACGTTAAGGGTTAAACGTTCTCAATCGCTATTCGGTTTCCGCGCCCGCATTCCCATCCAGCGCACCGGGTGCCGCCGGAATGATATCCGTGGGCTGGGATTCACGCTCCATCACTTCCCTGATTGCGCTTTTGGCCTTCGGACCGGTTCCTGATGACAGAAACGCGATGGTCAGGGATGTGAAGGCAAATCCGATGGCCAGCCACATGGTGACCTTGGACAGGAACGATGCGGCGCCACGGCCGCCGAACATGCCGCCCATACCGCCGCCGCCGCCGAACATACCTGCCAGTCCGCCGCCGCGGCTGGCTTGCAGTAAAATACTGATAACCAGAAGAATGGAAACCAGTACATGAAGCACTGATAAAAATACGATCATATCGCTATCCTCTTTCTCTAAACGGCTGCCTGGACAATGGCAGCGAAACTGTCGGCTTTCAAACTCGCTCCCCCGACCAGGGCACCGTCTATATCGGACTGTCCCAGCAGTTCCCCCGCATTTTCCGGTTTGACGCTGCCGCCGTACTGGATGCGGCAGGCTTCAGCCACTGCGGCTCCCTTGTGTGCAGCCAGCCATTTCCGGATAAAGGCGTGAACTTCCTGCGCCTGATCAGGCGTTGCCGTTTTACCTGTGCCGATGGCCCAAACCGGTTCATAGGCAATGGTAATACGGGCCATGTCGGTGCCAGTCAGATCCTTCAATCCGCCGGTCAGCTGTGATTCAACCACGGATTCCGTGTGTCCCGCTTCCCGTTCCTCGAGAAGTTCGCCGACGCAGAGTATCACATCAAGATCTGCAGCGAGTGTCTTTTTGACTTTCAGATTGATCATCTCATCCGTCTCGCCGAAAATATGGCGCCGCTCGGAGTGCCCGAGAATGACGAATTTGCATCCGATGTCTTTCAGCATTTCGGGCGCGATTTCTCCGGTAAACGCGCCTTTGGACTCCATGTAGCAGTTCTGTGCACCGACAAATATGTTGCTTTCTCCGGTCAGATAAACGGATTTGTGCAGATATACATAAGGCGGGCATACCGCAATATCCACATTTTGTAACTGTTTCACCAGGGGTTTCAGCTCGCCGATCAGTTTCTCGGCTTCCGCTTCACTGGTATGCATTTTCCAGTTGCCCGCAATAAATGGTTTTCTCATTCAAATACTCCTAAGCATCGTTCAAGGCTGCAATACCCGGCAGCGTTTTGCCTTCGACAAGCTCCAGTGAGGCACCGCCGCCCGTGGAAATATGGGACATTTTATCGGCCACACCGGCTTTTTTAACCGCGGATACGGAATCGCCGCCGCCAATGACTTTTACGGCGTCTTTCAGATCGGCCAGAGCCAGCGCAATGGCATTGGTTCCCTTGGCAAACTGATCGAATTCGAACACGCCCATCGGACCGTTCCAGAAAATGGTTTTGGCGTTTTTCAAGGCGCCTTTGAACTTTTCTATGGTCAGCGGTCCGATATCCATACCCATCCAGCCGTCTTCAATGGCGTTCCTGGCCACATGTTTGAATTCCGCGTCTTTGGAGAATTCCTGCGTCACAATATGATCGATCGGCAGATAAATATACACATGGGTTTCATAGGCCTTCTGAAGCACGGCACGGGCCATATCGATCATATCGTCCTCAACCAGGGAGTTTCCGACTGAAATGCCCTTGGCCTTGAGGAATGTATAGGCCATACCGCCGCCGATGATGAGATGATCGACCTTGGATAACAGACTCTCGAGTACCGCGATTTTCGATGAAACCTTGGCGCCGCCGATGATCGCCACAAAGGGTTTCTGGGGCGACTTGACGATTTTATCCTCGAGATAGTCCAGCTCTTTTTCCATGAGAAATCCGGCTACTGCCGGAAGAAAACGGGCCACAGTTTCAGTGGAAGCATGCGGCCTGTGGGCCGTTCCGAACGCATCGTTCACATAGACGTCGCCATAAGAGGCCAGGATTTTGGCCATCGATTCCCGTTCGGATTCTTCCTTGGATTTTTCTTCTTTATGGAACCGTGTGTTCTCGAGCATGAGAATGTCACCGTCCCGGAGTGAAGCCACAAGCGTCTGTGTCTCCTGACCGATACAATCCGGAGCCATTTTCACCGGCCGGCTCAGGAGATCGGCGAGATGAGCGGCCACCGGCGCCATTTTGTGTTTTCCTGCGATATACTTGTCTTCATCAAAAGGTTTTCCCGCCTTTTCGGCCTTTTCTCTGGCCTTTTTCATGTCTTTGGAGGGATCACCCAGATGGGACATCAGCACCAATGTTTTTGCCCCCTGTTCGAGCACGTATTTGATGGTCGGCAGTGCCGCCTGAATCCGGGTGTCGTCCTGCACCTGTCCCTCGTTCATCGGGACATTGAAATCCACGCGCATGAGGACACGCTTGCCCTTCAGATCGACATCTTTGATCGTTTTCTTTTTCATAAGTTTCGACTCGTTTTTGTCTTCCTTGACAACAATATCCGGCCCCGGTCATCCGAAGCCGGATATCCATATTACAAAACCGATATTACATCGTGGCCATCTTGACCAGCAGATCCACCACGCGGTTTGAATAGCCCCACTCATTGTCGTACCAGGAAATCACCTTCACCATATTGGAACCGATGGTCATGGTGGCAAGCGAATCGAAAATGCTGGAATTCGCATTGCCGACAATGTCGATCGACACCAGAGGATCGGCCGTATATTCCAGAATGCCCTTCATGGGACCTTCAGCCGCTTTCTTCATGGCTTCGTTTACGGCTTCCACGGTCACCGGTTTTTCGGTCGTGGCAACCAGATCGACCACGGATCCGTCCGGAGTCGGAACGCGGATGGCCATGCCGTTCAGTTTACCGTTCAGTGCAGGAATGACCTTGCCCACGGCCTTGGCCGCACCCGTTGTCGTGGGAATCATGCTGACGGCCGCGGCTCGCGCGCGACGCAGGTCGGAATGCGGCAGATCCAGAATACGCTGATCGTTCGTATAGGCATGGATCGTTGTCATCAATCCTTCTTTAATTCCGAAAACGTCATTCAGCACCTTGGCCACAGGAGCCAGGCAGTTGGTGGTACAGGAGGCATTGGATACAATTTTATGCTCGGGTTTCAGATCGTCATCGTTGACGCCCAGAACGATCGTGGCATCGATTTCATCTTTAGCAGGAACCGTCAGAATCACTTTCCTGGCACCGGCTTCCAGATGCTTTGCGATCTGTTCTTTTTTACGGAACACACCCGTCGATTCGACGGCGATGTCCACGCCCAAAGCGGCCCAAGGCAGGCTGGCCGGGTCTCTTTCAGCAGTAATCTTGATTTCTTTTCCATTCACGACAATCGCATTGTCTTTCGCAGTTACTGTTCCATTGAATCTGCCATGTACCGAATCGTATTTTAACAAATGGGCCAGCGTCTTGGCATCTGTAATATCATTGATGGCCACCACCTCAACATCGCTGCGTTTTTCAGCCACTCGAAAAACCAGTCTTCCGATACGGCCGAAACCGTTAATCGCAATTTTTACTGCCATACATCGACCTCCTTGATTCAAGATTTATCACCTGTAAAAATGATCCATAAGTCCAAAAGTTTCAAAACATACGGATCCATTACGCCGGAATCAGAGCGTTAGTCGTTAATTATAAAAAAATTTTATTCAAATGTCAAGGAGAAAGGATAAAACAAATCAGCCCAGAACAGGCCTTGTCAGACCCAGTCCGGTCACCTCTGCGGCACCCGCAGCCCTGCAGGCCCTGGCACAGGCATTGATGGTGGCGCCGCTTGTAATCACATCGTCCACAATCAAAATGTGTTTGCCCGAAACGGCATCCGGTTGCACGACCCTGAATGCATCCCGTACATTGAACTGCCGTTCCGCCGCATTCAAAGAGGTTTGTGTTTCGGTGTAACGTATTCGTCGCAGGGGTGTCCGGCTGCCCATGACCGGTATGCCCATATCCCCGCCCAGCCGTTCCGCAATCAGCAGACTCTGATTGAATCCCCTCTCACGCTGCCGCCGCCGATGCAGCGGAACCGGGATGATGAGATCCGCTCCGGAGGCTTTCCCGTTCAGAATCCGTGCGGCCATATCTCCCAGGAAACAACCCAGTTGCTTCCGTTCCGCATATTTGACGAGATGAACCAGTTTTTCCAGATCCCGCGAGAATATCCAGACTGTAAGCACGCGATCCAGAACCAGTGGTTCATCCAGATGATGAAAATCTCCGGCTCCATGAAAAACAGGCCGCGCCTTTTGTTCGAGCCTTTGCTGGCACCGGCCGCACAGCCGGCCGTCATGTTCCAGGAGCGCATCGCAGAGGGGGCAGACGGGCGGATAAATAAAATCCCTCAGGGCATGCAGAACGGTTTTCAATGCAGCCATAACTGTCTCATTGGATGTAAATCAGGGAAAACCAGCAGACATGGCAGGATCCGGAACAGCGGCCGGGCGGTCCCATTCAACGATAATAGCATTTTACGGATTAAAGTCAATCAAAAAATCATCCGCAGCAGCCGGTTGTGCCAACGAAAAACGCCTGCAATTATTGCAGGCGTTTTTTTCTCTCTCCGATGCATGGACGACGGTCCATTGGTTTTATTGTTTATTCACCATCCTGTTTGTATCCAATAATCCGAATGGATAAAGACCGCCGACCAGGGGTTTACCCCATTTGATGAATGCCTCGGTTACGTTGTTGCCTTCTGCATTCACATGCGCATCCGGCAAATGACGGGTCTTGCCGGCCACGGACTTGAGCGGCACCAGCTTGTATTCCGACTTATACGGATCGTCGGAAACGCGCTGAATGGCCACGGAACCGTCGATATTGCCTTCCAGGGCCTTCTTTGCGGCGAATTCACCCAGTCCCAGGGTCTCTTCATAGTCCACGGAACTCTGGTCCGGAAATGAACGCTGAATATATCCCAGCGTATCGCCGCGTGCACGCAGCTTTTTCACAACACCCCGTTCCTGCAGATAGGATTTGAGCTTGTCGACCAGGGCATCAGCCAGGGCGCCGGTGCCGGAAAGCTGCACATTGCCGTGGCTGTCCGCCTCCAGCTTGTCCGCGGACAGGAGCTGAAGAATCGGCACGCCGTTTTTGTCCTCGATGCCTTCGGACACGGCGATCACACAGCGGTCATACTTATTGTACACCGCTTCCACATCCCGGCAGAACCGGTCGATGTCGAATGCCTTTTCCGGAACATAAACCAGATGGGGGCCGGAATCCGGTGTCGTTCGGCCGAGTGCGGAAGCTGCGGTCAGAAAGCCGGCATGCCGTCCCATGCACACACCCAGATACACGCCCCCGAAACATTTGTTGTCCATATCTACGCCCCTGAACGCATTGGCCACATAACGGGCCGCAGACGCATAGCCCGGCGTATGATCATTTTCCATCAAATCATTGTCCACTGTCTTGGCCACGTGAAAGAGACGCAGTTCAAATCCCTGTGCTTTGGCTGCATCGTTCATCAGATCCAGGGATTCAGACGTGTCATTGCCGCCTGCACCGAACACATAACGGATATTGTATTTCTTGAACATTTCAAGCATTTTCTGATTTTCTTCATCCTTGGGCTTGTGCCGCGTGGAAAGCAGGGCCGTTGCCGGTGTCTTCGATACGGCAATCAGCCGGTCTCTTCCCTGGGCTCGCAGATCCACAAAATTTTCATGAAGTATGCCGTCAATGCCGTTCAGGCTGCCGTAAATGCCGGTAATCTCGGGCACATCCATCAGTCCCAGCACCACACCCACCCAGGATGCATTGATCACGGCTGTCGGGCCCCCCTGTGTAAAGACAACTGCATTTCCTTTGATAATACTCATCTGTTTACTCCTGTTCGAACCATGGATTGTACTTTGCCGATAAACGGGAAATGAAAATTACAAAAACCGCCGGGCAATGTCAATAATAATTCACGGAACCGCGTTCAGCCGTTCCATATAGATGGATTCCGGCACCTGGTTGCGCTGCAGCTCCTTTTCGAACAGGCAGGTGTTCAGCGGGTGATTGTCCGTGAGACTCTCGGCACTGAACTGAAAAACGCGAAAATTCGGTGTGTTCAGTACGGGTGTCAGCAGGAAGAACAGAAGGTTGACAGCCAGATACAGCTTCAGAGGATGCACGTAAGGATACGGATCTTTCAGGAAAAACCGCCGGGTCAGATGTCCGGGTTTGATAAAAAGTTCAGACATGGTCCTGAGTGTGCGGCTGTCCACATGAAAGATCCCTCTGGAAAATCCGTGCAGGAAATCACGGAACGTCGTCGTGGCGGACCGCTGGCGTTTGGTTTTATTCGCAGGGCTCAAAAACCGGCGGCTCCTCTAAAATCGTATTCTGATGGCCGTTCCCGGCCCCTCTTCTATGAACAAATCACCATCGATCTGATTGACCAGGACCTTGACCATATGCAGACCAAGAGAATCGAGCCTGTCCATATCCACAGATTCAGGCATGCCGACGCCATTGTCCCTGACGACAATCTCGTGGGTTTGATCCGCCTTCTTTTCAACCGTGATTGCGATCTCACCACGACGGTTTCCGGGAAACGCGTGTTTCACTGCATTGGTCAGCAGCTCGTTCAGAATCAGTCCGCATGGAATGGCATCGTCAATGCCCAGAATGCTGTCATCGATACGGGATGTGATTCGTATTCGTGAAGATATTTGATAGGCTTTGTCCAGCTCGCGCAGCAGCATATCCACATAGGGTTTCATCTGAATTTTCGAGAAATCACCCGAGCGGTAGAGCTGTTCATGCACGAGCGCCATGGAATAAATACGGCTTTTGCTGTACTGGAACGCTGTTTTGGCCTCTTCGTCCTGCAGGCGCAGGGATTGTAAATTCAGCAGACTGCAGATAATCTGCAGATTGTTCTTTACCCGGTGATGCACCTCTTTTAAAAGCAGCACCTTTTCACTGAGGTCCTTCTCGATCTGTATTTGCGCTTCTTTGCGCTGGGTAATATCCTCGAAAATGCCGTCGTAGTATAGAATGGTTCCACTTTCATCCCGGATGGCCCTGGCGCTTTCACGGACAAACATCACCGAACCGTCCTTGCGTATCCAGGCGCTCTCCAGCCCGATAATCGTACCTTCCTCGTCCAGTCGTCTCTTGAATTCATCCCTCGGATAGGCCGGTTCGAATCCTGACTGTTCAAGGTTTCGTATGGACAGATCTTCGAAAGAATTGTACCCCAGCATGCGCAGGGCCGTGGGATTGACCAGTATGATCTGACCGGCCGGGGTGGTTCTGTATATACCCAGTGTGGAATTGTCGAACAGACTGCGGAACCGTTCCTCGCTCTCACGTAACGAATCCTTCATTTCCCTGCATTCTTCGGAGGATTTCTGAACAAAACCGAGAAAATCGTTCACTGCTTCGACCAGTTCGCGCCATCCGGAATCCGCCTCCGGATCCGGAACACGTACGGATATTTCACCGTTGCGCACCCGGCTCAACCGGTCGACGATCAAGGCAATCATATTTTTTTTCTCTGATCCGGACATAAGCGAAAGACTAGACTGTTTCAAATTGTGCGGGTAAATCAGTATATGGTATTAAATATTACGTTCAATGTCAACGGGAAAGCATTGTAATCACGGCATCATGAACGAAAAAGCCGCTGAAAAGCAGTATATGAGTATATGGGTAAATGGGGAAAAACTTTACTCTCCGTTTCTCCTCCTCTCCGCTGCTCCGTATCATGTTCCGCTTTAATCTTTGTTCTTTGTTCTTTAATCTTTAATCTTGCTTTTATTCCGGAATCGCCACGGACGTCTTGTAATTGGATTCATTGTACAGCGGATTTTTCCTGACACGGGCAATTTTACCTGTTCTGGGATTGTCATTCTGAGTATATACCCAGATTTCATCGGGATCCCAAACGACAATTTCATCACGCTGATCCCCGACGATGTCCAGAACAGCCGTGCACATGTCCGGATGGCCGTCGTCGGGGAACATTACCACTTTTCTTCCACGGCCGTCGAACACGCCGCCTTCATCCACATTGGCGTTGTGCACGAAGAACATCTCGGAATTGCCCGACCAGTTGACGGGTTCGCACATACTTCCGTACTGATTTGGTTCAAAACTGTGATACAGATTGCCGTCCGCATCAAAAAAGTGAACGATTCCCTGGTTGCCCCAGAAATTGATCGTCACCACTTCAAGTCCAGGCATGTCGCTGCGGAAATCGGCAACCGCGGGATTCTGTGCATGGCCGATGAAGTGATGCTTGATGATTCTCCCTTTTAAATCCGCAAAGAATACGCCTTCGTCGCTGGCCGCGCACAGGACTTTCGGCGCCTCCCCAGGCATGAACGGCAGAATGGCCACGCCGTCCGCATGGTCCCCGAGTGATCCGTCCAGGGTCCACAGCACCGTGCCGTCATCGTCGAACAGGGTATACCCCATCAGGAGCTCGTCCCGTCCGTCCCCGTCCGTATCCGCTGCCCATGGATAATGTCCCGTGTTGCACTCGGCCTTCCACAGCAGTTCCAGTTTATCATCATAGGCCCAGATATAGCGGTACCGGTCCTTCAGAATGATATCGCTGTCATATCCGGTTCCGCGCAGGTCACAGAAATAGATGCAATCCCCGAGTATGTGCGGAAAAATATTGATGTCCGGATTGTATCTGCGTTCGGGTGTTTCAGGAGTCGGTATGCTGACCCGGACACGTCCTGTCAGACCGTCCGCAATCACGAGCTCGAAATTCCGGCAATAAATCACCTCGCTCGAGCCGTTTCTGTCTATGTCGTGAATCTGAAAGGCCACATCGTTGGTAAGAACCGTTTTCCAGGGATCGGGACGCCCGGTCTGCCAGAGCTTTCTCCCTTCGAATGTCATGGCGGTCAGGCAGCCGATTTCGCTGTTCCGGTCCTTGGGTCCGTGATGCAGTACCTGACCGATGAGCACATCGATGATGCCGTCACCGTCCATATCCCCGAATCTCAGGCTCCGTCCCGACCCGAATCCTTCGGTTCTGATTTTTTTCCACACCACGGGTTTCGGATTCCGGGCCTGCAGAGACGCTTCGGTTTCTTCGAACTTTCTGCGCGCCGATTCAGCCAGAATCTGCTGTCCCCGGGTCGTGGTCACTTCCACGGATGTAAACCGTGCAGGCACATTGGATGTCAGTCCGATTCCGCCTGTCCGGAAAGTGGAATCCACGGCCGACAACTGAGCATAGCCGTCCAGCCTGGCCGTGATCCGGTCCCCCCGAAGAGAAACACGGGCCTCCATCATTTTCCCCACCTCCCAGGCGATGTTTCTTATGTCGAGAACCGTTTCATCGGGCTGGTGGAATCCGGTTGCATGATTCACTTTTTTTAAAACAACCTGTCCCCCGCGGACACCGAAAAAGTAGTAGCACCGGTCGTTCTGCACGCGGAAAACGACGCCGCATTGCCGGGAATAGTATTCGGGGGCAAACCGGACCGTCAGATCATAATCCGCCCAGAATATATCGCCCGCAACAATCATGGGATGCGTATAATCCGCTTCGTCCACTTTATTCTGATAAACAAACCGGTCTCCATCCGTCTCCCGAACGGACCACCATCCCCTGTTGTTGGATACGGCCCACGCCGATCTGGGAGCCGCTTCGGGCAAATAATGATATTCGGTCCGGGCTCCTGTCGCACTGCTCAGCGGACCGCGTGCGACCGTGCTGAAATCGTCTTTGAAAAGGGTGACATCCTGCGTAAAAGCACAGGACAGAACGGCGAACCACATCAACACCGCACATGCGCATATACGGCGGAATCTGTCTGTAACACAACCGGATTCATGATGAAACATAGGATGTCCTTTCCTGCCCGGATCACGGCTTTTATAAGGAAAACCGGTCCCCCCGATTCCGGACATGCAGCATGATCATTCCTGCTTGTCTTTCTGTAAAAAATCCAGTATCAGCGTGTTGAAACGGTCCGGTTTTTCCATTCCGATCAAATGCCCGGTTTCGAGGATTTCGACATGCACATCCGGAATCGCACGGACGACCTGTTCTGTTTTCCCCGGATCCCCGACCAGTCCGTCCCTGGTGCCCAGAAGAAGCAGAACCGGAATGCGTATTCTCCGGAACTGTTCCTGCGTGAACGGCATGGGCCGGGCCTGTTTCGAAAAAACACCTTCCAGAATGAGGAAAAACCAGGATCTCATTTCCCGCCTGATATCCGCATCATCCCCGAAGGCCCATTCGAAGCAGTCCTCCTGAAGCGGCCGTACGGGAAAAATGGCCGTCCCAATGATTTTCAGAACCGTCCAGTTGGTGCCGGTGTATCCCATGGGGCCGCACAGAACCAGTTTCTGCACGCGCCCGGGAGCATGGAGCGCCAGGTTCGTGGCGATAAATCCGCCCTGGGACGCACCGATCAGGCAGGCTTTGTCGATACCCAGGGAGTCCATGATGGCAGAGTAGAACGCAGCAAGCGCCTGGCCGGTCTGCGGAAATATTCCGGCGTCAGTCAATTCGCTTTTTCCGGCATCGCCGATGGTATCGATCGCGTAAACACGGTGATTTGCGCTTAGCGCCCCAATATTTTTAAACCAGGACCACGAGGCGACTGCCGAGGCATGACACAGCACGATCACGGGCGCATTCTCCGGTCCGCTGGCGATCACGTGCACATGGCCGTATCGGGTATCGAGATCCATCGCGTGATAGGGTACGGGCCATTGAGTCATTTTTTCATCATAAATACGCATCAATCCGGCCCGTATGTCCTCGTTTTTGTAAATGGAACCGGGATTGCCCAGATTTCTGAACAGGAGAAACAGATACAGAAAAAACAGAAGCAGCGTGCCGCTACCACGAATCCAGGCAGGAACACGACCAGGAACAAACCGGCCAATTGCCCGTCGTGCCGGAGGGAAGACGAACAACACCAGTACGGCAAGGATGAGTGACGGGATTCCGTATCCGGACCAGAGGCTGAGAACGAGCAGAACCAGAAAAAACAGTGCGGACAGCCAGTTCAGTATGAAAAATAACCGTTTCACAGGAAGCTCCCTCGATTTGATGGTTCTTCAAACCATCCGCCTGAGGCGGATGGTTCCAGACCATTTTAGAAAATTCACAGGGCAATGTCAATAAAAAATGCGAAGAATTAAATGGAAAACCGGACATTTGCCTGCCGCGATAACGGCCGGCCGGTGGCGGAGCCGTCATTATTCTTCATGCTGAAAATCCGGATTACGCATGCAGGCATCTGACCAGTGAGGCGGCCCGTCTGCTGGCTGATTTGATTGAGAAAGAGGGATATCCCGATCGATGAAACCGGTAAAAATGATGAGGAATAATCGATCATTCCGTTCCGGGAAACATGGAGGCGGACATCTGCTGTTTCAATGCCGCATCGACCAGAACCAGCGCGGCCATGGTTTCCACGACTGGCACGGCCCTCGGCACCACACAGGGATCATGCCGCCCTTTAGCGGCCAGCGTGGTCTCGTTTCCCTCAAAATCGGCCGTCTGCTGTTCCTGTCCGATGGTCGCCGGAGGTTTGAAGGCCACTCGGAACACGACCGGTTCTCCGTTCGATATGCCGCCCTGCACTCCCCCGCTGTGATTCGTGACCGTACCCAGGCGGTTCCCTTTTTGAACGAACGCGTCGTTGTGCCCGGATCCCCGCATGCGGGCCGCCTGAAAACCGGAGCCGATTTCAAATCCATGCGTTGCCGGAATGGACAGCATGGCCTGTGCCAGCATGGCCTCGAGTTTGCCAAACACCGGATCTCCCCATCCTGCGGGAACATTTCTGCACACACAGCTGATTACGCCTCCTATGGAATCCCGGGCTTCTTTCACATCACTCACCAGCCGGGTCATGCGTTCCGCGACGGCCGGATCCGGACAGCGGATATCATTTTTGTCCACATGGGACCGTTTCAGCTCACTGTAATCGGCTTCGGCACAGATGATTTCCCCCACCTGACTCACCCATGCCACGATTTCGACGTCCCATTTCAGCCGGAGAATGTGTTCCGCCACCGCGCCTGCGGCCACACGTCCGACGGTTTCCCTGGCACTGGAACGTCCGCCGCCGCTGGAAGCCCGTATGCCGTATTTCATCTGATAGGTATAATCCGCATGGGACGGCCGGGGTATCGTACCCATTTCCTTATAATCGCCCGGCCGCTGATCCCTGTTGCATACCATGAGTCCGATCGGTGTTCCCAGCGTCAATCCATTCTCCACACCGGAAAGTATTGTCACCTGATCCGCTTCCTGCCGCGGTGTGGACAGGGCGCTCTGTCCGGGCCGTCTGCGGTCCAGCTGAGGCTGTATATCCGCCTCGCTTAAAGCAAGCCTCGGCGGGCAGCCGTCGATGACCGCTCCCACGGCTCTGCAATGGGATTCCCCGAATGTCATGACACGAAACTGATCGCCGAATACATTGGACATAGGCCATCCTTATCTGATTACACTTCGATGTTCCGGATTTTTTCAGGCACAAAACGTTTGCCGTTCACGTCTTCGACCAGGAAACGTCCCTTCCTCCTGCCTTTGGTATAGCGTCGTATAATACGGCCCGTTCGCAGGGCACCGTTCCGGTCGAAAAAATGGCAAACAGGCGGGCCGCCGTTCAAAAAAGACATCTGCCCGGACTGATTATCACGATCCATGATAAATATCCTCGGAATCCATTAAAAACACGCGGGCGGGTGCCCCGTCTGCACCTTCGATTTTCAGCGGGAGTGCAGCCAGCCAGTACATGCCGGGACCGATCCCGGCGAGATCCAGACCTTCGATGATCACCATTTCCGCTTCGAGCAAAACGGTATGCACATCGGACTGATCATCTTCAGGCGCTATGGAAAAAGCATCGATACCGGCAAGCCTGCACCGGTGACGGACCAGCCATTCCGCGGCACTTTTATCCAGGGCCACATAATCATCCTGAACCGGATTTCGATGAAGCACGCCGCGGGCCGTATTGTCCGAAAGAAACAGGATGCGCTCGGCACGGGCATCCGGTTCGAGTGCGTTCAGCACCCGGTCCGTAATGCGTCGGGTTCCGCGTACATCCATAACCAGCACGGGGCCCACAAGCACGGCCGGATCGAGGCGATCCACGGACCGTCCGTTAATAAAAAAATGCAGCGGCGCATCGATATGTGTTCCGGTATGGGTGCCCATCACCAGCTCATGATTGTTCCATTCATCCCCCCGGTCCATGCTGGTCAGTGCATGCATCCGGAACTCGGGATCGCCGGGAAACACCGGCAATTCCCGTGAAATGGTCAGGGTCACATCGTGAATCGCCATGGCATTCGGGTCCGTATTTCATTCCTGGTTTATCAGAATGTATTCATTTAATCCGTAAAAATCCATAAAAACCTGATGAAAAAATCTTGCCTGTCCCATGATAATTCACTATTTTGATTCCTGGCACCGATCAGAAAACAGCTGGGGATATCTATGAACATCCGCCTGATGACACAGCAGGACATTCCATTCGCCGTAAAGATGGCTGTGCGCGAAAAGTGGCTCAGCGAAAACGAAGACGTTTTCAGGGCTTTCCTCCTCCGGGACGCGAACGGCTGTTTTGTCGCTGAACAAAAAGCCGTGCCTGTGGGTATCTGTGTGGCTACGGCATACCGCGAATCGGGTTTTTTCGGTGAACTGATCGTGTCGCATGAACATCGCGGTCACGGAATCGGAGCCAAACTGCTCGACACCGCCCTGGCGTACCTGAAGGGCCGGTCCGTCAAAACGATATATCTCGATGCGGTTCCGGCCGCCATTCCGCTTTATGAACGCGCAGGATTCCGTAAAGTCTGTACCTCGTACAGGTTCGAGGGAAAGATCGACGGACGCGAAAGTGAACATGTGCGTGCCATGCGAAAATGGGACCTGGACGACGTCTGCGACCTGGACCGGAAGTATTTCGGAGAGGATCGTCAGTTTTATTTAAAATGGATCAGCTTTATCGGTCCCGACTTTGCCAAGGTGCTTACGCGGGATGATGCCATTGTCGGTTATATTACCGGAAGGTACACAAAAAGGGGCATCCAGGTCGGTCCCTGGATTCAATCACCCGGTATGGGGCCGGAGGAGGATCTGCTGCTTTCCCTGGCCGCCGAGATTCTGGACGAATCCCTTCATCTTGGTGTTCTGGAAACCAACACAAAAACGATCCGGCTTCTCCGCTCGCTCGGATTCAGGGAACGTGAAACGCTGCCGGTTCGCATGGCACTCGGGGAGCGCAGCGATCTTGGGACCTCGCACGCCTGTTTTGCCATCGGATCGCCGGCAAAAGGATAAAATTATCCATCGAAACCCCCTTCATGACACAGCACAAGGTAAAAACCCATGTCCGTCCCAGGGGAGGACAAAGGCGCCCCGCTGAAAAGGTAATCGCCGATCTCCTGATTCATATTTTCCGGGACAGGCCCCATGCGCTGCTTATCGCAATCGGAGGACCGGGAGGAACTGATAAATCCGCCTTTGCCGGAAAACTGAAGGCCCTGCTTCCCGAATCATCCGTTTTTCCCCTGGATGATTACAAGACACCTCGAAAAACGCGTCAGGACCGCCGGATTTTCGGTGCGCATCCGGATGCCAATAACATGGACCTGCTCATGGGACATCTGGACTGTATCCGGCAGGGAAAAACTTTCGAAAAACCCGTATACGATGCAGTCGCCGGCACCGCGGATTCAACTGTCCCGTTTCATCCCCGCCGCTTCAATCTGCTGGATGGCGAGATTTCCACCTATCCCCAATTCCGGGATATGGTCGATTTCTCCATTTTCATCGATTCGGACTGGACCACGCAACTGAACACGCGTATACGCCGGGATATTATCGAGCGCAAATACAGCCGTGAAAAAGCCATCGCGACTTTTCTCGAGAGCAATCTCCGCGAATTTCAGAATTTCGGTGCCGCGAGCAAAACCTGGGCGGATGTGCATATTTACTGCCGTGAGGACTACCATCTCATCGTGGAATCCGTATCAGAGGAGATCTATCATGATTATGAATCCCTCCTGATCCAGGATCTGGCAGCGGTCGACCTGAGCGGCCTGATCGTCCCGTTATGCACGCCGTTCGACAAGTCGGACCGTATCGATCAGGCGGCCTATATCCGGCATCTGGAATACCTGGCGGATCACGGTATACGCCGTATCCTGGCTGCAGGCACGACCGGTGAATTTTTTTCGCTGCTGCCCGGGGAACGCCGGCAGCTCTTGTCCCTGGCACGCCGGTATTTTCCGGGAGTGGTCCTGTTCCAGGCCGGGGCCGAGAGCCTCGCACTGACACTGGAACAGATTTCCTGGGCTGAAGATTTCGGCGCGGATGCGGTTCTGGTTCTCCCGCCCTACTACTATGCGGGCGTCACGGAAGAAGGCCTGGCATCCTATTTCGCGGCCGTGTATCAAAAAACACATCTTCCATTGATGCTCTATCATTTTCCCCGGCATACCAAACTGACATTTTCGAGCGAGTTCCTGACACGGATTCCCCATTTCGGGATGAAGGATTCGTCGGCGACACTGGATTTGATACCTGCAACGCCGCATTATTATGTGGGAGGAGATCCCCTGATCCTCGAGGCCGCCCAAAGAGGAGCCACCGGTTTTTTCAGCGCCCGGGCCAATGCCTGCCCGGAGTTGTACGTCCGGATGGAAAGTCTGATTCATCATAAAGACTGGAAAGGTGCCAAAACCGTACAGAAAGAAATCGGCCGGATACACGAAGCCACATGCAATCCGGGCGAAATACAGAAAATCAAGACCGCCGTAGCAGGGGCTGTGCCCGGTTATCCGGCAGCCGTACGGCTTCCCCTGATTTCCGTATAAACGGCCGGAGCAGCGGATGGCGGCCGGGTTGAAAACAGCACGGGACTTATCAGAATGAAATCTGCACCGAACCGGTTCCTTCTGGCCCCGGATTCGTTCAAGGACAGCCTCTCCGCAACCGGGATCTGTCATGCCATGGCTGCGGGCATACGCCGTGTACTGCCCGATGCAGGTATCCGCATGTGTCCGCTCTCAGACGGGGGCGAAGGATTTGTGCATGCAATGCTCCTTGCTGCGGGCGGCCGTTCGATCGAAGTCAATGTCTCCGGTCCGCTGGGAGAACCCGTTGAAGCGCATTACGGTCTGATAAAGGACTCTCCGAAAACCGCCGTGATCGAAATGGCCGCGGCATCGGGCATTCAGCTCATTCCTCAAAAGAACCGGGATCCTTTAAAAACGACAACGTTCGGTACCGGCGAGCTGATCCGTCATGCTCTGAGCCAGGGTATCGAACGGCTGATTCTCGGTATCGGCGGTTCGGCCACGCACGATGTGGGATGCGGAATGGCCCAGGCTCTCGGTGTCCGGTTTCTCAGTCATGAGCGGGAGCTGACCAACCCTGTCAGCGGCGGGACGCTTGCATCCATCACATCCATGGACCTGTCCGGGCTGGATCCGCGGCTGAAAGGCGTTGAAATCATCGCGGCATGCGACGTGAAGAATCCGCTGCTGGGACCGGAGGGCGCGGCGCGCACCTATGCGGCACAAAAAGGGGCCGGACCACAGTCGGTCGAAAGACTCGAGGCAGGCACGCGTCATGCGATCGCCGTGATCGAGGCCGGAACCGGAAAAAAGGTGCGTGAAGTCCCCGGAAGCGGTGCGGCCGGGGGAATCGGGGCCGGACTTATGGCATTTCTGGACGCATCCCTCACACCCGGCATCGATCTGCTGCTCGACACGATCCGGATCGACCGCATTCTCGACCGGTCCGATATCGTGCTGACCGGCGAGGGACGCACCGATGCACAGACAATTTCCGGAAAAACCGTCTGGGGAATCATCCGGCGCGCCAATTTAAAGAAGGTTCCCGTGATCCTGCTTTCCGGCCGGATCGGGGACGCGGCTCGTACGGCCCTGGAAAAACACACCCTGATCATGGCCTCAGTCAGCCCGGACACGACCCCCCTGAAAACCGCGCTTGAAAATACGGGTCCGTGGATGACGGAAACCGTGGAAAGAATCGTCCGTTCCCTTGTCTCCGGACAACCGGATCCCTGAATGCGGAACCTCCCGGGGATCTTCATGCGCTGTGGTGATAAACCCGGTATCCAGACGGATTTTTGATTTCATGATTTTTTTTCATATATTCATGTAACCAACCGGACATGTGTTTCGTCGTTTATAGTTGATCCCTCTTTGATTTTAAACATAACGTTTGCAAAGGACTGCCATGCTTCAGATTACGGACCTGACCAAAAAATACAAGGACCTGACTGCCGTGGACCGGATCAGCTTTCAGGTGAACCAGGGCGAGATTTTCGGATTTCTCGGCCCGAACGGCGCAGGTAAAACCACGACCATCAACTGCATCTGCGGCCTCCTGAAGCCCGATTCGGGAACCATCACGCTGGACGATCAGGACATGATCGGCGGCGGAAACCGGGTACGGCAGATGCTCGGTGTCGTGCCCCAGGAAGTCGCCCTGTATGAAGAATTCAACGCCATAGAAAATTTGCAGTTCTGGGGCGGATTGTACGGGCTGAAAGGCGCCGCGATAAAATCACGCATCCAGAAACTGCTGGATCTGACCGGTCTGGCGGACCGGGCAAAAGAAGCGGTTAAAAATTATTCGGGCGGCATGAAACGCAGGCTCAACATGGCCGCCGGCATGATTCACGAACCCAGGCTGCTCCTGCTCGACGAACCCACGGTCGGTATCGATCCGCAGGCCCGGCATCAGATGCTGGATACCATACGGCAGATTGCGGCCCAGGGGACCACGATTCTGTATACCACGCATTATATGGACGAGGCGGAACAGCTCTGCAGCCGGCTGGCCATTATCGATCATGGGCGTATTCTTGCCCTGGGAACGCAGCAGGAAATACAGCAGATTGTCGGGGAAAACCGGCTGATGAAAATCACAGGCACATTCGATAAAAGCCGGGCGGAATCCCTGCCGGACAAGATGAAAAACCTGGTTTTGCTGTCCATTCAGGAAAACGAGGTGCTTTACAGCCTGCCCATGAAAGAAACCACCGGCACATTTCTGGAAATGCTCATCAAATCCGGATTTGAAATCGATAATTTATCCATCAGGGAACCAAGTCTGGATTCTGTGTTTATCAAGCTGACCGGAAGGGAGCTGAGGGATTGATCTGGAAACTGATAAAAAAAGATATCCGGCGGCGAATCAAGCAGCCGGCCGGCTACCTGATGCTGATCGCAATGCCCGTGTTTTTCGCCCTGCTCATGGGAATAATATTCGGCCCTAAAGATTCGGATGACACGCTGATCCTGGTGAAAACACTCATCGAGGATCATGACGACTCGTTTGCATCGCATTTCATCATCAATGCATTCGGCAGCGAACGGATGGGAAACATGTTCGAGGTCACCCCGGTGGACAGCGGTGCGGGCAGGCCGATGATGGAAGACGGCAAGGCTTCCGCATTGCTGATCATTCCGGCCGGTTTCGGCGACTCCCTGCTTCATCAGAATCCGGTGGCACTGACGCTGGTTAAAAATCCGGGCGAAGCCTTCGCGCCGAAAATCGCCGAGGAAACCATACTCGTCATGGCCGAAGCCGGCGATCGTCTGATCGCGCTGACCGAAGGGCCCCTGAAAACCATACGAAACCGCGTGGATTCAAAAACGGATCTCACCGAAGCGGAAATGGCACTCATGGCCATTCAGACTTACCGTCTGATCAAAAAGGCCGACCGCATTCTTTTCCCGCCCCTGATCAAGTTGGCGTCCTCCAAAGAAAATAAGGAATCCACATCGGACCGGGCCACGGTATTTGCTTATATTCTGTGCGGTGTCCTGGTCATGTCCCTGCTCTTCAGTCTCGAGATATTGAACCGTGACTTTTTCTTCGAACAGGAGAACCATACGCTCACCCGACAGCTTCTGGCAACGGGAATTTTCCGGTTCGTCACTGCCAAATTGCTCTTTATCTACCTGTCCGGAATGATATCCTTCGCAGTGGTCTGGATGATCGCGATTCCCCTGTTCGGCATTGGCGTGACGCCGGTTCTGCTTCTGCGCCTGGCCGTATTCGCCCTGGTCCTGATGGCCGGGCTCACGGGAGTCATCTCCCTGATCTATGCACTGGCCAGGAACCGGAACCAGGGCCAGTCCATCGCTCCGGCCGTAATTCTCGGATTCAGTATGCTCGGCGGCGCCATGGTTCCGCTCGGGAGCATGCCGGGTTTTATAAGGTCCCTGGCCGTTATTTCACCCGTATACTGGGGTATTAATGCCATGCAGCGCCTCGTGGTTGAACAGGCCCCGATAGGAGATATCCTGCAGCATATACTTGTTCTGGGGTTGCTGGCAATCCTGTTTCTCGTTCCTTCCGTTTTTCTACAAAAGAGGAAATTGTCTCAATGAATGTCATCTGGCTCATCGGCAGACAAAGCCTGCAGTTTCTGTTCAAGGACAGGACCAGCCTGATCTGGTTTCTGCTCGTTCCGATCATGTATATTTTCGTTTTCGGCAATGCATTCCGCAACCAGGGCGGCGATCCGTCCAGGTGGAAAGCCGATCTGGCCGTGGTCAACCACGATCCGGGGCCGCTGGCCCAGCGTCTTTTATCGTATTTAAAGTCGGACAATCTTCATATCGATTCTCTTGCACAGGTTCCTGAAGACCCGCCTTTGCGTACGCTTACCATTCCGGACTCGTTTTCCGCTGCCCTGCTTGCAGGAAAACAGGTGACTCTGGAGTTCAATGAACAGTCCTCGGCCGATGCCGAGGCGGGCATGACCGCAAAAATCGCCGTGCAGAAGTCCTATTACAGGCTGCTCGCGGACATGACACAACTGCGTCTTTCGGGCAGGAAAATCAATGCATCCGGTTTTCAGAAGCTGGACCGGCGCATCCCCTGCCTGACTGTCCGGACCGAATATGCGGGCCGTCATACGACCATTCCTTCGGGATTCAATCAGCAGATACCGGCCCAAATCGTCCAGTTTACAACGCTCATGCTGTTCATCTATGCGGGCAGCGCCATGCTCGACGAAAGAAAACGGGGGCTGCTCAGGCGCATAAAAACTGCACCCGTCAGCTTCTGGCAGCTGTTTTTCGGTAAACTGCTTTTCATTCTGCTTCTCGGCCTGGCGCAGAGCACGCTGATTCTCCTGATCGGCCGCTTCGCATTCGGCGTTTACCTGGGATCCAGTATCATCACACTGGTCTGTGTGCTTGTCGTTTTTATCCTGGCCATCGGATCCATCGGCCTGTGTCTCGGATTTCTGATTCAGAATCCCGAGAAAATGCTGGGGGCGTCTATCGGTACCGGACTGCTGATGGCAGCCCTGAGCGGATGCTGGTGGCCGATCGAGATCACGCCGCTCTGGATGCAGAAACTCGCATCGTTTCTGCCCACGGGCATGGCCCTGAAATCACTGCATCTGCTGATATCCTTCGGCCGCGGCTTCCCGGCCGTGCTTCCCTATCTGATTGGACTCACGGCCATGGCCTCGATATTTTCATTACTTTTCGGACGATTGCTTGCAAAAGGGCAGGAAATCTGACGGATTCAGTTTGTCATCTTTTACCTTGACCTTCTCTGAATATTTACCGAAATTGTACTCCAATATCTTACGATAAGAATTACCGTATACACAACCGGAACATCATGAAAAACGGACGGGAAATGATAGTCTATTACAATGGATCCTATATGCAGAAGGACAGCGTCTCGATTTCTCCGGATGACCGCGGTTTTCTGTTCGGTGACGGCACCTATGAGGTGATCCGCGTGTACAACAGCCGTATCTTCCGTATGTCCGATCATCTGAAACGATTGAAACACAGCCTTCACGAGATCGAAATACGCTCACTCGACGTCGCGCACCTGGAACACGTGGGAAAAACCCTGATTGAAAAAAATCCGGAAACCGCACAGGATGCCGTGCTTTATATACAGGTGACACGCGGCACAGCAGCCCGGAGCCACCTTTTTCCGGAACATATCGAACCGACGGTCTATGCCGCGCTTTCCGGAGCCCCGGCTGGCCGCACTGCAATTGACAACGGTCTGAAAATCATCCTGCTGCAGGACCAGCGGTGGGGACGGTGCGACATCAAATCCATCTCCCTTCTGGCCAATGTACTGGCGGCCGAAGAAGCCAGAAAACAGGATGCCTATGAAGCGGTTTTTGTGCGGGACAGTGTCATAACCGAGGGCACGCGGACCAATATCGCGGCTGTATTCGACGGAACCGTCGAGACGCATCCGACCGGGCACCGGATACTCGGCGGGATCACGCGGGATGTGGTCCTCGAATTATGCCACAGGGAGAACATTCCTGTCAGGGAGCAGGCAATTGCCGAAGCGCGGCTTTATGAGGCGGATGAAATATTCCTGATGGGTACGACCACGGAAATCGGACCCGTGATTCGCGTGAATGACCGGGAAATCGGCAGCGGACGGCCCGGCCCTGTCACACAACGTCTTCAGAAATCCTTCCGGGCAGTCATCGCCCGATAAACGTCCTGTCCCGAAAACGGGAGACCAATTTGATGCATATCTGGGTCGATGCGGATGCCTGCCCGAAAGCCATCAAGGAAATACTTTACCGGACAGCCGGCCGCGTGCCTGTATCCATGACACTGGTAGCCAACCGGCCATTCCGGATCCCCATATCCGAGTACATCCGGTTTACGCTCGTTTCCGATGGACTCGATGTGGCGGATCATCATATTCTGCGTAAAATGCGCTCCGGGGACCTCGTGATTACCGCGGACATCCCGCTGGCCGCGGCTGTCATCGAAAAAGGCGGCGCTGCACTGAATCCGCGCGGCAGGATGTATACGGAGGACAATATCGGAGAGCAGCTGTCCCTTCGTAATTTTCAAACCGAACTGAGAGGCGCCGGCGTAACAACCGGGGGGCCCGATCCGTTCAGCCTCAAGGACCGTGAGCAGTTTGCCAATGTGTTAAACGAATATCTCAGGCGATCGATGGATTAACCGGGATCCCGCACTACTGTATCAAATGCAGCTTTCCCGAAGTCCGCATGACGTTCCGGGCGGAAACCGCTTCGATCCGGACCAGATATACGCCGCTGGCCAGGCCCCGATACCCGTTTCCGCGTCCGTCCCATAGCAGTTCATGATGCCCGCCGTTCTGACGGCCGTTCTCCCATTCCCGGACGAGTGCCCCTCCCGGATTGTAAATCCGGACCGTGACATCCGCGGGTTCCGGCAGTTCGTACGTAATGCGTGTCATGCCGTTGAACGGATTGGGATAATGGTTCATGACGAAATCCGCCGGCATTTCCGGACCATTTTTCTCCACAGACGTCACTTCGGGCATGTTCAGATCTTTAATGATCACATCGTCGAAATACACGGGCACATCGTTTCCCGCAATCATGAACTTGAATTCGACGGACGGATCATCTTCCGTGCATACAAATTCATACGGACCGTAATAACCGTTTCCGGTCAGATTCACCGGCATTTCAAGATAGCTGCGATACGGGGAATGGTCCTGCTGCAGCGCGATATAGATTTCCTTTTCATCCGGCACCTCGGCAATAAAGCTGATTTCATACGTATGACCGGCCAGTATCGGAAAATCCTGCATCAGCTGAACATGCCAGTAAAGGGTTCCGGGATTGGTGATTTCAACGTGCACGGCACTGCCCCGGTCGATATCCGCTTCGGATTCGATCGTGGCCACACCCGTACCGCCCTCGTAATTGCCGAGCGCCCAGGGCGGCAGCGCACAGTCGAACTGGCCGTTCAGAATGCGGTTGCCCTGCATCCATTCTCCGACAATGAAGTACACGGGATCCGAAAATGTCTCGGTGCCTTCGCTGTTCAGGACCCCGGCCTTGATCTCATAATATCCTTCACCCAGATTTTTCAGGCTGCCTTCATAAGGCTCCCTTTTGTCCATCGCAGCCAGGGAACCGTTGCGGTAAAAATTGACCTGCTTGACGCTGCCGCTGTTCACCGTAATATCGACCGTGACCGTTACTGCGGAACATACCGCAAACCACGATCCGCTGGCGGGTCCGGAAATGCGGACAGTGATATCAGCGGCACGAATGCCTGTGGACAGGATGATGAAAAATACGAGACCGGTCATGAACCATGATCTGGATAAAATGGGGATCTGCATACAGCGCCTCCTTGTTTATGCCCTTCATTCTTCGGTCAAACACATTCTCCGCCTGACAGATAAAACAGACGTCCGGCTCCACGCTAAACCGGCAAACTGCCGGCAGACAGACCGCATTCGAACCTATTGTACCGGCAGTTCACCTGCCTCAACATTCACGCCTTCCCAGATCAGAACCTGATCGGCGGAAAATGCCGCTGACGGACAGAACAGATCGATCGTCTCCGTCTCTCCGGGAAGCAGTGTGATATAATTATCCGTAAAAGCGAGCGGAACCACGGGTTCGCCGCTCCGTTTGTCGGTTACATTCAGCGACAGAAAGAATGCCGGTTGTTTATCCGGATTCGTCACACGGACGCGTATACAGGCCAGCGGACCGTGCGTCAGCGTGTCCCTCTGCACATTGACACGAACACGGGGCAGGTTGAAAAGTTCAAAAAACTTATTATCCGGATGCCGCCAGTAAACATTCTTTGAAACCGTTTTGTCCTGCGTGTCGGATAAAACCAGCACGACAAACTCCAGGCCCCCCGGGGCCGGAACGGTCCAGTCCGTTTGAAGTGCGGAATTGGCCGCAACCGACACATCCGCGGTTCTGTTCCAGACAGTCGCACAGCCTGCGTCCAGAACCGAAGCGGTCAACCGGCCCGAATCGAATGCATCGAGTCCCGTATTGATGACGGACACGGATCCCGAATCCCTGTTCCACTGCACATGCACGGGCCTGCATGCATTCTGCACCGCATGGAATCCCGCATTCGGAACCATGTACCAGTCGAACAGCTGCCAGGTCAGGCTGGGCCAGCTGGCATTGAATTTCCAAAGAGCGAATCCGCTCGATGCCGTCCACAGGTCCTGGTTCACGGCTTCCACAACGGCCCTGTAACCATCGTAATTCACCAGCTGGGCCTTGGCTGCATAATCGGCCACGCCGGCCATATCCCGGGCGGCGGGAGGACTGTAATCCTGGCGCAGAATATTATCGTAATGTGAAAACTTGCGCGGATCCCACTGGCCCCGTTCCGTGGCATCATGATATCCCCAGTCCCCGTACATGGGAAATTTTTCTTCATCGTATGAAATCCCGAGTTCGGGCAAAAATTTAGTCAGGCTGCCAAGCACGGGCACACCGCTGGGGCCGATCTCGCTGCTGAAACCGGTGACCAGATCATGCTGAAAGTACTCGACGGGCCTTATCGTATGATACGGACCGCCGCCGTGCAGGCCGTCTCCGTTCGATATGCGCAGATACGGCCGGCCGCCCCACGGATCATACTGTGGCAGCAGATCATGCATGATCAGCGATTCATACTGATTGGGTCCTTCGTTGCCGCCGCACCACAGTACGAGACCGGGATGGTTCCTGAGCTTTTTGATTATATCCCCGGAACAGGCGTAAAACAGAGATTTTTCCGGTTTGAGTTCCGGATTGTTATTGAACGTGCCCCAGAAATCGTTCAAAAAATCCTGCCAGATCATGATGCCGAGTGAATCGGCGGCCTTGAATAAAATGTCGGGCGGAACTCCGGTGGGGCCCCAGATTCTCTGAATGTTCATATGACACAGGGAGGAGAACTGCATTTCCTGAATATATCGCGATGCGGTCCAGTTCAGCATCATATCGATTACCCAGTTGCCGCCTTTCATAAAACAGTCATGCCCGTTGATCCGGAAAACGCGCTCCCTGCTGCCCATAAACGTCTGAATATCCCTGACGCCGAACACGGCCGAAACCTCGTGTGAAGACCGGCCGTCAATCTCCAGTGCAGCAGCAAACCGGTAACGGTCCGGTTTTCCCCAGTCGGCGGGCCACCAGAGCCGCGGATGTTCGAGCTTCAGAGCCCCGATATCGTCGGGTGTCAGCCGCAGGTCCTGCAGTTCATCGGGTTCTAATGAAACCGGCCAATCAAAATGCACAGGCGGATCATCGTGGCCGATGGAACATACGGACAATTTCAACACTCCCTGTCTGGGTTTGCCCGTATGGTTGACGAGTGTCATGGCGATCCGGATATATGCGAAGGACGTGTCCGGCAGCGGCAATTGCGCTGCAATGTAGGGATCGCGGATTTCCACCGGTCCGACAGCGCTCAGAAACACTTCGTCCGTGATCCCCATATCACGGTCACGAACCGCCGGCTGCCAGTCCCATCCCATTGCATCCCACTTGGTGTAGTCCAGGGAGATGCGGCCGTCCGCGCCCATGTTACGACCCGGATGATCCGTAAAGGACCGCGGGGGCGGAGAAGGCTCCCCGGGATGATCCGGCGGATAAACCGCAATGGCCAGGATATTTTCACGGTCAAACCGGATATGACGCGTGACATTGAGTCTGAAACGCCGTTCCATGCCCTTAATTTCGCTGGTATCCGCAATCTGCACGCCGTTCAGCCAGATCAGGGCCTTGTAATTGACTTCGGTCAGGTTCAGAATCAGCGTTCTGTCACGGAAAGATCCGGGAGCCTTGAATGTCTTCCTGAACCAGTACGGCTGTTTCCAGGGATTCCGGCCGGGAATATGGCTGTATTTCAGCAGATCCTGCTTTTCGTTGAAGGTGTCGCTCAGATCGGGGATTTTCAGATTGTTCACACCCACATAGGGATTCGGATAAAGCCCGTTCCGCACCAGGGCGGACAGCACGGTTACGGGCACCGAGGTTTCGTACCAGGACTGTGAGGGATCAACGGCGGAGGAGAGTTTTCGGCCGTCCATACCCGCAAACACGGAAGAACGGACCTGCCATCCATCCCTTAAGTGCTGTGCGCCGGGAGGCAGCTCACCGGCCGGGCGGTCCTCGACCGTGAACGTCGCAGCCGGCCCCGGCTCCCGTTTTTCGGGTCCCGCAGCAATCACGCGCCATGTATGTGATCCGAACGAAAGCGGAAAAATCCCGGTTCTGTCCCTGCCGCCGTGAAGCCGGTCCAGGATGCGTCCGTCGACCTCGACAAGATAGGAATCCGCATCCGCCATGGACCAGACGAGCGTGGGCGCGTTCGTATTCAATACGGCATGATCCACAGGCAGCAGCGGCTGAGGAACGACCTGCGCGAATACTCCGGATATGGCCCCGGTCATCACAGCAACGATCCCTGCCTTAGAGAGCATGCGCTTTTTATTGGTTTTCATAATCACCTTCTGCTGAAAGGACATCGGTCCGTCATGCTGTTAAAACCACAAATGCTCCACCAGTATCTTGATGCCGATACTGATCAGAACCAGACCGCCTGCACGTTCGACGGTTTTACCGCAGAAATGCCCGAACCGGTCGCCGAGATAGACACCCCCGAAACTCACGATAAAGGTCACCACGCCGATGACGATCACGGGCAGCCACAGCCTGACCTGCAGAATTGCCAGGCTGAGGCCGACGGCCAGCGCATCGATGCTGGTGGCAATGGAAAGCATGAGCAATGTGCCGAAAGCCAGCGGATCGTGTCTTGTACCGCAGGATTCCAGACTGTTCGATTCAACGATCATTTTAATGCCTATAAAGGCAAGCAGGCCGAAAGCGATCCAGTGATCCACCTGCTCGATATAGACTTTCAATGTCAGGCCCGCGAGCCATCCGACAAGCGGCATAACAGCCTGAAAAAGGCCGAAAAACACGGCGATTTTCAGGGCATTCCTGACGCAGCATCTTTTCAGCGTCACGCCGCTGGCAATGGACACGGCAAAAGCATCCATGGCCAGGCTGACAGCAACCAGCAGTATTTCAAAAAGCGACATCCATTGCCTTTCGAATGGTCAGGATGAGCATGCGGGCCGTGCCCGTATCAGGCAAGATGCCGAAGGAGCCAAAGGTCATGGATTCCCGCCCATTTCCCTGCCATAGTCAATCAGATGCTCATCCGTGAGCATGGGGAACTGCGGTACAATCACAGGATAAGATTCCCATTTCTGAATCACGAACATATCCGTCCGGGTCAGTTGGATCTTCTTCAGCAGATCCGTATCGATCTCGATTTGACTGCTGTATTTTTTCTGCAGGGAACGCACATATGGATTCAGGTCATTATGAAGCACGGTCATGTAATTCCGGATAAAATCGTCCTTTTTCCCTGCATTCTGCAGCCAGGAATTGCGGTAATACCGCGCCACGATGGCATCCTGCCACATCATTTCGGCCCGCTCGACCCACGGATGTTTATCCAGGCCTTTTTGATAGGCTTCATCTGTCAGAAAGCGGTCCCTGACCATGTCCACGATGGCCAGTTGGAGCTGTCCTGGAAATTCACGGTTTGAAAAGCGCCGTTTTCGGAACACAAGCGGATGGGATCGGAGCATGTCGTAAAAATTGCGGACACTGAACACCTGGCCGTCCAGTGTAAAGAGCGGTGCCGACTGCAGGGCTTCTTCCCGGTCGGGCAGGCCGGAAATCATCGTGGAATCCGAATCCAGCCCCTGACGGTCCCAGAACTGATCGTTGAACATGTCCTTTTTATCCTGATCCTGAAAATGATACTGCTCCGCGAAAATATCCGCCAGCCTGTAAAATGTCTCCTCCTGAAATTCGATCCGCTTGCCCTTCATGATTTTTCTGATATGGCTGTCCCAGAGCACTGTCGCCTTTTTCAGAGTAAGATCCTGTCTCACCTTTCGCCATCGTTCCTGTACATCCGGTTCCGTAAACACTTTCTGATCGGTCCAGCCGTTGATGCGCATAAACAGGATCTGCCCGTTTTCAAGCGTTACGGGGCCGATCACCGTACTGTCCTTCAATACCGTGGAAAACAGGGCCGCTTCGATCGCAGGATCCTCCTCAGAGACCCAGGCCACTTCGCGGTCCGGCAGGGGCTGATCCCCGAAATACTGCCCGAACACCGATTCGAACCGGTCCGGATTCCTGTTCAAAATAGATTCGATATCCGCGGCCGCGCCGCTGTCAGGTACGGTAAAATATGCGACATGATATTTCCTTCCGGCGATTTTGAAAGCGGCACTCAGCTCTTCCTCATCGAGCCGGACACGGTCATAGGCCTCCTGAGCGTACAGCAGTTTTCTCATGGCCTGTTCCCGCCTGCCCCTGACAAAGGCCTGAAACCGTTCGCTCTGCATCAGCGCATTCTCCCCGCCGGCTTCCAGGGCCATGAGTTTTTCCGCGATCAGTGAATTCAGGATGATTTTTTTATGAATGATGTTGTCGCCGAATTTACAGTAATCCGGACGTATGGTATATTCTGCGCGCCGGATGAACTCGTTTTTCGAAATCGTGCGGTCCCCGATCCGTGCGATGATCGTTTCCGCAGCCGTTTCCGTTTTTCTGTGACAGCCGGCGAGCACGATCAGAATACAGCCCGCCCCGATGATGATTTTCCTCATTCAATGTCCTTAATTATACGGGACCGGGTAATGCGAAGGCTCTATCGCTCCTCCAGTCCCGCCCTGCTTCTCAAAAAGAATAAAATCACCCCCCTTCCGGATCAGACGGAGAAGGGGGGTGTCAGTCAAAAAACGCGATCGGGCTTCAGCCGAAAATACATCAACAATTAAAAATCGATGCCCAGTTCATAACAATGTACATTGCCGAGAATACCGATGTCCTTGAATGCATAATTGACCTGAAGCGATGAGGTGCGGTTCACGTGCATGATGAATCCGCCTCCGAACGTCGGCCCGTATTCCGATCTGTCCAGGAAGATGGCCTTTTGCCCGCCTCTCAGGAAAATTTCACCGAGACCCGGCAGTTTCACCGCATATTCTCCGCCCACGTTCACGGATTCGGAGTTGTTGTTCGGATGCAGCGCATCCGCGGCCAAAGTCAGCCTGTGTCCGGAAGTTTTCAGCACATTCAGCGAAAACCCCACGCGGAAAATGAGCGGAAGTTCCCAGGCGTTCAGGCGGTATGCACCGCGGGAATTCTGGAAATTACCCTTGACATCCGGGTAGGGATCGATCGGGGCCAGCAAATCGATGCCGTCAAACCGCATGCGGCTGCCGTAATTGGCGATGCTCATGCCGATGACCATGCCGTCTTCACGGTTTCCTGTTGGCGAAAAGAATCCCGTGCTCACAAGCACGCCCAGGTCCGCGGCAAGGGCGCTCGCACTGCTGTGCCAGATCTGGGTGCGGACGTATTTCAACGCGGCACCGAACGAGAACCACTGCACGAGCCGACGGCTGTAGGCAAGGCTGAATGCAAAGTCGCTCGGACTGAACGATTCTCCGGTCCCTTCGGGATTCTCCACGGTGGTCACATCCATGCTGCCGTATCCGAGATAACTCACGCCGAGCGCCACCGTTCCCACGCTGGGGAGGGACAGACCGGTCGAAAAGAAGGTCAGATTCGTATTGGCGATCCACGGCTGGTATGCCACCATCACGGCGTTCCGGTCCATCATGCCGAGTCCGGCCGGATTCCAGTACAGGGATGAAAGATCCCTGGCCACAGCCACGTACGCATCGCCCATGGCTGTGCCGGCGCTTCCCATGCCGATTTCAAGGAAACTGGCAGTGGTGGTGCCAACCCGGTTTTTCACCTGGGACAGACCCGGTATCGCGGTCAGCAAAACAATGCCCAGGATGATTGCAGTATATGTTTTCCATCTCATGATCATGCCTCACTTTTCCTTTGACTTTCGGGATTATTTGATGACCGCAAATTTGCCGATTTTTTCCAGCTTGGTTTTCGTATCCTTGACATGGTATACATACACGCCGGCTGCGATTTCAAGCCCCTCATGGCTGCGCAAATCCCAGTGAATGATCCCTGTTGCAGCGTCACCCAATCCGCCGTAGGAAACCAGGCCGTCTTCAGGAACACGAATTTCATCGATAAATATCCCGCTGATCGTGAATATTTTAATCACGCATTGCTCGGGCACATGGGTGAACATGATACGGCGCCGCTGATTGAGTGTGGAATACTGCAGCGCGGGTTCCATCATATTGGTGGCGATATAGGGATTGGGCACCACCTTCATGTTTTTCATGTCATCCCTGACCGCCGCTTTTGTATCGGACTTCGTGCTTTCGACACTGAAACGATAGACATCATCATGCCAGAACGGCCGTCTGAATTTCACCCAGAACACATCGCCCGGCTGGGGCTCGACCATCATGCTGTCGCTGAAATCCAGTTCGAATACCGAATCCGCCCAGCGGTCGCCTCCTGTCAGCACGCCGCAGATGATCCGGTCCGTGGCCAGATTCACTTCACCCACCTTGCTCATGTCGTCTTTTACGATAACGACTTCGATCAGCTCCGGCAGATAGGTTGTGTCCCCGTTATCGATTTCAAACCGTGTCGAATCCACATGGTTCATGTTTTCGACGATGAACGGAATGACCGCATCGGTCACCATGTAATCTTCGTCGATTTTATCACCGTTCGCGCCGTAAATCGTCCCCTTGGTCACCCGGGGCTGATAGCGGGGTTCGCCTTCATTCAGAAACCGGACCCGGTAATCCCAGGCATAGTATATGAAATCAGCACTGTCCAGAGTCACTGTCACGGGGATCAGCGGATTTTCCGGCATCCATCCCGTATTCCGGTAATCGAGCTGCGCTTTCCGCACATCCGCATCGATGGTCAGGCGCATGCCGTCGAAAAGTCCGGTCGGCCTGGGATCCGTGGTGATGTAGTATCCGCCCGTATCGTCATAGATGCGTCCGTCCATGAGCACCGTGCTGTAATTCTTGGGCTTGATGTTCCCCTGATAGTCCGTCATCGCTATGTCTTCGTACACCTGCGACCGGTCGCCGTTCTTGATACGGTATACGCGGAGACCGCTTGCGTAATAATCCACACCGTGCGACCAGTAGCGGCGCTGTTTCTGCCGGATGATGGTGTCTTCGAATTCCACTTCATATACGGCGCCGTTCCGCACGGAATCATACAGTACGATTTCAGGCGTAATACGGCCGTGACCCCGCATCATCGAATTGGCCTCGTCCACGGTGACGGAATCGGTGATACTCGAGCCGGCTGCATCCGGACCCGGCGTCACAATCACCATGTTCTTCGGCATCGAAACGATGTTGTCACTCTGATCCAGCTCAGGAACCGCATCCGTAATCGAGGGCAGGAATCCGACGATATCCTGAAGGCCCTCCTGGGCCGCTGTAACATCCCGTCTGAGGGAATCCGGATGAATGCCATAATCGTACGCGACCAGGCCGTAGTAATAGGTCACGCCGTTCTCCACCTCATCATCGATGTAGAAATGCTGAAGCCCCGTATCGTCACCCAGATAAAATGCCTGGCCGCCGATGTCATCCAGGTTGTAATCCGTATATCCGGTGATGCCGTCCTTGACGTCGCATTGAAAGATGGCCGTTTTGAAACGGGGATTTCCATAACTGTCCGTGATGGTTTCCGCATCGCTGAACAGCTTGTCCGTGGCCTTCATGAGTTTGTAGCCTTCGAAATCGTTCTTGTTGTTCAGAAGCGGTTCACGCGTGAACCGGTCCGAAACATCGTCCCAGGTCAGCACCACGCGCCGGTCCATGGCAACGGCCTTCAGGGTGGGCCTGAGCGGAGCGGACGTAAACTGATAATCCCGCTCATAGATGATCTGCACCACTTCCTTCTGTTTGAACAGGGCCGGAGCCGCATGCGCATCGCCGTTGAGCCCTTCCAGGGGATCGTAGGCATGCACCTCGGCCATTGAAATGCGCTCGGTCTGCCCGCGTTTGAGCGGGAAAATTCCGGATGCAAACACTTCGACCAGGTTGGATACGGCTTCGCCGCCGAATTCAACCAGGGAATCCACGGTCATCACCTCGAACATGGACTGATCACCGTAGAACCAGTGATAGCCCGAGCCGTCCCCGGGATTGGCCGAAAACGGATGTTTGGTCCGCTCGCTGATCGGGAACAGCTGAAAGGCCGTCAGACCCAGCATGTCCGATTCGGTCACATCCGTGGCATTGAAATTGGGCTCGCACTGATCCGCATTCTTATAACTCGGCCTGCCGTCCGTTTCACCCTCGTCCTTCATTTCGGGGCGCCAGCCCAGTTCGTTGGGCCCGAATCCGTCGATACCTACATCGTCGCCGGCAAATTCACCGAAATCATACTCGCCGTTTCCGTTGTCATCGGAGAAGGGACGCCAGTCCTGATCCTCGTCCCCTGACCAGTGATCCCTGAGGTCTTCAGGCTGTTTGTTATACGTCTCGAGAAACCATGTCAGATTGGTGATGCCGTCCATCGGTCCGATCAGAGTTCCCGCAGGATCCGACCAGCCGGGAGGCATGTCGCGCCGCTCATCGGTCAGTCCGTCCATGTCATTGTCCAGACCGTCTTCATAAATACCCGGACTCTCTAAAAACGCGAATCCCATGGCGCCCGTGCGGTAGCTTCCCACGCCGGATCCGCTGATATCCCAGGAATAGGCCATATCGAGCCTCACATCGAATGCGCCGAGCTCATCATCCCCGTCCGCACCGCCGATCCCATTATCCACCCAGTACCCGAATGCCACTTCGTTGAGATTGTAGTTGGACGTGTTGGCAATGTTGTATTCCCAGAAAATGGCATCCTGGGCCTCGAGTGCGCGCCACTGATACCCTCTCTGCGCCACACGGATGCCGACGCCGCCCCAGGGTTTGCCGCGTCCGATGCTGACGTTCGGCCGCCTGTCGCCGATTTTTTCACCGTCTCTCGGATAATAGGCTTCGGGAAACGCATCTTCGAAATACTCCTGATCCTGGGCGTCATTGGCCACAAAATAACATTCCAGATCAGCCTGGGACGGATCGAGTTCCGTACCGCGGCCGAAACGTCCGTGAAAGTATCGCTGCATCACGCCCTCTTCATCGGGCTCGGGCGGATAGAGCAGCCCGCCGGCTCCCGGCCAGCCATTCTGCGGCCAGGAATCCGGATCGTCTGAAATCGCCGGGCTTTCATCCGTATTCGTGATCCCTTCATTGAAATAACCGGGAACCGGGTACAGGCCGTAACTGATATCGCCTTCCTCGTTGTAATCCATTTCTTCCCGGTAATTGGTTTGCAGAAAATAAAGCGTGTCCAGCACGCCCTGCGTGGCCGTGTTCCAGTTCTGAATTGTGTTCCAGTCGTCCACCGGAATGGTGTCGTTTTTCAGATACACACGGGCCGAAATCATGAGTGCGATACCGTCCGACATTTTCACGCCATCCAGCGTATTGGGCCATTTGCTGGCAAACGGATCTGCACCCGTGCCCCAGTCTGAAAGTTCCGTGGAATTTCTGAACTGAAGCCGGACACGGTTGCCGTCCATCACGCCGTAACGGATCAATCCTCGGTCGCCTGCCGGATCGTCGGGTCCGTCATAATCACGTCCCTGGCCCCATAACAACGCGGCCGCGCCGAGCATGACGACGACAGTAAATTGATAGAGATTTATCTTCATAACCGTATTTCCCTTTTTTTTCTAAGTATTCTGATTTTAAAAGAACACGCCGACACCCAGCTTGATCAGTCGCGGTGCATAATACTGGCCCGGATTCTGAACCTGATCGTAAACCGTGTTGAAATCCGATTTGAAGCTCGCGATATCGCCGGGCCGCAGAATATTCGTATAAGCCTGACCGGTTCTGCCGTATACATTGTTCGTGTTGAGCCGGTCCAGGAGATTGTACACGTTCAGCATGAAACGCAGCTTATAGTCCTTCATCAGCTGAATATCGTAAAACGCACGCAGGTCCACGGAAAAAGTGGACGGCCGCAGATCGTTGTTGATGTACAGGTTGACGCGGCTCATCACGGTTTCTTCAAGCGGCGTATAGGAATAGGGACGCCCGGAACCGAATCGGGCGATCAGCGTGCTTCCGTAACGCGGTGTGTTGTAACCGATCGAAAGATTCAGCGTATGGCGCTGATCCCAGCTCATGGGCACCAGGTAGGGAATGGGATCCTGATTCTGCCCGGCCCGGTTGAACGTCGTGGTCGGATTGTCGGAATTTCCGCGTGTGAACTGAAGTGTATAATTGAGCATGGCCGAGATATTCTGGACCCGCATATCGTATTTCACCTCCATGCCGCGTGCATTCGCATAATCCAGGTTGCCGTACAGGCCGTACCGGATCGCATTGTAGGTTTCTACGATATTGACGGTGAGAAGATCGTAAATATCACGGTAGAACAGGGCCACTTCGACGCTCATGTTATCGGCGATTTCCTGCCAGAGCCCGATTTCATAGCTGATGGTTTTTTCCGCCTTGAGCCTCGGATTTCCCAGCTGTGAATTGTTGTCCTCAAGAATCGTCCGGGAATTATTGGCGTAAAGCGCATAATAGGGCGGCATCTGGAAAAAATGCCCGTAGCTGAAATGCAGCACGGCCTTTTTGCCCAGCTGATACGACAATCCCAGGCGCGGACTCAGCTGATACTCGGGATCCGTATCCAGATATTCCGAATCCAGCGAGGGATCGCCTTCAAATTTATTGTCCGGATTGCGGGGATTGGACGGATAGGTGGTATTTAAATCGTAATAATCGAGCCGCATGCCCGCATTGATCACCATTTCGTTGAATTCCATTTTATCCTGAAAGTATGCGGACAGCTCCATGGGATTCTGTGAATAGATATCCGCGTAGGACTGTTCGTTGTCCGGAAGACCGGGTTCGAAATCCACGGTCGGATCGTCTTCCAGCGGATTCAGGTCGATAATCTGGGCATTCTGAATGTGAAAATCGATATTCGTGTAAGCTGCTCCGGTTTTAAGACTGTGTGTCTTGTTCAGCTGCCAGGTCAGATCGAATTTCACGTTCATGTCGTCCGAATCGTTCTCGTCATGATTGCGCTCCTGACCGCCCGTGTAAAAACCGGTATGGTTCTGATTGGCGAAAAAGTAAAACGGCAGATAGCCGGAATCGTCTATATAGTATCCCTGACTGTCCAGGTCGAACACGTCCTTCGGATTCTCGAACAGGTAATTGCCGTATGTGCTTTTCTTATAATAGGCTTTCAGTTCGTAAAAAGCGTTCCGCGCGACCATGTGATTGAGCTGTACCGAAAACATGTCCGTATCGCGGTGTTCCGAGGCCTTTCCGTCGGGGTCGTACTTGTACTGATGATTGTACCGCATCCAGTGATTCAGATCCTTGTTGTAGGAGAAGCTGAGTTTCGCCTTGCTGCTTTTCAGAGTCAGCTTGCCCATCAGCGACTGGTTCTTGTCGAAATCGAGCGGTACATACGCGCCATCACCCGTATGCTGCGTGAACCAGAAATCCGGATTGGAGGATTCATAATCACTGTAGTCGGTGACGTTGAAACGGCGTATGCCGTTCAGGTAATTGTCACTGTCCTCGTACCGGTAATTCACAAAAAATGTGAGCCGGTTCTTGATGATGGGACCGTCCAGCTGAAACTTGATGTCCTTCTGGCGGTCGAAATCATCATTCAGACCGAGGAACACATCCGAATGATTCGTCTGGTACATGGCCAGCGCCCCGGACACGGATCCGTGAAATTCATTGCCGCCGTCCTTCGTGATCACGTTGACCACACCGCTCATGGCCTGACCGTACTCGGCATTGAACGTACCCGTAATCACCTCGAGATCCTGAATGGCCTCTGTCTCCACATCCAGGACACGGCCCTGACCGCCGAACGAATCATCGACGTTCATGCCGTCGACCAGGTAGGAGATTTCAGTCATGCGTCCCCCCCTGAAATGACCGTCCACCACGCCGGCCTGCAGCTGAACGATATCGTTTGCGCTCTCGACAGGCAGCACCGCGATTTCCTCTGCGGACACATTGCGGATGGAACCGGTCTGGTCTTTCTTGACTGCCACCCGATCCGCAGTCACGACGACCACGTCCCCTTCCATCACGGTCGAGACCATTTCGATACCGGCCTCCGTGGTCCGGTTTACGGATACCCGAAGCCCCTGGACCAGATAGTCCGTGTACCCCATCATCCGCACCCTTAAATCATACGTGCCGGGCGGTACATTCAGGATATAGAATGAACCGTCTTTCCCGGCCGCTGCGCCAAGCTGCGTCCCCTCCAGAATCACATTGGCGCCCATCAAACCCTCACCGTTTTCTGCATCCACGATCGTGCCCGAGACCTTTCCCGTGGTTTGTGCCCAGAGCCCTGAACAGGCACCCATGATCAAGATCAATGCTATAATGCGTCTCCTCGTTTCCATAGCTCCTTCCTAACGTTTATGGATGTTCAATTGCTTTGATGATAAGATGTGATGATTGTCTATTTATACAGAAATGATTAAAACGGGGGGAATAAATGATGCCTGCATAAACCATAAAATGCATCCAATGTCCTTTCAACCCGGACCGGGTTTCGCCCTGAATAGTAAAGCCATTTTAAACAATTATTCAAACATTGTCAAGTCCCAATTTTTCTGATGACGAAATGTGACAAATGAAACCGCATTTTCACTTGACTTTTTATTTGTATAATCATATATTTGTATTATACAAGTAATCAGTACTCCTAAACCCGGAGCCGCATTCATGACATCACGACAGGACACAAAACTCTCCCTTCTGATGGCCAGACTGATTCACAGGATCATCGTCCTGGACCGGGATGAAAAATCATGCCAGGGGGTTTCTCTGACACAGCACTATACGATCGCAGCCCTTTACCGGAAAAAACGGCTCACCATGAATGAACTCAGCCGCGAGGTGCATCTGGCCATCTCCACATTGACCCGTATTGTGGACGTCCTGGTGCGTGATGGCCTGGTACAACGGAAACCCAGTCCTGAGGACCGGCGTAAAGTGATCGCCGAACTGACGGAAAAAGGCAATGAAAAAGCCAGGCATCTGCGTGAATGCACGCAGCGCTTCTGGACCGATATACTGAGCCGGATTCCCGACGAAAAAAAACCGGACCTGACCGGTCAGGTCAAACTGCTTCTGGAAGCGATGGAATCCATGGAGAGCGTCTGTGTCCGGCAAAAGGCAGCGGACGGAGGAGGACCCTGATATGAATCGAGAGGCCAGATTTTATGTTTTAAAGAACGGTGTGCCTGTATTTGTGCGGCCGTTCAGACCTTCGGATATTCATCAGATCATCATCGGTTTCAACAAGATGTCTTCACGGTCCAGGTACAGGCGTTTTTTTCAATCCGTCAGGAAACTGCCCGCCTCCCATCTGGACGAGCTGCTTCGTGTGGATAATGACAACCGTCTGGCTCTGTGCGCAGGCGCAATAATGCCGGACGGACGATGGGAAGGCGCCGGTATCATCCGGTTTTCAAGGCCGTATCCCGGTTCAAAATGTGCGGAGATTGCGCTTACGGTGATAGACAAATATCAGGGACTTGGACTCGGCACCCTGCTCTTTGAACTGATATCGGAAAAGGCGCTGGAATGCGGCCTCACGCATTTCACCGGTCATGTGCTGCCCGACAACACATCGATGATAAAAATACTGAGACGTCATGCGGTGCAGAACACACTGGTGGAGGGTCCGGTGCTGGAGTGTGAAATACAGCTGCACAGCGGACATAATTATCGGCGGGAAGTCACGCATCAGTATATGGATTTTTCAGAACAGGGTCCTGTTTTATAGAAAACGGATCATCCCCGCAGACAGGGACAGCCGCAGGAGATTTCATGGAAAAAATCTGGCAGGAACGTTTCAATGTTCATACATACGAGGTGGATGCGCTGGGGAAAATGTCACTGCCTGTCCTGGGAAGCCTGCTTCAGGAGACGGCCAGCCGTCATGCCAATGATCTGAACTGGGGGTACGCTTCCCTGATACAGAAAAACTGCATCTGGGTGCTGACCGCCCTTAAAATAGAGATGACGGCCTATCCGGAATGGGACGATACGCTGATGATTGAAACATGGCCGTCCGGGAAGAACCGCCTTTACTACTTCCGGGATTTCAGGATAAAGAACGAGCAGGAGCAGACACTGGGTATTGCCACCACGAACTGGCTCATTATCGACATCGACAGCCGCAGGCCCGCAAGACCTGAAATCACGGAACCGTTCGACTTCACCGAACTGGGCACCGTGTTCCCCGAACCCCCGCGTAAATGGCCGGTTTCAGAGGATATCACCGTTATCGAAACCGTTTCGGTCAAATTCGACGACCTGGATATCAATAACCATGTCAACAACATCCGTTATTTTGACTGGATGCTTCGTAGCATGGAAGCGGACTTCCGTAAAAAACACCGGCTCAGGAGCTTCGAAATTCATTTTTTATCAGAGGCACTGGAAAACGACCGCATTCAGGTGGCCTTGAAACAGGAAAGCGGGCATTTCGAACATCTGCTGAAACAGGAGGATTCCGGAAAATCCGTGGCCCAGGCCCGGTCGTCATGGGAATTGCCTGCGGGATGAATCCTGTCCCGATTTAATTAAAATTCTTTTCTTCTGCCCAGATTTCTTCAAAACTGAAATTGGCATCCCTGCATAAAAATATATGCCGGTTGTTCTGATAAGGCATCACGTACGGATGCGTGAACGTGGCGGCATGTTCCACATATTGAAAACGCCTGTTCAGATCCTCGAAATTTGCATCGATGTCATGGCTCCAGCCATATATAATGGCCACTTTGCCGTCCCAGGCTTCCGGTCCCCATATCCAGTAATTGTTGTGTGAACAGGACGCTTCCGGCAGACCGTATTTCGGACCGAAATAATCGATGGCCCCGGCTTCCCCGTAGTTCCGTACATAGATCAGGCAGCCGGCCTGCTCCCTGGGCGAGAGCTGACTGTACACGCCGGCAAACGTCTTTGTCATTTCCTCCCAGCCGTGCCTGTCTGCAAAATGCTGGGGCAGCACCCCGATTTCATGATTCTCCCCGGAATTGCCCCCGATGCCCAGTTTTTGAATATAGGCGCCGGTTTCCGACGCGGACAGAACCGGCAGGGTAACCGGTGTAAAGATAAACAAGGACCCCGCAATCAAAAGGGACAAAGCGGATATCAATAGCCGGCCCGTCCGTTTCCTTGGGACGGTTTCCCAGAACACCGCACCCCCTGCAAACAGAACCGGATATGCTGCGGCCAGGTAATAATCCTTGGCCTGCTGCACCGTGAACAGGATGTAGATGGTGAGGAAGATCCAGCCGAACACACGGAACGGTCTGGTCTGTTTGGAAAAAATCAGAAAAATCAGGCCCGGTATCCATATCAGGCCGTTGACGGGATTGTTGTACAGCAGCTGACCCATGAAAAAACCAGCCGGTGATACGGCGGCCATTTTATAGGTTTTCGCGTTGTGAATGAATTCGATCATGGGCCAGTCATGCGCGGCGTTCCAGAGAACATAGGGCAGAAAGAAGAGCCCGGCAAGTGCCGCACCCGCCCAAAGCGGTCCGGATTTCAGATAATGCCTGTGCTCCGTAAGAACCAGCCCGGCAAACAATCCGAATCCCAGAAACAGAATTGAAATTTTATTCAGTAATCCGATCCCTGCGATATATCCGAAAGTGATCCACAACTGTTCGTTGCCGGTTTTGACGATCCGTATCAGGACAAAAAATAACACCTGCCAGAACAGCATATCCCAGAAATTCATGGAGTAAAAGTGAAAAAGAACCATGTTTCCGAGCACGGCCATGGATGCCAGCGAAGCCAGGAACATGGCCCGTTTCTTTCCGCCGAATTCACGGGCCAGAAGGCCCGTGCAGAACACCCATACTCCGCCTGCAAGCACGGGCAGAAACCGGATCGCCGCGACAGAATCCCCAAGAATCATTCGGATGATCCTGAGAAACCACAGTGAAAGCGGCGGCTGATCCACGTACCCGGCCGCCGGATGATTGCTGCACGCGATATAATAGAGCTCGTCCCGGAAAATTCCGAATTTCTGAATGGTCAGAGCGTGCAGGAGTATGATTGTCAGAGATGCGGGCAAAAGCACGATCCAGTCCGAACGGAACAGCTGTTTTAATCGGGCAGACATTGACGGACTCCTTTTATGTCAGAACATCCAATAAAAAAACGTGATAAAGGTCAGGGACATACTTTTGTATAATATATGAAATTTCAGGGTAATTTGTTGCATGCCGGGAACATTTTTCTTGACAAAAAGCAATCCTGGCATTATATTACAATGAGCATTAACTCAGTGAGTTCTTACTCATATAAATACGATTCTCATGTCCAGAAAAGAACAAAAAGAAAAAACCCGCCGCCGCATATTGTCATCGGCCTTCGAACTTTTCAAGGAACAGGGTTATCTCAAATGCAATACGGCCGATATCGCTCTACGTGCAGGAACGGCGCACGGCACCCTGTTCCTCCATTTCGGCACCAAGGAACAGCTGCTGTTCGAGTGCATCGAGGAGCGGCTGATTGACATCAGCAACAGGCTTTCGCATGCGGCCCGGGATGCAGAGAATCTGGAATCCATGCTCCGTATCTATTTGCACCATATCGGAAACGAACTCGAATTCGAAACCATGATCGCCCGCGAGATGCCGCTTCTGCCGGTTTCCCTTCAGCGCAAAATCATGGCGATCCGGAGCGGCATTGCGGCCGATTTTTACCAGGTGCTCGAGTGGGAAATGGAGAACGGAACCATCAGACACGTGGATCCGGCCATGGCGCTCAACTTCTGGTTCGGCACGCTGAATTACTATCTGGCCAACCAGGCCCTGTTTGCCGGAGATGGAAATATTATAGAAACCAGTGGAAATCAGCTGATTTCCTATTTTATACAGTCACTCAGGAGGTAACTGTGGACAAACTGCCCCGTTGTGAAAGCTGCGGCATGCCCATGCGCAGTCCGGAAGAATTCGGAGGAAAAGAGTCGAACAATAAATACTGCTGTTACTGCACGGACGAACAGGGAAGGCTCAGAAGCTATGAATCCGTGCTCGACGGTATGACGGCCTTTACTGTAAAAATGCAGGGACTGGATCCCGGGCAGGCCCGGCTTGCAGCCAAGGAGCATATGGCAACCATGCCCGCATGGAAGGACCGTAACACCTGACGCCCGTCACTGCACTTCCGAATGTGGGGCCGGTGCTTGCCGCTGCGCTTCACAGTATCGGGATCCGTACACTTGATGACATGATGGATCTCGGCAGCATCGAAATTGCGCACCGCCTGCAGAAAGAGGGATTCCATGTCTGCCTCAGCATGCTCTGCGGCATCGAGGGAGCCATTCAGGGAGTCCGGTGGCACGCCCTGCCGGCAAAAACTAAAAGCCGCCTCGTTGAGGCGCATCGAACCTATATCAAAACTGCACGGGAAATCTGAATCATGAACAGACAGAACATCCTGAAAGAACTCGCGCCCTGCGGCCTCAACTGCCGAAAATGCATGGCCAAGGAGGACGGCGACATCAAAAAATACAGCCTGGCGCTAAAAAGGCTGCTGGGCGATTTTGACCGGTACGCGGAACGGTTTTCAGCGTTCCTGCCCGTGTTCCGGCATTATCCGCAGTTCAGGGACCTGCTGGATTACCTGACAAAGGGGGATTGCACGGGCTGCAGGGCGGGCATGTGCAAATATCCGGACTGCGGCGTGCAGGCCTGCTTTCGTGAAAAAGGCGTGGATTTCTGCTTCGAATGCGATGATTTCCCCTGCGATCATACGAACTTCGATCCCGATCTGCATGAACGCTGGAAGCGCATGAACACGCGCATGCGGGAAATCGGGCCCGAAGCATATGATGAAGAAACGAAAGACATACCGAGATATCAGTAATCCGCAGCAAGCGCCTCGATGATAAAACGGTAAGCCGGAGCAAGCATTTCAAAACCTTCGGTCAGATCTCCGGACAGGCCCGGTGAGAACAGCACATCGTCATGCTCCCGGTCGCATGAAAGATAGAAACTCTTCTTCTGAAACCATGCCTGCACATCCTCCGGAAAATCGCCGGGCAGCGGCCGTTTGTAATTCTCGCCGTTGAGTGTGAACCGGCCGGACTCTTTTAAAAAGCGGATGGTCTTCCGGAACATTTCTGTTTTCCGGCCGATATGCACCCGGAACCGGTCCATCACGTCCCGCGAGGCCTCGTAAAATCCCATGCCGTATCTGTATCCATGCGGCGAGATCTCAAAGTAGAACCCCGGCGCGGACGTCCTCCAGTCCTCCCCCATGCGGCGTACCACGAGCCACATGGTATCGCGGAACAGGGATTTATCGTTTGAAAACCGAGTGTCCCGGTAAATTTTGCTGATCGTCCGGTTGATTGCGGGCCGCATATCGAAATCCGGATCGATGGCCATCATTACCGGGGTCAGGTCCGCGATGAGCTGTCTGAACGGCGCGAGCAGCAGGGTTTCATACTGATCCCGATGCGTCTCGAACCAGGGCTTGCTGTTCCGCTCCCGGTTTTCGATGAGGAACTGGACGGCTTCCGGACGGAAACCCTGAAACTGATTCATGTTGTTATCCTTCTATCGAGGGTTCAGTATTCAATCCGACTGTTTTGTCAAATTTCCGAATATCCGTTCCAGCATGGATTCGAACCGGTCAATCTCTTTATCATCAAAACCATCATACCAAATCCCCGTCATGGCCCGTGAAACCTCGATGTACTTCTCCTGGAATGCCCGGTCCTTTTCCGTGCGGTAAATCAGGATCTGCCGCCTGTCGTCATGAGACGGTTTGCGCCGGATGTACCCGGAATTCTCGAGACGGTCCAGCATATGCGTGAGCGTGGACTTTCCCAGGGACGTTTCCCTGGCCAGAGTCTGAATGGGAATGCCGTCTTCCTGCCAGAGCACGAACAGGATGCGCCCCTGGGCCGGATTGAGCTCGTCCATGCCGTGCTCGCGAAGCAGCCGCGCAAATATGCGCCCGGACAGCTGATGGATTTTTGCGAGCAGAAATCCGCCTTTCTTTTGATCCTTCAGGGAGTCAGCCGCGATTGTCCACCTCCTGCCTGCTCATGAACGGCACACGGACCTATTCGGTTCGCATCCAGAATCCCCAGCCCCAGTTTTCCGTAACCTGGGACCGGAGCAGAATCGTATTGTCTCCCGCTTTCAGAGGGAGCCCGAATTCAAACTGATCCGGTTTCAGGCGGCAGTCATGATTTGCCTCCGGATCGTTCCATCCGCGCCGCGGACCCCGGAACACGATTTTCCCGTTGCACCATACCGTACAACGGTCCGTATAGGTAACCCAGGCCTTTTTCACCTGCTCCCGGTCCGAACCCAGAATGGTTCTGGCAAATACGGTTCCGCTCTTGTTCCTTCCGGGGAAAAGCGCGCCGCAATTCACCACACCGCGGCCGTCGGGAACAGCCTCGGTCCATAGGATATCCGGTCCGTTCAGTTTGTCCGGGAGGGATTCGGATCCGAATTCCGGCTCCTGCGGCCTCGTGACGGTCCATTTTCTGATGACGGGTTTGTCCCTGGCGGCTTCCCACGGATCCTTCAGTACTGGCTGAAGGGTATTTTCCGGCAGAGCCTTCACGCGGAAATTCCTCAGATAAGCCTTGCCCGGACCGAGCGAACTGAGCTGAACGCCGCCCTTGGCATACGGCACATCATAAATCGTGTACACCGGATGTTCCATGTCGTTGACGTAGGCATTTGCAAATTCACCGCACACATCGATGCGGAACCGGATCCATTGATCCCGAACGGTCACGGGTGATTCCTGGGATACCGGCCATAATTTCCAGGACGATATGCCGTGCTTGTACCCGCCGATTACCTGGGCGGATTCCAGAACCACGGCACGCGTGGTGTCATGGGTCATAAAGCTGATATCGAAGGCGCTCAGACCGTCTTCCTGGACATAATAATCCAGCCCCACCCAGTTGCCGCCGCAGGGCAGTATTTCGATTTCAGCCCGGTAACAGGTCCACGATGTATCCCCTGCCCAGGGAAAATTCTCGCCGAACCATTCCGTTTCGATGGCAAATACACGCCCGTATTCCGGATGATCTTCAAATCCGGAGGGCGGGACGCGCCACGCCGGCGAACCAGCTGCAGGCCCGCTCCCGTCCAGGGGATCGAAAAACAGGTCTCGCCCCATTTCCGCTTTCCGGCATGCCGATAACAGGACCAGCCCGCACAGGACAAACAATGCGCATTTTTTAAAATATTGATACATGTCAACCACCCGGATCACGGGATCCCGTTATTTTTTAAACAGCGATATGATGATTCCGGTATTTCGAACTCAAACAGATGATCCCGGAACCATCCCCTCGCATGCGACGGATCGAACCGGATGATCCCGTACTCGGATCCCTCCAGACCTCCCTGGTAAAACTGTTCCCAGCCGTTCTGCCACAGTGCGGCCCTGATGTCCGGTTCCCCGACAATTGAAATCGCCCCCTTAAGCGTCAAACCGTGAAAGCGCGGTGCGTCACAGAAAAACAGGCTGGCTTTGCCGTTGTTCCTGATCTGCCGGATCTTGTTCGATGACAGGCCGGTCGAAAAGAAACACACCCAGGGATTGTTCATGGCGCTGATGAAAGCGGCCTGGGAAGGAAACTGGCTCCTGTTCCGGAGGCTGGAAAGACAACGGATATCCGGTTCACCGGATTCATCCGCGGTTGCAAGGTATCCGACATCCGCGGATTGGATCAGCCGGATGCAGGCATTCTGAATGGACTCTGGCGACATGATCGCTCCCTGACTGAAAAACAGAACAATTGGTTCTATATAATATAGTTCTATATAGAACCTTTGTCAAGAAAAAAATCAGGGGTTGCCTGTCCGGCCGATCGAAAAAACCCATACGGGAGTAAATTTACGGCAAAAAAAAACAGGCCCCCCGGATTTGCATCCGGGAAGCCTTTGGGGAGAGAGAAAAACAGATACCAGGATCATCAGAAACCGTGTCTGATCGATTTCACGATAACTCTTTCGCTATTATGACGTCTTCCTGCTTCAAACCGTTTACACGGATCAACCGTTTGTTTACATAAAAAAATCCAAGCCATACTACTGCCCCGATCAGGCCCGTGGAAAGCCACATCGGACGCGGGCCGAGTCTGGTATAGGCCATAGAACCCGCAAGGGGAGCCACCACGAATGCCATGGAAAATGTCAGTGTGAACACACCCATATACCGGCCCCGGACACTGTCATCCGCTCGGTTCGCGATGAATGTGGCGATGAGCGGAAAAACGAGCATTTCCCCGATGGTCCAGAGCACCACGGTCATGGCCACGTACAGATAATGCGGACAGAACGGCAGCAGAAAAAAGCCGCCGAACAGAAAAACAATGCCCGCCATGACCACGGGGATCGGATTCAGCCTCTCGAGCCGGTGAATGACCGGCATTTCAAACAGGACCAGGAGAATACAGTTGATCGTGAGCAACAGGCCGATCTCATTCTCCAGTAACCGGTTGATTTCCCGTAAATATATGGTCCATGTATTGAAAATCTGAAAAAACACGACAGCCAGCACCAGAAGCAGTCCCATCACGCCCATAAAAAGACCGTCATGCCAAGGAGATTCCGCTGCTGCTGCAGTCGCCTCCGGCTCCGGCTGCAATCTCTGCGAGTTCCGAAACAGAGAATAAAACAGGCCGGCGGCTGCCAGACAGGTCAGGCCGTCCACCCAGAAAATCAATCCATAATCGATGCGGGCCAGAAATCCGCCGACAGCCGGTCCGAACGCGATGCCAAGATTGGCGGCCAGGCGGTTCAGCACGATGCCCCTGGCACGGATGTCCGGCGGGCATATCTCCGTAAAGGCCGTGATATTTGCGGGCCTGAACGCTTCGCCGACCACGGCCACCAGAAAAATGGTCAGTGCAATGGTTTCGAACCGGTCCATCTGCCCCAGAACGATAAATCCGACCCCGTTCCAGATCAGGGAATAAACCTGGACCTTATAGGTTCCCCAGCGGTCACACAGCCATCCGCCGAAATAGGATCCGAACAGGGATCCGATACCCCATATGCTCATGATCTGACCGGCCTGCCGCAGTCCGAATCCCAGCTTTCGCGTCAGGTACAGGGTCATGAAAAATACAACCATCATGCCGCAGCGGTTGATGAAAACAACCCAGGCGAGCCACCAGGCTTCCCGAGGTAGACCCGCATAGCTTTCCCTGTATTTTTGTATCAAATTCTTCATGATTTATCCGGAACCAAATCTGCCTGTATTAATCAATAACCGCCTCAACCTCAAGCCGCATCATGCGTACATGGGTCCGTCCTTCCGGATCGGCCGGATAGGATGACAAATATGTTTCCAGCACTTCATCCAGAAACGTTTCCCTTTTCTCCCCGGGAATCCTGTCCGTGTAGGGAAACCAGGTGGTGCGCAGCCAGCCCGACAGACCTTCCCGGTCCCCGTGCACCATATCTTTTGGAATCCGTTCGATGCGCACCGGTCTGTAGCCGCATGCCGGCAACCATTTTTTATAATCCTTGACATCATAGAAATAATACGGAAATTCAAATCCAGTGAAATAACCGGTCCAGGCATTTCGGGCGATGACGGTTTCGACACAGGACGCCACATCGGCCGCATTTCCGGCGCCGCCCATCTGAAACAAGATTCTGGCGTCCGGGCTCAGCACTTTTTTCAAACCGTTCAGCATCTGTTCGTGATTCCTGACCCAGTGCAGCACCGCATTTGAAAACGCCACATCGACCCTGCTTTCAAGCCGGATATCAGTGGCATCCATGACTATAAATTGCAGGTTATCCCTCTGAAAATTCCGTGAAGCCAGTGCGATCATGGACTCTGACAGATCGATGCCGGTTACCGATCCGTCCGGAAGACGTCCGGCTATCTCGTACGCTATACGTCCGTCTCCGCATCCGATATCCAGAACCGCTTCATGACCCTCAAGATGCAGTTTCGCCATCAGCTCCGAGGCCCATTTTTTCTGGGCGGAAGAGTTGTCCGCATAGTCTTCGGCGTTCCATGAATTCGAAATCGCTCTCATCGATCCATCCCTTTTTCTTTTCTCGCTTTCACGAAGGTATCGACGGCCAGCCGTACATCCGCTTCCGTGGTTCTCCAGGAACAGACACTGATGCGGATGACCGGTTCATTGCGCCACATGGCTCCGCCGCACCAGCAGGTCCCCGACCGCTGAACGGCCTGCAATACCGATTTTGTTTCCGCTTCCGTATCACAGGCCACCATCACCTGGTTAAACACCACCTCGTTCAAAATCCGGAATCCCGCCTGACTCAATGCCGCGGCAAATTGATCCGCACGTTCACACAGCCGGTCCACGAGTGTTTCCACACCCCGGCGGCCGAGTGTTTTCAGGACGGCCCACAGCTCGACCGCCCTGGCGCGTCTGGACATTTCGGGCGTGTACAGCATGCCGTCCCTGTTGTCGCTGTACTGAATGTAGGATCCCGTGGCCTGCATGGCAGATACCAGTGCCTGTGCATGTCTGCACAGAACAATACCCGAGTCATAGGGGGCATTGAGTGTTTTATGCGCATCCACGGACCATGAATCCGCCCTCTCCATGCCCCTGATCAGACGGCGTTTCTTTTCCGATGCGGCGGCCCATAAACCGAATGCGCCATCCACATGCACCCATGAACCCGCCCGTGCCGCTTTGTCACAAATGGCCTGAAAATCATCGAACGCACCCGAATTCACGTTCCCGGCCTGCGTGATGACCAGGGTCCGGTCGTCCAGTCGGGGAAGGTTTTCCGTCCGCAACCGTCCCTCTTTATCGACCGGCACATGTTCCGTCTGGGCCTTTCCGAATCCCAGAATTGCCAACGCCTTGAATACGGATGAATGGGCCTGGTCACCGAGCACTACCCTCAGCCTGGGCGCATCGAACAGACCCTTTTCCGCCGGATTCCACCCCAGCCTGTCCAGAAGGGCATGCCGCGCAGCCGCTAAACCGCACATCGTGGCCGTGGACGTGCCGCTGACGAATCCGGCCACGGTTCCATGCGGCAATCCGAACATATCGACCAGCCATGCTTCACAGAGGCTTTCGAGTTTGGCCGTCACGGGAGACATCACGTATAGGGCATAATTCTGACCCCAGGCTTCACACAGCCATTTTGCTGCGAGTCCTGCCGGCAGCGTACCGCCATTGACAAAGCCAAAATACCGGCCCCCGCTCTGTGCAACCGTAGCGGGCGATCCCAGCCTGTGCAGGTCCTGCAGAACAGCAACCGGATCCCCGGGTAATTCAGGCAGCGGCCCATCGAACAGCTCCAGGTCGTGTATCGCCTTGTCCGGCGGATACACATCGCGGCTGACGACCGAATCCAGATACTGCCCGGCACAGGCTGCAGCTTCCTTTAGCAGAACCTTCTGGTATTCAGGATCCTGCATTTTTTCAAAAATATCCATCAGATCATTTCATTTTCATGCAGAATATCGATCACCCAGCCGGCCGTCTGGGCCACCACATGGGCGCATTGCTGAGAATCCTCCTGCGGTCCCATTATGTCGAGAAGGGCACTGCATTGCGTGCAGGCCAGTGCGTTCACGAATCTTTGGCGCAGTTCCGCCGCCATGGACTTTGAAACCATCGCATCTTCCGTCCCGTGATCCCGTCCCGCCACAAAGCCGATGGCCATGACGCCGCCGGCCAGGGCGCCGCACAATTCCTCTCTGGATCCGCCGACACCCCCTCCGAAAGGTGTGGCGATTCTGGAAAGCCTGTCTCCCTGTTCCCCATGAGTATGCCAGACAACGGACCGTAAAACGGATTCCGCACAATTCAGTCCGGATGTAAAATAATCATGTGCTTTCTGTGCAGCCGAATTTTTCATTTCTTCTGGCCTCCGGTATTTATCCTTTTATTTTCTTGCACCGTACATCACAAACAATCCCGCCTTGTACCAGCACTCCGCCTCGTGAAATCCGACTTCCTTCAGAAATCGCAGCTGAACTGAAACCGGTTCATATTTGTTTTCTTCCTTCGCCCGGGCGTTTTCCGGAACATTCAGCAATTCATCCCCGAGTCCGTATTCATTTTTTCTCACAGACAGCCAGTCCCGCCAGATTTCATCATAAAAACCGTTGTAAACCGGATGCTCCGGCATGGCCGTATCGATATTCACGAAATAGCCGCCCGTTTTCAGCATTGTATGAATCTGGGCAAAAAGCCCGCGCTTTTCATCGTGATCCAGATGATGAATCGCAAATGCGGAAACCACCAGGTTATACCGGGGCTTCAGTCGGCATTCCCTGAGCAGGTCCTGAAAAGTGATGCACCTGAAATCGACATCGCTCCAGCCCCTCAGCCGTTTTTCTGCAGAAGCGAGCATCTGATCCGATCCGTCCCAGGCCGAAAGACGAATGCGCCTATCCACTGATTTCAGGAATGCACCGACCGCTCCGTCTCCGCATCCCAGATCCAGAACGTCGTTCACGGATTCCCCGGACGCCACATTACGATAAAACAATCCAAGGAGGGAAAGCAGCCTGGAGCGGTCCTGAATCAGATGATCCGCCTGTTCACGGTAAGCCTTCGATTTTTCGGCATCGAACCATTCGCTGTTTTCAAATTCTGACATATTGTCCCTGTATATGATCATTCAGACTGCGACCGAAGGCATGACCGTTTCAGTCCGGTTTATTTATTGATTTTCTTCCGGCCACGATGACCATGTTCGCACTGCTGTAAAACTGGCCCGTCTTGCTGAGCTCTGAAAGCTGCCTGGTCCACAGGTCCATTTCAGCCTCAGTCGCAATGTTCGCCAGAACGGCTTCCTGCTTCAGCCATTCCCCGAATGGCGTTTCCTCCAGATCCGTCATGACCATGGGGAAATGCTCGATCTGGACCTCCGACAAATGCTTCTGCATAAACATCTGATAGAACTGGCGCCCGGCAAATCCATTGGGCCGCATTTTCAGTGCAAAAAATGTCATGAGGCGCCGCTCGAGTTCACTGTTTTCAAAATTCACGGAAGCCGTGGCCCAGTCCGTATCCGCCAGTACGATCATGCCTCCCGGTTTGGTCACCCGCACCATTTCCTGAAATACTGTGGGACGGTCATAGGGCCCGGGAAGCACCTGAAACAACCGTTCCGCCCGGATCGAATCGAACGCGTTTTCCCTGAAAGGCATGTCGATCACATCGCCGTACCGGTGTTCGACGATGCCCTTCACACCCTGTTCCTTTGCAAACGCGTCTGCTTTTACGAGCATTTCCTCATCGATATCGAGACCCGTCACTTTTCCGTCCGGGCCTACCAGTGCGGCCAGGGCCACCGTATCCATACCGGGTCCGCATCCGACGTCCAGTACATGATCACCGGTTTTGATATCCATCCATTCATAGGTTCTCTGTTTCAGATGTTTGACACGCTCCGCCGCTTTCTGTAAAAATTCGGCATTGACGTATCCTGCGGATTTCGGCATACAATTGTCCTTTCTCTCCAGGCCGTGATGACTCACGGACAGATGGCAGGTTTTATCGAATCGAGTTTCATCAGGATCCGTCGTGTAACCGGCACATCCACGCCTTGCGATTCAGCCATCCGGACGAGGGTTCCGCCGAACAAATCCCTTTCATCCGGTTTTCCCGCGTCCTCAAAATCCCGTTGAAAGGAACATTTCGATTCACATGGAAACTGTCCGGCTTTTTCAAACGATTCATCGACGATGGATTCGCGAAGACCGATCCCCGATATGCGGGCCAGGAGTTCGATTTCCTGCATAACGGACCGGACATCATGCTTCGCTGGAACATCGGTCATCATGGTGCCCAGCGTTTTACCCGTCGCCGCTCCGACCAGACCGTAAGCCGCAATGAACATAAATTTTTCCCAGATCTCCGGATACGGCCGGTTCAGCCAGCTGTACTTGATACGGCTCCTGTCAAAAAGTTCGAAAATTTCCCGGGGTACAATATCATCATGCGCCGGGTCTTTTCCAAACAGTATTTCACAGGTGCCGCCATTTTGTACCACCATGCCGGGTTTTTCAATATGTGTGCCAACATAAACACATCCGGGAAAAACCACACCGGTTTCGATAACGCTCCGGATTCTTTCGACGATGTCCACACCATTCAAGAGGGGGATGATCCGCGTTTGGTCATGAATCACGGGCACGAGGCGATTCAGCACCGCATGAAGATCATAGGACTTGACGCAAAGAAGACAGAGGTCCAGATGCGGCAGGTTTTCGATCCGGTCCGTGGCCTCAGTAGGATAACAGACCGAATCGCCTTCATCCGAGGTGGACAGAATCAGGCCATGACGCCTTATTTCATCCAGATGGCTTCCCCGTGCTACAAAATATACCCTGAAATTCAGATCGGGATTTATTTGCATGGACCGGGCCAGTTTTCCTCCGAAGTACCCGCCCACGCCACCCGTTCCGATGATACCGATATGCTGTAACCGCATGTTTCGATCCCCTGGCTCGTTATATTTCAATATCCGTCCGGAACACGATGACGGCCCGTCCGCCGACCATGACCTGATGGGGTTGGCGGTCCCGCACCAGGACTTCAACATCGACCACCCCGGGCCGGCCCATGGCCTGTCCCTGTGCCCCCCGGAATGCAAACTGTTCATGATCACAGGACACAAGCCGATGCCGGACAATATAGGCTCCCAGCGGACCGTTGGCATTTCCCGTCACCGGATCTTCCGGAATGCCGATGGCCGGCGCGAACATACGCCCGCATGTCAGGATATCATCCGATCCCGAATCGAAGGTGAACACAAAATATCCGTTGCACCCGGTCCGCCTGCTGATTGCCGCCAGCTGCAGATAATCCGGATCCAGTTTGTCGAGCACGGATCTTTCCCGGATTCCAATCATGACTTTGGAATGTCCTGTGGATACGATCTGCATCGGACACCGGTCATCCCGCTGATCCTTTCTCAATCCACAGGCTCGAATGATTGATTCCTGAACATCGGCGGGCAGGAGTTCCGAAAAATCGATGGCCCCCTGGGTCATGATAATTTTATAATCGGCCCGTTGATTCTGTATTTCCACAGGCAGAATACCGGCCCCGATTTTCTGAACCACGGTACAGTTGTACAATCCCTTTTCCCGGGCCCGCACATAATGCGCGGCAATGGTCGCATGACCGCATGACGGCACCTCTGTGGATGGAGTGAAAAACCGGACGCGTACATCGTGATCCGATGCATCCGGGGATAAAATGAATGCGGTTTCCGAGTTGTTCATTTCCCGTGCAATCTGCTGCATTTCCCGGTCCGTGAGGCCGTCCGCATCCGGTACAACGCCGGCCGGATTGCCCTGAAATTTCGTTTTGGTGAATGCATCCACCTGATAATATCTTACGGTTCGCATCCATGTTTCCTCATTTATACCATCATGAGATCGCATTGAACGGCTGCAGGATCATTCGGAAATATAATACTCCCCGACGATTCTTGTGACGGCACCGCCGCCGAAATAAACACGCATCCGGCCCGATTCGTCCGGCCCGGCCAGCAGTTTGACAATGTTGTACTTTTCAATCAACCCATTCTGTTCGATGGATACTGTTTCTCCGGACCAGATTCCGTGCCGGATCATATAGTAACCCAGCGCCGAATTGCCGGAGCCCGTCGCCGGATCCTCAAGATACCCGAATATCGGAGCAAAAACCCTGGAACGGATCCGGTTCCTCTTTGAATAGGTTTGTACGGAAAAAACAAGAACAAGTTCGATGTCATGCTCGGTACAGTACGTCTTAAGCGCCCTTTCGTCCGGCATCATATCCAGAATAACATTCAGATGCCCCATCGGGACGATCGCCGTTTTCAATCCTGCGTTCACTATTTCGACGGGAAATTCCCGGTTCAGATTATCCGCACAAATATTCAGAGACCGGTACAGGCTCTCCGGGTCGATGACCGGTCCGTGAAACTCCGGCGGAGGGGCCATGACATAAACTGCCTGTTCTTTCCGTATCCTGTTTTCAACCACGATTTCTCCCCGGTCCGTTAATATCTGAACCGACGAAGATGCGTTTAAATCGGGGATTTCCCGGATCAGATCCGTCATAATTCCCACGATGGCATGCCCGCAAAAATCCACGCGGCGTTCCGAAGAGTAAAATTGCAGCCGGTATCGGCCCGGGGCCTCAAAACTGACAAAGCCCACCTCATTCACAAACCCTTTCAGCTCTCCCGCAATTTTCAGCATGGCATTCGCTGTCATTCCGGCCGCATGCTCCAGCATGATGCAACCCGCAGGATTGCCTGCGGATTTCATCGTGGCAAATGCATCGATTTTTTTAAACGGAAATTTCTTCATCACCTTTCCATTTAGGAAAATAATTGGGAATAAATATACTAATTAGTATATACTAAGTCAAGTAATTTTTATTAATTTTATGCCTTTCCTAATAAGTGTTTAAAAATTACTTTGTCATGACAGTCGAAATTTACTATATTATCCGGTAACGACTTTTCAATTCACCTGGAGCGTATTTTGAGTCAGACACAGTCCGTTCTGTTCGATCCGCTGACACTGGGCAAACGGGCCCAGCGTATCCGTCTTGAAAAAAACTTCAGCATCGAATCGCTGGCGAAAACAGCCGGTGTGAACAAAAACACGGTCGTGCGATTTGAAAAAGGCATTCCCACCCGCATGGACACCATCTATAAAATATGCAGCGTACTCGGGGTTTCTCCGCTGCAGCTGATGGAAGGCAAGCTGATCAGGGGCCGGGATTATGACATACAAACACACCGGCAGGAACCGGCCCCGGCAAAAATATCCGGTCACGTCGCCCGTCAGGACCGGATTCAGACGGACATGCACGGCACGATCATCGGTGATCTGAATTACCGGCTGCCGGAAGGAACACTGCGTGCCAAGGTCCTGGAGGTAAGAACACTGGACAAAAGCGACAAACGGACGCATCCCGGCGAAGAACTGATATTCTGTCTGACCGGAACCGTGGGTATCGAAATCAGCGATGTCACGGCGATCCTGAAAAAAGGGGACGCCATCTTTTTCTGGGGTACGGAACCCCACTGTTACTTCAATGCGGATAAAATAAAATCCGTTTCCGTGGCTCTGAGCGTCGTTTGCGGGGAAAGCTGATTCACCGGATTCTCCGTTCTTCTAATGTGAATCCCGATACAGACAGGTGCAACATGATGAACGCCTATTTCGCCTTGCTCATTCTCCCCGGACTCATTCTGGGTCTTTCCATTCTTGTCTATTTCTGTGCCGGCAAAGCGGGGAGCTGAATGATGAATGGTTATGAACAGCTTCGCCATCCTGCGGCCCTGGCCGTTTTCCTGTTTACCCTGTTCCTCCCGGTTCTCGTGGGCATTCTCACCATGAGACGCACACGCAATCAATCGGATTTCTTTATCGGCGGACGCACGATGAACAAACTCGTGGTGGCGCTCTCGGCCGTCTCATCGGGCCGGTCATCCTGGCTGATTCTGGGTGTTTCCGGAATGGCCTATACCATGGGTGTGAGCGCCGTATGGGCCGTGGCCGGATATATCGTGGCGGAACTGTTTCAGTTCGTCTATATCGGGCAAAAACTCAGGGTCCGGACCGAAACCTGGGATTCGATAACACTTCTCGATTATTTTGAATCCCGTTTCGAGGACAACAGGCACATCATACGGATCACCGGGGCTGTCATTATCGCCGTTTTCATCACGGCCTATGTCGCCGCCCAGCTCAATGCAGGATCCGCGGCCCTGAGCTCGGCCACGGGCTTGCCAGTTCCCTGGACCCTGTTTTTTTCAGCGGCCCTGATTCTCGCCTATATGGTGCTCGGCGGTTTCATTGCCGTGGCCTACAACGACGTGATCCGGGCCGTGATCATGCTTTTCGGGCTGGTCGTTTTTCCGGCGGTCGGGCTGATCAAAACAGGCGGATTACGCATGCTGCTCTCCATGCTCGAAGCCATTAATCCGTCCCATATCGATCCCTTTTCCATCGGATTCGGCGCGCTGATCGGATTTCTGGGAATCGGACTCGGTTCTCCCGGACAGCCGCATATTGTCGTGAGATACATGTCGATCCGCAATGCGGACGATCTGCGAAAATCCGCCGTAATCGGGACGTTCTGGAACGTGGTCATGGGCTGGGGCGCCGTAATGATCGGACTTCTGGGACGGGCCGTGATTCCCGAGATGCAGGACCTCCCGGAAGGAAACCCTGAAATGATCTATCTCGTGCTTTCCGGTCAGTACTTCGGCCCCCTGTTATACGGGCTGCTCATCGGAGGCATTTTCGCGGCCATCCTGTCGACGGCCGATTCACAATTGCTCGTCATCGCCTCCACTTTCGTCCGGGATATTTATGAAAAATGTATCCTGAAAGACAGGCCCCTGCCCGAATCGGGCAAACTGACCGTCAGCAGAATCGTGGTCATTGTTTCCGGTATTGCGGCACTCGCCCTGGCCTATTATGCCAGAGATCTCATTTTCTGGCTGGTCCTGTTCGCCTGGGGAGGGCTGGGCGCGGCATTCGGTCCGGCGCTGATAAGTTCCCTGTACTGGAAATCCGTCACACGATCCGCCATTGTTTCGGGCATGTTGACCGGGGCCCTGATCACGATTGTCTGGCGGCTGTATCTGAAAACCTCAACAGGTATTTACGAGCTGATACCGGCCTTCCTGGGCGCATCGCTCGTCATTGCGGCCGTCAGCCTGGTACAGAAAAAATACAGCGGCGCTTCGTCTGAATCATTGAATACCGGTCCTGAAACAGGCGGACAGGTTTAAGCAGGCTGTGAAATCCAACCTTGAATGAGGAAACCATGGATTACAAAGATGTCATCGCAAATCCTGATAAATACGATTTCACCATAGAAACACTGGGCAGTCCCGCAATCGATTCTCCGTTTCAGGGCCGCCGGTTTATCGAGGAATACGAACGTGTCTCCTTCGCCGTCAAACTTCATGAACTCGAACCGCTTTTCAATTCGGGCCGGTCATTGCCCGCTTTTGAGAGATCCGGACCCCGGTCAAAAATATTTCATGATCCGGCATGGAGCAGGGCGGCCATCGTCACCTGCGGCGGTCTGTGTCCCGGCCTGAACGATGTGATTAAAAATATCGTCAATGTACTGTGGTTCGGTTACGGTATCCATAATATATACGGCATCCGGTACGGGTACCGGGGTCTGTCGCCCAAATGCAATCTTTCACCGGTCGTTCTGAACCCCGATGTTGTGGACACGATCCATGAGGACGGCGGCACCATTCTCGGCTCGTCCCGGGGTAATCAGGATATCGGAGACATGGTGGACACGCTCATGCGCATGAACATCAACATGCTGTTCACCATCGGCGGAGACGGCACCCTGCAGGGGGCGAGTGCCATTGCCGATGAAATCGCGCGCAGAAAACGCAACATCAGTGTCATCGGCATCCCGAAAACCATTGACAACGATCTTGGATTCATGGAAAAAACCTTCGGATTCGATACCGCGGTGCTGACGTCCGCGGACATCATCACTTCGGCACACAACGAAGCCAAGGGTGCCTATAACGGGATCGGCCTGGTCAAACTGATGGGACGGGATTCCGGATTTATTGCCAGTTATGCATCCATCGCCAATTCTGTGGTCAATTTCTGCCTGATTCCGGAGGTTCCCCTGATTCTTGATGGAGAGCACGGATTGCTCAGGGCGCTCGAGCGCCGGTTCGATCAGGGTAAGGATCATGCCGTGATCGTGGTGGCCGAGGGTGCCGGTCAGGATCTGTTCAGGCACAAGCGGAAGAAACGCGACAAATCCGGGAACCTGATCAAGAATGACATCGGTCTGCTTCTGAAATCCGAGATCCAGGATTATTTTGAAGACCGCGGGCGCGAGGTGAATATCAAATACATGGATCCCAGTTATTTTATTCGCAGTGTCAATGCCAAGGGAACCGATTCCATATTCTGCAATCTGCTCGGCGAGCATGCCGTGCATGCGGCCATGGCCGGAAAGACCAACATGGTCGTGGGATACTGGAGCAATACGTATACCCATGTGCCGATTCATCTGGCCACGCTCGAACGCAGGAAAGTCAACCTGAACGGGGATCTGTGGAACGCGGTTCTGGGGCTCACGCAGCAGAATGTGTATTTTCACAACACGGTCGGCGGTTCCAATGAAAATACAGCACCCTGACAATACAGCAATTCCGGCAAATCAATAATCCTACTGAATTGTGCGGGACATTGCTTTTGGACGCCTCATCAGCTTCTTGATGCAATTGAATGATGCAGACACACTGAAAAAATCAGCCCTTGAGAATTCTGCAGTAACGAGTAACCGGCATTCGATTTTTTTAAACCGTCATCTGCCGTTTTAGTGAAAGTTAATTTTCGTGCCAAAACAATCCAGCGGTCATGGAATCCATCCCAAATACGTGGCTCTCCCCCGTATGATTTCAGGAACAGGTGTATTCACAAGCTTTGGTCCCCGCCCCGATTATTGATGGTCAAGAATCTTTAAAGACCGATAACCACTGCAAATCAAACCAATACCTTCAACCTGACTATCTATCGGATCAACATAATTTTTTTTGTCATCACTTTACCGCCGGCTTTCAACTGACAGAAATATAAGCCGGTCGATACAGGAATCCCATTTTGATTCGTACCATCCCAACTTTGAGTATAGTATCCCGGAATTTGATTCTGATTCGCAATGACTTTAACTCTTTCGCCAAGTATGTTGAATATATAAAGTTCAACATGACCTTGATTTGCTATCTGATAATGAATGATCGTAGAAGGATTAGCCGGATTTGGTTTGTTTTGATATAAGACATAATCCCTGGGTGGCGACATTTCACTTTCCATATCGGGATGTTCCGCGATGGGGTCGAACAGCCCCTTCTGTAATTGTTCGGTAATATCCTCAATATCGTCTGTAAGAATCCTGCAAATTTCATCCTCATCACCATACTTAGTATTGAACATGTCTAAATAATCAACCGCATCCTTTATATTTCCCGATTCAGTCAATAAAGCAACAAGGTTAGCGGCAATATATTTTCTTTCCTCATCATCAAGTTCCATAAGGGCTTGCTTTCCATGTTTGATGGCACTATCTCGTTCGTTGTCTAAATTCTCCCAGATACAAAGATAATATAATGCCTTTTTGCGCAATGCACTATTCTTACAGGTTTTCCTGATTATTTTTAAATCATCCTTAAATGATTTTGTCTCAGCAAATTCATTCTTATTATAATCCTCCCTAAGAAGATGATATAATTGTGACAGAGCCCGTAACGCATCCTGTGAATATGGATCATCTGAAATGATTTGTTTGTATTGTTTTATTTGATCATACTTATTGCCAAGGGAATCGACCAATACTGCCCAATTCGATTGCATCGTTTTATTTAATTGATAATCATCCAGTGTACTGCCATCCCAGCTCGGAAGATAATTATGTGACGACACGAGCGACACAGGACCGGAATACTGACAGCCATTGATATCCCAATATCCGCTCAATGCATAAATCGACTGGTTAGTCGAATAATTATACAATTCAATGGACGTATCATCATGAATTGAACCGTCACATATTTCAACATGAGGATCACCCGATGATGCGTATATTTCATAACCATAATTATTACGAATGGTATTTTTCCCGGCCCAGGAATAGGGTTCACCGATGTGAAGATGATCTCCACCACTGGTCATAATACCATGATAACTGGTCGAACCCTGTACACCATTCTTTTCAATGAAATTGCCATAAAATTCTAAAAAATTTCCCGTCAGGGTATAAATACCGTGATTGCTGTTATGGTGTATATAATTTCCTGCCAATTTTACATCCGGATTGTTGTACAAATGTAATCCGTAATATCCGTTGTTGAACATCTCACAGTTTTTAACCTTTGCATAACTTTTATAAATTCGGAGTCCGTAATTGCTATTATTTCTGAAGGTGCAATTCTCGATAACATTTGATGATCCGGACGTACATATATACAGGTATAATGGATACAAACCATACTCAAAGATAGCCCATTTAATAGTATTATTGCCTCCTCTCAGCCTAACATATTTCCATTTATTCTGCAAACTTCCGGTTGAAGATGTGAACACTATTGGATTTTCGGAATTTCCGATGGCAATCATTTTCGCACCATTCTCGACTGTCATCATATAATATCCATTAAATTTCATGGTTGTTCCAGGCAATATCGTCAAAGTGGCATTATTGTTGACTGTAATATCACTGTTGATTTCAATAATACCACTCAATGTTAGGTTATTAGAAATGGTACTGCCAATATTCATCATCTTGAATTGTGTTGTACGAGTGATTTCATCTGCAGGTGTTCCGCTTCCTGAAACCCAGGTGCTGTGAAAATATACTTCCAGTTTGTAATCGCCGTAAGGTAGTAAATTTCCGCTTTGGTCCCTCCGGTCCCAGGATCCCGTTATAACATCCCCTTCTGTAAACACATCATTGACAAGTGTTTTTATCAGAGTGCCCGATGGATATCTGATTCTTTCTGTCCGAAATCCAACCCCACTTGGCATTCTATAAGCATACGTCATATAGGCGCCGTATTGATTCACACAAGCCTCGAGATTTGTAACATCAACTCCCTCAATGTTGAAATTTTTTATTCCAGAATGATCTGTCCACTGTTCGATAATGCCTCCTTCCATTGGACCGAAAAAACCACCCGGAGCCGGAATTGGATTTGCCAGATCCACTGATTGCGGGAAAAAAAGCTGATCCGACCCAAAACCTCTTTCACCATACTCTCCGCATTTATAAAGATTGAACACTGTCCAGCCCACAAACTTGTGCACTTTATGATTCTGCCTCTCAATCGCATAGAAACAATGTCCCGTTTGATCAAAACCCAAATCAGTAATCTCAGAATTTACAGGAAACTCATAGACATTTTCCTGAACCATGCCTGTACCGGCGTTAAAATAATTGACTATACGATGATTTCCAAGATCACTTACCCAGATATAATCTTTGTACAATACATCATTATTTCTGCACATAATGACTGACACCGGCTCGATCAACTGATTCTGACCAGTACCATAAGTACCATGGCTAAAAATGACATTGCCTGAACTCCCATACATGGCAATGATTCTGTTGTTCCATGAATCCGCCACATATATCTCATCGTCAGACGGATTCTGATTGTTGTTGTGGAAAACAGCCACATCTACAGGATGATTAAATCCCCCATGCGAATCCGCATCGTAATAATATTGAGCATCAACATTTCCTGTATCTAAGTTTAGTCTTAATTTCACGATTCGATTATTTCCGGAATCAGCAATATAGGCATCTACATGATTTGCATTATAATAGGTTACTGCTACACCTTTTGGATTTTGGAATTGCACATTGCCCGATCCCAGTGTGCCCTTGCTCCAAAGTTTTTGTGAGCCGCTGATAAAGTTACCATTGGGATCATATTTCATTCTTCCGATAACAATACGATGCCAGTTTTGATCGGATACGAGGATTCCCTTGTAAAAGTATCCCCCAGAAAGAGGATGGAAAAAAACCGTACCATCAGCGGGATAACCGAACAAACCGACATCCAAATACTGCTCTGCATCGTCCTTATCGTACTCAACTATATTGTTAAAAATGCGTTCCGAATACTGTGCGAGCACACCGATTTGAAATATTAACAAGCACAACACGCCTACAATCCATTTTCTTTTCATCATCTCCTCCCGTTCATAAAACTGAGGATTTAAAAATTGATAAAAACAGTTCGGTGCTCACTACTGTCCATCTTCCGTTAATTTTCTTAAACATCCATACATCTTTTTTCATTTTATCTGGATGTTTCAATTCTGAGTCGTTCTCATCAATCGGGATGTCCAGCGCCCATAAGTATTCCAGATTCACATCTGCAGTCTCGCCGCTGATCTCAATATGGTATTTCCCGATTTTAAAGTCCCAGTCGGCTGATAGATTCAGATCAGGGCTGCATTGATTCCATTTTTCATTTTCTTTCCGTTTTTCAGAATTTTTGAAATAGCTCCTCAAACACTTTTCAAGATTCTTTATTTTTTGAATATGATTGATATCTTTGTTATTACTTTCAGAAAAAAATGGAACGATGTACTCGATACGGTGCTGCTGAATACCCTGTTCTATGGAAAAAAGAATTCCCTCGATATACTGATCCTGTGAAGGTGCTTTAAAGAAATTGCTGGTCTGCGAAGCCAAGAGTACCGGTAATGCCAGCAATAGTCGAATGTATATTTGCCTTTTCATATGACCTCCTTAATGTCAATCCCATTTGTTCTCAGCCATGTGCACCAGGTATTTGTCATTCTTTTTATCAAATCCAATAAAGGAGAATATCAGACCCGGCTGAGCATTCTCCCTGTCAATATCCCTCCTGCCGATATAAACATCAAAAAAATTTTCCTTCGATATATGTTCTACCAACTGCGGCCTTCTTACTACGGATTTTTGCATATGGCGCTGCGGTTTGATATACGGATCGAACATTATTTTATATAGCACATCCTTTCCACTCTTTTTTCCTCCTGCGAATAAAATGAAAGCCTTTGATTGCGGATCCTCAAGTGTGTTCATTTTCGGATACAAAACATCCTCGACCATTTCTTCGGCGATTTCTTCAAGAGAATACATCTGCATTCTTTCAAAGCGAAGCGTATGCAGGTTAAATATCCGGACACCCAGCCTGTCGAACCGGTTCACAAAACTGATATTATTCTGTTCCCCGGGCGTCGTCATATAATAAAAACAGGTCATATAATTTGTATCTGATTTCACGTGGACATAACTTGTATGGGAGAACGATAGATATTCCTCATTCAAAATATTCGGTGCGATATAATCTGTTTCCGGAATGGAAAATTGAAATGCAATTTGATATGCAGCACCGGTTCTCTCAAGCCGTATGTATTTTCTTCCGCCCTGATACAGAACATGGAAATTCGACAGCTGATCAAAACCCGCTGTAATATCCGAAAAATTGTTATCATCGATTGATAATATATCTATACGCTGTGTTTTCTTGTTATAGATGCATATGCGGCCGCCCAAGAATTGAAACCCTGCAAGAACAATCACGTAATCACCTTCCGTAAAAACCGATTCAAAACCGTGATGAACAACATAATTATCTAGAAGCCCAATTTTTTCTGCAGAGACAATTCCATTTGGATCAAGAATCGTCATATACAGCTTTTCCTGAAAATCGTAGGCGAATACCATTTCACCATTTTCCGTAAAAAGATAACTGTCTAACGGCACGGAATAATTGAATTCCAAAGTATCAAAATATTTTTGTATTTGATCTGATATGCCGTCTGCCGCATAGAGCCCGATGCCGAAACAAATCAACACGATTGAAATTTGACGCATTTTCATTTTATATCTCCTGAATTAATTTGCGAAATCGACAGTATCACGTCCCAAAATATCACGTGTATTAATAGAATTCTGTTTGGAATTGTTCGATTGCAGTTGATTGACATCAAAATGGTTGTAATTCGCGTAAAAATCGCTCCAATCGATATAATTGTCCATCACGCCGAAATTGTGATGTGAACTTATTCCCAGCGCATGCCCTATTTCATGGGACAGGATACAGGCAATCGCATGAATTCTGGACCATCCCGGCCCTGAAAAAGTGGTAGGGATATTGTCAGTAAATACAAAAACACCTGTGCTGTCTTTGTGATTCTGTGCCATCCAGTTATCCCAGTCCGATTTGCCAGTAGCAAGATAAAAACATTCAAAATGATCATATCCGTCGCCCACCGGATAATTTTGAAAATACTGGATTGTGATTCCATATAGACCGGGAGATCCATGGTCAAGAGCAAGTATTGCATGGATCGCATCAGGATTGGTTCTTGTATCCTTGAGCAGCGCTTTCATTTCTTTCCGGCCGTCTTTATTATTGCTGTAAATGGATCGTATTTCACAATAATTCGTACCAACGTAGAGGATATCACCTTTAATGATGGTTGGCTCGAATCCTCCTGTTTGTAAAATGGCGCCCGCTTCGTTAATAATATCATCGATATCAGCAATCCAGGATTCCGCAAAATCCAGTTCAATATAGACATTCTTGACGGATTGATCCGAAGTGTTTTCAGCAGGATCATGAAATCCATCCCCTGGTATTTGACTTCCCGACGGATAGCTGATTTTCTCGTGCTCGACACTGACTGAGACCTCTTCATCGTTTATAACCTCTATTTCCAGGTATTTTGAATTGCCATTATGCTTGATTTCAATGGTATTGCTGCCCACGGTCGCGGAGCTGAACATCATATTGATGCATGTACCTGGATATACAATACCGGATAAGGGATCTGTGTATGTACTGGTGGTGATCTGACCTATCGGCATAGTCCCCGCACCTGTAAACAGAGAAAAATAGATCGTTTGATTATTTATATAATCCCCTTCCGAATTGATGGATCTTGCCACTATTGGGTATGCATACGGTTCGTTTAAATACTCGCCTGCTCTTATTTTTTGTCCATCCCCGGCAAATATAACTGGCGATGTAATGTTTTCACTGGTTGATGGATCGGGACTCGAAAAATCACTGGAACTGCAATTGAACAAAAATACGGCCAGAATCATGCTCATCACATGCTCGTTTTTATGCATAACACCCTCCGTATAATTAATATACGTGTATTATTGCGAAATTTTTAATTAGTTTGGCGTTTATACCGAGATGCTGTTGGTAAATATAACATGTATCGTTTATTTTGTCAATAGTTATCCTGTTTTTATTTCAATACAACTGATGAATGTTGTTTCATTGTTATTTTTCGCAAATGATTTTTTTTCTGCAATAAATACTTGCAACCACGACAATCATATAATCAGGCTGAACCCATGTAAAAAAATGTCATAAAACCGTTTTTTTGAATGAAAGTTCCAACCATAACCGGATTTTTTACGTCTAATCAAGTGGTTGTCCCTTTGAACGAGAGAGCGAGAGAGTCATGAAAAAATTCATCCTTATTTTTATTGTCGTCCTGTGCACAGGACAGGTTTTTTCAAAGCAGGCCAGACCGGACTCCGTCGAGGAAATGCAGCCTCTTTTCATTCCTCACGTGGAGGCGCCGATCCGGGTCGACGGCGTGATGGACGAACCGTTCTGGAAGGATGCGCTGGTCGTGCCGGCAAACATCGAGGTACGGCCCGGCGAGAACATCGAGGCACCGGTAATCACAGAGGCTTACCTGGTTTACAACACCAATTCCATCTATGCAGGATTCAAATGCTATGATACGGATCCGTCCGAAATCCGGGCCCATTTATGCGACCGCGACCAGACCTGGGACGACGACTGGATCCTGATTCTGTTCGACACGTTCAACGATCAGCAGCGCACGTATGATTTCGCATGCAATCCGTTCGGTATCCAATCGGACATCATCGAGTCGCCTACCGGAGGGAGCGGTTCATGGGACGCGATATGGGAATCGCACGGCCGGATCACGGACGAAGGGTACGTGGTCGAAATGTGCATCCCGTTCAGGGCCCTGGGATTTCAGCGGACGGACGAGGCGCAGATCTGGGGATTCGATGTGGTGCGCAGCCTCCCGCGGAACATTCGCCATCATATCGGCTCTTTTCCCAGGGACAGAAACAACAACTGCTACATGTGCCAGTCCCTGAAAATGATCGGTTTCGCCGGAGCCACACCCGGAAGAAACATCGAATTCGATCCCACGTTCTCCACGGTCCGCACCGAAGCCAGGGAAAACGATACCAGCGGCCCCTTTGTCCGGGAACCGGCCAAAACGCATCCCGGACTCACGGCCAAATGGGGATTCACACCCAATCTCACGCTGAGCTCCACGCTCAACCCGGATTTCTCCAATATCGAGGCGGACGTGGTCCAGCTGGATATCAACACGCAGTTTGCCCTGTATTATCCGGAAAAACGGCCGTTTTTCCTCGAAGGCGAGGATTTCTTTTCCATGCCGTTTTCCCTGGTGCACACGCGCACGCTGGCGGAACCGGAGTACGGCGTCAAGCTGACCGGTAAAGAGGGAAAAAACAGCATCGGATTCTATACGGTGCAGGACCGTCTGACCAATTTTCTGTTTCCCGGCGTGGAGGGCTCCGATTCTGAATCCCTCCGTAAATATTCACAGGGAAGTGTCATGCGGTACAAAAGGGATGTCGGCGAGTCTTCCAATATCGGTGTCGTTTTAACGGACCGGGAAGGTGATGCATACCACAACCGGCTCGGCGGTGTGGACGGAAATTTTAAATTCACGAAGAAGGACTACATTCAGTTCCAGGTGGTCAGCTCGGCGACCCTGTATCCGGACTCTCTGGCTGCCTCCTATGGTCAGCCCGACAGGGAATTTCAGGGCCAGGCCTATCATCTCTACGCCAATCACAACACGCGGAACTGGGACGTGTATCAGTATTACCGTCATGTGGACCGTGACTTCCGGGCGGACCAGGGTTTCATGACCATGGCCGGTTACACATATGCCGAAACCGGGGGCAGTATCAAATGGCAGCGCGATCCCGGGAGCTGGTTTACCTGGCTCAGCCTGTACAGCAGTTACGATCAGCGTTATGATGAAAATAAAAATCCGCTGCACCGGGCACTGACCAGCCGCCTCAATTACCAGGGCCCCCTGCAGATCAGCAGCGGGATCTATGCCGAACGCGGACGGGACATGTACGAAGGCAAAACCTTCCGGTCCAACTGGGCCAACGCCTGGTTTTTCACGCGGCCCTCCGGCTGGATGGCCACCGAGATCTGGACGCGGTTCGGAGACCGCATCGATTACGAGCATGCCCGTCCGGGCACGCAGATACAATGGGGAAGCTATCTGGAATTCAGGCTGGGACTTCGCATCCGTGCGGAAATCAACCACACATCGGACCATCTGAATGTGGATGGAGGAAGGCTGTATACCGCGAATATCGAGCGGCTGAAACTGGTATACCAGTTCAACAAGCAGATGTTTTTAAGGGCCATTATTCAGTACCGGCGGTACAACCGGAACCTCGATCTGTATGAAGACAAGGAAACCGATCCGAAATCCGAAGGGGTTTTCACGCAATTCCTGTACTCGTTCAAACTCAATCCGCAGACCGTGCTGTTCCTGGGTTATTCGGACGATTATTTTGGGGATCACGAAACCAGTCTCATTCAGACAAACCGGACGGTTTTCTTTAAAATCGGATATGCCTACATGCTGTAAATTCTGAAAAAGCTTTCAAAAATAGGGAATCCGAATACAATTCCGGATTCCCCATTTTTTTGTGATATTCTTTCCATACCGGATGCTGCATCCGGATATCCCGATCCTAAAAATTACATAACCAGACTGGCCGGTTCAAAATGCTCTTTTGCATGCTTGCAGCACGGGCATTTTTCCGGGGGTTCCGTGCCTTCATGCACATAACCGCATACACCGCATTTCCATTTGATTGGCGTTTCCCGTTTATACACCGTGCCTTTTTCAACCATTTCGAGCAGTTTTTTGTACCTGTCCCGGTGATGGGCCTCCACTTTGGCGATCTGTTTGAAAAGATAAGCCGCCTTCGCGTCCCCTTCTTCTTCAGCCTCCCTGGCAAAATCGGCATACATCACATTCACTTCATAATCCTCGCCCTCCATCGCGGCTTTCAGATTTTCTGCAGTCGTGCCGATTCCGTCCAGCAGGCTGAATTCATCCTTGGCGTGCCGCATTTCATTGTCCGCCGTCTCCTCAAAAATCCTGGCAATATAATGATACCCCTCTTTTCTTGCGACTTTTGCATAATAGGTGTACTTGTTACGTGCCATGGATTCCCCGGCAAACGCCGCTTTCAGATTTTCCTTTGTTTTTCCCATGGAATGCCTCCTTACTTGTGCAGTCTGTATCCGTTCTTTTTAAATTTGCATCCGACGAAATATACAAACAATCCTTCAGATAAAAGACTTGATTTTTGAAAACAAATCGCATATACTTCATTGAAAAACGGTTATTCACAACATGATGCTTTTACCGGACGGCAAGTCCGCGTAAAACGGGATCCGAAAGGAGTCCGGTTATGCATGCGTTCTTTCAATCCGGCACCTGGATCATTACATTCATACTCGCATCCTGGCTGTTCTGGATGTGGATGCTCCTGGAATGCGTGATCAAGGAGCTGGTTACAGGCCGGGAAAAACTGGGATGGACCGTGTTGATCACCTCCACTTATATTCTGGGTGCCCTGCTTTATTTTCTGTTCAGAAGAACCCGGCGCATCTCGGAAATCGGTGAATGAGATCACGTCTGAGCGGCGTTCCGTTTTTCCGACAGCCATCCGATCAGGCTTCCCAAAATCACCGTGGAAACAAATATGGGAACCATATCCCGGGGCGACTCTTTCATCACCATGAAGAGCGTGGAGAGAATCAGAAGCAAAGACAACAGCAACCCTTTCAGCCATCCTTTTAAGGGTAAGTTTACATACACGATCACGACACCCATGGCCACCCAGTGAACAAATGCAGCCGCATTTGCATGCCAGTCCAGCTTCATGACGAGCATGGGAATCACATCGATGAGGCCGGCTCCGGCTCCCAGGATTAGTGCGGTTGATATTTTATTCATGTCGCGCTCCTTCCAACAGAATTCTTACGTTACAGGGAATGCCTCTGTACGAAATGATAAACCGGATGCTTAAAATAACAATTTGAGCATATAAATATCAAGCAGATTTGTGATATGGGCGCGAACACGCATCAGCACTGAACAGGCCCGGCAGGAGTTTACACTGAATAATTCGATTTTCCTTGATTTTTATCAGTTTGGCGTTTATACTGTTCCCTGATATGATGAAAAAACCGTTGAGTCAATTCATCCGGCACTATTATTTATACCGGTTCCTCTGCGATCTGGCCCCGGTCTATGCAGTCTATGTGCTTTTATTCAAATTGAGGGGACTGTCCACATCCGAAATATCCTGGCTTCTGGCCCTGTGGTGTTTATTCGTCGTCCTGTTCGAGGTTCCCACGGGCATGCTGGCGGACAAATGGAACCGTAAACACATGATCGCACTCGGTCTGTTTTTTAAAGCTGCAGGTTTTCTCATCTGGGCCTTTGCTGCCAATTTTGCATTTTTCGCACTGGGATTTCTCTTGTGGGGCATTCAGGAAACCTTTTCTTCCGGCACACAGGAGGCCCTGCTGCACGACAATCTGAAAAAACACGGCCGGGACAGCGACTATATGAAAATCGCCGGCAGGAGCCACTTTTTTTCTAAAACCGGTGCCGGAATCGCATTGCTCACAGGCGGCTGGCTGGCCTGTGTCAGCGAACGGGGGGTCGCTTATATATCCTCGGCCGTTATGCTTCTGGGCATTCTGCCCGTACTTGCATTCCCAGGAGAAGATGTCCGTCAAACCCTTCACGGCCAAACCCATTTAAGGATCATATGGAACGCACTCAGGGAATCAGCCGGAAACCGGGCGGTTCTCCGGCTGCTGATTTATGCGGCCGCCATACTCGGAATTATCGGAACCGTCGAGGAATTTATCCAGCTTTATCTGGACTGGCTCGACTTTCCACTGGTGTTATTCGGCGCAGGTCTCGTATTTATCATGGTGATGCAGGCTTTCGGCAACCGGGTGGCTTATCGGTTCGATAAAAGAAAACGCTCCATACATGATCTGGACATGCTTTCCCTCATTGCAGGGATTTGTCTGCTCCTGTCCGCCTTTTTCCGGAGCATGTGGATGATCCCGGTTTTTGCATGTGCCTTTTTCATCGCGGGAATCGTCGAAGTACTGATTGAAAGCAGAATGCAGAATGAAATCGTACTGGAACAGCGGGCCACCATGATGTCCATGATGTCGCTTGTCATGAATCTTTCCGTTATTCCGCTTATCCTCCTTTTAGGGCTGATTTCAAAAAATCGGGATCTCGCCTGGGGATTCGGATTGTTCGGTTCGCTCATGATCCTGTTCAGCCTGGGAGCCCTGCTGGTGTTTGCCCTTCCTTTCAGGAAAACCGGGGCAGCTCCACGGATACGGTGACACCGTTTCCTGTTTCATTATTCCGGATACTGATTTCACCGCCGTGCGCATTCACGATCTTCCGGCACAGGTGAAGCCCCAGCCCGTAACCGCCGATGGTTTTCGATCGCGAGCGGTCCGCCCGGTAAAACGGTTCAAAAAGGTAGGGGATCTGATCCTCGGGGATGCCGATGCCATCGTCCCGGACCCGGACCATGACCCTGTCCGCCTGCACTGTCACGGACACGGACACCGGTTCACTTTCCTTCCTGGAAAACTTGAAAGCATTTTCAAAAACATTTTTCATCACAAGACGGATCCGTTCCGGGTCCAGACTGAGAATCACGGATTCCGGACGAACCTGCATCCGGAATCCGGGCGGCCGGTCCTGAAATTCCTTCATCACATCCCGGATTAATGCGACAAGATCCGTATCCGTTTTTCGCAGCCGCCCGTGTTCCGTATCCAGCCTTTCGGTTTCCAGTATCTCTGAAAGCATGGTCTCGATTTCTGCGATATCGCCAAGAATGGCCGACTTCTTTTCACTTTCCCCGGTCAGTTCAAGAGCCACCTTGATCCGTGTCAGAGGGGACCGCAATTCATGACTGACGTCCAGAAGAAGCTGATCCCTTGATTTCAGCATGTCCCTGATTCTCCGGACCATGCTGTTGAAGGATTCAGTCAGCCGGCCCAGTTCATCCTCGCGTTCCCCGCGAATCGTGACTTCCAGATTTCCCGCACCGATTTCGTCCACACCTTTCTTCAGCCACCGGATGGGACGCAGAATGCGGCGTATATAGGCATGCGCGCCCAGAAAAATAACGGTCACGATCACGAACATCCCAAGGATCATTTGCCGGTGCATATTGCCGAAGGGACCGAAACGCCAGATCAGGGTCAACCGGCTGCCATCCCCGTTCTCGAGGACCACGGGCTGCCGCCACCGGCCCGTGGGTGTCCACATTCTCGATTTTCTCGGCATGACGGAGTGACTCGCCCAAGTGAGCGAATCACTGTCATACTGAATATAGACATCGTAGGTCCGCGACAACGCTCCCGCCAGGACCGTATCCGGCGGGGATCCGATATCCCGGGCCATATAGACAGCATAATTCCGGATATTGGATTCGACGGCCTTTTTGGAGCCGCTTCTGAACATAAGTCCGAAGACCCCGCCGACCACCAGGTGAATCAATCCCATGGTGGCCAGCAGGACAAAGAGCAGTCTCAGAAATATTGAATGATGTTTTTTTACATTTTTCCTATGAAACCGGTTCATCATCATCTCCGATGAACTTGTATCCGGATCCGTGAATGGTTCTGATCCAGTGGGGATTTCTGGGATCGTCATTCAATTTATGCCTCAGCCGGCTGATGAGCACATCGACGGACCGGTCGAAGGCGCTCCACTCCAGCCCCCGCAGGGCATCCATGATCCGGTCTCTTGAAAGCACCCTGCCGCGATACCGGATAAAAACGGCAAGCAGATTGAATTCCAGCGTAGTCAGCAAAACCGGCTCGCCTTTCAGAATCACGGTCTGCTGATCCATATTCACGATCAGGCCGCCCACACGGACGACATCGTCACGGGAAGCCTGGCGCCGCAGGATCGCCTGAATACGCGCCACCAGTTCCCTGGGCTCGAAGGGTTTGGGCAGATAATCATCCGCGCCCATTTCCAGACCCACGATGCGGTCCGTGACATCCCCTCTCGCTGTCAGCATGATCACGGGTACATGGCAATCCTTCCGGATTTCACGGCATACCTCGAATCCGTCCATGTCCGGGAGCATGACATCCAGAATCACGAGATCAGGACATTGCCTGCGGATGCGCTGCAATCCTTCTCCCGGTGACAGGACCGATTCGGTCTCGTAACCGAATTGGCCCAGATATTCCCTGAGAAGCGCATTCAGTTTTTCATCATCATCGATGATGAGAATCCGTCCGTTCGTCATATGCTTCAATATAATCATTTTCAGTGTAAGCGCAATGTTTAAAACTGCGCGTTGAAGCCCAGCATGGGCATAATCGGGAAATCGGCCACGGTTTTACGGACAGGCGTGCCGGCCGCATCGCATTCATAGTAATAGTCCAGCACGTTTTCCCTGTTCAGCAGGTTCCAGACTTCAAGGTACATGTTCAGGGTCCATCCGGAAAACCTGAACGAACGGTCCACACGCACATCGAGTGTCTGATAATCGGGAAACCGTGCCGCATTTTTTTCACCCTCGACCACGAACCATTCGCCGAACAGTTGTGTGCTCCCGTTCACGGGTGTGCAGGGATTTCCCGAAGCCGCCTGCGCCTTGATGCCCAGCCGCCATTTTTCGGACATCTGCCAGACACCCATGGCTATCAGATTGTGCCTCCTGTCATAATCGAAGTAAAATTCAGGATCATCCGGCCCCTCTTTCCGTTTTGATTCGGACCAGGTGTAGGCGACACTGGCCATCAAATTCCGGCTCATTTTTTTCTGCAGCGTGATTTCCACTCCCCTGGAGAAACCCGAACCGTCATTCGTGATCACATTGGTCGTGTCATTGGTTGAAAAACACCGTTCGAGATCTTTGGTGTACAGTTCCATGACGACTCGCATATCCGGAGACAGGCGATGTTCGATTCCCATGATCCTATGCTCGGCCTTGCTGCTCTTCAGCGCGAGATTGCGGCCATCCCTTGAAAATGCCAGGGCCGAGGGTGCCTGATGATATATTCCCCACGACGCATTCAGTGTCGTCCTGCCGGTCAGATGGAATCCCATCCCCAGACGCGGGCTCAGATAGGATTCTCCTGTCAGATCATGCGTATCGAAGCGCAAGCCCGGATTCAGCGTGAGCCGGGCGGAAGGACGGACCGATGCCTGCACAAAGGCGCCTTTCTGCAGTGTGACCGGCAATTGATAGATCCGCCTGTAAGCCGGTATCACAAATCCTGTCTGCAGCGTATCGGCTTCGCGCCAGCGGTCATAATCGGATGAGATCCGTTTGATATAGGCGCCTGTCTTAAGCATGATCCAGTCCGCTGCCCTGTACGAAATCTGACTCTTCAACTGCATATTCTGTGTCAGGTTGTCATCGCCGTTCAGATCCGGATTCACGGCATAGCCGATCTTGGATTCATTGCCGTTGCCCGTCCATTCCAGCGTGGTCATGGCAAAGCCACGGTCATTGAAAAGATAACGCCAGTTGAGTCCCACCGCGCTTCCATAATCGTTCCAGGTCATTCTGTCGAATTTTCTGGCCAGATCGCCATGGTCCTCCATTTTTTCACGCCGTTCCGCATCGTCCAGATAGTAAAATCCGATCAGGGACAACTGATGCCCAGTCGCGGGCTGCCAGGTGACTTTGCCCAGCATGTCCCAGTACCGGGGCTGTACGGACCGTCCCATCATTTTCGTAAAAAGATCGAATACACCCCGGCGCACGGTAAGTACCATATTCGTATTCCCGGAAAGCGGGCCGTCCATGAACGCATTGAAGCCGGCCATGCTCAGATTGATATCGTGATTGAACTGGGTCCGGTTTCCGTCTTTGATCTTCAGTTCAAAGACCGAGGAAAGCCTGTCCCCGTATTCCGCGGGAAACCCGCCGGTCAGAAACTCCACATTCCTGATCATGGCCGGATCCACGATGCTGATCACACCCATGGACATGTCCTCCCGCGAAAAATGGAGGGGACTCGAAATCTCGATTCCATCCAGCAGGGTCAGGTTCTCGTTTCTGTCTCCGCCCCTCACAATCAGGTTGGCGCTTTTCGAGCCTGTCGTTCCCACGCCGGGGATACTTTTCAGCATACGGAACACATCCTCGGCCGAACCGGGTGATGACCGTATCTCACGGGAAGAAAAATCATACCCGCTCATCAGGGCATCCGAAGATTGATTGAAATAGGAATCCGTCACACTGACGGATTCTGTATGAATGGCCTGTGCCGAAAGTTCAAAATGAACCTGTGTGACCCTGTGCATTTCCACGGTAATTTCCGGTTTAAGTACTATCCCGTAACCGATCATGGACGCCTCGAGCGTGTATCGTCCGGCTGCGATATGATCGATCACGAATTCTCCGTTCCGGTCCGCTGCGGCACCCAGCTTCGATCCCTTAATCATGATATTGCATCCTGATAAAGGGTATCCTGTTGCCGCATCGGTGACTGTGCCCTCTATGGTTCCCTGCCTGGCCATGACCATCAGATTCAAGCATAACAGGCACAAGCCTGCTCTGGATATTTGTTTCACCTGAAATCCTCCTGTAATATGTTTATAAAAGGGCGGAAGGGCCAAAACCCTTCCGCCGTACTCTAATTCCGGCAACGCCATTTTGCCCGCTCATAATGCTTTCTGATGAGTCCGGCCAGTTTCTGTTTCTGCCCGGAAGTCAGCGATCCGTGAAATTCTGAAATCCGGCCGAGCATATACGGGTGGATTTCCCGGATGTCCGTCCATTTTTTTTGAAACAGTTCGTTCAGCGCCTTTTCATCCAGCGAATCGCTTTCAACCTGCACGAGCACTTGTCGCATGATCTCTTCCCGGTCCGCACAGAGCGAGTCATGCTTCGCCTTCATATCCGTCAGTACCCCGTCGAGTTTCTTTTTCTGTTCATCCGTCAGATTCAGTTTGCCTGAAATTCTGCGAACCATCAATTTCTGAAAATTTCTCCGGGACCAGGAGTGACGATGATGCATGATGAAAAAATGCCTTCTGTGATGGGACCATATTGCGAGAATAATGAACAGGATCCCGGCGAACAGGAACAGTTTGTGAATCATGATATTTCTCCTTTCTTTTTGATTGATAAATTTCTTATCTTGATTTAAAGACCCTCATTGTCAGTAAAAAAATAAGCGGACCGTGTTACACTGTTTTGTCAGATTTGTAACAATTTGTAACAGAGGAAATCGCCCCGCATCACGGTCTGAGGGCAAAATTGAAATTCTCCGGGAAATTGCCGTAATCCGCTTCAACTCAAGGGGCCGACAATGCATGTTTCAAAATGGCAGCTGTTTGTTCTTCTGACGATACATGCGGCCATTATCGCTCAGCCTGCCGGTGCGGACAGCAGCCGGGCGCACACCGAATACGGCGTTTACCCGGTTCTCTATTATTCTCCGGAAACGCGATGGGCATACGGCGCGGCCATGACGATACTGAGGCGCAGCAATCCTGACGAAAGGCCTTCCACCTGGATACCCATGCTCGTCTATACGCAGAACAAGCAGATCATCGCCAGGATCAACGCAGACCTGTATCAGCGGGATGAGACATGGCACACCGATCTCTGGTTCGGTTATTACGATTTTCCGGATCAGTTTTACGGGATCGGCAATCAGGTCAAAAAGGAGGACAAGGAAAAGTACCGGGCCAAACGGCTGGTTCTGCAGCTCGGCCCCAAATTCCGGTTCAGGCCCGGACTGTACATTGGCGCGAAATACGAATTCATGTATCAGCGTTTGAACGAGCTGGAGCCTGAAGGCCTGCTTGTGCTGGGACAGATCCCGGGCAGCAAAAAAGGAACCGCTTCGGGTCTGGGCGCATGCATGCACTGCGACAACCGCGACGATGTCTATTTTCCCTCGAAGGGCCATTATCATCAATGCTTCCTGTTCTGGTTCGGATCCGCACTGGGCAGTGATTATGAATTCCGCCGCATGACCCTGGATTTAAGGCAGTATTTTCCGATACGTCCCGGCCAGTGCCTGGCCGTGCAATTCTACTCACAGATGATCACCGGAACGGCCCCTTTTCAATTACTGTCCAAACTGGGTGGCTCAAAAGTCATGCGCGGTTATTATGAGGGCCGGTACAGGGATAATCACGCAATGGCTTTTCAGAGCGAATACCGTTTCTTTTTTACGGACCGCCTCGGGGCGGTCCTGTTCGGCAGCTTCGGCGATGTTTCGGACCGCCTGGCCCATTTTCGGTTGAAGACCGTCAAGCTGACGTACGGTTTCGGATTGCGTTTTGCCTTCATTCCGGGCGAAACAATGAACCTCCGTATGGATTTCGGATACGGGAAGGACACATCCGGCTTGTATATGGAAGTATCGGAAGCGTTTTAAACAGAAAGGAATCGACATGTTGAAAAGCCGGTTTATCCTGATTTTCCTGTTGTCCGGACTTCTGTTTGGCCGGTCCAACCCCATCCTCCAGGAAGCGGACAGCCTCTATGCCCTGCGTGCCTTCGGATTTCAGCCTGAAACCGGCCTGGTCGATTCCATCATGATCGACAGGGCCATACGTGCTTATGAGAAAGCCGTGAATGCATCGGACAGCTCAGAAAAACCGCCCGTGATTTGGAAACTCATGCAGTGTTTTTACTACAAGGGCAACTTTACCACGGCTGACAAGGAAATCAAAAAACAGCTGTTTCTCGAAGGCATACGCATCGGTGAGCGTGCGCTGAAGACATATCCGGATTCGCCCGGGCTCCATTTCTGGATGGGCATTTTATGGGGATACTGGTCCGAGCAGGTGGGATTGCTGACCGCCGGCAGAAAAGGTGTGGCCGGAAAAGTGCGTCATCACGCTGAAACACTGATCGGCATTCAGGATGATTTTGCGGAAGGCGGCGGATACCGGACATTGGGCCGCCTGCACGACCAGGCTCCGAAAATCCCGTTGATTCTCGGCTGGCCGTCCAAAGAAAAATCCATCGCCTATTTTGAAAAGGCCTATGCCATCAAACCGGACAACCTGTTCACGAAACAGTACTATGCGGAAGCCTTGTACGATCAGGGGCAAAAGGAAAGAGCCGTTCAAATGATGCGTGAAATTATCGCGCTGGATTCCACGGTTCACGGTATCGCCGAGGACGCCTTTATCAAGCGTGAAGCCCGCCATTTCCTCGAAGAACATGCCGAAAGCCTGTAACAAAACCAATCCGTCCTCCGTACATTGATTAGCTGGTTTTTTTTAATCCCGATAAATGATGAGGAGGCCGGAGTATGTTCAGGAAGCATGTTTCCGTTCTTGTATTGACTTGCCTTATTTCGATTGGCTGCGGATGCAGGAGTGCCATGGTCAGCGGAGGCCCGGTTGACCCTGAAACACTGACGGACGGTATTTACGAAGGCGCATATTCGCACGGTCCCAATTCCGCTCATGTACGAGTCACGATTCTGAACGGGAAAATCACGGCGGTGGAACTTCTTGAACATGACGCATGGAAGGGACACAAGGCGGATGACGTGATCCCCGGCCGTATTGTCGAAAACCAGTCGACCGCCGTGGATGCAGTGTCCGGAGCGACCAACAGCAGCCATGTCATCATGAATGCGGTCGAGGATGCCGTTCAAAAAGCGCCACGAAAGGAAGGCTCATGAGTACCCTGATCGTCTATGCCTCGACGCATGGATGCACGGAAACCTGTGTACAGAAACTCAGGCAAAATTTAAGCGGAGATGTGACCATCCATTCATTGAAGGGAAAAGTGCCGGTATTTGTCGACGCCCATCAGACCATTTTAATCGGGGGATCGATACACGCGGGCATGATACAGGGCTCCGTCAAAAAATTCTGTCTGAAGCATCAGGAAACCCTGCTCCAAAAAAAGGTGGGATTGTTCCTCTGTTGCGGATTTGAAGGCGAACAGGCCCGGCAAGAATTCGACAATGCTTTCCCTGAAAACCTGAGAAATCATGCGATTGCGCACGGATTTTTCGGCGGTGCCTATGATTTTGAAAAAATGAATTTCATTCAGAGAGCCATAACCAAAAAAGTCGCGGGCATCGACCGGTCAGTCAGCCGTATCGATGAGACGGCCATCGCCGGGTTTGCCGCAAAAATACGGGCCGCCTGAGTCAATGATAACCAGCTGGTCATTGAGCCTCGAGCAGCATCCCGTCGATTCCTTCAAATCGTAAATTCAACGAATCGGATTCAGCCGTGATAATCCGGTCGCGAAGCAGGTCCTTCCACTTGGAATGATTTTGTGACGCGAAATTCCCGAGCGGAATGGTGACTGTTTCGGAAACGTCCTCATTATGAAGCACGACAAGAAACCGGGCCTCATAATCCGATCGCATATAGGCGTAGGTCATACTCTCCGCGGATACGGTATTAAAGGCCCCTGATTTCAGCGCCTCATGTTCATGCCTCAGCCCGATCAGTTTCTGATAAAAATCATGAATTTGTATCCGCTTATCCGACGTTTCCCAGTCCCATGGAAAAGTCCTTCTGTTGTCCGGATCCTTGCCGCCGTCCAGACCGACCTCGTCACCGTAATAAATATGGGGAACTCCCGGATAGGTCATGGAAAACAGGGCGGCCAGCATGGTTCGTCTCATGTCGCCGCCGGCCTGGCGGATAAACCGTTCCGTATCATGGCTCCCGATGAGATTCATCATGGACAGGCTGGCCTGAACCGGATACATATGACGGCCCGTAGTCAGGGTCTGATCGAACTCCTTGGCCGTCCCCTGGCCCTTTCCGATGAACTTCAGAACGGGATCACGGAAATACTTGTAGTTCATGGTTGAATGGAAACAATGCGGACCGAGCCAGGGCATGGCATTCCCCCAGATTTCACCAATGAGAAAAGCGTCCGGTTTTGTTTCCTCCGTCACACGGCGAAACTCGTCCCAGAACCAGAACGGCACCTCGTTGGGCACATCCAGCCGGAACCCGTCGATATCCAGCTCGCCCAGCCAGTACCTGGCCACTTTGAGAATATAATCGACCACGGGCTTGTTGGGCGCAGCATCCGTGGTATCCCGGATGCCGTTTTCTTCGGCATTGGGCCGGGAAAGATCGAAATTCAGGTTGGGATGCAACGGGTAATCCCACCAGCAGTCATAATAGAAACACGGCGTCGGGCATCCCCCATCAGGAAGCGGCCATTCGTGCCACTCGTACCAGTTCCAGTAAGGAGATTCGGGACCTTTTTCTTCAGTGTCGACGAAGGCGAAATGACTGTCCCCCGTATGGTTGAACGCCTTGTCCACGATAACTCGGATGTCCCTCTCGTGCGCCTCTTTGACGAATTTCTTGAAAGTCGCCTCATCCGAGAAATGCGGGTCGATCGAAAGATAATCCACCGGATCGTATTTATGATTGGACTTGCCCTGGTTCAGGGGATTGAAATAAATGATCGTGATCCCGAGCGCTTTCAGATAATCCAGTTTATTCATGACGCCCTGAATGTCCCCCCCGTAGAAACTGTAATAATCGGGTTTGCCGTCCGTTCGATAGGGACTGTGTGTGAGGCCGGAAACATCGTTCCAGTCCTTCACCAGATGGAAATACTCGTCGTTGGTCTTTCCGCCGGGCGGCAGGGTATGCTTTCCTTTATAATAGAATTCCGAAAAATCCGGATCGTTCTCAGTATCCCCGTTCGCGAATCGTTCAGGAAATATCTGATAAAAAACGCCGTCCGAAACCCAATCCGGTATCGTGAACGGCGGGAGATTCCGCGGCTGATAATGAAACCAGTGCTCCATGTCAGGCATATTCGCAGTCAGTCCTTGCGGAGTGCTGATCATCTCCTGCCCGCCATCCTCAAACCGGATACAAAAATCGACCAATATTTCCGGATCGATTTCCAAATAGGCATGATAGAATTGAAAAACACCGTCATCGTCCGTGGCATTGAAATAGATCTGTCCGGGCTGACCCTGAGCCGCATACAACAGCGTGATCCGCTCCACATCATTCACGTAGGCACGCGTGCTGAATTCGAGGCCCCGGGGAAGCGGATTGACCAGAAAATAATCGAGGTCCTGCCCGAGCCCATCGGCAAGGATCTGTCCGTCCCCTTTTTGAAATACAGGGGACATCTGATCCTCCGAAACCGTGATAAGGGCATTGGAATCTCCCCTTCCCTCATCCGCATAGGCCTTGGCCTCGGGATCCGTGATCCAGGATCCGTCCACCACGAATTTGTACTGATACTCACCCGGCCGCAGCAGCAGCGTGGCTTCATACACACCATCCCCGTCCGTATCCAGCATGGGATTCACTGAATCACTCCAGTCGTTGAAAGTGCCTGCCAGACAAACCGATTCGACACCGGAAATCACGGGTTGAAAACGGAATGTCACCTGTTTCAGGGCTGTCTGCCCGTATGCCAGTCCCGCGGCGAGCAGCAGATAACTCACACGTTTCATGATATGAAATCCTCCATGAATGGATTCTGAATATTGAAACCTATCTTGCCATCTGATTGATGAACCGGAGCATGTCATCCATTTCCTGGGGTGTAATCTTCTGATCCGCCATCATGCCGAAAAACCGGCCCGCGATCAGCTGCATATCGGTTGGTGTAATTCTGTTTTCTGCATATGCTTCGGTCAGGTTCTGGACGGTCCGGTTGATATCATCCTGACGGACGGCCACGACTTCCTGCGGAATGGAAGACACGGTTTTCTGAACGGATTTTTCCACGGCTTTCTCGACAACCCTGCCCATGCCCAGATCCTGCGCCTTAGAAATCACTTTCTGCGGATTTTCCACGACACTGCGGATCATGACCAGGGCCACAATGACCGACAACACGATTCCGAATAAAAATCCAAGAATAAATGCACCCGCTTTAGAACCTGATGAATGTCTTTCCATGATCCGTCTCCTGATTTAAGAACTGTAATTTGACGACTTTTATTTCAACCGCATCTCATCGTCCGCGGTTCGATTGTTGTGTTTTCACCACATGTTTATTTCCAGAGTCCCGGGATTTTTTCATGACAATCCGGGCAGCATCCGGCCTCGAGCCTGTTCTCCTGGATCTGATACCCTGTCCGGTGAATGAGAAGCGCCTGGCATCGATGACACGTGGTACTTTCTCCCGCATCACCGGGCAGGTTCCCGGTATAGACATACTGCACGCCCGCATCGAGACCGATCTGTCTCGCTTTCCGCACGTCTGCGGCCGAAGTAGGCGGTCTGTTCGTCATCCGGTACGTCGGATAAAAGCGGCTGATATGCCAGGGAATCCCGGGATCCACGCTGACCAGAAATCCGGCGATCTGTTTCAGCTCCTCTTCAGAATCGTTCAGCCCCGGGATAAGGAGCGTCGTGACCTCCACCCACAGACCCAGACTTCGCATGCGCGTAATGGTCTCGAGAACGGGCGCCAGGCGTGCACCGCACACTTTCTGGTATACATCGTCCTGAAAAGTTTTCAGGTCCACGTTGGCGCCTGAAAGAAACGGTGCGATTTGAGCCAGGCTTTCTTTTGACATGTACCCGTTGGTCACAAAAACGTTTAAAATGTTCTTTTCATGCGCGATAACCGAAATGTCGAATGCGTAATCCCAAAAAACGGCCGGTTCCGTGTAGGTATAGGCGATCACGTCGCATCGTTCCCGGACCGCCTTGTCCACGATCACTTCCGGCATGATATCATGACCCTGTATCTGACGCCTGTCGCGCGGCATCTGTGAAATATCCGCATTCTGGCAATTGTCGCAGCGCATGTTGCATCCCACGGTCGCAATGGACAGGGCCGATGCGCCCGGAAACAGATGGAACAGCGGCTTTTTTTCGATCGGATCCACATGCAGTGCAACCGTTTTACCATAGACCAGGCTGACCAGTTTCCCCTCACGATTCTGATGCACACCGCAGATGCCGGTTTTTCGTTCCCCGAGAATGCAATAGTGGGCGCATATCCGGCATTGCACCCGGCCTTTTTCCAGTACTTGAAACAGTTTCACTTCTTTCATACAATACTCCGGATACGGAAGTACCGCTGACACAGGTGCATCGAATGTGATTCTATATTGAAAGCAGTTCCGAAATTCCCCGGGCGATGAGGCCCAGAATCAATGCCATGAAGAAGGTAGCCAGAATCACGACCAATGTCCGTCTGGCTTTGATCTGCCTGCCAAGCACACCGATGGTTCCCACACAGGGCACATAAAAAACCACGAATACCGTGAAAACAAGAATCTGCCCCAGGCTCATCACATCCGTCAATTGCCGGGTACCCAGGGCCTGAAAAAGCATCAGCATCGAAAGCTCCTTGCGCAGCACGCCGAAAATCAGTGTGGTTCCCACGGCTTCCGGAAGTCCAAGCAAACGGGTTACCCATGCCAGGCCATGATTTACCGCCTGCATCCAGTGAAAATGTTCGATCAGTGTCAGAACCACGCTTCCCGCGATCAGAAGCGGCCATGCAATCACGATAAATTCCCGGATGCGCATCCAGGTTTTGCTGACGATGACCTTGAACCGGGGTACATGGTAAGCCGGTATTTCCAGCAGCATGCCCGGCGTATCTTCGGGCAGAAGCCGGGACAGAACCGTACCCGTAACCGCGATGACCATGATATTCAGCAAATAGATACCGAATGCGGCCATGCCGCCGAAATACGCGCCGACCAGCCCGAAAATAATGGTCATGCGCGCTGCACACGGAACCAGTGTGGCGATAAACGCAGCGATGAAACGGTCCCTGGGAGATTCAAGTATTCGGGTGGCCATTACGGCCGGTACATTGCAGCCGTATCCGAGTATGGCCGGGATCACGGCTGCGCCATGAAGACCAATGCGGTGCATGAACGTATCGCTCAAAAAAGCCACCCTCGGCAGATAGCCGATATCTTCCAGCACGGCCAGACCGATTAAAAACGGAAGAAGAAACGGCAGCACAATACCGAGCCCCCCGCCCAGACCTTCGAGAACGCTTTTCAGCAAAATACGAAAAAAACCGTCCCGGGTCAATGTCTGAAGAATGAAACCGGTCCACCGGTCGAACAGGTCCAGCAGTCCGGTTTCCAGGTAACTGCCGAAAGTGAAAACGACCTGAAAAAAAGCGAACATGACAAGAAAAAGAAAAACATACCCCCACAGGGGATGCATGATCACCTGGTCGATCCTGTCCTTCAGTTGCACAACGGGTTTGATGACCCGGGCAACCGTTTCAAACAGGGTCATTGAAAGCATGTGCCTCTCGCCGTTGATAATGGCATCTGCCGTGGTCCCGTGCGTCTGTTCCAGCTGTGCCCTGCACGATTGTATTTTCTTTTGAACTCCGCCCCCGGAATTCCTGATCAGGGCCTCAAAATACGGATCCCCTTCAAGCAGTTTGGTGGCAAGCAGATGAAATGAAACCGGTTCTTGCAGACGGATGTGGGATTTCAAATAGGATATGAGCTCCGTGATGACGGCCTCCACATCCCGGTTGCCGATCAGATGCCCGGGCTTGAACGGTTTTTCGGCAAATCGCATGACTTCATGAAACAGGTTCTGGACGCCTTTTCCACGGGCCGCGACAGTGGGAAACACCGGTACACCCAATATCTGTGAAAGCCGCTCAAGATCGATATGAATGCCTTTTCTTCGGGCTTCATCCATCATATTGAGACAGATCACCATCGGAATTTCAAGATCCATGAGCTGCAGTGTCAGTTCCAGGCTCCTGCTGAGTGTGGACGCATCCATGACATTGATGATGACATCCACCTTCTCGTTCAGCAGGTACCGCTGGGTTTCCTGAGCGGCCGGATCGAATGAGGTCAGAGAATAAATACCCGGCAGGTCGACGATATCAAAGGTCTGTCCGCATATATTCACATGACCGCGCGTGTATTCGACCGTCGCTCCGGGAAAATTGGAGGCAACAGAGCGATACCCGGCCACCTCGTTGAAAAGCGTGCTCTTGCCGCAATTGGGCTGTCCGGCCAGAATGATTTGACGGTGATCAGACAACGGACGGCCCCTCACTGTTTTCAACGAACACCTTGACTTTGCGGGCCATACCGCATCCGAGCGCAAGACGGCTTCCGTTGACCTCAACCAGCATGGGACCGCGGAACGCACCGGTCTGCACCACCCTGATCCGGTCGCCCACATGCATGCCCATCTGATTCAGCCGCTGACGCATGTGCCAGCCTCCTTCGATCTGATGAATGACAACCTGTTCACCCGGCCTGATTCGGGCAAGTTCCGTAAGCGTTGATCCGGCGTTCTTAAGAGGCATACACGATCCTTCGTTTCATTCCATAAAGCGTTTCAATCCGGCCAGTGTTTCCGGACTGATATTGTGCTCGATTCGACAGGCATCCTGTTCCGCAATGTCCGGATCGAGACCCAGGACATTCTCCAGGAAGGATTTGATGATCCGGTGCCGCCGGTAAATTTCTTCCGCCATGACCGATCCTCTGGCAGTCAGGACGATGGTATCGTACTTCGGATGTGAAACCAGGCCTTGTTTTTCCATTTTCTTGACAGCGCCAGATACGCTGGGCATGGTCACATTGAGCACCTGTGCAATATCCTTCACCCGCACGTTCCCTCGATCCTGAGCGAGCACATGGATGGCTTCCAGATAGTCTTCCATATTTGCTGTGATCTTGCGTGTCACACAGTTTTCCCGTCCATAAATTAGATACGCCTAACAATGTTAGGCACGGCTAATTTAAGGAGAAAACCAGTGGAAAGCAAGGGGAATTATTAAATATAAATACCATTTTATACAAAAGCCCCTGATCCATATTGTATGAACCAGGGGCTCTGATTATCACAAAAAGCCGTTCAACGCGTATCACCCGATCACGTCCAGCCCCACATAGTCCTTCAATGCATCCGGGATGCGGATGCGTCCGTCCGCGGTCTGGTAATTCTCGTAAATCGCGATAAGTGTCCGCGGCAGGGCCAGGCCCGAGCCGTTCAGTGTATGTACGTATTCCGGCCGGCCGCCTTTTTCCCTGCGAAACCTCAGGTTCATGCGCCGGGCCTGGAACGCCTCGTAATTGGAACAGGACGACACCTCCAGCCAGCGGCCGAGCCCCGCGGCCCAGACTTCCAAGTCGTAGCATTTGGCCGCGCCGAAAGACATGTCACCCGAAGCCAGTGAAAGCACACGATAGGGCAGGCTGAGAAGCTGCAGGATTTCTTCCGCATGACCGCGCAGCCGTTCGAGCGCATCGTATGAATCCTCGGGTTTCACGAACTGTACCATTTCCACCTTGTCAAACTGATGCAGCCGCATGAGCCCGCGCGTGTCCGCGCCGTATGATCCGGCCTCCCTCCGGTAACAGGGCGTATAGGCCGTGTACATGATCGGAAGCCGGTCGCCGTCCAGTATCTCCTCACGATGCAGGTTGGTGACCGGCACCTCCGCCGTGGGAATCAGGAAAAGCTCGTCCGCCTCGATCTTGTACATGTCCTCTTCCATTTTCGGCAGTTGGGAGGTCCCGAACATGATCTCCGGCCTCACCACAAAGGGTACCCAGACTTCCTCATACCCGTGTTTTTTTACATGCACATCGATCATGAAATTGATCAGCCCGCGCACGAGCCGTGCGCCTGCGCCCCTGAAAGCGGCAAAATTGGATCCGGAAAGCACGGCCGCCTTGTCCAGTTCGAGAATGCCGAGGAAATCGCCCAGGTCCAGATGTGTTTTGGGCTCAAAATCAAATTCCGGAATCGCACCCCATTCATCGACCTGCCGGTTAAAGGAAGCATCCGGTCCGACCGGGACGGATTCATGCGGCAGATTGGGCACCCATATCAGGACTTCATGAATATCCGTCTCGATTCGCCGCAGGGTTTCATCCATCTCCTTGATATCCGAGGACACCTTTTTCATCTGCTCGATCTCGCGGGTTGCATCGGCCTTCTCTTTTTTCAACCGGGCGATATCGTCGGAAGCCTTGTTCCGGACGGCCTTCAGATCGTCCGTTTTCTGAATCAGCTCCCTGCGCTGCCGGTCCAGATCGATCAGTTGGTCCAGATCGACTTTCGAATTTTTGGCCTTTAATCCGGCCCGGACCTGTTCCGTGTTTTCACGAATAAACTTCAAATCCAGCATTTTTTTCCACATCTCCTCTGTGATGAATTGGAACGCGAACTGTTCCGCGACCTGTCAGGATTTCAGAAAACCGGCGATCTGGTCCACGATATATTGTATTTTCTCTTCTTCGAGCTCCGGATACATGGGCAGCGACAGCACTTCCTTGGCAACGGACTCCGCCACGGGCAGACTGCCCTCACCCTTGCCGTAATGCCTGAACGCGGGCTGCAGATGAAGCGGAATGGGATAATGAATGGCCGTGGCAATGCCCGCTTCCTGCAGTTTATCCTGCAGTCTGTCCCGGTTTTTCACCCGGATAGAATACTGATGAAAAACATGCGTGCAGGTTTCCGCGATGGCCGGGGGAATGACGTCGAGCGGTTTCAAGAGCTCCGTATAAAGCGCCGCCCGGTCCATGCGCGCCTCGCTCCACGCATCCAGATGCCGGAGCCGTACCTGGAGGATCGCCGCCTGAATCGTATCCAGCCTGCTGTTGATGCCGAGCAGGGAATGATGATAGCGCTTGTCCTGGCCGTGATTCGCGATCACGCGTATCTTTTTTTCAAGCTCCGGATCGGCGGTCAGTATCATGCCGCCGTCGCCGTAAGCGCCCAGGTTCTTGGACGGGAAAAAGGAAAGACAGGCCATGACACCGAAACTGCACACTTTTCTGCCCTTGTACGTGGCCCCGACCGCCTGGGCCGCATCCTCGATCACGGGCAGCTTGTGCTTTTTCGCCACGGCCAGTATCGCGTCCATGTCGGCCGGCTGACCGTACAGGTGTACAGGTATGATGGCCTTTGTTTTTTTGGTGACGGCTTTTTCGATTTGTGATGGATCGATATTATAGGTCACGGGATCGATATCCACAAACACGGGTTTGGCGCCCAGGATGCCGATCACCTCGGCCGTGGCCACGAATGTGAACGGCGTGGTGATGACCTCATCGTCCGGTCCCACGCCGAGCGCCATCAGCGCCAGCTGCAGGGCATCCGTACCGGAATTGCAGGCAATCGCATGCTTTGCCTCGCAATAGGCTGCCAGCTCCTCCTCGAGCGCCCTGACCTGCGGCCCCAGAATAAACCGGCCGCTTTCCAGCACCTCGTTGATTGCCTTCTGAATTTCCTTTTTAATGCCATGGTACTGCCCCACCAGATCCGCCATGGGGATAGAATCGAATTTTTTACTCATACCTGGACCTCTCTCGTCTTTCTTTTATTTCCCTTTTCCCTTCAGCATCACAATGACCGTGTGGATCATGATTTTCAGATCCATGCGTAAAGACATATTTTCGATATAAAAAAGGTCAAATTCAAGCTTTTTCTTCACATCGTCGATGGTTTGATCGTAATCGCCCTTCACCTGGGCCCATCCGGTGAGGCCCGGGCTGATGCGGAGCCGCCGCGAATACAGGGGGATTTCCCTGCGCAGAATCTCCACGAAATGGGGACGTTCCGGTCTCGGACCCACGATGGACATGTCCCCGTCCAGAATATTGATAATCTGCGGGATTTCGTCGATGCGGTACTTGCGCATAATCCTGCCCGGCCCGGGAATACGCGGATCCTCGTCCGTGGCCCACACCGGGCCGCTTTGTTTTTCCGCATCCGTGATCATGGTCCGGAACTTGTAGATCTTGAACACCTTGCCGTTCTTCCCCACGCGTTCCTGCGAATAAAACACGGGGCCCGGTGATTTGATTTGCATGGCGACAATGAACGGCAGCCAGAACAGCAAGAGGACCAGCAGAACCACGAATGCGAGCAGGCTGACTACGATATCGATGCCCCGTTTCACCACATGCTCCCACGGCTCCATGAGCTGCGGGAATATTTCGATGAGAGGAAAGCCGTACAGCTGATTGGTCTGCACCTGTCCGAGAATCATGCTGTAGTGATCGGGCACGATCTTGAGTCCCACGGGCATGCCCTCACACTGGGCCATCACTTCCTCGAGGCGCTTTATGGACCGGCCGGGCAGGGCGATCAACACTTCCTGAATATGCATTCGCCGGATGAATTCGCTCAGGCGCCTGATCGGGCCCCTGACAGGAATCTGTTTGTATGATTCCCGTTTTTCATACGCGTCGTCGTGATGGATAAATCCGACCACATCATATCCCAGCGCCGGCGCCTTCTCGACCATGTCGAACAGCTCTTTCGCCTTCTGTCCCCAGCCCACAATGAATGCTTTCCGCCGGCCGATTCCCCGTTCGAGCAGCTTGCGGTGCAGGGTGCGCAGCCCCACACGGCCTGCACTGACCAGGATCATCATGAACAGCCAGTACATCAGAATCATGATCCGGCTGGACTGCAGCGGATGCGCGATGTCCTTTTGCGCATCGGAGGTAACGAGAAAAATCAAAAATATGCCGATGGATACAACCTTGAGCACGGATAAAAATTCATCCACCCTGGACCGTGTGTACCAGATATGATACAGGCCGTAGAACAGAAAAAGAAAAAGCCAGAAAACATACAAAATCAATGACTGTGTGAGGAGCATGGACGGGGACTTGGCCGCAAAAAATCCCATGGTCCACCGCCACTTGGCCCACAGGATGAAGGCCGCGTGGATGAGGAGGAAATCCAGCAGGATCAGGAGGAATCTTTCAAGTGTTTTGGACATGATTAATAATTTTTATGTTTTTCTCACCGGCTCCCAGAAAACCGCCGGCTGTCCTTTCACAAAATCGATGAAACCTAATAAAGCGGCAAAATTTATCACGCAAAAATAATAAGGAGCATAAAATAAAATAGGCAGCCTTATTTTGTTTTTATAATAAATTCCCAGTATGGATAAGACATAGAAGATCACTTGTCCGATAAAAATGGCTGAATAGACAGATGCCCACTTCGCTATAAACACATTGATAATGAAAAGACAAATCATAAAAAAAGGGCTGAGCCATCTCAGTAATTTATGCGATATCAATTGAAACGAAAGTCGCGGATGTTTTATTGGATTTAATAGCCAGCCGTATTTCGATAATCCATGTAAACTCCGGGATACAATTCTTCTCTTTCTTAAAAATTCTTCGTGAAATTCATCACATGCATTCTCATAAGATTTGGCTTCAGGTTCGTAAACAACTTTTTTGCCAATCCCTGCAATGACCAATGGTTCAATAAAATCACTGATAATATCCCTGTCAAGGGGCTGATAATCCCGTTTCCGGATGGAGTAGATGGATCCGTTTGCTCCCAAAATAGTGCCAGCCCGGTCTTCCTGTTTTTTAATCCATTTTTCATACTTCCAATAGAAATTTTCTTCCACACCAACCACACTGTTTTTGGGATTATTATAACATAATTCTCCTGAAACACAACCCACATCGTTATCTTCAAAATGTTTGACCAGATGTCGAATCGCATCCGGATCATACATCGCATTCGCATCCGAAAAAATGACTATATCGCCATTGGCTTCCTGTACGCCCGTGTTCTGCGCAGAGGTTTTACCATGGCGTTCAGGCAAAGCAATCAGGCGTATATTGGATGCCGTAAATGACTGAACAATACGCTCAGTTAAATCCGTGGATTGATCAGAAATAACGATTATTTCCAAAAGCGCTTGCGGATAATTCAACTCTAAACAATTGATCAACTTTTCTTTAATGATATCCTGCTCATTTCGCGCCGTAATGATCAACGAAACAGAGAATTCTCTGCCGGTATATTTGCCTCTCCGCTTTAACGGCAGCATGACACCCAACAGGATCGGATAACCGATGTAAACATAGAACAGAATAAAAACTATCAGCCAGAAGAGAATTGAAAAAGAAATATTCATGAGTTACCGAACAACTCCGATTGATCTATAATAAATAATAATTTAATTAATAAATATGATAAATGAAAACGGAAAAATCATCTGTTACCGGTATATGGGGGTTTTAAGATGCACAAGGCCCGTTTGCCCGAATGGGCCGAATCAAAACAGATCCTGGTAGAATCCCGATTCCATCTTGGATGAAAATCACAGCGAACTCCATACCTGTATTTCAATGGAATTCTCAGTCGTGCAACAAGATCGAGCGTATTTTTTTCCGGCTGAAAAATCAACAAAGATTGACGCCTCAATCTGTCAGGATACGTATCCGTTAAAATCGTTTTGCTATCATGTGAATACTGCGGATGTCCATCCGCATCAAACACGGTCGATCCGACTACACTGTATTCATTTGTTTGGTCCTGAAAAAGATAATATCGATCTCCATCTGATTCCGTGCTCGCATAGGCAAGCACGGAATCCCGATTTTTCCAACAGGCATGCGACACCATGCCGGAGGTCGGGAAAATATGAATCCGTTTTCCGTCAATCATACAGGAAATCATTCGTGTTTTCAGCAAACCATTGGATCTGCGCCAGCGATGATAAAAAATAAACCGGTCATTTCCGGGAGAAAATAGACAATGTGATAAAAAATGATACGCGCCATCCATTGAATCTTCATGATAATTCAGATAAAGATCTTTGATCCTGATAATCTGATCCCATGCACCTGTTTTAAGATCTATAAGAATCAAGCCATCGTTCTCAGGAACTGCTTGATTCTCTTCATTCTGAGAGCCATTCGCATAGGCATATTCAAATGCGCCTTTTTTTTGACGCTCAAACGTAAAACTCAGCGCCTTGCGGCCGTCAGAACTGACTGCGGCTATCGGTTGTTCAAGTGTTTTTACCGGACCACCCTCAATATCAATGATCCTGGCAATATTTTTGTGGCCGTTATAATCATTGAAAACAATATGATTCGAATTTCCAACCCACTGCAACATCGCTCCCATCTGCCAATTCCAGGCCCGTGATTTGCCCAAACAGATGTAATTTTGAAGTGTCTCATCAGAAAAATACCCGATGTCCACAGTATCATCGGGACCGGGCATTATCAGGGGAAGATCATTATAACGATGTGCCAGAACATACATGTTATTTGCAGACCAGGGGCATTTATCATGAAAGCCGAAGAAAAACCCTTCTCGTATAATCAACTCCTCCGGAACAATACTTTCTGAAGGGATTAAATAACATGCTCTTTGATATAAATCGACAATAAAATTTTTAAGTGCCGGATTCTCTTTCAACACATTATAAATACTTCGCTCTAATCTGTTCACAGTATTTCCGCGCTTATGCATTCAATTTAAAGATCACGTACGATTTCTTCAACGGATGCATTCAAATTTTCCAGCACCCCAGTAAATTCCTTGTCACGTTTTTGCTTTAAATTAGTCATGTTTTTGATTAACCTGTCTCTGTCCGCCATGGCCTTTTTTACATTTTCAGCCATTTCTTCCGGATCATGAGACGTATAAACAGCTGCATCTCTGAAGTAATCACGCAGTGCGGTCGTATCCGAAACCACAACAGGCACGAGAACGGACATTGCTTCATATGCTGCACATTGCAGACAATCCCTTTCTGTAGTTAAAGCCATAATGCAGTCTGCATTACATATCAGTTTGTAATAATCCGGATCGGAAAGGTAATCCGTAAATATCAGATTCGACGGCTTTTGAAAATCCTTGATAAGAAGTTTATTGATTTTTCCTGTCCAGTACACTTGTATCCCGTCAAGTTTCTCAGACATAAGATAGATTTCATGAACAGGCTCGTCCACGGCAAACGATGATACATAAACCATATACTTTTTTCTGTCCGGCATTCCTGAACATCTTATAAACGGTATTTTATCGGGTATCACAAAATACCGGTTATGCAGTTTAGTAATATCATTAATCAGGTTAGAATTTGATATTATAGTAAATTCCACTTCCTGAAACGACTTATTTTTAAACCACATAAAAAACCGGGTATATTTTCTTGGACCTCTCTGCCTTAAAGCCTTTGTATGACAATCAGCGATGATGACGACCCGTTTCCCCGCTATTCTTTTATATAGAACGCAGATTAACAATAACATAAATGACAGCTGTAAATAGATGATACGCGGACGGATCTTAATCAATATATATACCGTCCATAACGAGCTCAAACCATGTCTCAGAAATGCATTCCCTGTAACCAGGTATTCATATATCGGGATATCAAGCATCCTTGAAAAGGTTCGTGATCGTACATGTTTATGCCATGATATCCAGATGCTTCTTTGTTTTTTAATCATCATTTAAAATCGATTTAATTTTTTAATGGATATTTTTTTATAGATCCTGATCAGCTTGCCGGCTTCAATCTCCCAATTATACTTTTCTTTCACTAATCGTTTTGCATTTGACGACATTTTCTTGTATAACGCCTTGTTGTTCAAAATTTTTTGTATAACACGCGCAATGTCTTCCGGATTGCCGGCCTCGTCCACAACAAAACCAATATGATTGTCGAGAATAACACGCCTCATTTCTGGAAAATTACTGAAAACCACGGGCAGGCCTGCCGAACAGTACTCGAACAGTTTGTTTGATAAGGCATAGTAATTGTTCAGGTTCACGTTTCTCAATAACGATATACCCAGATCTGCAGACGCCGTTATATACTTCAGTTCCTCCCACGGTACGGGCTCAATTAAAAAGAGGAAATCCCGTTTCGCATGTTCCGTCATTTTCTTTCTCAGCCGATCCCTATAATCCCCCCTTCCGATGACAACAAGTGCAACTCCTTCCAGATGATTCATCACATCCAAAAGCGTATCCACTCCCCTTGCCTCAGCCACCTGACCCTGATAAATCATAATTTTTGTTTGCCTGGAGATGGACAGTTTTTCTCTCAGGTATCCGGATTGACCAATCTCCTGATATGGCTGGCAATTCATAATGATTTCGGGGAACGGCACCCGATATCTTTGAGAAAACAGGGTAGCCCTCGTTTTCGTTGTCAGTATATTGATATCGGTGGTTTTTGTGAGTATTTTCTCAATCAAATACCAAAAATAATACGCCACACGCGTATGCTTCTCCATATCTATATACAATTCATGAGAATCGTAAACCAGGGGACGTTTGTGAACGCCTGCAAGAATTGCGCATATGGGCAGTGTTTCCAGATCATGTGCGTGATATACATCATAAGGAACGGACCACAAAATCCTGAGTGTCTGAAAAATATATTCGATGTATTTTATAAAAAAGAACAATGGGCCCCTGGGTAATAAATATCTCAGCATGACACGGACATGAAATACTTTGAACGGACCGCAATTTTCATATGAAAGTGATTTTCTGCTGAGCAATGCATATAAATGAACGCGATGACCGGCTTCAATCAATGTATTGGCTTCTTTCCGGACCCTGGCATCATGTGTAAAATCATTCATTAAAACCATACAGATTTTCATAGACCCCTGCTTCAATGTTATCCAATAAATTGTTTAAACACTTTTTTTCTGAATCCGATATGATAACAGATCCCTACATACAAAATAAAAAGGATGAACTTGGAAAAAATACCGATATAATAATTCAAATTCGATAGATAATTTGAAATAAACGCAAACAATAAAAAAATCACAATGATGACTGTAATCTGCGCATACTTATATGTAACAAAGTAATAATGCTGTGAAATCATATTGGCAACAACGCCCATAAAAACAAAAGAGATCAATGTGGCGAAGGCCGCACCCTGAATACCGAACCTCGGAATCAGCAACCAGTTGAAAAATATATTGATGCCAGCGGCTGCTGTAACGATAAGCGCCTGATAATATGTTTTCTTTTTCAGATTCATCCCTATTGCGCAATAGTAATAGATGCCATAGAAAATAAAAGACAAAGCAATATACGGGATAATCTTGATTCCTGGAATGTAAGTCTTGGTTGCCATAATCAGAAAAACTTCTTTTGAAAAAAGTGTCAATCCCAGAGTCAGAGTAAACAGCACCGCCAAAAACCGGGTAAAATTCTCAGAAAATACCCGCTTTGCATTCTCCTGCCGGGCAATACTGAACATGGCCGACGGCCATGCTTTCTGAAAAGCGCCAACCAGTATACCGATAATCATTCCGAAACGGTACCCTATCGAATAGAATCCAACATCTTCCAGTGAATAAAAATGTTTAATGAAAAACCGGTCCGACATCGTTAGTACAAACATGGCCAATGCTGCAGGCACCAGCGGGATGCCGAATTCCAGCAATTCTTTTAATTCCGAAAGTGAAAATTTTAAAACAAGCCTGTTGAACAGAAAAATAAAATATATTACCGCAAAAATCCCGGCTGAAATACATTCCGCAGTCAATATACCCATCAGCCCCATTTTCAGTACAAGTACGAAAAAAATGTTCATCGCCAGTTGTACCAGAAAACTCGACACAATAAAAATCGAAAATGTGACAGACTCATTTTCGATCCGCAAAGCTGCCAGAGGGATCACATTGAAGCTCCGGAAAAAAATTGTGATCATCAGAATTTTAAAGCATTGAATATACAGATCGGATCCAAATATCCAGTGAGATAGAATTTTTGAATACATGAAGCACGGAATTAGAAAAACTATGGACAAAAGAACGATACAATAAAATGAGGTGCTGATAATGACTGGTTTATCCGCATTTTCATGGTAAAGCACAGACTTGAAAATCGCCGAGCTTAAACCCATCTGGACGACAACGTACCCGATGTTTGCTACAATGACGAATATTTGCAATGCGCCGTAATCGCCAGGGGATAAAATCCTTGTGTATAGCGGAATCAATGCGAATGCCAACGCTTTATTCAGGACATCAGCAAACCCGTATATCATTGAATTCCTGAACAATAATTTCGATTGGGATGCCATAATTTCTGCTATTGTTTCACTTTCTCAATGATAATTTGCCTGAATAAATTCGTTATCGCCGGCCAATTATAATCCTGCTTGACACGCAACAATCCATTGTTCCCCAATTTTTTCGACAAAGCCCTGTCGTTCAGCAGCTTCACAACAAGCCCCGCAATTTTCTCTTCATCCAATGGTTCGACAAGATAACCCGTGATTCCGTCAACGACAGCATCTTCCATGCCACCCGATTTTGCTCCAATCACCGGCTTACCACAGGCATTCGCCTCCAAAAAAACGATACCGAAGCCTTCAATACTGTTCCCTGCCAATCTGCTTGGCATGATAAATAAATCGCAGATATTCATAAGCAGCGGGACCTGGTCATCATCGACAGAACCCAAAAACCGGACATGCTCATCGAGTCCCAGGGCCCGGACAAGGGACAGCAGTTGATTTTTATACGGGCCTTCGCCTGCAATTAAATACAGCACATCCGGGACTTTTTTAATGATCCTTGACAGCGATTGAATGACAACGTCATGACCCTTCCTGGGATCCAGATAACTTACCGTTAATATGGTTTTTCTGTTTCTCACCTGATAACAATCGATCAAATCTTGCCTGACAGACATTGGATAAAATATATTAATATCCACACCAGGATTGATCACGACAATTTTTTGTTTGTCTATATCCAGTTGACTCAACAGATTTGCAGTAAAACGGCTGTTAGCGATCAGGACATCTGCATTGTTATATATTTTTTCCACAAGTTTTTTGTATCGTTTCTGTTTGGGCCATGTAAGCAGCTCATTCCCGTGAACAAATACAATATACGGGAGATTGAATATTAATTTTAAATATAAAGAAATGATGCCGGAAGGAAGCACAATGCCGCTCACGGACAGATGACTGTGTATAACATCCTTCTCGCTCATTATCGCAATCAGGTAATTGATCAAGTAAGCAAAATGGATCGAATTAATTTGACTCAGTGTCGAAAAAATCGTGATTAATTTTGATCTCAGGTTTTCGCCTGAATTCACATCCTCATTTTCTCTGCTTTTCCAAAGAATCCCTGCAATTTGAAAAACATGACGAAGAAGTCTAAGGAATGAAAATCCGGAATCGAGGATCCTGACAACCGAAAATCTCTGTTCACGATCAAACGAGGCAGAATTGTCTGTCTCATCAGCGAAACAGATCACCTGGTCATCTGCCAAATGATGGCAAATGGAATACATGTATGTGTGTATTCCACCTTTTTCAGGAGGAAAATTATTTGGGATAACTATAAATCGCATCGTTTAATTGCGTCTTTTAATAACGCTCAAATATGACATACAAATAAATCCGAAAATGACTTTGAGCACACAGACTGTGATTTCATTCAGGATATTCTTTGTAAGAATGTTTTTCATATATCTGCCGGTAATCACTTCATACTTGTTATTCGAGTAAACTGCGATACGAATTTCCGCTCTTATTAAAAAAGTCAGCAGTATATATACAAATTTTTTTATTCTGATATGGTAATCACAAAACAATATGACTCTGTTATTCATCAGGTTCAATTGAATTATTTTTGTGATAATTTCAGGAACCGAAAACACCCTGTAATGAAAATCGTCATTTTTATTCTCCAAAGTCGATTCACCATGTGCATTCATGACAGAAGAATATACGGCCTGTACTCTTTCGAGCACATTTTCATTTCGAATTGTATCAATAATGATCACGTTCTTCATTTGAGTTCTGTTCAACTGTGCATTCCTTAATAATCGCAGAAGATTAAGACAGAAAATCCATTGTTCGTTTCACTTGTTATGTGAATGCCTCTCAGTTTTGGAGGACAACATATCGCGATACATGATTTCAATCATGGCAATTATGAGCACCCAGATGACTATAAACCGATACCGAATGATGCATGCATTTGTCAGGGCAATGACCAACAATCCCGCCAAACCTGACATAAGCGAAGCCGCAATCACTTTATACTGTGTGTTATGCGACTGAAGATAGATTTTAAATCCCCGAATATAAAATGAACCATAAATCATGAGAAATACAATCAGCCCGAATAATCCCATTTTCCATAAAACAACCGCGTAGGCATTGTCCAGCGAGAACGGATAGGCCCTTTCGATACTGATGCTTTCATAAGAGGTTCCAAGACCTGTTCCGAAAATTACTGTTAAAACATTGTTGTCCCATTGGTCCAGTGCCCTCATAATCTCACCCAGCCTGATGTTGGTGCTTGCATCTGTTGAAAGCGAGGACAGCGTACTCAATCTTGAGAGGATGGTCAGAAAAACAGAACCAAAAAACAATTTGTCGATGAGAAGAAAAAATCCGAATAAAATGGCGAAACTCAACATCACCAGCAAACAATACTTAATCAGCCGGCCGATGGTAATCTGATCAAAAAGATATCGAAATCCTCCGATCACGATGACTGAAAATAAAACTCCGACCCACAATCCCCTCTGTTGACTGAAAAATATCATGCCGAGCAAAGGGACAATGGAAATCGCAGATAAAATCTTGACATGAACCCGGCTTGGAAATATAATATATGCAACACAGATCGGCAGTGCAATCTGTGCCAGATGGGGCTGTTGTGTTACCACTCGATTGATCAGAATGCTGGAAACCGCTCCTTCAGAGATGGCCAGCATGATAAATTCCACGGACACCACGACGGAAATGCCCACTATTAAAATCATCAGTCCATGGATATGTTTAATATTATAATTTCGTATAAAAATGAAGTAGAATGCATATAAGCCAAAATATAAAATTTCCGTGCCAATTATTTCAAAATTTGCATTGGAAAAAGAGCCGTGAAGTGCAGCGATAATGCAGCAAACCAGGAAGATTCCGAACAGCAGATTCAGTGTGTTGTTTTGTCGAAAAGATACCGGATTCTCGGGTCCGTGCAACAAATATAAATAACCGATAAGACCTGCCATTAATATGAGCACGCCTTCGTGAAAATACAAACCATGAAAAAATGGATAATGGGATCCCCATGTATAGGTCGGTAATATCGCTATATAGAAAATCAGCAGGCTGATTGCATGTCGGATTGAAAAGCACATCCACACGAACACAATCAGAATCCCCGCTGCAATACCAATCATTAACACATCGGTGAATTTTATAAATATCAGAACAAATAATACATGCACCCATAATACAAGATGCAGAAACAAATGTCGTTTCTGCATCTCATCAAATCCGCCATGTATTGATCTGTCTGTTTTAATACTTTTCATTTATGTTTTCTTTTGAAAACCTTTGAAATATCGTTACGAATTGTACTGTAAATAATCTCAAATTTTTCATGCTTATCCGGCGCCGTTAATTTCATCCTGTCAATCGACTCTATGGTAAACACGACACTTGTCGAGATAATAAAACTCAGTATTCCCCAGAAAATGACAAAAAATGCCCGCTTTGGTCTGATTCGTTTTATCGGAACCACGGCCTCGTCCAAAATCTGTACTGTCGGCGTATCTTTAGCCTCATTTATTTTTGCCTGCTCAAATTGCGGCAGTAAAAATTCCATGATTTTTTCCTGAAGCACAACATCTCTGAATAATCTGGCATATTGAAGGCCCAGATCGGGGGCCTCGCTCAATGTAAATAGTAAGTCGTCCGAGGAATCCTTGTTGTTTCGAAAATCATTTAACCTGTTTCTGAACTCAGATAATTCACTTTTAATCCGGATATATTCAGAATTCGAACGCCCCATGGTTTTTTCAATGACCTTCATTTCAATTTCCCGTCTGATGATGTTTGCCTGTATCTCGGATACAGCCTGAATTGTGGCGCTCATTTGCTCGGGCAATGCGATGGCATCATAATTTTCCTGAAAAACCTTAAAATCATCCTCGGCTTTGGCCAGATCATTTATATTCTGTAAATAGCGTTTTTCTATAAAAATTCTGGTGTTCCTGGCACGCTCCACCTTCAATTCTTTATTGACCCTGTCCAGTTCCCTGATAAAGTAATTGGCCATATCTCTGGCACATACACGTGTTGAATCTTCCTCATTCTTCCCCGGCAGCCATGTTGTGGATGCATTCGCCTTTAAGGTGATTGTTCCGTCTTCATTGACATCGATTTTTACATTGTCACGTAACTCTTTTACGGCTTCTTCGATATTATCCGAATTGTACCTTTCGATCAATCCAAATGTGTCTACAACCGATTCCATAATTGTCCGGCTGTTTAATATGGCCAAAAATGCATAAGTTTCATCCGACATGCCGTTTAAACCCAGCCCGCCCAGAGGTATCTGACTCATCAGAGATGAAAGACCCAGTCCCTCGGAATCTTCCATTGGCGGCATGATGGTGACAACACCCTGATGGACTTTGGGCATAATAAGGCTGAACCCTGCTGCAAGAAAACAGACGATGAAAAAGGTTGTCAATATCGGTTTGCGCCATTTTGTCAGCACATATAAATAATCAATAAACCCGTTTTTCTTCTCTTCCATGTATCATCCCTTTGATGCTAGACAATCGTTCGTTATTCTCCTCCGATTAAACCAATAGCCTTGGCAGCGATCACGGACGAGGCTATGGCGGACAGTACGGGGCCCCAGTTTCTCAATTCCTCGTTCCAAGCTTTCGGCATATCCACCACATCCCCGGGTTCGACCAATGCATCAGGTCCACGCCTTGTTTTACCTGTTTTCGCCTGATAAACCTTCACTTTCTTGATATTTCCCGAATAGTAGTTACCACCCGCCATGCCGGCATAATCCTTGGCTGTAAATGAGGCCACGTACGGATAGGTTCCGGGGAATTGAACACTGCCCTTCACGTAGACATAGGCGGACGGAATAACGACCCGGTCCCCATTTTTTAATATAATTATGTCGGCGTTTTGTTCCAGATATGGTTTGAATGTTTTGATGGTTTTATCTGTTTTCCTCAAAACGACCACATCCATCGGATTGGCATTCTTATTGAATGCCCTTATCCGTGATAGAAACGCATGGACTGTTTCATTGTCCAGAACCTGATATAATCCGCCCACTTTAAAATCGCCGTCCACATAAACCTTGTCGGATGTCAGACTGATCGGCGGTACAAAAACGACATCGCCGCCGCTTACAAGAACATTGCCGTCGATTTCACCGTCGGATTCGAATTCAGCAAAATTGAATAGCAGGGTATCGCCCGTTACTTTTCTGAGTTCAATAGCCACTTTGTTCGCCCAGTCTGTAACACCTCCTGCCTCTCCGATCAGATCCGAAATGCGTTCAGTCGGATTTGCAAGGTATGTACCGGGATATTCAACCTCGCCGACGACGTGAACCCTGAAAGACCTCAGGGTTGTCAGTATCAAAGAAATTTCACAGTTCTGATAATGCGGTTTCGCTTTATCATAGACCCGTTTCTTGACATCGGCAAGTGTCATTTTCCGTATATCGATTTCACCGACCGAGGGAACCGACAATACTCCTTCAGGCGAAACAGGGATGGGAAGTTGCATTTCAAGAGCGCCCCAGATATTCAATGTAAAGATATCACCGGGTCCGACCACATAGGATTGCGGATCAACAGCTTTCTCGAGTGCCGTCGCCTGCAGCATTTTTTGCCGAAGCTCGGTTTCCTGTTTTAATTTTAAGTCATTAAATTCTTCTTTTTTGGCCTTTTCGTCTTCAAACATTTTTGAAAAATCAATCGCACGAGGCGTTGTTTCAGATTGACGCTGCCATTCACGCTCATCGTCGAAAACCTGCGCACGCAGACATGAGATAAAAGACATGAAAAGTATGATACAGATTGTTTTCTTCATCATTATTTTCCCTGTTTCAAAAAGATCGTTTTCCAGAATCCACATCCATGTTCGGCGCAATTTTACGCCTTCACAATTTTCTCCCGCCCCTTCGTCACGCCCTTCGTGGCATTCCTTGTATCCACCACCAGGTTCGCATGTTCGCAGATCATGTCGTAATCGTATGAACTGTGATTCGTGGAAATGAGCACCACGTCGTATTTTTTCAGGTTTTCAGGCGTCAGGTCGATGCTCTGCATGTCATACTGGTACTTGCGCACCTTGGGCATACATGAAATCATCGGATCATTGTAGTCCACATGCGCGCCCTTGTATTCAAGAATTTCGATCAGTTTCAGTGTCGGGCTCTCGCGCATGTCGTCGATGTCTTTTTTGTATGCGGCTCCGAGGATCAGGACTTTCGAACCCTGTATGCTTTTGTTCCGTGTATTCAATGCATCGCCGACCTTATCGACCACATAATAGGGCATATACGTATTCACTTCACCGGCCAGTTCGATAAACCGCGTGGCCATGTCGTATTCCTTGGCCTTCCAGGTCAAATAGAACGGATCGATGGGGATGCAGTGTCCGCCCAGGCCCGGGCCCGGATAAAACGGCATAAATCCGAACGGCTTGGTCGAAGCGGCCCCGATCACCTCCCACACATCGATGTCCATGCGGTCGAGAATCATCTTCATCTCGTTAACCAGCGCGATGTTCACGCTGCGGAAAATATTCTCCAGCAGCTTGGTGGCCTCCGCCGCCTGGCTCGTGGAAACGGGAACGGTCTGCACGATGACCGCATCATAAAGCGCCTTTGCACAGTCCCGGCTTATATCATCATTCGCACCCACGACCTTGGGGATGGTTTTGGTTGAAAAATCGGGATTGTTCGGATCCTCCCGTTCCGGAGAAAAGGCAAGGTAGAAATCTTCCGCATATTTCAGGCCGGATTTTTCGAGAATCGGTTTCATGACCTCCATCGTGGTGCCCGGCCAGGTGGAGCTTTCCAGGACCACCAGCTGGTCTTTCCGGATATACTGAGCGATGGTTTCTGACGTGTTGATGATATAACTCAGATCCGGCTGCTGATGCTTGTCGAGCGGCGTGGGCACGGCCACGACAATGCAGTCCGCGGAGGTCAGCCTGGTAAAATCCGTGGTCACTTCCAGCCGGTCCGAATCCACGGCCTTTGCGATGCGCTTTTCCGAAATATGACGGATATAGGTTTTTCGGCCCTCGATTTTACTGATTTTCTGAGGATCGACATCGAAGCCGATGCACCTGAATCCGCTCTCGATAAATTCCAGAAGCAGCGGCAGTCCCACATATCCGAGACCGACCACGCCGACAATGCTGTTTTTGTTTTGAATTTTTTCCAGAAGCATCATTACAGTTTCCGTTTATAGTGATTCTGATAGTATTCCAGATATTCGCCGCTCTTCAGCTTTTCCCACCACCACCGGTTGTCCCTGTACCAGGCCACGGTTTCTGAGAGAGCCGATTCGAAATTATGACGGGGTGTCCAGCCCAGCGACGTGATCTTTCCGATATCGAGTGCATAACGCCGGTCGTGTCCCTTCCTGTCTTCCACATACGTCATCAGAGCTTCGGAATTGCCTGTATCCCTCAGAATCTGGGTTGTTATATCGATGTTCATCTTTTCATTGCCCGCGCCCACATTATAGACTTCTCCGTCCCGGCCCTTGTTCAGAATGAGGTCGAGCGCCTCGCAGTTGTCCATAACGTACAGCCAGTCGCGGACATTCCTGCCGTCACCGTATATGGGCAGGGCTTTTTCATCGAGCGCGTTGGTAATGAAAAGGGAGATGAGTTTTTCCGGGAACTGATAGGGACCGAAATTGTTGGAACTGCGTGGAATCACCACCGGCAGCTTGTAGGTGACATAGTAACTGTAAACGAGCCGGTCCGCCCCGGCCTTGGATGCCGAATAGGGGCTGGACGGCATCAATGCATCCGTTTCCGAGAACCTGCCGTTCTCGATGCTGCCGTATACCTCATCCGTGCTGATCTGCATGAACCGGTCCACACCATGCTTTCTGGCGGCTTCGAGCAGCACGAAACAACCGAATATATCGGTCTTGATGAATTCATCCGGACTGCCGATTGACCGGTCCACGTGACTCTCTGCCGCAAAGTTCACCACCACATTGACGTCCGGCATCAGCGAGTCGACAAGACCTGCATCGCAGATATCACCATGTACAAAACGATACCTTGAATCGTGTTCAAAATCCTTTAAATTGTCCAGATTTCCTGCGTATGTCAATTTATCGAGATTGACGATCCGGATATCCGGATAGGTTGAAAACAGGTAACGGATAAAATTGCTGCCGATGAATCCGGCACCGCCAGTGATCAGATATTTCTTCATCGTCCCCGTATTTCTTGTTAAAAATTGTCGAACTGAAAGTTATAAAAGAAATGGTAAAAAGTCAATCGAATTGTGTTAAGTTGTTGTCTCACATAGAGATTAGTGCGGTTGGAAAAGACCGGATCGGCCTGTCCGGTATCGAAGAACACAGATCAACATATCATGATTTAAAACACCGACACGTGCAGATATTTTTTAGGATTTTTCTTAATGTCCGTGATGAGGGTGTCCAGACGAAGCGATGTGGTCAGGAGACGTTCGTACAGTTCACGGTCGTTCACCAGCTGACCGAGCGTACCCTGCTCGCTTTCGATGCGCCTGCCGATTTCATGAAAGGTTCTGGCGGCCGTGTCCAGTTTCGTGATCAGCAGGGCCATCCGGCCGGCCGTGGAATCCGCACGCAGTTGTCCGGATACGGCCTCCAGATGCGCGAGGCTCGAACGCAGCGGCGCCCTGGTTTCGCGTACGAGCTGTTCGGTCTGGCGTGTTGCTTCTTCCACATTGGCAAGTATGTTTCGCATCTTCTCGGGGGTCACGGTTTCGGCAGTACGGTCCATGAGTGAATCGAGCCGGATCAGCGTCTGTTCCGTTCTCAGAAAGAGCATATTCAAATCACCCCGGACCGATCCCGTGTAAACCGCATCCAGGGAGGCCGCTTCAGCATGATCGCCGGGTTCGAGCGTGATCTGCTTTCCCCCCATCAGCTCCCTGGACTCGATATAGGCCTGAAAATTTTTTCGGACAACCACATCGCGATCCACCCACAACTGCACATCCACATATCCGTCTGTGAGACAGATTTGCTGCACGGCGCCTTTTTCCATTCCCCGTATCATCACCGGATCACCGGATTCAAGCCCGCGCACATTGTCGAAACGCAATGTCAAGGTTTGCCTCCGGGCAAACGGATGCAGGTTCTTGCCCCAGATAACGCCGAGAATGAGCCCGGCAAGCGCCAGGGTGACAAAGGCACCGACGATTATTTCCATCTTTCGTTCGCTCATTCCTATTCCCGCAGATGGTCCATCAGATCGTCCTCGTGCCTGGTTTTCTGATTGATCATATCCGTCAGCTGATTGTTAAAAGCGAGCGCCGCGTTGTATCCGTACATTCTCAACAGCTGGTTGAGGGCCATGACTTCGACAATCATCGAGATGTTTTTTCCCGGATAAATCGGCAGCCTTACCAGGGGCACCGGCTCCCCCAGAATTTCAGTGGTCATATCCTCGATACCCAGCCGTTCATATTTCTGAGACGCGTCCCAGTCCACCAGTTCGACCTGAACCTCCACCCGTTTGATTTTCCGGATGCCCCGGATGCCGAAAATCGCATGGATGTCGATGATGCCGAGACCACGGATTTCCATATGATGCTTCAGTGTTTCATTGACCATACCGAACAGCACCCCGCCGGCCCGGTGACATACCGTCACTACATCATCCGCAATCAGGCGATGACCGCGCGCCACAAGATCCAGCGCCACTTCACTTTTTCCGATACCGCTTCTACCGGTAATCAGAACACCGATGCCATAGACATCCACCATGGATCCGTGCACATATATACGCGGTGCGAATTTTTCGTCCAGGTATTCACCCAGAAGCTGAACCAGTTTGGTCGTCGCGTACGGCGTATGAAACACACTGATGCCGTGCTCATTGGCAACTTCCAGGAATTCGGGGACGATATCTTCTTCAGAGGTGACGACAACGCAGGGAATATCGAACGCAAATACTTTTCGAAGGCTCTTCAGCCTGTCCTCCCTGGACAGCTCACTCAGGTAAAGTCCCTCTGTATTTCCACAGACCTGAACCCTGTGGAATGTAAAAAGATCGGTAAATCCGGCAAGCGCCAGACCAGGTCTGTGCAGGTCCTTTTCGACTATTTTCTTTTCAAAACTGCCTTTACCCGTAATCAGCTGAAGCTTGAGGCGCTTTTCATTTTCATGAAACAGCGTCTCAACCGTGATATAATCCAGTTTCTGTTGATGCACGAATCAACTCTCCTCATCTTCGATGGGAATTGTCTGCTCTTCTTCACTGACCTGAGGCACCACGGCCTTTTCATGATCGAAATCGTGTTTTTTGTCTTTATATTTGATCAGCTGACGCTCCATTTTTTCGATGGCCAGTTTAATGGCCTTGCGCATATCATCCTCACGTTCCTGTGCAGTCAGCGTGGTGCCGAATACCCGCATTTTAATTTCAGCCATACGATAAAATTTTTCCCAGCTTAGAATCATCTCGGTGTCGATGATTCCGTCATAATACTTTTCGAGTCGCATCACCTCCCGTTGTGCATAATTCTTGATGTTTTCCGGCAGTTTAAAACGGCGGGCAGTAATTGTGATACGCATATGAGTGCTCCTTCCTTATTGATATGACTCTAATCACTTGAGCGGGGCTGAAGCATTCTGCTCCGCAGAAGCTGTTTCCGGCCCCGAGGCGCGCGGAAATGCCTGTTGATAAACTTTTCGCAGCCTGTCCATGGTCAAATGAGTATAAATCTGTGTCGTTGAAAGCGATTCATGACCAAGCAGATCTTTCACGGCACGAAGATCGGCCCCGCGGTCGAGCAGATGTGTCGCAAATGTATGCCGTAATACATGGGGGCTAAGCTTGGTTTTCTCGCTTACGGCTGCAAGCCATTTTTTGACTATATTCTGCACACCCCGTACCGACAATCGTTTGCCTGAAGGATTGAGAAATACCGCGTTTTCTCCGGCTGCGGGATGAAATGCATCCCGGCAATCCAGATATTTTTTAAGACAGCCGGTACACTGCTTTCCCAGAGGCAGAATTCTGTCCTTGCTGCCCTTTCCGGTCACACGGAGGCTTCCTGCATTGAGGTCAAGGCTCACGAGATCGCTTTGAACCAGTTCCGAAACTCGGATTCCGGTTCCGTAAAAAAGTTCCAGAATCGCCCTGTCCCTGATTCCCTCCCGTGTGTCCTGCGGAATATGATTGAGGGCATGCTCTATCTCCCGTTCGTTCAGAAAATCAGGCAGCGGTTTGTCCAGTTTGGGGAATATCAGGGACGAGGAGGGATCTTTCTCTATCCAGCCTTCCCGCAGGCAATGTTTGAAAAATGCGCGATTGCTCGCCACTTTTCTGGCCACGGATTTCTTGGACAGACCATATCGAATCAATCCGGCCATATGGGACTGAAGCTCCTTTCTGTCGATATCGGAAAGATCCACAGAGTCCGCACGCCGCCCGGAAAGCAAAAAATCGAGGGTTTGATTTAAATCCGACTCGTAGGCCGTGATCGTATGAGAGGAGTAGTTTTTCACCGATCCCAAACCATGTAAAAAATCAGTTATGGCCTGCTGCATATCCATTTTCAATGCAATTCTTCTATAATTTCATGTTTGCATTTGGGACACGCCATATAAACCCCCTTCTTCTTATTGGTCCTCACTTCCATGTAGGGGTTCTGACAATGTGGACACGCCTTGGGCACTGGTTTGTTCCAGCTTGCATATTTACAGTCCGGATACCGGCTGCATCCATAAAACAGTTTGCCCCGTCCGCTGCGTCTTTCAATGATTTTTCCGTCACATCCTTCATTGGGGCACGACACACCGGTGGAAAAAGGTTTGGTCGATTTACACTGGGGATAAGCTGAACACGCGAGAAACCGGCCGAACCGTCCCGCTTTGACAATCATGGCCGACCCGCACTTGTCACACACTTCATCCGTGGTTTCCTCCGCTTCGATCGGCCGGGTATATTTACAATCCGGATATCCCGTACAGGCGATGAACTGCCCGTTTCTTCCCCACTTGATCACCAGTGCCTTGCCGCAATCCGGGCAGGTCTCCTCGGTTTCCTTCTGCAGTGATTCCCTGATTTCCTCTTTCTGCTGCATGGCCCGGTGCACGGATTCATTGAATGGTTTGTAAAAAGTCTCCAGTACATGCTGTCTGTCCCGCTCTCCCGATTCAATCTGATCCAGCTGCTCTTCCATCTGCGCAGTAAAGGCCACATTGAATATATCGGGAAATTGCCGGATCACGATCCCATTGACGGTTATTCCAAGTTCTGTGGGAACCAGATTGCGGGATTCCTTCTCCACATATTTCCGGTCGAGCAGGGTGGAGATTATCAAAGCATACGTGGAAGGACGGCCGATATTGAGCGTATCCAGTTCCTTGACCAGGCTGCTTTCATTGTAGCGGGCAGGCGGCTTTGTAAAATGCTGTTCCGGATCGATGCCGAGAAGTTCGACCGGCGTTCCCTTGTCTATATGCGGCGGTAACTGCAGCTTTTCTTCATCACCGTTTTCCACCTCATAGAGTTGCATAAAACCCTTGAATTTCACGATGGACCCGGTTGTCCTGAACAAATACGCACCCGCGGTGACCTCGAGTATGGTCTGTTCAAGCCTGGCCGGTGCCATCTGACAAGCCACAAACCGGTTCCAGATTAACGTGTACAATTTCAACTGCGTGGGGCTCAGATGACTGGCCATGGATTTCGGCGGCCGGCTGAGCGAGGTCGGCCGAATGGCCTCATGTGCATCCTGGGCCGATTTGCTGTTCTTGTATATCACCGGATGTTTGGGTACATATTCAAGGCCGTAATTTTCTGCAATATACTGGCGGCAATCCTGAACGGCAGAAGGCGCCAGACGGGTAGAATCTGTACGCATGTAGGTGATTAATCCGACCCGGCCCTCCGGAAGATCGATGCCCTCGTATAACTGCTGGGCCACAGCCATGATCTGTTTTGTGGACATACTCAGGCGCCGCGCACCGTCCTGTTGAAGTGTGCTGGTGGTATAGGGCGGAAACGGTTTCCGTGAGACTGTCTTCACTTTCAGGTCCGAAATGACGTAGTCCAGTGTTTTTAAAACACGAACATGCTTTTCCGCTTCGGACTGATTGCAAATATGGACATTTTCGCCCTGAATTTTTACGAGCCTGGACCGGAATGGGAATGTTTTCAGTTCCAGATCCGCATCGATGCTCCAGTACTCTTCAGCAACAAAGACTTTTATTTCAGCTTCCCGCTCACATATCAGGCGAAGCGCAACGGATTGAACCCGTCCTGCGGACAATCCGCGATAAATCGTTTTCCATAAAAACGGGCTGACCTGGTAGCCCACAAGGCGATCCATGACCCGCCGGGCAACCTGGGCTTCCACTTTATCCTCATCGATCAATTTGGAGTGCTGTATGGCTTCCTGTACCGCCTTCTCGGTTATTTCATGAAACAGAACCCGTTTGATGTTCCCGTTGGACGCGGAGATCTCCCTGGCCAGATGATAGGCGATGGCTTCGCCCTCCCGGTCCGGATCTGTGGCCAGGTAGACCGTGTCCGACGATGCTGCAAGCCGTTTCAGTTCCTGTAAAATCTTGCCGCGCCCTCTGATGGTTACATATTCAGGTTCAAATCCGTTCTCAATATCTACAGCCAGACGATTCTTGGGCAGATTTTTAATGTGGCCGATCGATGCCCGTACAACAAAGGATTTTCCCAGAAAACGGTTGATGGTTTTGGATTTCGCGTTGGATTCGACAATAACAAGAGATTTTGGCATTCAATAAAATCCTGTATTCAATTAATTCATTTTCCCATGACAGTGTTTGTATTTCTTCCCGCTTCCGCATGGACATGGATCATTTCTTCCCACTTTCGGTTCCGCATGGACCGGTTGTGGTTTGCCCGCGGGAACGGATCGATTTTCCTCTCCCGATACCGATTCTTGTGCAAACGCCATGCCAGTGCTGTCCGCATGAACCATATCCATCCGGGCCGGCACTTGTTCCTGTACTTCCATGGCGGGAGCACCCTGAATCTGAAAAGGTGCCCTGAAAACAAACCGTAAAATTTCCTCGTCGACACGGACCATCAGCTCCGTAAATGTACGAAACGCCTCGTGCTTGTACTCGAGAAGCGGATCTTTCTGACCGTATGCCCGTAATCCGATTCCTTCTTTCATCCGGTCCATTTCGTACAGATGTTCTTTCCACCGGTCGTCGATGGTCTGTAATGTGGCAAATCGCTCAACGCGTGCCATCAATTCATCGCCGAAACTCTGGCGGATTCGGGAATACGTCGACTTGGCGCCGTTCTCGAGACGATCCCTGAGCTCTTCAATTTTCAGCGCCGGGCGGTCCTTTTCGGAAATAGGAAGCGGTTGATAGACCATATTGAGATACTTTTCAGTAAGGAACTCCCAATCCCAGGCCTCCCCGTATTCACCGCCCGAAGTCACCTGTTCGACCAGATCATCCACCATGTCCTCTATCATGGCACTGATTTCTTCCCGTAAATTCTCGCCGGAAAGGGCCCTTCTTCTACGGTTATAGATCACTTCGCGTTGTTTGTTCATCACATCGTCGTATTCCAGAAGATGCTTGCGAATATCAAAATTGCGCATCTCCACTTTTTTCTGGGCTCGTTCGATGGATTTCGTGATAATGGGATGTGTGATCACTTCGCCTTCTTCGTAGCCCCACCGGTCCATAATGCCCGCTATTCGATCGGATCCGAACAAACGCATCAGATCGTCCTCAAGGGACAGGTAAAACTGCGAAAACCCGGGATCTCCCTGCCTGCCCGACCGTCCGCGCAGCTGACGGTCGATGCGTCTCGCTTCATGACGTTCCGTTCCGATAATGTGCAGCCCGCCTGCCGCATAATCCCGCGCCTTGATGTGAACCAGGTGCTCGAATTCGGTTTTGGCATCATTGGGCGCACCCAGCGGCTTTGAAATAAGCGCTACGGAACCCGGCGCGATTCCGGCAAAATCTGCGAACAACCGCTGCTTGACTTCCTCAGATTCCACGACCTGAACGGTCAGATTCAGGTTTCGCAATGCGTCTGCTATCTGTGATATCTGATGCTGGGGCAGTTCATGAACAATCACCCGCCTGTTATGACGGCATTCGGACGCAGTATCCTGTATCAGGGCCTTTTCTCCCTCTTCGTCGATCACGATCACGCCGGGTCCCAGCTTGATATCCGTACCGCGGCCGGCCATATTGGTCGCAATGGTCACCATGCCCGGCTCTCCGGCCCTGGCCACAATTTCAGCTTCCTGGCCATGGTATTTGGCATTCAATACATTGTGCCTGATGCCTCTCCGTTTCAACATTCGGGACAGTGTTTCAGACACTTCCACGGTGACCGTACCGACGAGAGCAGGCAGATTTTGCTGATGAAGCGATTCGATTTCATCAATAATCGCATTGTATTTTTCCCGCCGCGTCCGGTAGACAACATCTTCCTGGTCATGTCGCCTGATGGGTTCGTTGGTCGGTATGACGATCACATCGAGTTTGTAAATTTCCCAGAACTCTCCGGCCTCCGTCTCGGCGGTTCCTGTCATTCCCGCAAGCTTTTTGTACAGCCTGAAAAAATTCTGCAGCGTAATGGTTGCCCAGGTCTGGGTTTCATTCTCGATCCGCACGTTTTCCTTGGCCTCGATGGCCTGATGAAGGCCGTCTGAATACCGTCTTCCGGGCATGAGCCGGCCGGTAAATTCGTCCACAATCATGACCTTGCCGTCATCGGTGACGACATATTCCACATCCTTCTCAAAAAGCGAATAGGCCCGGAGCAGCTGGCTGATATTATGCAGGCGTTCGCTTTTTTCCGCATAATCGCCCTGAATTTTATCCCGTAGCCTGAGTTTTTCTTCAGGTGACAAGGATCCGTTGCCCTCGATTTCCGAGAGTTCGGTCGCCAGGTCCGGCAGTACGAACATCTCTGCATTGTCCGGGGCCAGTTTCTGGCGGCCCTTCTCCGTTAAATCAATGGTATGGGCCTTTTCGTCAATGGCAAAATACAGGTCCTCATCGAGCTCGTGCAGTATTTTATCACGCATATAATCCGATTCGACACGGCGTATCAATTTCTGAACGCCGGTTTCCCTGAGAACTTTAACGAGTCTTTTATTCTTCGGCCCTCCGCGATGGGCCTGAAGCAGCTTGATACCGGCCTCATATTCCTTCTCCTGCAGCAGCTGTTCTCCCTCGGACACAAGCTGATTGATAAGCACGTTCTGGGTCCGGACAAGATTCTCAACCCGGGGTTTTATTTCGGCAAACCGGTTCCTGGATTCCGGTACAGGACCGGAAATAATCAGCGGTGTCCTTGCCTCGTCTATGAGCACCGAGTCGACTTCGTCGATGATCACATAATTATGTCTGCGCTGAACAACACGATCCGGCGATACGGACATGTTGTCCCTGAGATAATCGAATCCGAACTCATTGTTCGTGCCGTATGTGATATCCGCATTATAGGCGGGTTTTCTCGTATGCGGTTCCATATCATTGGTGATATAGGCCACGCTCAGGCCGAGGAATTTATAGATTTCCCCCATCCATTCGCAGTCGCGCCTGGCCAGATAATCATTGACCGTTACGAGATGCGCACCTTTTCCTGTCAATGCGTTCAGATAAAGCGGCATGGTTGCAACGAGCGTCTTGCCTTCACCCGTGGCCATCTCCGCTATTTTGCCTTCGTGAAGCACGATGGCGCCCATGACCTGCACATCGAAGGGCACCATGTCCCAGGTGACCGGATGCCCGACAACTTTCCAGGATTTCCCCACATGGCGCCGGCATGTCTCTTTAACCACAGCAAACGCCGCCGGAAGCAGCTCCCACAATACGGCCTCGGTCTCTTTATGGGCCTCTTCTTCCAGGGTATCCAGCTGCTGCCTGATCTCCTCGATATCCACATCTTCACCGATCGTAAAAGAGGTCAGCTGCCCTCTCAGGTCGGAAATCTCATGCTCAAATTTGCTGATCCGTTCCTGTATCCGGGACTTGAATTCACCGGTTTTGGCCTGAAGCGCGTCATCAGACAGTGAACGCATGGATTCAGCAAGACGGTTCACCTCATCCACAATGGGTTTCAGGCGCCTGATGTCTTTTTCATGTTTGTTTCCGCCAAGTATCTTTTCAATCAACTTCAGTAACATAGACTTCTCCCGATGATCAACCGTGTTGATTTTATGAATGACAATCGAATATATAAGTGATAAATCATCAAAAAAGTTTCATTTTTAACCGAACCGGTCCGGTCCGGACCGGGCTGTCCAATTCCGTACACTGGCATTATAACAATCCCCTTCCGGATTTTTTAATACGCTTTTCATCGCTGCACTTCTTAAAAAGCGCATCAAGAATTCCGTTTACAAACCGGCCGCTTTCGCCGGTGCTGTATTTTTTTGCCAGATCGATGGCTTCGTTGATTGTTACCTTCGGCGGGATCTCCTGAAAATAGAGAAGCTCACACAGAGCAAGACGCAATATGAGGCGATCGATTAAGGCAACCCGGTTAAATTCCCAGTTTTTCAGCATCGATGCCACATCCAGATCCAATGCTTCGGCGAACCGGATACATTGACGAAAAAGCTGCTCGGCAAATGCATGCACTTCCTGATCATTTTCCAGTGGTTTCATCAGTTGGCCGATAATCGTTTCTGCCGGATCACGACTCATGGTTTCGGCGTACAATGATTGAAGCACCAGCTCCCGAGCCTTTCTTCGCTTCCCCATCCAAACCACCTTCTTCTTGGAAATCTCTCAAAGAACTATTACACCTTTTCAGGATCGAAATAGCATTCCTTGTGCCGTCTTAAATATAATACAGCCAGCCGTATTTGTCTTCCTCTTCGGCTCCGAGTATGGAAAACAGCTTCTTCTGGATGACCGTGGTAACCGGACCGCGCGATCCGGCCCCGATCTGAATGTGATCGATGGAACGGATCGGCGATATCTCCGCCGCTGTCCCGGTAAAGAAAATTTCATCCGCAATATACAGCATTTCCCTCGGAAGCACCTGTTCGACAATCGTATATCCCAGGTCCCTGGCCAGTGTGAATACTGAATCCCGCGTGATACCCGGTAAAATCGCTGAACTGAGCGGCGGTGTGTAAATTTTGTTCTGAATGATGACGAAAATGTTCTCGCCGCTGCCTTCCGACACGTAACCGTCCGATGTCAGGGCAATGCCCTCGGTATAACCGTCCAGAATTGCCTCAAGTTTGATCAGCTGCGAATTCAGATAATTGCCGCCTGCTTTGGCCAGGGTCGGCATGGTATTGGGGGCATGGCGGTGCCACGACGAAAAACAGACATCCACACCTTTTTCAAGGGCCTCTTTACCCAGATATGCGCCCCATTCCCATGTAAGAATGGCCACCTCCACGGGACATCCCCGGGGATCCACTCCCAGGGGACCGTAGCCTCTGTAAACCAGCGGACGCAGATAGGCTGCTTCGAGTTTATTGACCCGTAAAATTTCCTTGCAGGCCTCGTTGATTTCACCCTGTGTAAAGGGGATTTCCATGCGGTATATTTTAGCGGAATTAAACAACCGGCGTGTATGGTCTTCCAGACGGAATATCGCGGATCCCTTCCGGGTTTTATAACACCGGGCGCCCTCGAACATGCTGCTGCCGTAATGAAGAACATGGGATGCCAGATGAACATGCCCCTCGTTCCAGGGAATAAATTCGCCATTTTTCCAGATTTTTAATGATTCATCGAATGCCATACAACCTCCCGATTTATCAAATCGATCATTTATCTCAAATCTTTGACTCTCAGCTGTTTTTTTACCTGATCATTGTAATGATTTTCTTCGATGACATAGACCATATCCAGATTCGACTCTCCCGGATGCAGGCAATACTGCATGTCGCCCAGATCGAATCCGATGGCATCGAAAACCGCACCGTGCTGCTGCACCTTGAATTTCAGATGATTCCGGCCGACAATTCGCGGACTTCCGACAACCTTCAAATTGCGCGACAGGAATACCGGCCGCATATTCTGGGGGCCGAAAGGCGCGAACCGGTTGAGTAGCCGCATCATTTTATCGGTGATATCCGTAAGTTCGATTTCTGCATCAATGTATATTTTCTGGATTAAATCTTCCTCCATCAGTGTTTTTGAGGCGACGGTTTCAAATGCGTCCCTGAAGGCCTCGATCTGATCCAGAGCGATGGTCAATCCTGCGGCATATCTGTGACCGCCGTATCCGATCAGGTACTGCTCACATTCTTTCAGTGCGGAATGAATATCGAAATTCGAAATACTCCGCGCCGATCCTTTGCCGACACCATCCTCGACAGCGATCATGACCGTGGGTTTGTACACCTTCTCAACAATTCTTGAAGCGACAATGCCAATCACGCCGGGATGCCAGCCTTCTTTTGACAGCACGAGGGTCAGCCGTTTTTCGGTTTCGTCACCACGGTCGATGAGGCCGAGTGCCTGCTGAAACGTCTCCTCGTCAATACTCTTGCGCTGCTTGTTTTCGATTTCCAGAACACCCGCAATGTCCCTTGCCTGTTCATAGGAATTGGTCAGTAGCAGATGAACCGCGCGTTCCGCATCTCCCAGCCGCCCGACCGCATTGATACGCGGAGCCAGGATAAAAACCACCTGGCCTGTGCCGATTTTTTTTCCCTGCAGTCCGGAACTCTCGACAAGAGCGTGAATGCCGATCCGTTCAAGCTTGTTGATCCGTTCGAGCCCCTTATGAACCAGAACACGATTTTCATCGATCATGGGCACGATGTCTGCCGCACTCCCCAATGCGACCAGATCGATGTAGCATCGCACCTCTTCATCGGGAAGTCCCAGTTTGATCCCGATTGCCTGAATCAGTTTATAAGCCACACCCACGCCGGCAAGCTGTTTAAAAGGATACATACAGCCATCACGCTTGGGATCCAGAATGGCAATGGCTTTCGGAAGCTCCCTCGACGGCTCATGATGATCGCTGATGATGACATCAATACCGTTCTGAGAAGCCAGAAGCACCTCTTCAACAGCCGTGATTCCGCAGTCGACTGTCACCATCAGTGATGTGCCCGCCTCGATGGCCTGCCGGATGCCTGTTTCGGAGAGTCCATACCCCTCACGCATGCGGTCCGGAATATAATACACGACATTGCCGCCCTGTGCCCTTAAAAAGAGGGTCAGAAGACTAACGGATGTGATGCCGTCCACATCATAATCACCATAGATGAATATGCGTTCGTTCCTGGTCAGTGCCGCAAGCAGACGGTCGACCGCCTTGTCCATATCCTTCATTAAGAACGGATCATTCAAATTGTCCCATTCAGGCTGAAAAAACAGACGCGCCCGTTCGTACGTATCGATGCCCCGGTTTACCAGGATATTGGCAATAATTTGAGGAACACTGAGGGTCTCTGCAAGCTGGCCGGCCGCAGTCCGGGCCAGCGTATTTGCCACACACCACTGCACAAAGAACTCCATTGATTTTTAACCGTCCCCATAACCCGGTATGGAGATTTTATTGATATGGCCCCGAAGCAACGGAACGATAAGCCGAATTTTGTAACCGCCGTTCGATGCGCCTTCCGGCACACCGTCATGCGGATGATGATCATTTATCTGGATCCAATGTCGCCATTGGATTCTAGCGGCCTACCCGTGAGTCAGACGGAACGGGATACTCCGTGGTCTCCATAGGAGACAGCTTCTCACCTATTTGGCCTTGCTCCAGGTGGGGTTTGCCCTGCCTCCGGTGTCACCATCGGAGCGGTGAGCTCTTACCTCGCCTTTTCACCCTTACCCGCCTGAGGCGGGCGGTATATTTTCTGTGGCACTGTCCGTCATGCCTTTCCGATCAAACGGAAAAACATGCCTTCGATTTCCGAAGCACCCTGCCCTGTGGAGTCCGGACTTTCCTCAGGGCCGTCCAGATGGACAGCCCCGCGATCATCTGTTCCGCTGCCAGGGGCCGAAACCAGTAATTATAAAAGAACACCCGGTGCAATGACCGGATTAATGTCGAACCCTCATGTTCAAATAACCACCGGACTCAGGTTTTATTCAAGGACCGGTGACGGGTTCCGTTTTATATCCAATTTAATGAACTTCACCTTTGATATGAATGGCCTTTCTGGCCAATTTATCCGCCAGTTTATTCTTTTCTCGGGGAATATGGCGAATGGTCAAATCAATGCCCGATTCATCCAGCATGTCATGAATCTGATGGAACAGTGAAATCAGATGAGGCTGTTTGACTTTATATTCCCCGTTGATTTGCCTGACCAGCAATTCACTGTCCGAAAACACATGCAGCGTATCCGCTTTAAACGAACGCGCCAGTTCTATGGCACCGAGCAGTCCTCTGTATTCAGCGATATTATTGGTGCCCTTGCCAATATACTGCCCCAGACTGGACAGGGTCACGCCGGATTCATCCTGCAATACGACACCATAGCCGGATTCCCCGGGATTTCCGTAGCAGGAACCGTCGATATACGCAATCAGCTTCATGGTTTTTTATCAGCGGCTTCTTCGTCCCAGACGAGTATGCGTCCGCACACTTCGCATAAATTCATCCGTTTCATTTCCCGGATCTCAAGCACGCGCTGGGGCGGCAGGTTTTTAAAACAACCGCCGCACACGCCATGCCCGAGTACGGGGACGACGGCGATTTTGTTTTTCGCGTTGAAAATGCGCTGATACATACTGACAATCCGGGGAGGAAGATCCGATGCAATCTTCGACCGTTCGGTCTGCAGCTTTTTTTCTTCGACCTCGGTCTGCCCGAGACGTTTTTTAAGATCGTTCTCCTTCTGATCGAGTTGCCCCTGAATTTCCTGGACCTCATTCTGAGTGGATTGAATGCTCTTCTCCAGATCTTCATCCAGTGTGATCAGCTCGATAATCCGGGTTTCCTTATTGCTGATCGTTTCTTTTACGTTCTCGATTTCCATGCTGACAGCATCATATTCCCGGTTGTTTTTCACCTGATACAGCTGATCGTGATACTTCTTCTGTTTTGATTCCAGGTCCTTGATTTCAAGCTCGAGCATATCTTTTTCCTTGCGATATGTCTGAAGCTTGTCCTTTTGATCCTGAAGGTTCTTTTTAGCCTGATTCACGTCCTGCTGGAGCATCTGGACCTGATTGGGCAGATCTCCTCTCAGAGCCTTCAACTGATGCAGTTGCTGATCGAGCTTTTGAAGTTCAACGAGCCGGTCCAAAACGTCTTTCAACCATCCCTCCTTCGGTCCAAGGGTCCATTTATAATGCAAAAAAGTGCATCCCTTCCGGAATGCACTTTTATCATATCATTCAAAACGCCAATTCTCTATACGCCAAACAGGTTATAATCTTTCGCAGGTGGTTTTGCAAGATTTCTCCTTTGTCAATCAATCTGAAAGAACGCGTGGGCCCAGGAGGACTCGAACCTCCGACCAACGGATTATGAGTCCGCCGCTCTAACCAACTGAGCTATGGGCCCAGGCGGAAAAAGTATACGGAATTTTTTATAATTTATCAACCATTATTTTCCAGTCCCTGGCAATATTTTCCTTCTCTTTTTCGCTTTGTTTTTTCAATTCATGATATTCAAGTTTCAGGGGCTCGGCACGGCCTTCATCACCCTGGTGCTTTCGCAATGCATCCCGGACATGCAGTATCTTCTTTTTGATTTCCTCCTGTTTGATGAAAAGGATACAATCGAGACCCAGCTGGGACAGGTCCGCCGTGTTAAGGAGGGCCCGGGACATCGCATGAATGCACATTTTATGCAATTCCGGTTCCGCCTCAAAATATTTGATAAAAACATGCGGATCCATGATGCGGCCCTCAATATGCCATTGATGCAGGCGCTCCACAATTTGGCGGTGCACCGGATCCGAGAAATCCCCGGAACCCACGATTGAAAATACCGGTTGCGACCATTTGCTGTCTTCAAGAAGCAGCATCTGTATGAGCACCGACTCTGCATTCTCTCTTGCAGTAGTTGAAACCACTTCTTCCGGCAGTGAGATGGTCTGTCTCCCTTTCTTTTGAATGCTCCTCAGGCGGCGATGCAGCAGGTTTTCATCGACCTCCAGTTTTTCCGCCAGCTCCCGTACCATCAGCTGCCGTTCAACCGGATCCCTGACCTTCGCAATCGTCTCCAGTACACCGGTTGCCGCTTCGGATACGTCTCTTGGCGTATTCAGTTTTCTCTGCGCCTGGTGACGTTCGAGCTGAAAATCCACGATATTTCTGGATTGCAGGAGCAGTTCATTGAATGCATCGGGACCCTTCTCTTTAATATACACATCGGGATCCATACCGCCTGGCAGCGGCGTGACCTGAACCTGCAGCCCCGCTGACAGAAGGACGTCCGCACCGCGCAATGCAGCATTGAAACCCGCGGAATCACCGTCAAAAACCAGGTTGACCTGTGTTGTATAGCGCGAAATGCGCTGGGCCTGGCCCTCGGTCAATGCCGTTCCCGACGTGGCCACACCATAATCGAAACCGGCTTCATGGAGCCGCATCAGGTCCGTATATCCCTCGACTAAAAGCACTCTGTCTTGACGGCGGATTCCCTCGCGCGACTGATACAGCCCATACAGAATCTGACTTTTATGATAGACAGCAGTTTCAGGAGAATTCAGATATTTGGGCACTTTCGGACCTTCTATGAGCGTACGACCGCCGAATCCCACCACGCGGCCGGAATGATTGATAATCGGAAACATCAACCGCCCCCGAAACCGGTCGTAATAACCGGAACCGTCATCGCGCCTGATAACAAGCCCCGCCTTGAGCAAACTTTCGACGGGAACCGATTCCCGATTCGCTTTCTGAATCAATCCGTCCCACAGGTCAGGTGCATATCCGATTTGAAATTTGTCGATCGTTTCCTGATTGAATTTTCTTTGATTGAAATACCGGACCGCCTTTTTACCGCCGGTTGTTTTTCTGTAACACTCCTGATAAAAATCGGCGGCCATCCCGTTGACATGATACAGGATTTCCGTTTCCTGCAATGCGGCGGTGTCGTTTTCCTCGGGTAATTCAATATGGGCTTTTTTGGCAAGCGTCCGTAAAGCCTCGGGAAAAGTGACCCGGTCCATTTTCATGATGAAAGTAAACACATTGCCGCCTTCGCCGCATCCGAAACAGTGAAAAAATCCCTTCACCGGATCCACATGAAACGAAGGCGTTTTTTCCTGATGAAAGGGGCACAAACCCAGATAGGATTTCCCCCGCTTCTTCAGTGAAACATATTGTGAAACCACATCCACAATATCCGTGGCGTCGCGAACCTCATCGATTTTTTCATCAGGTATTTTCATATTCACCTGACTGATCCGGGATCCGGATTGTCCTTTCAATATACTTCATCTTTTATATTCAGCCGCCTGGTAGATCCGACGATGCTCATTTCAGATCCACTACCGTCACACCGGCATCGCCCTCGTTCCAGTTTCCCAGGCGTTGATTTTTAACGAGCCGGTGCGTTTTTAAATACTTGCCGATTTCACGACGAAGAACACCGGTCCCTTTCCCGTGTATAATTCGCACGGAACTGAAACCCGTGCTGTGAGCGTCTCCGAGGTATTGCTCGACAGAGGCGATTGCTTCATCCGCAGTCAGCCCGCGCAGATCGATTTCATCACGCACTGTCCTGTCCACATGAAATTGCGTCAATCCTGCCGGTTTTTCTTTACTGGGTTTCTGTGCAGGTTTCAGAGACATGACCGGAACTCTCAGCCGTATGTTACCCCATTGAACCAATACCCGGTTCTCCCTGTCCGTATCGGAGACCACCTCTCCGCGCCCTGAGTATCCATCCCACAGCACCCAGTCACCCTGACGGATTATCACATCCGGCCCGGACGATTTCTGTTCGCTCCGGACACGCTTCCTCGCCGTCTGGATCTCTTTCTTCACCTTTCGAATGACCTGACGGTCTGCAGAGGTTTCACGGATTTCCTTGACCAAACGTTCTACCATGGCATTGGCATCCATGAGGGCTTTTTCTGCTTCTTCGGTCAGGCGCTGCTTTTCAACATCCGCATTGTCCCTGATCTGCTGAACGCGGTCCTGATACAACGAGATCAGGCCGGCCAGCTGGCTGTCCTTGCGTTCCGCCTCTTCAAGAAGCGCATGAACACGGCTCTGCTCCTGTTCCAGCGTCAGAATCAGCTGATCGAGCCGTCCCCTGTCCTCGCCCAGCATACGCTGCGATTCCCGTATCAAAGACTCCGGAATGCCGTATCTTCTGGCAATTTCAAACGCATAGGACGATCCGGGCACACCCATTTGAAACCGATACGTCGGCTTCAGGGATTTCTGATCGAAAATCATGGATCCGTTTTCGACTCCCGGTTCCTCATGGGCGAATACCTTCAACGCTCCCATATGTGTCGTGGCGATCGTGAGGCATCCGCATTCTTTTAAATGACGGAGAATGGAGGTCGCCAGGGCCGATCCTTCTGCAGGATCCGTAGCGGATCCGATTTCATCCATTAGCACCAGGCTGGTTTTGTCCGCCTGTTCGATTATGTTTTTGATGTGCCTGATATGAGATGAAAACGTGGACAGATCCTGCTCAATGGACTGCTGGTCCCCGATATCGGCAAAAATATGGTGAAAGAGGGGGATCTGAGATTCTGCCTTTGCAGGCACATGCAGCCCGTAGGCATGCATCAGGGCCAGAAGTCCCACGGTTTTCAGGGCTACGGTTTTGCCTCCGGCATTGGGTCCCGTAATAATCAGAACCTTGACGGATTCTCCCATTTCCAAAGAGATCGGGACCACCTCGTCATGGATATGCGTCAGAAGAAGCAGGGGATGGCGGGCTTCCCTGAGCCTCAATGACCGTTCCGAAGTTTCGGCGGCCCGCCCGTCAACCGAATCGGCATACCTTGCCCGTGCCGCCAGTGCATCGATCCGGGACAGAATCTGCACATTGTTATCCAGGTCCGGTCCGAACGCACTGACCATCTGAGTCAGTGCCGTGAGAATACGCTCCACCTCGCGCACTTCTTTGATCTTGAGGCGGCGGATTTCGTTGTTGGATTCCAGTATTTCGAACGGTTCAATAAAGACCGTGGCCCCGCTCGCCGACTGATCCACAATCACACCTTTTAAATGACTGGCATGGGCATCCTTCATGGGAACCACCAGCCGGCCCTCACGAAGCGTCAGATGATCCTCCTGTGCAAATCCCTGCTGATGCATGGAACGAAGAATTTCATCCAGCCTGCTTCGAATTCTTCCCTCCCGGGTTTGTATACTTCTTCTGAGGCTTTTCAGTTCAGGGGACGCATTATCCCGCACATCTCCGTGCTGCGATATAATACGGCCGATTTCCTCCTCGACATGGGGAAGTGCAGTCATTCCCAGCATCATTTTCTCAAGATGCGGTGTTTCCTCAAGGCGGTCCTTTATAAAGTCCTGAATCCGGCGCGTCATGACGAGCACATGATTGATTTCCTGGAATTCGGAAGGCTGTAAAAACGCCCCCTCCACCTGCATTTTTTTAAGGGGGATCTGAATATCCGCGAATGCTTCGAGGGGAAAAGCCGGGCCGGCCATAAAAAGAGAACGCATTTCCTGAACTGAATCGAGCATGTTCTGCAGCGGCTGCAACTCCCTGAATGGCGCCGCTTCCTCAACCAGGCGTTTTCCGTTTTGCGATACGGTATAACTCAGCCACTGGTTCCGAACCTGTTCAAACTCAAGAACATCCAGTGCGTATTTATTGTGATGGGATTGTATCATTCAACTGATTTTCCAGGGTATCCTGAACCTTCTCATTGACTTTATTCTGGGCCTGCTGCATCACACGGTTCACGCTTTCCTCCAGTTCATCCGAAAATGTTTTTGTCCTGGGGATGGCATGTTTAACCACGTTGAATAAAAAAGGGGCCACGGCTTTTGACGGTTTGACAAGAATGGATTGGTCACGCTCTCTTTCAAAATCACCGGACTCCGCCGGAATCATGAGAACAAGATGGGCGATCAGGCTCGATGCCAGAAGCCCTTTCAGCAATCCAATCACCAGACCTCCGCCCCGGTCGAGCGTGGCCACCGGGGTTTTTTTTATAATTTTATGTAAAATGACCGCTGCCACACGGAAAATGATGATCACGGCAAAAAAAATGGAGAGAAATCCCAATGCGGTATAAATAAAACCGGGCAGTTCCGCAAAACGTGCATAAAATGCAGCGACCCTGTCCGCTTCACGAAGCGCAAGAACATAGGCGGCCACCATGCCGATCCCTGTGAAAACCTCGAGAATGATGCCGCGAATAAATCCTTTTATCAAGAAAAAGGCCATGCAAAGAATCAGTGTCAAATCGATTATATTCATGATTGATATCCGCCCGGCAAACATCAGGGTCAACGCGTCCGATTCACGGCGCCATATTCAAAATGTAAATAAAGTCCGGTAAAGATACAATAAAAAAAGCCCCATGAGAATCATGGGGCCGGATCTTCAAAATCTGGATTCAGCTCAGTTTAAGCCTAACCCGTTCCTGAATCAATTTTCCGTCAGCGCGGCTTTTTACCTGAGGCATAATGATACCCATCACTTTGCCCATATCCTGTGTGCCCGAAGCATTCGTCCGGGATATGGCTTCCCCGATCAGTACATCAATTTCTTCAACCGTCAGGGCCTTGGGCAGATAGGACTGAAGTATTTCGAGTTCCTGTTTCTCATTCTCAACCAGATCCTGGCGTCCGCCTTTTTCATACAAGGCGATGGATTCTTTGCGTTTTTTGGCCTCTTTCGCGATAATGGACATCACGTCGTCCTCGGCCAAAGGATCCTTTTTGCCAAGATTGGCATTCTTCAACTGAGCCCGGAGCATGCGAATGGTTTCCAGCCTGATCGTATCGCCGGATTTCATCGCTGCCTTCATATCCTCGAGTATCTGTGCCTCAATAGCCATACACTGACCGCTTTAAAATACCGTGGAGGAAATTACCGATTCATCATCATTTGAAGTTTGCGCATTTTGCGTTTTGCCGCATTGATTTTGCGCTTTTTTCTTTCGCTGGGTTTTTCGTAATGCTGATGCTTTTTAATATCTGACATTAACCCTGCTTTTTCGCATTGCTTGGTGAACCGCTTGAATGCTCTTTCGAAAGGCTCACCGTCGCGGACCTTCACTGCAGGCATAAATCGATTAATCCCTCCTTTCGAAGCTTATTTTGAACGTCATGCAATATATAAAAATAACTGATGGTTCGCAAGCTGTTTTTCATCAGTCTGCCGCCTGTAAAATAAAGTGTGAAAAATGTGGATAACTTGTGCGTAAATGAACGAATTGAATTTTATAACAGCAACCGATCCGAATTATCACCTATGTGACAGCGGAACAAATGGTTGACAAATATTATGTCTTATAGAATAAATGCGCGTATATACTTGATAAAATTAACCTTAGATTTATTTGTGCAAAAACGTGACGGCAGTTATTTCAATTTCTTCAAAAATAGGCCCGCATGCAGAGAACCGGCGAACCCTGTTGTTTTTACGAAAATTTCGTAAAAATTCAACTGTGAATAAAATGTGGATAACTTTTAAATATACCGGCCCGTTCCTCAATCGGGAACGTCGTGTAAAAACAGGTCAAAATCATGCGGTTTTACTGCCATATCGCGCTTACCTGGACCGAGCGAGAACCACAACCGTTTTATCATGAAACACACGGTTTTTTTCAGGAACCAGTGCCTCCATATACAAAATATAAAGGCCTGTTCTTGACAGGCATCCATGGCAGTCCAGCCCGTCCCAGATGACCACGGTCTCATTCCCGGAAGGAACACCGTTTCTCAAATCCCTTATCAGCCGTCCGTGCACATCAAACACGGACAGCGTGATCGTAGCACAGGGCACGGGCAGATGAACCGTGATCAGGCAGACATCCTCCCGCCCGTCACCGTCCGGAGAAAACGGAACCGGATGAACTGAGAGGCAACTTTGTGAAGCGGGCATCACGGATATACTGTTTATGGCACCCGGAGTCATGCCCCTCAGATCCGTACAAGCATGCCAGTTGCTGCTGTCCTGAGACGCATTCTGCCACCGGATGCGTTCAAGTGAGACACCGTTTCCACCGCCCCAGGATGCATGATAATCAACCCGGTCCACAGTATGAGCAGCCGCATCGGCAATACACACACCGTCGGCCGAATTATTCAGCCCTGGAAAACCGGCGACACCCAGAACCTGAACCTGTCCTTCCGCATAAACGGATGCCGCATCATCCGCATCGCAAAGCACGATATAATGATCCGTAAAAACCGGAAACGGCTCCTGCGCGACAATCACTCGCTTCAGCGTGTCCGAATCCGAAACGGTCCATCCCGTGAGATCCACCGTAAAACCGTTGGGATTAAACAATTCCACCCATTCCGGGCAACCGTTCATGGGATCGGCCATGATTTCATTGATCACAAGGGCTCTCTCAGGGTATGGGAGCACAATCTCTTCCCACCATACACGTGAATTCTCCTGATTGTCCCCGGTGATAACGGGCAGCAATCCGAACCGGTGATTGCCGTATTCCCATGTGGACCAGGACAGAACGACCGTGAGCGAATCTCCCGGACCGAGTTCGTGGATATCGAGGCGCCCGATCATCTCATCATCAGCTGTCAGCGAATCCCGGTTCGAATCATCATAAAACAGGATCGGAAATTCTGCCATTGCATGCCTGCCCGTATTCACGGTTTTCAGTTCGAACCGGACATCGATCCGTTCGCCTTCATTTATTGACCAGGCAGCCTGCAGGTTCAGCTGAAGACAGCCGTTACCGTCTTCCGAGACACTGTTCGAATAACCGGGAGTGCCTCGCGCATCCCGGCTCTGCGCCCAGTTCTCCTGTTCCGATCCGCCATACAGATCGATCCGTTCCCACGAATGACCCGCAGGAATATCGATGCAGTAACGGATGCTGTCCACAATTGCTCCCAATGGTTCGATCAGCCTGACCGTTTCCTCCCTGCTGTTGGATAGTCCGCCGCTGCCGAATGTCGATCCCGAGATCGTCAGCCGAAGCGCCCGGTCAGGAATGGGTTCATAGGTTCCCGCTGTCTCAGAATAATCGGGATCCATCACAAGCCCGGTCTGTAAGGGACCGAGCCGCAATCCGTATCCCGCATCGGCAATCAGATCCCGGTCCTCATTATCCCCGATTCCCCATCCGTTCAGATCGACGGTCCGCAGAGAATCAAGATTGACGATTTCCACAAACTCATCCGTATGCTCGGAGCCCTCCGGATTGAACATCACCTCGCTGATCACAACCTGGGCCCTGAGCGGACCCGCATAAAACTGGAAGAGAACAACCAGCAGAATACCGCTCCATTTTTGCATATCTGTAACATTCATAGAAATGGGCCCGAAAGATCAAGGTTTCTTGAGAGATACGGACAAAATGAGATTTAATTAAATGGGACAGCCTGTATGAAGCCTACTCTCCCATCACCTTTATCAGAAGCCGTTTGCGGCGCTGTCCGTCAAATTCCGCATAAAACACCTTCTGCCACGGACCGAAGTCCAGTTTGCCTGCGGTCACCGGCACGATCACCTGATGATGAACAAGCAGGCTCTTCAAATGCGCATCTCCGTTTGTTTCTCCGGTCCGGTGATGCTGATACTCCGCCCTGAACGGCGCCAGTTGCTCGACCCATGCATCGATGTCCTGCCACAGGCCGGGTTCATGATCGTTGACGAAAACCCCGGCCGTGATATGCATGGCCGATACGAGCACCATGCCTTCCCGGATCCCGCTCTTGGCCACCGCGGTTTCCACATCGGCGGTAATATTGATCCATTCCCTTTTCTTCTTTGTCTGAAACCAGAGATACTCGGTATGAAATTTCATGCAGCCTCCCATTTAAAAAAAATCCATCCCGAATCCCTGGGATGGATTAATAAGCGTTCAATCGTAAAACCTCATGCCGCTGAGAATGCGGCCGATGCAGTTCGCTTCATGATCATCCAAATATACCGAACCGCGACTTCAAAATCAAGAACGGAATTTACCGGGCTTCCTCCTTCAGTCCCAGGGACCGGATAAAGGCTTTCTGATTCGGCTCACGGCCCAGAAAATCTTTAACCAGGACCATCGGATCCACGGAACCGCCTTTGGAGAAGACGCCGCCGAGCCGCTTTCCGGTCTCCTTGTCCATGATTCCCGCTGTTTCGAACAGCGAGAACATGTCCTGTGCATATACAAGCGCCCATAAATACCCGTAATAACCGGCCGCATACCCGGTCAAATGATCGAATGCCGCATGAAAATGCGATCCTTCGACAAACGGGAATAATGTGAGGTCGTTCTGCAGTTCTTTCACAACCTGGGTGGTCAACACCGTTCCTTCGGGATCGAATTGATCATGCAGGGTCATGTCGAGCACGCCGTAGTAAACCTGCTGCAGCGTATTGTTTCCGGAATTCACATTTTTCGCCGCAATCATCCGGTTAAAAAGATCCTCGGGCAGGACCTCGCCTGTTTGATAATGCCTGGCGAACATTTTAAGCGAGGCGTAATCCCAAGCCCAGTTTTCCATAATCTGGGACGGCACTTCCACAAAATCCCGTTCCACGTTGGTTCCTGCATAACTGCCGAGAGGGGACCGGGTCAGTATATTGTGCAGAAGATGTCCGAATTCGTGAAAAAATGTCACCGTCTCATCGTGGCTCAGTAGAGAGGGTTTGTCTTCTGTCGGTTTCGGAAAATTGCAGACCATGGTTGCCGAAGGGATCTGGTATCCTTCCCCGGTTTCCCTGCCTTTCACCAGACCGAAACAGGCCGCATGAGAGTATTTGTTTTTTCTCGGGAACATGTCCATGTAAAACCGTCCGATCAGGTTTCCATCCCTGAATACCTCGAACAGCCGCACTTCGTCATTCCACACGGACGGATTCCCGACTTCACTGTACGTGACGCCAAAAAGCGTCTGGGTGATGGCGAAAAGTCCACTCAACACATTGTCCAGCTCGAGGTACTGTTTCACTTCTTCCGGATCCAGATTGTACTTGGTGCGTAAAAGCAGGGTATTATAAAACGACTTTTCCCATGAATAAATGGTGTCCGCCTCCGCGTCTCCGGTATGGGACCGTTTGGCTTCGAGCAGCTCCTCGTAATCCAGCTTCGCCTTGGGCAAGAGCTGATCCTTCAGATCGTATTCGAAATCCCACACGGTTTTCGGATCCTTTGCCATACGCGTTTCCAGTCCGTATTCGGCATAGGTTTTATACCCCAGCACATTCACCATTCTCTTGCGATAAATCAGCAGACTGTCCAGCACATCGAGATTGCTGTCCTTGGCACGGTTCGTAAATTTCAGATACAGGGCCTTTCGCGCCGCATCGGATTCCGAATACTCCATAAACGGAACATAGGACGGATAGGACATGTCCAGTTTATAGGTCCCGTCCGTCTGAACATAGGTCTTTTTATAATCCTCTGGAAGACCTTCGACATCGGATTCGTTCACGATCAGTGAATCCTGATAATCGCGGATATTTTTGGAAAACAGGTTGGAAATCTCGGTAATTTTATCCTTGAGCGCCTTCAGCTCCTTCCGCTTTTCTGCGGGCAGCCCGAAACCGTTTCTGCGAAAATCACGCAGGGTTTCATCCAGAAATTTCTTGCGGTACCCTGTCAGTGCCCCGGCCTCTTTGGTTTTGGAAAAGGCCTTGACCGCCTGATACAGTTTTTCATCCATAGCCATGGCCGTGCTGAATTTTTCAAATTCAACATTGGCCGTATTGCAGGCTTCCCTGATTGCGTCATCCGGATGGGTGTAGGCCATCAGATACACGGTGCTCCAAACCGAATTCAACCGGTCCTGAAGTGCATCGAGAGAACGCAGCGTATTGTCAAAGGTCCGCTCTTCAGCCGGAATATCATAGATAATTGCCAGTTCGGCCCGGGCATTGCCGATGGTCCCTTCCTTTGCCTGATTCACCGCATCGGCGTTCAGCTGGCCGAACATCATGGGTTGATTGAATTCTGGAAACAATGGATTCTCCGTGGATTTGACAACGGGTGAGATGAGAACGATTCCCGATAGTAAAAGCACCATGTGCATGGTACAGGAACGGGTGCGAAATGAAATCATGCGTTTTCTCCTTGCTTATCAATAAAAAATCAGTCGATATATCTTACGCCCTGTATGACCATAATGTTTCCCTGCGTGGCTGTATCCCGTTCATTGCGCAGTGGATTTTCTTCTGACTCCTGTCTCAGGATTCCCCCGCTTCATCCACCTTAACCTCCGTGGACAAATGCCTGAACCAGTTGAAATACAAACCTGCGGACAGAAGAATCAGCAGGCCCAGCAGGATAAAAAATGTGTTCCATACTTTAAGAATGATCATCATCATGGTCAGAAAAAGCACCACCTGCCAGGGCACGGCAAAAAAGGTGCTGATAATGTCCCGCCGGTTTTCCAGATTGATTTTTTCCATGACCGAAGCGGGTAATTGCTGCCGTACCGGAGACCACAATCCGAACGGCCGTGTGGTCTTATAAAAATTATCCAGAACGGACCGGTCCGTAGGTTTTGTTGTATAGGTGCCTATCACGGTGCCGACCAGAGAAAGTATGCTCGCGAAGGAAAAAGCCACGTATTCAGGTACGTTCGGAAAACCAAGCCGCTGAACCACCGCTGCAACCATGCCCACGGCAATCCCGATGGCATACCCGTATCCATTCATGCGCCACCAGTACCATCGAAGCAGGGTGGGAATAATCATGCCCGCACCGATGCTCATGGTGATCCAGCCCCAGATTTCATTGATATTGCGAACAGTCAGGCTGAACAGCACACCCAGAATCACAATAACAATGGATGACCAGCGGCCGTGCAGCATCAGATTTTTTTCAGATGCCTTCGGATTGATATAGGCCTGATACAGATCCTTGACCCAGTATGCGGCGCCTGCATTCACGGTTGAATCGAATGTGGACATGGCCGCAGCCATGAGGCCGGCCACCAGGAATCCCTTGATGCCGATTCCGGTCAGTGTATTGACAACCACCGGCAGTACTTTTTCGGGATCGCTGATCACGCCGCCGTCACCGGTGCCGAACACAATACCCATCACCGCGATTGCAGCAATGAAGGGCCATCTGAAGCTGAGCAGAAAAGTCCAGAACAGAGAGAGCAGCCCCGCTTCACGGTCGCTTCTGGCTGCATAATACCGCTGTATCATATATTGAGAGGTTCCGCCGCAGCCCTCTATAGTTACTTTGACAAGATAAAAGAAAATCGCAATACCGAACAGATTGTAAATCGCATACGAAGACTCTGCGGGAAAATCGAGCTTCATTCTTGGAAGCGCACTGGTCCAGATTTCACGCGAGGTCACTAGTTCCCTGAACGTGCCGTCTTTCAGCGGAACGGAAATGGCAAATGTCTCCGGCAGCTGAACAGCCATGGCCTTGATGCAGACATAGACCAGTATGCCGAAAATCAGCACTCCCTGAAATACGTCCGTCCATACAACGCCATACAGCCCGCTGGCCACGGTATAGAGCATTGCCAGAAAAATCATCAGAAGCGCGGCCATGAATTCCGGTGTAATATACTGGACCACCCATTCGCTATTGAACAATGCCCGGTAGGAAACAGACCGGTCGAATTCCTGAATCAATGCGTCACCGCTGTTCATGAACGCTTTCAGATCTGCAATGACGACAGAAGGAACAGCTGCTGATTCCGGAGATTTGAGCAGTCCGTTCAGCTTTTTGCCGGATTGCCGGACCGCGGCCCGGAATTTGGACAGATTATAAATCACGTCCGGTTCGCCTTTCACGGCTCTCCAGGCGGATACGACATCCCGGACCGCCTGGTCGATGGCCGGTTTCTGCGGCAGATCGGTGCGGGAGGTTGTGCAATCATAATCCAGAAGCATTCGCTGCATGATCATATCCGAGACAAGCGGATCCAGCGTTTCGATTTCCGGATTCTCAAGTGCATTGTCAATACGCCCCGCTTCCGGAATATTCAGGAACGTGCTGATAAATTTACCGGAGCCCACCGTAAAATAAGTGATCATGGCGATGGTCATGATGAGCACTGAAAATGCAGACACGATCCGGGCTGCGTTGCCTTCCCGGCCCGGGCCGAAACGGAACCGCATCCATTCCGCCATGGTCATCACTTTGGCCCGCCGGTTCCATTTCCCCATAAAAATCATCAGAAACGCCATAATCAGTGTCACGCCGCCGCGTATTTCAAGAAACAGCCCGGAAACACCGAGAGCGAAAACCCAGGCCGTATTGATCATGGTCCCCGAAACATCCAGGTTGGATGCCATGCCCGATGCGCCCAGCGCCCACCAGGGAATGCCGCGGTTGCCTAAAAAATAGGAATCGATGCCTGACGAGGCCCGTTTTTGAAGATACATCCCGACAAATACGATCAAACCGAGATAAACAAAGACAATGGCATAATCGATGGTCGTCATATCCCCTCCGTCTGTTTTACCGCATGATGGTTATTTTACGGCAGATCATTTGATTCTCCGCCTGCAGCTGAACCACATACACGCCGCTGGGCAGGTTCCGGCCCGACGAATCCTGTGCATTCCACCGGATATGATGAATACCGGCCGTTATAATGCCCGGGTTCAGCGACCCGATACGCTGCCCGCGCAAATTATAGACAGACAGCGTGACGGCTGCTGTCCGGGAAGTCTCGTACACTAGGGTGGTATACGGATTGAACGGGTTCGGGAAATTGGGATGAAGCCCGAAACGGGCGAGGCTCCCCTCAGGCTTTTCTGCATATACAGGCAATGCCGGCAGGCTCAGTGATTTTTCGTCCAGGCTCAGAATGTAGACAGCGACACCATAGGGTTCGAGTGAGACCTTCAACGTTTCAATATCCGTGGGTACCGGAACCGTCGTACCGGAATAAATATCGCTCGAATGCATATGATCCACATCCACATAGGGAATGCCGGCAAGGTCCATCCACGATTCCGAATCGAGTATCACTTCGGCGTCTTTCGGCTGATTCGAAAAATTCATCACCACCACACCGTTCTCATCTGGCCAGGGCCGCCCGTAAGCATACACGGACACCGATGACGTTTTCAGTCTGGGTTGGACGGACCTGTCCGAATCATTGATATAACCGTCATGATCGGTATCCATAAACTGCCGCCGGAACTGGGGAAACTGCGTGCGGATCTGGGCGAGTTTCTGATAATGGGGCATCAGGATTTCAGCAGGTGCATTATTCCAGTCCACCGTGGCTCTGGCCAGATGTTCCTTGCTGCCGGACATATTGAATCCCATGCCGGTTTCCTGTCCCTGATACAGCATGGGAATGCCTGTGGATAAAAACAGGGCCGCGGATACGGGCAGGGATTTTCCGATATCATTGTATCGTGCGGATGAAACGGATCTCCACTCGTCCTGATTCTCCATGAAGCGCAGAAAATAGCTGTTCTCTCCGGGCCGGTAACCCCGGTTGACCAGTTTTTCATCCAGTGCCGCAACGGAAGGAAACTGCAGGATTACGTTCTTCAGCTCCCAGTCGTATGCCATATCCACGCCGCCGGCCCGGTCGGCATACTGCAGCTCCGTACCCACGCCGGTGCCGTCGGTCTCTCCCAGCAGGAGTATATCGGCCTTGACCGCTCTCAGCGCCTGGCGCAGCGGACGGTCGAACTGATCCCGTCCGTAACGCCGGGTGGGTCCCCAGTATACGTCGAACCGGAAGCCGTCCACATCATATTCATGCAGCCAGTGGCTGTATACATCGATCATATATTTTCTGGCTTCCGCATCGGACCAGTTCCAGTTGAGAAGCGCCGAAGAGAATCCCGTATAATAGACGATGCCTTCGGAAGATACGGTCTGTCCCATATTGTTGGTATTGTGGGGGATGATTTCATGCTGATAGAAATCCCAGTACCGGCTGAACGGCCCCTGCGCCCTGGCGTCCATGGCAAAAGGGTGCGACCGGCTGGAATGATTGGGCGTGACATCAAGAATCACACGCAGGCCGAGCTCATGTGCGGCGGACACAAAATCCCTGAAATCATCGTTTGTGCCGTACGCGGGCTCCACATTGTAAAAATCGACGATATTGTAACCGATGTTCACGTTCTGATCAATGCTCCCCTCCACATCCATCACCGGAAGCACCCAAATGACGCTGAATCCCATGTCGCGTATATACGAAAGCCTGTCCGCGGCTGAACGGATGGTTCCCTCTTCTGTAAATCCCCTCAGAAAGACGCAATAAATACGGGCATCGTATACCCATTGCGGAACCGTATTCGGCGCGGGCAAAACCACTGAGCCGTCTTCCAGAACCGTAAAAAAAGTCTGTGTATGCCGGGCATTGAAATCTGTATCCGTGACAGTCACACAAACCGCATAGTCACCCGGCTGTGCGGGAACAGGTACTACGAGTTCCGTTCCGGTCTTTCCATCCACGCCCGCAAGCGGAGCGGCATTGACCGGCGCATTATGCCACTCGCAGGACACCGTCTGATTCTGCGGATCATGCGGATTCACGGTCAACAGAATACTCCCGTCCGAAAAAGACATGCCGATCTCGGGTTCAGGCACCTGCGGTTCGGGGAAAACAAGGATCAGTGTATCGGACATGTGTGCCTGCCCGTCGGATTCAACAACACGGACAATGAACCGGTTTTGCCCGGTATTCAGTGTTACATCCATCCGGCAGTCCTTTTCCGTCACCGGATCGAGAACGGTATCCGACACACCGATATGACGCAGGATCATGCTGTCCAAATCCGCATTGCGCAGATTGACGCGCCAGCGAAGGGTTTTCTCACCGGCCAGCACATTGTCATGATCCGGTGTGTAGAAAAACACGTGGTCCAGTTTCGAACTGAACGTCACGGAATCTGCAAAATCGAGACCCAGATGGGTCATGATCCGTATCTTCAGCATGTGAGGGCCGTCCGGTACGGCCGGCAGGGGCAGCCGTATGAGCCGGAGGCTGTCCACCCAGCAATTTTCCAGAGTGGCCGTATGATGACCATCGAACAGAATAACGGACTCGTCCGGAATCACCGAATCCCCTTCTGCCAGGCAAACCGCCGCCATAATATCGCTGTCGGAACCGGTAATGACCTGACCCTCGGCGGGCGTCATCTGAAACAGCATGCCGTTCATCACATCGAGTAAGGAATTGTTGTTGTCACCTGTATTAATGTCGGGATTCAGCGGATCCGTGATCCATTGATCGCCGGGATGTTCATGAAACTTGTACTGCTGCCGCGTTCCGGCAGGAAGCGGTACCACCTTGATATAGCAGCCGAGTGGTTCGGACCAATCCATGCGTGAAGGCGCGTCCGCGGCGATCACGCCTCCGGAATTGGGTCCCCAGTTGTTGAAGGTACCCGGCACAAAAGCACGGATCACATTTGAAGATGCGGGAGTATATCTGAATGTCACGGGTATGGTTTGCGCTGGGAGTAAGTCGGGTACAAAAAAAACGGCCAGGATGGCGGTTATAATCGGCTGCTTTCGAACCATGTTACTCCCCTGCATTTGGAAGCCCTTCCACAGAAAACAGTATAAAGAAATCAGCAGAAATTGTCAAGGTGTTTCAATAATACTTCCCCCTTTCCGGTATTTTGACCTCTGTAATCCACTCCGAAAATACTCCGGGTACGGATACGGGATTCCCGAACACCTCTCCGACCAGTTCCCAGGGTCCTTTAACCGATACACCGAACCGGCTTGCCGGACCGACGCACTCGAAGCCCAGATCCAGAAGCGCACGGACGGCCCTGTCCCGGACCGTTTCATCCGCTTCATAAGGTGACAGGTCCCGGACTGCCGGGTCCTTGTCCTTGAGTACAAGGCCTGAACGGGACCGGAAGACAACATGAAGCACAATATACTCAGGCCGTTGCGGCAACTCCGTCATTCTCGATTTCCTCCGCGATCCAGCACCCCTTGTTGGCGCCGAACACATCCCCCTTGGCAAAATTGATGGCCCTGCAGCTGCCTGCGCATGCGGAAAGCCATCTGCAATCACGGCAGGCGCCGTGCAGATCATGGACGGTGAGGCTCCGGAAATAATTCAGGAAACGCGATTGAATCCACACATCCGCAAAAGCATGACCGGCCACGCTGTCCGCCCGGACACCTTCGAAAAAGTGGCAGGGCAGCAGTTCGCCCGCCGGCGTAATCGTGCCATAGGCTCTGGCGCCGCCACACCCCAGGCTCTGACCCGGAGATGCCGGCTGAACGCAGGCGGTTCCCTGCACCATCTTTTCGAATTCAAGGGGAATGATGTTGATTTTTCTCCGCTTCCGTTCGGAAATCAGCATTTCGGTAATTGCCTTCATCTCTGATGCCGTAATTTCCATGCCGGCAAAAGTCCCGCCGCGCCCCTTGGGTACAAACGGGATGAGCCTGAAATTCTGAACACCCAAGTTCTCGCATAAGGTAATAATATTCTTTATATCATGTCTATTGTTTTTTGACACCACGCTTCCGACCGTCAGGACATGTCCTGCTCCAAGAAGATGCCGGATGCCCCGGACGGCTTTTTCAAACGCCCGGTTTCCCGGACGCATTTTATCGTGTATCAGGGACGTGGAACCGTCCAGGCTGACCTGAACATCGGCCCGCAGATCCCGCAGCCATTGTGCAATTTCCCGGGTGACAAGCGTTCCGTTTGTGGCCACCTGAATGCTCATACCCGAAGCGGCCACCGCTTCAGCCAGATTTTTAAACTCCGGATGCATCAGCGGTTCCCCTCCGCTGAAAGCGATGTTCTGTACACCGAAACCGGCCATTTCCCTGATCAGTTCAAAACAGCGGTCCACAGACAATTCGTCGCTGTTTCTTTTTCCTGCCGAAACCACACAGTGCAGACATTTTAAATTGCATAGCGACGTGATCTCCCAGAAAATCGTCCGGGGCGGTTCAATTGCATGCAGACGAACCGGCTTGTCTCGCCACCAGATTAATTCCGTCCGGGTCATGGCATCGAGTACCTGCAAAATCTTTTCACGCAGCAGGGACGGCTCCACATGGGGATACCTTCGTTCAAAATAATCCATGATTTCATTCAGGCTGCGTTCTCCATCGGCCAGCCTCAGAATTTCTGCAGCCTGCACATTGAGCATCAGCGGCCGTTCCTGGAGATGATTCGACGTGGAAAACTGCGATGTGCCGGATTCCCTCCTGATCGGAAAGGCAAAATAAGGCACATCCGAATTCCGGTGGCATTCCATTGTCATCATTCCTTTCTCCTTATCTCGAAATAATCGATTTCGCGCGGACTGGTTGTCGAAATCCGGGGCCGCCGGACCGATTCGTACGGACAGCCCCGGTATTTCACGTTCCGTCAAATTCCGGCTTTTGGATCGAACGGACCGGACTGACAGCCTTCGGTGTCCGGGAAGTTTCGATACTCTCCGGTCACACCCAGCTTTTTTAGCGTCTGATTGTACACCTGTCTGGCAGCCTCCGAAGCCTGGCGCAGTGCCTGGTTCTGTGACTGACTGACCGGGGACCGGGCCTGTACCTGCATGACCTGTTCCTCGGGCATAAGAACCACAACCGGCACCAGGCGGTGCCTGACGCCTTCCACCGGCCTCACCCAATCCGGATCACGGACCAGATCCCCCGGATCGATGGGTTCTTTCCAGGGGCCGGCCAGACAGTTGATGATCGGCGCCGGCGGGCAGGAATCAATAACCGGCGCGACATAACATTCGATGACCGGAGCCCTCCTGCAAAGGATTTCCAGAGGCGCCGCGGCACAGCGATACGGCGCTATTGCGCACTGAATCGGAGCCCGGGAACACTGAATATGCGGTGCCGGAGGACAGAGCGCTTCAATCGGCGCCACGTGACAGACTGTCGGTGCGACAGTACACAATACGACGGCAGGCGCCAGAGGGCATGGCCGTACGCGATCCACGGCCGCCCCCACATGCAGCACGCCAGTGCCCGTGGCATCATCGACTCCGACTGCAGCCGCATCGCCCGCTGCACTGACACCCGTGGTCACATCCACGCAGCTCGCCATCAGATGAGCCTTGATCTGGGCCGGCGTCAGACCGGAATTGGCCTCCAGCATCAATGCAGCTGCACCTGCTACCTGAGGAGCGGCGCTGGATGTGCCGCTGGCGACCAGCCATCCGTCATCCGCCGCAGTCTCATCCCCGTTGGGAAAAACGCCGCCGCTGAATGAATTGTCAAACAGGGCATTCATCATCGTCGGCATCACGATGATTATGCCATTGGGTCCGTGTCCCGTGATCCCGCACATATCCGGACACTGTCTTCCGGGATTCTGGCCATTGGTCCCGCTCGAGGCATACGAAGACGCCTCCCAGCCCCCGCCGGCAATCGGATAGGCACCCCCCACTGAAACGACCTCGGACATGCATGCGGGCCATCCTATGGGTCCGCCGTTTCCGCATGCGAATACCACGGTAATGCCGTGCGTATTCACCGCATCCAGAATCTCGGCTTCCACCGCTGCATCCCACCACATTCCCCAGCTGCACGAAATCACCTGGACACCGTCCAGGATCGCCTGGCGTATGCCGGCCGCAGGATCGAAGTTCCACCCGTCGTCGATTTTGTAAAAATGAAAATCGCAGTCCGGCGCCACGGCCAGAAGATTCGCGGCGATTCCGGTACCGTGGCCGACTTCATCCTGATTCGCCAGTCCCACCATGGCATGCACCGTGATATTGTATCCCATGCCGTTATAATAGTCGTGACTCGCGATAAAACCGCTGTCCACCATGGCCGCACGGATCCCGGTACCACGGTATCCCCACGCATGCGCCTGGCTGGCATTGGTCAGTGTGGCAATGTCATTGGGCGGCCGCAGGTGATAATATCCCGGCGTGGGCATGGGCCCCTCACCTGCAAAATAAACACCGCGTCTGGGGATATATATGCTCTCAGCCAATTCGGAAATATTAGACGGGATCTTGGCCTCTTCCTCCAGGTAATATGCTCTGGTCGTCAGTTTGGACCTGGGATTCACAGTGAGTTTGACGGTCCGGATACCGATTTTCGCCTTGAAATACTCGGTGAAAAGCCGCTGCGGACCCGCGATCGAAATGCCGAGCCTGCCTTTGGACATAACCTGAAATCCGGCTGCCTTCAGCTTTTCAGCCAGCTTTTCCGGATTTTCGGGCAATGCCTTATAAAAACCGATCGTCTTTGCCGAAAGCCCGGCTGTGTCCCGGACAAGTGAGGCCCCGGTCTCCGAATGCAGCAGCACTTCGGCGTGTATGAGTTTCTCTTTCGCCATAACGACTCCTTCCTTTGTTTTGAAAACCTTTCCGGGACCTTCGGCCGGCCCGTGGAATCCCGGAAAAAAATGAACATGCATGGATCATGTGAACATGGATAAAGAGCGGAAAAGAGCTGTTATTCTCTCAGAAAAATGATGTCGACACAGTCGGAGGGCTTTTTTTCATACTTGATCATTTGTCCGGAAAATGCTATCCGGGTGTCCGGAAAAGTCCGGGGGGCCCGTCCGATAACGGGCCCCCCTTCACTTTGACCGCGCTGAGGCAGCCGTGCCATGTTAACCCGACAGGCTCCCAGTGACCCGTCAGGCAAATCCGGTTCAACTTATATGCAACCTACTGGATCAGCATAATTTTCATCTGATCCTGAAAAACGGGGCTTGAAAACCGAACCACATAAATCCCGCTTGAAACCTTTCTGCCGGATGTGTCCACACCATCCCATCCGAGACAATACGAACCGGGATCATAGGCCCGGTCCGTCAGCAGGCAGACATGCTGCCCGCATACGTTCAGCACCTGAATGCAAATACGGGCCTGTTCCGGGATCCGGAACCCGAACCGGGTTTCCCCGTTGAAGGGATTCGGACCATTCCGGTGCAGCTCCCAGCGACCCGGAAGCGATTGCTCATGCAGCCCCGTGCCGGCCTCATGATACCGGCTCACAAACTCCTGTGTGTACTGATCCGCCAGTTCCGCATCATGAATGATCAGCACATTTTCATGATTGCGGTCTTCTGCGCTTCGAGTCCAGTTGTAGGATCCGGTGATCACGATGGGATCCGAATCCGTGCAGGCATCGATCACGGCATACTTGTGATGCAGGCACACGGTACCGGAATAGCACCGGACAAGGCCGGGGAACGCTTCCCGTAATGCAGGCCACTGGCTGTACTCTCCATCAGCGTGAATCTGGGGCCCATCGATCAAACCGCGAATCCTGACCTGCCCTGAAACCGATTTCCCGATCAGGCTCCCGGCCAGACGGTCCTGTGTAAACGAAAACATGCAGAAATCCACATGATGATCCGCACTCAGAAGCGCTTTTTCAATGCCGCGGCAGGCACTGCCTTCAGGGGACCAGAAAATTTCAGCAAGCGTTTCACCGACCATCACACGGCCGGGAACAATCACGCGACGGCCATTGCCGAATACCGACTGTTCCGGATCCGGGACGTCCGTGCGGCTGCCCCAGAGCTGTTCGAATCCACAGGTAAAAACGGCCGCAAGAGCAGGATCCTGAACGAGTATCACGTTCTCCAAGGGCTCGGAATACGATCCATAGTCCGTGGGATTGAAAGATCCGGTCCACACCCAGTCATCGGTCCATATCGCCCTGTCCCTGTGGTCAAAAACCGCAAATTTGTGATGCATGATTCCGGTATTTTCCGGTTCGCTATCTGCATCGGTCATGACCGGGATGCCCGCTGCAATCAAATCCTTTACGGCCTGCTCCGACACTTCATCCTGTTCACAGATAAAACGCACCGAAACACCCCTTTCTCGGGCCCCGATCAGCGCATTACCGATATCCCTGTCTGTCAGTTTCATAAAACAGGCATCAATGCTCGATGAAGCGGCCTGTATCCGCTCGGTCAGACGCCCGTGAAGATCTTCGCTGCCTGTGGCCGGACGGATTTCCGCCTCCTCAGGACTGACGGTTCCATTGAAATACGCTTCGATGATGCCTGTCGATTCTCCGGGGGATCGCGTGACGAAAACAGCTTCGGCCGAACCGATCCGGGACTCTCCGTTTTCACAGTACACCCGGTACAAATAGACGGACGCCGGATCGAGCCCTGTCAAACCGATGCAATGGCGTGTGTTCATCGACCCCTGGATAATCATACTGTCACCCGGCTGTTTCCAGGCAGCAACCCGGGACCGGCATGAATCGCTGGTCTCGAAACACAGTGTCACACCGGTGTCCTCCCAATCCGACACCGCCGGTACCTGCAGAAACTGCAATGCGCTCAGGGGTTCGAAATCTTCACTGGTCCGGGGTCTCAAACAGTAATCACCGGTGTATGGAGGGCCCGGATCCTGTTCTCCGGGCTTGACCTGCACGAGATATCCTGTGACATGCATGCGTCCAAGCGGCATGACAATGTCCGTATCAGGATCCAGATCGATACGGCAGGACCCGGTGGAATCGGACAGCAAACCGCTGTCCGCATCAAAATCCACATTCCGTATACGGATCAGACGGCCCTCATCGGGTTCGGTGCCGTCCGGTTGAAAAGCATTATTCAGATCCCTGCAGTTTCTGTCACAGGGTGCCGGCAATGGACGATGTCGTGAAAGCACGACGAGACGGCCGGGATCCGGCACAATCTCCGTCATTCCCCGGAACTGGTCCAGTGTTCCTGTCACGGCCATTGAATCGCCCTCTGTCAGTGACATCATCGGACCACCATGCGAGAACAGCCGTATGCCTCCGGAAGGGTCCTGCAACCAGGCTTCGTTGCACACGGGTGAAAAAACGCCGCTTGCGGCCGTGACTATACCGGAAACCGAAATGCGCAATCCCAGATCCACCGGAATCCCGTTCATGTCGTTATAATGCAATAATGCGATATCCGTCACTGCGGGTTCCACATCCAGAACCGGAAATTCGGAAAGGGCCGGACACGGGGAGCCTGCATCCCCGGAGCCCGTAAAAACCGCCCACGGATATGCCCCGGGCTCTGCGGGCACCGGGCTTTGCAGGAATCCGATGACAATCGAGTCGGCCCCGGCAACAGCTACGTCTGAGATCAGCAAAGTGTCACCCCTGAATTCCGCCTCCCCTCCGGGGAACCGTTCCACGGAAATCGTAATCCGGTCGATATCCCTGTCCAGGCTCCAGGGAGGAAGGATCCGTATTGTCCGGATGATGCGGCTGGTGTCACCGGATAAAATCAGCCGTATATCCGCCTGTGTATCCGCGAATACCCATCGCGGATCGATCCTTGCGCCGCCAGAACCCGGAGATTCTCCGGAAGCCGGTTCCCGGGCGCTCCCCGTGTTTTGCGGACACACGGCATCCGGGGGCTGAACCACAAAATCGGCTCCATTGTCATCCGAATCATATCCATTGCCTGCATGGGCCTCGTGTCCTCCGCTTTGCAGGCTTTCGGCGGTGGACGCCGGGGATGCCTTTCGTTCCAGCGACCCGCCGTCTTCAGTGCTGCCCGCATCCGCGGTGCCTTCAGGCATGTCTCCGCCCTTCCATGCCACTCTGTCCGCCTCTGCCTCTGCGGGATCGAGCAAAGCGACCGTGCCTCCGCTGTTGCTCAATCCCACGGAACGCTGGCTGGACTCGGCCGCGTCCGGCAGAGGCATCACATCCTCCCCGCCCCACAAAAAAAATCCCCCCGGCTGTATTCGATGGGTATCGGTGAATACCACCTTGCTGCGCCAGGTGCTGCCTGACATACTTTTGTACCGAATGGACCATCCGCTCAGAAATACGGTATCCGCCGTGGGATTGTACAGCTCCACGAATTCCTCGTTCAGCCCGCTGCGCTCATCATAGCGGATTTCACTGATCACCGGATGATTGGCCGTCTGTGCGCAAATACTGATGCAGGACAATACAATTCCGAAAAACCAGTTTGAATCACATCCTCTCACAGAACCCCCCTCCTGAAATACGGATCGCTTGGACTTGAAATTGTTGAATGAAATTTTAACTGGGAATGCAATAATATATGCAAGGAAAAATGATTTGTCAAGAATTATTTACATCTTTTTCGTATTTTATTGCGTTTTATTTATCTTTTTTATCAGCAATTGTATCTGAAGCAGAGACCGTCGGCCGTCGACAAGACGAAAACCGGACTTTTCCACCAGGTTTCTCCATGGTTGCGCAGGATATAAAGTCAGTCTGTGTCCCAGAATTAAGCGGAGGACATTCGGAAACGAACGAGGCGCTGCAGTAAACAGAAGATATCCCGAAGGTTCCAGCACCCGGTGTATTTCAGCAAGAAGGGAGACCCGCTCAGGTATATATTCGGACACGCCCACACAGGTGCAAAAAGGCACGGACGAATTTTTAAACGGCAGTGTCTGAATATCCGCAACAATGGCTGCCAGATCCGGGTTCCGTTTCACTGCCTGCCTGAGCATGGCTATGGAACGGTCCACGGCCACGACCGGAACACCCCCTGGAAAAACATCCAGGGACGAACCCGTTCCCGTTCCCAGATCGACGATGGTTTTCAGCTGACCAGCGGATTCCGGCAGAAGTTCACTGAGATGGCGTTTTTCTTTAATGAGGATTTTTTTCAGACCCGGCAGGGATCGGGCCCTGTCATATATGCCTGCTTTCACTGACCAGAGGAATCTCATGATACATTCCTGAGCCCTAGTCCGCCCCGGCTCCCATTCTCCCCACGATGCCGGTTAAAAGCCCGACAAAGGTTTCCTGGATCCGGCCGGCCGTTTCCTTGACCTCGAGATGACTCAGGGGCCGGCTTCCCAGACCCGTGGCCGGATTGGTGATGCATGAAATGCCCAGCACATGCATGCCCATTTGTACGGCGACAATCACTTCGGGTACCGTGGACATGCACACGGCATCGCCTCCCAGGATTTGCAGCATCCGGACCTCGCTGGCTGTCTCGTAACTGGGTCCCGTTGTGACGGCAAGCACGCCTTGCCTGAGGGTGATTTTCAACGCTTTGGCCGTCACCACGGCAAGATCCCTGAGCTCCGGATCATAGGGCGCGGACATATCGGGAAAACGCGTATCCGCTTCCGGATCGAAGTATCCGATGAGAGGATTCGTGCCCATCAGATTGATATGATCCGTGATCAGCATCAGATCACCCGCAGAAAATTCCGGATTCAGACCGCCGGCCGCATTGGTCACGATCAGCCGCTTCACACCCAGTCTTCCCAGAACCCGTACACAAAAGGTCACCTGATCCATGGTGTAGCCTTCATAGTAGTGAACGCGGCCCTGAAGCACAAACACGGGAACCGATCCCATGCGGCCGCATACCAGGCGTCCTGAATGCCCGGCAACAGTGGATTCGGGCCAATGCGGAATGGAGGCGGTTTCCACGGCCTGCCGCCCGTCCAGCCGGTCCGCCAGCGGGCCCAGACCGGAGCCCAGAATCAAACCCGTGTCTGCTTTAAAATCTCCGAACCGTACCCGGATCGCAGAGGCAGCCTCGTCCACTTTCGATTTCAATGAATGCATGGATCAAAGATATGTATTGGCTCCGGTAAATCCAAATTAAATTTGATTTTTACACGAATTATGGTTAAACTATGCCATGCAAAAAAGCAGCAGACAGTTGATCCTGATCGCACTCATGACCGGCCTGACCTGTACGGGCGGTTTCCTTCGCATTCCGTTTTTTCCGGTTCCCATCACACTGCAGACCCTGTTTGTCTACATGTCCGGATTGCTGCTCGAGCCCCGTCAGGCGCTGATCAGCCAGTCGCTTTACCTCATCCTCGGCCTGGCCGGTTTGCCTGTATTCGCCACCGGAGGCGGTCCCGCTTACGTATTGTCTCCGACTTTCGGATACCTTCTGGGATTTCCCGTGGCTGCCTGGGCATCCGCCATGATGGTCAAATACCGTTTTGCCGGACCCACAGGATTCAAGTCCGTATTTTCGAGCCTTGGTCTGGGCATGAGCATTATCCTGGGCATGGGCGCTGCCGGCCTGATCGTTTACACACGATTCGTGGCCGGAAAACCGGTCGAGCCGCTTCACCTTTTCCGTGCAGGCGTGCTCTTCATGCTGCCGGGAGAAATTTGTAAAATCATTCTGGCCAGTCAAATCGTCCGGCGGCTGACACCGGCAATCAACCGGTCCGCATCATGAAACAGGTTCCCTGCATATCCGTCGTGCTCGTCATGACAATGACAACCGGTTCTATTCAGGCACAGAACGCCCTTGAAAAAACGCGCCAGGAAATCCGGCGCCTGGAAAAGGAGATCCGGGAAAAACAGAGCCATGAGCAGAGCCTCATGGAACAAATCGAGGATATCAACCGTGAAATCGGCCTGAGAAAAAAGCTCATGAAAAACCTGGCCTCCGAAAAAGCCGGCAAGGAAAAAGACATACGCGGCACACAAACCCGGCTCGGGAATGCGCAGAAACAGGAAAATGCGCTCAGGGACCTGATCGCGCGCCGGTTCGTATCCATGTACAAGCACGGACGAAAATCCGACTGGGAAATGCTGTTTACACTGTCTTCCGTGAATCAGGTGCTGATCTGGGTGCGGTATCAGAAACTGATTGTGGCCAATGACCGCCGCAATCTCCGGCTTCTTAAAGAAAAACAACAGCAGATCGCCATGGAAGCGTCCCGGCTTCATCAGGAAATAGAGGCGAAAGAATCCCTCATCCGCTCAACCGAACGGGAGGCGGACATTCTGGAAGAACGCTCCGGTTCACAGCACGTGCTTCTGAACAGGGTCCGTCAGGACGCGGGAGCCCTGAGACAGCAGCTGGAGGACCGCAGAAAGGCATACAGCGAAATTCAGCGGCGCATTCAGCAGGAACAGGCGCAGGTGAAACCCCGGGCGCCCGGACGGAAAGTGACGGGTGACGGCAGGCAGTTCAGCACCCTGAAAGGAAAAATGAAATGGCCGGTTGCGGGAAAAGTCGTGTCCCGGCACGGCATTCAGTACAATACCGTTTTGAAGACCGAGACGGACAATCTTGGTATTGACATCGAAACGACACCAAGCGCGGCAATCAGTCCGCCCTGCCTTGGCATTGTCCGGTATGTCTGGTGGCAGCGGGGCATGGGAAATCTTGTCATGGTGGATCATGGCAACAATTATTACACCGTATACGGATATCTCGATATGGTTCTCGTGGATACCGGTGCGGAAGTGGATTCCGAAACCATTATCGGACACGTCGGGGACACCGGCAGTCTGTACGGCGCCACGCTGCATTTTGAAATATGGCGCGGCGAAAGCAATCAGAATCCTGAAATATGGCTGAGATAGAAAAATTGACCTGTAAAACCGTCATCGGCCAGGAGCGTGTGAAACAAATCATCCGCTCGGCTGTGGATAAAGAACGGCTGGCGCACGGATACCTGTTTCATGGTCCTCCGGGCGTTGGCAAGGATCTGATGGCCATCCGGATCGCCATGGAACTCAACTGTGCCGAAAAAGTGCCTGAAGGCTGCGGACAGTGCGGGTCATGCCAGCAGATTCAGCGGCTTGAACACCCTTCGTTCAGATTCGTATTCCCTGTGCCGTCCCGTCCAAAATCCATGAAACCTGAAAAATACAATGCCTTTATCCGGGAAAAACTGCTGGAAAGAATTGAAAATCCATACACGGGCATTTCCTTCACGCCGGAAATAAGTGCGCTTCCGGCCATCGGCATCGAGCAGATACGCGCCCTGAAGCAGGAGGTTATACTCAGACAGCAGGGAAGCCGGTACCGTGTGTTCATCGTGTCCCATGCGGATCAGATGACCGTGCAGGCATCGAACAGTCTTTTAAAACTGCTTGAAGAACCGCCTGCCGGCACGCTGCTCATACTCACGACATCTGTCCCGAACCGGCTTCTTCCGACCATCGCCTCGCGCTGTCAGCATATCCGCTTCGACTCGCTTTCCACGTCGGATATCGAAAACGCCCTGAACCGGTTCTGGAATCACGATGAGGACAATGCCCGGTTTTTCGCACGTATGTCAAGCGGAAGCCTCGAGCAGGCGCTTGCACTGTCCGATGCCCATTTTGAAAAATGCAGATCCGCTGCGTGGACATTTCTCGAAAACTCCCTGCACAGCAATCATCTGTCCAGGCTCGACATCTGCGATACGCTCATTCAGGATCTGGACAAAACAGGAATTCAATCGATGTTGAATCTTCTGGCCGTCACGCTGCGTGATCTCTACTGCATTCAAATCGGCATTCCGGAAAAAATTATCAATCTGGACCGCGAAAAGGTCATGACCTCCTTTCTCGATCAGTACGGCGACATGGATTTGAATGAGGCAATTGCATGCGTGGAGCACGCTATTGCTTCTCTTAAAAAAAATGTGTACCTTAATCTTATTGTACATGTGCTCAGTCAGAATCTCTACGATCTGGGCCGAAAACGACTGAACGTGAATCATTAGGAATTTGATATATGGCTAAAGTGCTGGAAGTTCAGTTCAAGGGAGGCAGAAAGGCGTTTTACAGCAATGCCCAGGAATTCCCTTTTATTGTGGGCGATCTGGTCATCGTGCAGGCGGACAAGGGTGAGGATCTGGGACGCGTGGTCAACATGGGAAAACTGGTGGATCAGCGGGCGGGAGACAGTGAATACCCGGAGATCCTTCGCAAACCCAGTCCTGAGGACCGTGAAAAATGGAAAGAAAACCAGCACATGGAACGTGACGCCTTCGATGACTGCAGAAAACGCATCGAGGAACACGGGCTCATTATGAAACTGGTGGATGTCGAATATCAGTTCGACAGAAACAAGATCACGTTCTATTTCACATCGGAAAAACGGGTCGACTTCCGGGCGCTGGTGCGTGACCTGGCGGCGAAATACCGCACGCGGATCGAGCTGCGCCAGATCGGGGTTCGTGATGAAGCCAAACGCATCGGAGGGCTGGGTGTATGCGGCCGCAGCCTGTGCTGTACGACTTTCCTCAGAGAATTCGAACCTGTGGTCACTCAGTTTGCCAAGGATCAGAATCTTTCACTCAATCCCACCAAACTTTCAGGCGCGTGCGGACGGCTGATGTGCTGCCTGCTCTATGAACGGAACTTCTATAATGAAGTGCTGGAAAAATTCCCTGAAGTCGGAAGCCAGATCAAGACGTCCAAGGGCACGGCTACACTGAAAAAAGTGGATGTGTTCGAGGAACAGGCCGTGATTCAATACGCCAGCGAGCAGGAAGAAAACATCAGCCTGGAAGAACTGAAACGGCTGCTTGAAAGTCACAAGGGAAAAAAGAAGAAGAAACCCCATAAAAAGCATAAAAAAGACAAAAAGGACAAGACGGATCAAAAGGACAAGCCCGTTGAAAACGTTTAAACGCATTCTGGTGACAAGCGCGCTGCCCTATGCGAACGGCCCCCTGCATCTCGGACATATTGCCGGGGCTTATCTGCCTGCGGATATCTATGTGCGGTATCAGCGGCTGAAAGGACGCGATGTCGTTTATATCTGCGGCTCGGACGAGCACGGTGTCCCGATTACCGTGACAGCGGATATCGAGAAAATATCTCCACAGGATGTGGTGGATCGTTATCACGCCATGAACAAAAGGGATTTCGAGTCCCTGGGCATCAGTTTTGATAACTACTCGAGGACCTCATTGCCCGTACATCATGAAACCGCGCAGTCGTTTTTCACCGTACTGTACAATCAGGGCGACCTGACGGTCCGCACGGAACGGCAGTTCTACAGCGAAGCGTCGCAGCGTTATCTGCCGGACCGGTATGTGGAGGGCATCTGCCCCCATTGCCGATATGACAAGGCACGGGGCGATCAATGCGATAAATGCGGCAAATGGCTGGAACCCCAGCAGCTCGTCGATCCAAAATCCAAAATCGACGGATCCACACCCGTTCTGAAGGAAACCCGGCACTGGTATCTTCCCATGGGCAGATTCGCAGACACCTGGAAAGCCTGGTTCGACAGCAATAAATGGAAGGAAAACGTACGCAATTACTGCATGGGCTGGTATAACGAAGGTCTTGGCGAAAGACCCATCACGCGCGATCTTCACTGGGGTGTTCCCGTGCCGCTCGAGGAGGCCGAAGGCAAGGTGCTCTATGTCTGGTTCGATGCACCGATCGGGTATATCAGTTCCACAAAAGAATGGGCGGAGAATACGGGCAGTCCGGACCGGTGGAAAACATACTGGTGCGATGTAAACACCAAACTGGTGCATTTTATCGGCAAGGACAATATCGTTTTTCACGCCATTCTATTTCCGATGATGCTGATGCGCATGGGCAACTATGTGCTGCCCGATGCCATACCGGCCAATGAGTACCTGACCATAGAGGGCAGGAAAATCTCGACAAGCCAGAATTATGCCATCTGGCTGAAAGATTATCTGAAGGTTTTCCCGCCGGACCCGCTGCGGTATACACTGGCGGCCAATGCACCCGAAGGCAAGGACACGGATTTTTCATGGAAACAGTTTCAGAGCCGCAACAACGATGAGCTGGCGGATATTCTGGGCAACTTCGTCAACAGAACCCTGACCTTTGTCGAACGGTATTATAAAAACCAGGTTCCATCGCGTGGCACTCCGGACGCAATGGACAGGGACCTGCTTAAAACCATCGGAACCGCTCCGGAACAAATCGGCGGCCAGCTCGAAAATTTCGAAGTGCGCAATGCCGTTAAAACCTTTATGGATATCTGCCGGGCGGCGAATAAATACTTCAACGACAAAGCGCCCTGGGAAACCCGCAAATCCGATCCGGAAGCCTGCGCCACCACACTCAATATCTGCCTGCACGTGGTCAACGTGCTCTCCATGGTCATGGCCCCCGTACTGCCTTTCGCTGCAAAAAAACTGAGGGATATGCTGAATACGGACAGGGCCCTGTGGGACGACATCGTCGCGCAGGAGCTGCCCGCAGGTCATCTTCTGGGCAAATCGCAAATTCTGTTCGAAAAGATAGAAGACAATATCATCGACCGGCAAATCGAAGCGCTCAATGCCATGGCCGGCAGCCAGGAAGAATCCGCGGAATCCGAAAAACCGGCTGAAATCGACTTCGACTATTTCCGTCAGGTCCAACTGAAGACAGCCGTGGTTCTCGAGGCAGAGAAGGTCAAGGGCGCGGACAAGCTTCTGAAACTCCAGATCGGCCTGGGTGCGGAAAAACGGCAGATCGTGGCCGGTGTGGCCCAGCATTATACACCTGAAGAAATGATCGGAAAAACCATCGTCATTGTGGCCAATTTAAAACCGGCAAAAATACGCGGTATCGAATCGAACGGCATGCTTTTGGCCGTACGCACCGAATCCGGTCTAAGACTGGTCACTGCGGACGGGGATGTATCCCCGGGGCTGAGCATCAGCTGAACCGGTCCGTGCCGCTCTCTCCCTGATCATGATGATCGATACACATATTCACCTCGATGCAGAAGCTTTCGGACAGGATCTGGATGCCGTGGTCGGACGCGCCCTGGAAGCGGGTGTCGGCCGAATGATCACGATCGGCACGGACGTGAACAGCAGCCGGAAAGCCGTGGAAATCGCCGAAAATTTTGAGTGCGTTTTCGCATCTGTCGGCATTCACCCGCATGATGCCGCGAAAGCGGGCTCCGGTGATCTCGGAGAGATCCGGATTCTGACGGATCATCCCAAAGTCGTGGGTATGGGTGAAATCGGTCTGGATTATTATTATGATTTTTCGCCCCGCGAGACGCAGCAATCCCTGTTCGTGGCCCAGCTTCAAATGGCCGCAAGACTGAATCTCCCCGTGGTCGTTCATGTGCGTGAGGCCATGACGGATGCCATGAAATGTATCTCGGATGCGGGCGAAGGCCCGTGGACGGGCGTTTTTCACTGTTTCGGCGGATCTGCAGAAGACGTACCTGCTGTGCTCGAGGCCGGTTTCCACATTTCATTCACGGGCGTGATCACGTTTAAAAATTTCAGCCGCACGGACGCGGTCAGGGCCGTACCCCTGAACCGTCTCCTTCTTGAAACCGATGCGCCCTTTATGACCCCGGTACCCCATCGGGGCAAACGGAACGAGCCCCTGTACCTTAGACATACCGCGGAGCGGCTGGCTGAAATTCACGCGGTTTCAACGGACCTGCTTGCGGAAACCACGACAAAAAACGCCCTGGCCCTGTTTTTTCCGGACCACTGACATGAAACCGAATATCCGGCCCCTGAAAAGATTCAGCCAGAATTTTCTGACCGATCCCAATATCAGCCGTAAAATCGTTGCCGGCATGCAGATCGAGCCGGACACGTTTATCGTTGAAATCGGGCCCGGCGAGGGCGTGCTGACCCGGCTCCTGCTCGAAAGCGCGGCTGCAACGGTCACTGCGGTCGAAGTGGACGACCGGCTGATCCCGCAGCTCCGTATCCTTTCGGCGGATACGGCCCGCTATCAATTGATACATCAGGATTTTCTGAGAACGGATTTCCGAAGTATCTGTCAGGAAAACCGGAAAGTGCGCTGCGTGGGAAATCTGCCCTACAGCATTACATCCCCCATTTTGTTCAGATGCCTGAATCACAGGGAACATATCGAGGATCTGACGGTCATGGTGCAGAAAGAGGTGGGTGAGCGCCTGTGTGCATCGCCGGGTTCTAAAATTTATGGGATTCCCTCCGTGCTTTTTCAGGCGGTCAGCCGGATACGCATGCTGTTCACGGTTGCTCCGGCTGCTTTCCGTCCCGTGCCCAAAGTGGATTCCGCGGTTCTGAACATCCGTTTCGTGCATCCTGCCCCGGTTCAGATCAGGAACTGGCCCCTGTTCGAAAGCCTGGTAAAAACCGCATTCAACCATCGCCGCAAGATGCTGCGCAACACACTGAAAAAATGGCTGCCGCTTATCGACCTGGATACATGGGATCTCACCCGGCGGCCCGAGAACCTCGACGTGGCCGAATGGGCGGCCCTGGCAAACGGGATCGATTCGGCCGCCCCCTCCTGAAAAACCGTCCCGGGCACGGCTTACGGACATTTATTCCGGAATCTGTGCCGGATCCGTCCAGTCTTTCTGAAACAGCACCAGTGAGAAAAATGACCTCGCCTCCGGACCCATCCTGTTTTCCGCTTCTGCCAGGAAATCTTCCGTGGTGGCATTCAATGTCCCGGCAAATCGCCGGTGCAGCGCATGAAGCGCCTGATCCAGCCGCTCCTCTCCGAAGCGCCGCCTGGCTTCGATCAGCATCAGTGTCGTTTTTTCGTACCGGTTCACGTACCGGTCATCGCTGTCGCTCCTGGTTTCTGCGATTGAAACCTGCTGCCGGCTTCGGGCAGCATGTTCCCTGTACTCATCAACCAGCAAATCCGCATATGCCTTCCCGTCGTATTTTTCGGAAAGACGGTACGCGGAATATTCGGCAAGCGCTTCGTTGATCCAGTCATACGGTGTGTCCGGATCCGCGATCATCCACCAGAAATGCGCCATCTCATGGGCCGCCCCGTGAAAATCCCCGGCGCGGCCGCTTTCTTGTTTGAGCAGTTCCATGGCATAGGATTCGGAAACGACGAACAGCGGCATGCGGCTGTATCCCCATCCGCCGCGCGGAGAATACACGAAACGCAGCAGCCCTTTCAAACGCGGGGCCCCGTAAACCGTCGAAAGCTGCTTCATGCCTTCGGCAAGCCGTTCCATTTTCGCGATCATGGTTTCACGCGGCATGCGGCTGAATGTCATTTCAATGCGCAGCCCCGGCGTTTCGCTGTTCTCCTGAACGAAAGCCGGGGACGCGAGCAGCACAAGATCGAAACCGGATTTCAGGGACTTCCATGAAGTGTTGCAGCGGTTGCCGGTAACCCGGCGGTTTGCCAGCCGTCCGTTGGTGACGGTCATATATTCCTGAGGCAGATCCGCTTCCAGGCTGAATTCAAAGAGACGGTTGCCCCTGAACATCGGCATCCAGGCCGAATAAAGCGCCAGTTCGACCAGGTTCGAATCGACCCTGTTCACGCCATTGATGACATGCTTCAAAGCACCCCGGTACCGGATCGTCATTTCCTTGCCGGCATGACCGGTCATGACTGCCGTGCCTGCGGAATACGGCATGTATTGTGAACGGTCCCTCCGGAAGGCGATTTTTTTACCGTCCGCCAGAATGTCCGTGATTTCAAGATCTCCGTTCAGATAAAAACAGGTGTCCGGCGGATGCACAATACGGACTTCAGCCTCGATATATTGATCCCTGGGCTCGATTCTCACTTTCGCATCATACACGGGAGAATCCGTTGCCGGTCCGTGACATCCGGCCAACAGGGCCAATATGAAAATAATCAGCAATATCCGGTTTATTGGATGGTTCATGCGATTCCTCTTTTTTAAATAAAGTATGTCTTGCGAGTATGTCCGGTTATCAATAGGATACTGATTTATCGTATCGAAGTTTCAGGAGAGATTCATATCTGTCTGCAGAATCCGGCCTGGCTTCAATACTCGAAATCATTGTCCGGATTTAATCCGTGAGCAGCTCGTATGCATAAACCGTGGCGCACGGCTGTTCATTCAGCACGGTATAGGGTTCGCCGAGCCAGACACGGACCGGAACGCCCCTGTTATAAACATCCATAAGAACACTCGCAAGCGGACTGGTTTGATAGACCTTGATCCAGACGAATCCGCCGGTCGTCCCCGGATTGGCTGTGCCGAAATAATAATTTCTGTGTTCGACGAACAGCTCGTCTAAAAATGTCTCATATGCAGTCGTGTTTTCAAGGAATCCCGCACCTGCCGTATCCGATTCGAGGGGTGCCTTGTCCCGCTCGCATCCGGCTGTTAAAATAATGCCGATGAGCAGACAAATAAGTACAGCCACTGATTTTATTATGGATTGCATTGCTTTTTCCTCCTGCCTTGAACAAATCCGACAGAGATTAAAAAATCCTGAAACTCAATACCAACCGGAATAAATCAGGGCATGCAGGGAAGCAGCAGCGTATCCCCTTCCACATGCTGTCTCAGCAGGCCGAACAGCTTGGCCGCTTCTTCGGACAGGTTTTTCTGGCCCCAATCGCCTGCCATGACCAGAAGAACCGACCGGTATCCGTCGCTTGCCGCATCCCCGGTAAAGGCGAAATACGTCCATATCCCAGCATCGGCGCACAGATGTCTGGCCGTTGACAATTCTCCCCGGACTGACGGCCCGATCAGATTTTTCATGTCGGAAAATGTGCCTCTGTCAAGTATTTCATCGGTCATGAGCGCCGCCTGGAGCAGCTGATTCAGGATTTCTTTTGTAAAAAGGGAATCGTGCCGCACGTTCTCAAACTTGAATGACGTATCCTTGTCGGTCCGGTATAACCGGCCCTCATCGTTCACGTACCATCCGTTATGCTGGTATCCCCATGCATAATTCGTATACGTCATCGCAAATACAATGGGACTGTCCGGATTTTCGTACGGCGGAATCGGATCGATGCGTGTGATGCATGACAGGCAGACGGTCAGTACGACGGCAGCCGGAACGGTCTGTATTGTTCGCATGATGCCCTCCTGTAAATATCTTCATCGATTTCTGTATAAAAATGCGGAGCCTGCTCCAAACCTGCAGGCAACCTCCTGCCTGGTTCAGACCGGAAAGAACAGCCATCCGCTTCAATTGTTCTTTTTCAGAGCGGGCCTTCCGGTTAAAAGCAGAATCCCGGCGAGACCGGCTGCAATGACATTGATGACCTGCCCCTTAACCTGCGGCTGTCCGTACAACAGAAATCCGTTCAGCAGGCCGCCAAGAATAAACAGGGCCAGCACGATCCAGCAGCCGGTCCAGGCGGACTTCGTGAATTTCCGTACCAGGCTTATGGACACATACACAAATAAAATCCCGACGACGAGCAGTCCCGCAGCGGCAATCTGGATCTGCGGTGCGGAACCGGTTATCGGCAGTCCGGCACCCACCCGGTTCCCCTTAACAATGAGTGCAGCACCGCCCAATGCTCTTGTCAAACCGATCAGGATCATGAACACCGAAGCCGCGATGAGTCCGTATTTTCGATTCATGCCGATTCCCTTCCGTTCACTAAGGATTGACGTTCAAAAATTCACTGGCCGATATCAGGACAATGCCCTCTTCCCGATACTGCTTCAGCAGCTGTTCCCATTTTTCCTCTTTCATCAGCACCACGGCGTCCGTGATAATGACCACCTCGTATCCCCGGTTCAGGGCCCCCCGGGCCGTTGCATGCACGCATCCGTCCGCATCCAGGCCCACAAGAACCAGTCTGCTGATCCGGTTTTCGATGAGGTATGATTCCAGTTGTTTGTTTGAAAATGCATCGCTGATGGGTTTCGGAAACACATGATCGGACACCATATTGATCCGCTTATCGATCCGGGTTCCCGGATTGCCCCTGATGGCAATGCCGCCGGCCAGCATTCTGGATAAGAGTTTGCCCAAAAAACTGTCGAGTTCCTGCCTGATATACACGACAGGGACCTGGCTGGCAGATGCTGTTTCGATAAGCCCGTTCACGGTTTCTATCAGTTTGGCGGAATCCCGGTAGGGAAACGGCGGTCTGGCCGTTGTCCCGGTAAAATCCTCCTGAATATCGATGACGAGTAATGCCTGCTGAGGGGATTCGTACATCCCGATTGTTTTGCCCCTGGTAGGTGTCGACATATAAACCAGAAGTCCGATCAGCACACCGATCAGCACAATAATTGGGACAACGACAGCGATACTGATTTTAAACGCTTTCTTCAAGGGTGACCTCCTGAATTTTTATTGGATAACATATCGTACGAATTATTCCCCGGCAAACGAAAAGTGCATCTGCACCATGATCCAATTGCCGTTCCTTTTTTCCAGCACACCGGTCCACCGCGTATTTTCCCAATTGGCCGGCCGGCCTTTCCATTCATTGATATCGTCGAGCAGGCAGACGAACCAGGCCGCATCACCCGATTGTGAAAAAGTGATTTTCAGATCCCGGATTCCATACCGGACCGCTTTGAAATCGTCGTTCATCCAGAAATCCTCGGCTTTCCTGAATTCATCAAATCCTTTCACGATTCGGCCGTCCGGATGGACCTCGACATAATTCGAATCGTTTGCGATAATTTCGTACAGGAGACCGATGTCCTTGTTTTTTGCCCAGCCTATACTTCCGTGAATGGCCTGTTCCACAAGCTTCTGTTCAGTAGCCGCGTCAAATGGACCGGTGTCCGCACAGTTGATTATCAACAGGACAGCAATGCCTGTTCCTGCAGGCAGCAACGCCTGCCATATACGCTGCATCATGGATCTTCTCCCTTGGTTCTGTTTTAACGGTTTTTGTCGACCAGTCTGTTGATGGTGTCGCATTGAAAGCATTTTCCATTGTGAACCGAAATGACGCCGCCGCATCTTGCACAGTGATGTTTTTCGTATTGATCATCCAGAAACCGGCGTATCCCCATTTCCCGGATATATTCTAAATTGTCCTTCATGCTCATCCCATAATTTTTACGATACCGCTTATCTATACGTTCGATCTGTTCGCACGGATACTGGCCGCATTCATAACAGAAAGCGGCATCGCCTTTGGCCGAATGATTGATGCCCGTACATTTTTTAAACAAATAGGCACATCCCTCATTCCTCGGCCGGCAGCCAGGACACTGGCTTCGTTTTAAATTGTGAATGCCGGCAAGGTGCCGGCTGCACAGGGCGCAGTTCATTCCGCACGGGGCGATCATGGCTTCGGTTATCGGATTTCGTGACTTCATGCATTTTTCCAGTCATAATGAACTTTCAAACGATTCCACCGTCTGACTGATCAGGGTCGCGATCGTCATGGGGCCGACACCACCGGGAACCGGTGTATAGACAGCACATCTGTGCATCACTTCGCCCAATTCGATATCGCCGACATTGCCCGGATTATACCCCGCGTCGATCACGACCTCGCCGTCCCTGATCCACGAGCCTCTGATAAATTCCGGTTTGCCGACCGCGCCGACAATAATATCGGCCTCCCGGATAATTTCCGGCAGCGCTTCCGTTTTATCTCATCCTGTTTTTTATCCAGAATCTGGCCGATTCCATATCATCAAAACATTTCAGTATCTGACCCGCATTGAATGCCGTGTTTTCATAAAACGCAATAAAAACGGCATCCGCTGACGGATCGACAACGGCCAAAGGCATATTGACGACGTCTTCCGAAATACTCTGGGTACGAACAAAAGCCTTGACCACATCATCGAACCGCCCGGAAAGGATGTGGATATCATAGATAACCGCGTTGGGTTTATTCTTTCCGATTTCGGTCAGGACGTCGTAACGACGCTTTTGTACCAACTGTTCCGAATCACACCTGAAACAACGATCTCAATGATTCCTTCCTTCATCAAAACCGTGAGCCTGAGCTGGATTTCCTCTTCCATGTCTGTGTTTTATGTTTGTATCGATTATTGAACACAACAACCATATGGCCGGATCATGCGATACGATCCGTCATGCGTAGGGACACTAAGAACAGCCGGTCATTGCACCAGTAATGGGGAACAGGATTTAAAAATGTCTCACAGGTCATTGCACACTTCCCCCTGATACAGGGATCGTGTCACAATTGCGCATGATCAATCATGGCTGATTCGATGGTGCACAATACAAATAAACAAAATTAATAACTATTTTCATCGGATATATCGTCTGTAACCTTTCACACCGGGTACGGTATGATCGGACTGGCCTCTTGTCCCGGAATCTGCTCCTGTGCCGGGAGAGCAGAATGCAGACACATTGGAAGTGTTGTTATCAATCAGCTTCTGTCAGCCGGAAAATACTTGTTCAGAAAATCCAGCATCCGGTTCCAGGAATCAATCTGGGCACAGGCATTTCCCGAATCTGTTCCGCCGACCATGATCTGTTCGTTTTTATATCCGATGGTCGGAGATAAATCCGGTGTAATCGTAACGTAATGACCGGCATTTTCATAATACAGGCATTCAACCGGGAACCGGTAATTCAGGCTGTCCAGCCGGCTTTCCATCATCTGACACATGCTGTACGATGGCCACAATCGTCCGTCTTTCCCGGCGATGAGTAAAATGGGACCGTTGATACGCTCCACTTTGATCCATGCCGGTTCGATTTTGGATCGATTCTCAATAACGTCTTTATAAAATACCATCAATTCGATCTGAGTGGCATTGCTTCCAAACTTGGCATAGGTGGACAAATGGCATTTATGTTTCAGAAACGGCAAAGGCTTTCCATTTAATGTCCATGCCGGCTTCGGGAAAAATATATTGAGGGGATTATGAGGCAGTCCCTGCCAAAGAACACAGCTCGGTTCGACCGCAATGACACCTTTGATGTCTTTCCGTTGAGAGGCCAGGAGCAATGCCAGTTCTCCGCCGCGCGATCCGCCCGCGATGACGATGTTGGTGCTGTCGATATTGCTTTCTTTCTTCATCCAGTCGATTGCACCATAAAAATACTCGAGGGGGATTTTTTCCAGATGCTCTGGCAGCGGATCCAACCCGAAATAGGCCAGCGCGAGTACCGCATAGCCGTTCGAAGCGATGATTTTTGCCATTTTACTGATGTTACGATATCCGCCTTCTGAACCGCTTAGCAATATAACAAGGGGCAGTTTCGTTCGATTATGCGGATAGTGAAATATGGCGGTTAACGTATCATTGTTTATATTCTCAGTATCAATGTGCGACCCTTTGTCTATCAACTCCAGTTTTTCCTTCGCAATAATCCGATTGTCCGATTCAACACAGAAAAATACTGTATTCTCATTTGATTCCTCGGGCACGAAGGGCAGTTCCGGATCCTTTTGAGAGGGCCATGACATCGACCAGAATATGCCCAACGGATCCGCTTCTTTGTATGTACCGCGAATCGGGCAGGCTTTATCGAGACATATTTTTCCATTGCTGTCCGATTGAAAGGCGGCGAACGCGTATATGAATCCCTTCCACTGTCTTCGACAGGCATGCAGGGTGAATTCCTGATTCGGGGCCAGGTGATGTAATTCGATGCCAACAGGCGTACCCATCAATACTTCATTTGAAGGATCGATCCGGATAGCGCCGCTTTGTACCACATTGTCAGTTTTTACAATATGGATAAAGGAAAAGAACGCGGAATCCCGCATTTGGGAAAATTGAATATCCCTTATTTTCTGAATGGCTTCTTTCGCATACTTACCATGCTCATACCCGGCGAGATATTGTTCATATCCTTCTATTGTATTTTGTTCCCGCGCCTTCTTTATAAGTGACTTTTCGGCACTGCATGCAAATAAAAAAAGGATCATGACCGACAAAAAAATTCTGGTTTTAATCATGACCTGACTCCTTATAGATTTAGGCATGATAAGCACATGATGGGCGGGTGTTGACATGATGCAGGCGGACTTTATCGCTCCATCGACTGGAACTTCGTTCCCTGCGCGGCTATTTTACGGATGCTTCACCAGCCTTCGTACATGAAACGGGTTCTTGTATTTTATTATACAGATATTTAGGCGCAACGTTTCATATTCATGATTTGGACTAACTATTTTTCAAAAAGGATGTTGTTAATTCGGCAGTATATTTACAAACACCCTTTTATATCTCGACAACCGGGGGTTCCCCTTGTCTGTCACTTTTAAAATGAACTGGGCCGTTTCTTTTTTATTGACCTCGGGTGCGATCACCCAGACACTGCGCGCATTTTCGGCCGAATTGATTGGAATCGTTTTTTTCCATGAACCGGCCTCGGGATAGTGAAACCACAGGTAGCTGAGATTGTCGCCATCAGGATCGGATGTGCCGGCGGCATCCAACCCGAAGCCCTCTCCTGACTTGACGCTGATTTCAGCCGGATGCCCCAGTGCCGGAACGGGCGGGTGATTGGCCTCATCATAAGTTTTTATGCACCAGTCCATGCGTGCGGCAAAATCATTTTGAAAGTCATCCCGCCAACGCCACAAGGTCACTTTACTGCTGTGAAATGCAAGCGTGTCCGGTCCGACTGTTCTTCCGTACGCCTGAGCAACACAGGGTATATAATTATCGTCTGCGTTTGTCCAGATTTCCCGGGTCTCGGGTTCAAAAGGCACTCCCGACCCGCCTTTTTTGGCCATTGCAAAATCAGGCATGGCCAATTCATACCGGCCGCCCCATCCGCCCCATTCAGGATGCCCGGGTACATTGAGTCCGTTCGGAATCAGCATCAGCCACGACGGTGTGTCTCCTTCCATGCCATAGGCGACATCGGGATAGGCGGCTCCGAGCGGACCATGGTCCTGCTGTATGTTCTCTGCCAGCCACTGATTGCTGATTTTTTCATTATCAATACCCTGTATATAACTGTTGATCGCACTCCAGGTTGCACTGCCGTAATCGTCGCCCGGACTGACGATGTAAAACAGATCGGGAAAATGGCTGCGTATCCATATGCCGCTGTCGTCCTGGTCTGATATGGTATACACCCTGAGTTTCGAAATCAGTTTTCCGGCTTCTGTTTCGGATTTCGTATTTTTAATAGTATACAATGCCTGAGCCAGTGTATTGACGCCGCCCCAGACGGATATCCACAAGGGACGCTCATCATTCTCTTCGAGCACCTTGATGATCCATTCCGATCCTTCGGAATCCTTGCCTTCACCGACGCCGAGCATCCCGTATTCGGGCAAACCCCGTTTGACCTTCATCAGAAGTGTTTCAGTATCCGGATAACCGGATTCATGAATCATCAGGTTCGGCCGCACCTGACCGTACGCTTTGATCAATCTGACGATGGATTCGGGAGCCACGCTCGTTTTTTTCCACACGGACGTGGTGGCGATGAATCCCTGAATATCGATCTCATTGGCATATAACAGCAGGCGGACCATGGACTGCGTATCATCCGGATCCGCTTCGATATCCGTTAAAATAATAACCCTGTGCCTTTGACCGGCCTGTGCATAAAGTAACTGAAATGTAAGGACGGTTAAAACGATTGAAATTAATACGGCTCTCATGATTCTCCTCCGGTATTCACAACGTCATTAATTTGTTCAAAGGGCAACAAACCATTATCCTTTTTCTTTTAAACCGGCCCGATATATCATGATGTGGCTTTACGTCCCGTTAAAACAACCAGTCCGGCAATGATCCACAACACAACCGCGCGTGCGAGAATAAACACGACAAGCTTCTCATCTGTCACAGCTGGATCCAGAACGATCAGCGTTGCCACAAGGCTCAGATGCATCAGTATCGCGAGGAACAGGCTTTCCGTATGATCAACCATCCATACCATCAGGATTCTGTAAGGAGGAAGCCAGGAAAACAGCCTCACGATCAACAGTACAAAAGGAAACGGCGAATGGAAACTGCCGGCTTCCCAGAATAACGGAAAATGCCAGGCTCCCCATATCACACCCGTGATGACACCCGTACCAATGATGCTGTGAACACGCCTCAGTCTCGGTACGGCGAATCCCGTCCAGCCGAGCTCCTCAAAAAGACCCACGATCAGCCCGCCCATGATGCCTGAAATCAGAAGTGCCGGCTTGTCGGAAGACAATAGAATGTTCGGTCGGAACTCAGAAGAATAAAGCGTCAGCAAAAGAAGTACTGCAACCGTGGATATCGGCGCGATGAGAAGCGTTGCCGCATACCAGTGCACGCCGGCACGCCATTTGAGAAGCCGGGATAAAAGATCACGAAATCCGTATCGCCCCGAAACCGTGCCCGTCAGAATAATACAGGCCATGCTTGGTCCGAGAAGAATTGCCATGCCCATGACCATGGCCCTGTCCTGGTTTATTGGAAATCCGCCGGTTCCCGCCAACAAACAGACAGCGCTCCATGAAATGACAAAAACAAGGACAAAGAAAACAAGCACGGGATTCCTGATCAGGAAGGTATTAATGCCGTTCATCATGCCGTCCCATCTGTTTTTTTCGATCATCATCCCAGGTGACCGACAACCTGTGTCAGCACAATTTTTTCATGCTCCTTTAAATGCATCAGCCGATGTAATTTATCCCTGTCCACCAGGGACAAAACGGCCGTTCCCAGGTTTGAAGCGGCGCAATAGAGATAAACATTTTGACTGATGTATCCCGTATCGACCCATGCACAAAAACGTCGTGCCTCATCGCTCCTTAAAAAGGGACTGTTCATTCTCGACAAATCGGCGACATAAACGAGACCCATGGGCGCGGATTTCATCATTTTCTGTGTGCCGATACTCTCTCTGATATCATCGGTACTGATCCGGATCAATTCATGATTTTCTTCCTCATATAAAAACACGCCCTCTTTCAGAATAATATAAACCCTGATTTCCTGTGAATTACATGCCGAGGGTGCGGTTCTCTTACTTTTGACCTGCCCGACTTTATGTTTTGTGATACCGCAGGCTGCCCAAAGCAGATTGGACAGCTCTTGTTCTGATACAGGCGCATCGCTCCATTTTCTTGTTGTCTGCCTTATCTCCAGCGCTTTCATCAGAGGAAAACCGAGCTCTTTTTGGGGATCAGGCAGTTTTATTACGTGCTTCATGAATGACTCCTTGTATGCAGATAAAATAATCATGGTGATCGTTGCATCCAAACAAAAACATCAAGTCATGATTATTATTGATCAAATTTATTTATATTTCATCATGCATCCGGAAAGATAAATAAAAAATCAATTATTTCACAATATCGCAATTGAAGTCAAGAATTCCTGTCGCAACTTGTTTATTTTATTTCGGCCGGAGAAATGAAACGATGAGAAAAGAAAAAATAAAAGCCGTCGGAAAAATGCAGGAGTACATCCAGTCGCACATGAATGAGCCGGTCACGCTGTATGATCTGGCCCAATCATGCGGACTGTCTCCCTGGCATGCCTCCCGGATCTTCAAGGATCTCCTGGGGAAAACACCGTTCGAATATATCCGGGCCTGCAGGATATCCCAGGCTGCTCTGAAACTCAGGGATGAAAATGTCAAGGTGATCGATGTGGCCCTGGATTTTGTATTCGAAACACATGAAGGATTTACACGGGCGTTTTCCAGACAATTCGGTATCAATCCTGCACAGTATAAAAAACACACGCCTCCTGTCAATCTTTTTCTGCCTCATCGAATCATGGATTCTTACCCGAAACTATTTAAAGAGGAGAAAGTAATGAATAACAACGATGCTGAAAATGATCGGATGAAGACCATTTTCGTGCAAGTCGTCGAAAGACCCGCCCGTAAAATGATCCTGAAAAGAGGCATCAGGGCAACGGATTATTTTGAGTACTGCGAGGAAACCGGATGTGACATATGGGGCATCCTGGTCAGCATCAAGGAGGCTTTATATGAACCTGCAGGCTTGTGGCTGCCTTCCCGGATGGTGCCTCCGGGAACATCGGTGTATGCGCAAGGCGTGGAAGTGCCTGCAGATTATAAGGGTCAGGTTCCGGACGGCTTCGATATGATCGACCTCAAACCGTGTAAAATGATGATCTTTCAGGGGCCGCCTTTCAGGAATGAAGATTTTCAGGAGGCGATCCAGGGTTTGTGGAGGGTCATGAAATCCTATGATCCCCGGATTTACGGATTCGAGTGGGCCGACCAGGAAGCGCCGCGGTTTCAAATGGAGCCCCAGGGTTACCGGGGGTATATCGAGGGCCGGCCAGTCATAGAGATACAAAGAAAATGACAGTTCAATGTTACGCAGGACAACGGTGAACTAATCCGTTGAGAGGAACGCTGTGTATGTCGGCGGACAATTTAAAACCGGCCAAAATGTCCACCGGCTTATCGTAACAATTAGGAAATGATGGCTCAGAATTACCAAAACCGGCATTGGTGATACAACCCTTAATAAAAACCAATCTGTTCCAAATTGAATATCCTTTATTTTCCGCATTCCGAACAATATCCACGATGGACACAAATAATACCGCCGCATTCCGGACAGGTCCACCTGATCTTTTCGTTTTTGACGAACACCCTGATTCCCTGTTGTGCAATGTTTTCCAGATTTTCAATCATACTCATATTATATTTGGTCCGGTATCTTTTATCCAAATTTTTTAATCGTGTGCATGGATACTTTTCACACTTCGCCGAACAATACTTCAAATTGTTATTTTTCAGTAAACCGCAATTCAATATGATACATCTGACACAGCTTACAGGTTTGTTCGCACTCCCGTCCCGGCAGCCCGGGCATTTGTTTTTTTCCCTTAACAGGTGCCCCATACAAATCGCACAGTTCATTCCGCATGGTGCGATTAATTCGGTTTTTATTCCGGCATTCATATTCAGGCACGCTTTCAAATAAAGGTACGATACTTCAACACCCGCAATTATTCGGGATTCCATGCTCCCAGGATATTTTCAAGTGTATATTTTTGTGCTTCTTCCCGGGTTAATTGATGTGCCCACTCCACCCGTTTATCCGTACTGGCACCTGCGCCATGATTCTTGTATTCAGCATAAAAAGTTGCCGTTAAATTATCCGCATTGCTCCATTGCTGCCAGCCTTCTGCACAGATGTGTTGTCCCAATTCACATTCAATGAAAACCGTTTTTGCGTAAGGCCTCCAGGGGCGTCCGAGGAATACTTTATTGACATTTTCGGCCGCTTCGAGTTTGCAATTGAAAAACACAAAACCAAACTCCTTCCCTCTGGCAGTACTGGCTGCTGTGATATACGAATCCCTTTTACTGACAATGGTACATTCTTTAAAAACGACCGTGGCCGAACCGAATATAAAATCGGTTGTCCCTGTTATCGTGCAATTGGTAAACAGCTGGACGCTGTTTTCCCCATCGAGATACGCGGTATCCTGATTGCCCAAAAATTGACAGTTGTTAAACCGGCAGCGATTCCCTTCGACATGTATGGCAACAGCCTGTCCGACCTGGCCTGCCGAATTCTCGACAGTGATGTTTTCAGCATAAAAATCGTCCGCCTCCACTATCATGGTATATGTAAAGAATGTGCTGTTTCTGCCGCGGTCGATTTTACCGAAATAGTCGTCCCAGATAATTCTGGTTTTTTCCACATCCTCGCCAATGAGCGACAGGGTGGTGTTCCAGGATGGAATCCTGACTTTTTCATGGTAAACGCCGTTTTTTATAATAATCGCAACCGGTTCCGGAGGAAATGCCTTGGTCGCGTCAATTGCCTCCTGAATGCCGGTAAAATCGCCGCTGCCGTCCTGTGCCACGATCATTTGATTTCTGATATCATTTTGTGCTTCAGCAAATGAAAAGCTGAACAGCAATACGCTGATAATCATCCGTTTTTTCATTTCATTTCCACTTTCTTTGCTGTTTGAATGCTTTTAACCTGTTGCACTATCAATTCATGTCAGACATTCAACGCAAGGCCCGGCCGCTGCGGTCCGCCGTCCGCTTGATGCGGTTATACCGCTGCAAAATCCTTTTACGCTTAAATCAGTCCTGTTCAAAAATCGGTACGATTTCTTCTATAACCATAGGTACTTTCTGATGAGCCGTACCATCATTATTATAATCGGATGCAGTGGTTACGATGACCATATTCAGATCTTTTATGATCATAAGATATTGCCCGCCGGCACCAAGCGCCAAAAACATATCGTGCTCAGTTGTTCCCCCATGAACCGGATCATCCCACCAGCATTTATTGCGTTTCGATCTGTACCACCATTGATATCCGTAATCAAAAAACGCGCTTTCTGCGACAACCGGTTTCGTTGAAATAACGATCCATTCTTTGGGGACGATTTGTTCGCCATTCCAAATACCGTTATTGATAACCATTAAACCGATTTTAGCCATGTCTCTCGGAACCATTTCAAGTCCGGCGTCACACGGAACCACACCGTTTTCTTTTTCCCAGTTAAAATCCGAAATACCCAGTTTATTAAAGAGAACTTCCTGTGCAAATTCATCAGCCTGCTTGCTTTCAAGGTGATATATGATGCCGCCGAGAAGATTTGTGCATTTTCCGCTGTATCTGAATTTCTCTCCCGGATTTGTTTCCATGGGACTGTCAAGTATGTATTGAATAAAATTATCCGGTCCGGGATCTTCAGGTCCCTCTTCATCACTGAACCCGGCAGTCATTGTTAAAACATGTTTTAGCGTGATTCGTTCCTTCTCAGGTGTTTTTAATGAATCATATTGCGGGAAAAAATTAAAAACGGACTGATCTGTTTTCATTCTTTTTTTGCGGTCCAAAGCGATTCCCAACAGCAAAGAAGTAATGCTTTTCGTGCATGAGTTGATACGATGAGGGGTCGTTCGATTATAGCCGTAAAAATACTCTTCAAGCAACAGTTTTTGGTCCTTGATGATTAATATGGATTCCAGCCGTCCGAATTCGTGATTCATGATCTTATCCATCAGGTTGTAAACCGCCGTTGAATCTTTTACAAATTTGAAAATGGAATCCGTTTGCAGAGATTCATCACATGGCTCAGGCCGGTTATACCTGTAAACGATCCGACCGTTCCGGTCCGGAATCCACGGGTAGCATAATATGCGAAGATTGCTGCCGGCACGCATAAAGTTTAACGGTTCTTTGGTTTGATTCTGTGTATGGAGGGCACCTTGAAGCCTTTGATTTTCAGCGTCCAGACTGCATATCAACGTATCTGAATCCGAATCAAGCATTGAAATTCTTCGTGCAATGGAATCATATTGTACATGAACAAACTTCCATTCCATTCTGAATTTGTCGTTCTTTAAGAAAAAACCGCGGGCTGTCAGCGTTTTCGTACTATCTCTTCCGATCAGCAAAGCAACCTTGTGTACACCCGTGCCAAAACCGGAAGTGGTTTCCGATATCCACAATCCTTCGACACCGGTAAAGGTTCTATTATGAAAACAACTGTTGAGGAAGATTATAATCAAAACCGCCGCCAGGAATACTGTTGGTTTATTCATCAAAGAATCCTTTTATTGTACTTTCAATGGCTCGAAGTGAGTATATTGTTTTGACTGTATTCTGAATAATATGGCATACCATTTGTCTCAGGTGTGCATCCGGGATGATGAGCCGGAAGCGGACGTATCGATTGCAGACAGAGGTTATATGTCATATGGTTTTTACTTTAATAAAATCATTTTTTCTGTTGCAATGGTTTTCTTGTCTGATTGTAATTGATAAAAATAAATTCCGCTGGTCAGACCAGAAGCGTCAAAATTTACAGAATATTTGCCGGTTCCCTGAAATTCACTGACCAGTGTCTCTATTTCCTGCCCCTTTGTATTGTATACTCTCAATGATAATTGGCATGGCTCTTTAATATGGTAGATAATCATGGTTGCCGGATTAAACGGATTCGGATAGTTTTGAAGAATGACATATTTAACCGGCACAGGATGAATGGATTTAACGACAGGAGATGTTCCGCTTGCCAGCAGGTCCTGAACAACCTCCAGATTGTTCATGCCATATCCTTCATAATAATACCCGTTGGTATACGTCGTACCGCCGATATCCTGATTGGTCGGAGGCGCAGCATTCAGAGGTTCTATTTGCGTGTCCTCATGCCACTCGTTCCAGCTGGTAATCATCATCAGTTTTAAATCTGAATCGACATATGGACGTCCGGCCTTGATATATTCTTCGAAATAGGAAGTCTGGCCCGCGCCTTCGGTACTTTGACGGGGAACGACAATAGAGTTGCCGGGGGATGTTTTATTCTTGGATCTGTTGTTAAATCCGGTAACTGCCACGGGAATGAATGCCATATCCCGGTCATCGGCGGCTTTTTCCCAGCTGCTGAAGGTTGTTCCGAGGAGTCCAAAGAAATCCGTCTCGATTCCGTAATCCTGCGCTCCCAACATATTATAGGCAGTCACGGCATCCAAAAAATTCATATGATCGGTCGGCATACCAAAACCCATTTCATCACCGACCAGATACAGGTCATACCCCAGGTCACTCATCGCTTGACGTACATGTGCGAAAGCACCGATATAATCCCCCTGATACAGATGACTCAGATATATATACACCACATGCCGGTCATTGATTTTGAAATAGTTCGGATGGTCAAAGTACGTATTCGCGATATATGTATAATCCTCAATTAATTTCGCTTCCGAATCAGAATCGATCTCCCAGGGAAGAGCTCCTAAAATAGCCGACTCGTAAAACAGTGCAAATTGTACATCATTTGTCGTGAGTTCAGGCATGATATAATCTTTAATGGTCGTATTCTCTCTGCTGTGAACACCCCACCAGCTGCAAACCCACAAATCAATGTCATATTGATTGCACCAATCCAGATGCTGGCGGATAACGCTTCTGTCCCTAGAATCGTATTCCCCCAACACCGGCGTTTGAGCGGGATCAAGATAATTACGGACATAACTGCCCGGCCAGGAATGTCCCCACGTGCCGCCGTACCAGGGGTAATAATAGACGCCGGTTAAATAATTCTCAAAAATTTCAGCCGGTTTCCCTGCCGCTTTTGGACTTGGCTGACTGGAATGCCCCTCAAAATCCACAGATTTTATGCAGTAATAGCGCTGCTCCCCGTTCGAAAGAGAAGCATCCGGGAAGGTTGTCACAGCCTGATCAACAGTGGCAATCACATTTTCCGGCGCAGGTTCAAAATCACGGTCTTCATCACGGTAAATGATAGTGTGGTCAATATCGGTGGGATCACCTGCTTTCCAATGAAGCGTGACCAGATTATCCGTCCCGATCGCCCTGAATCCAACAGGTTTTTGCGGCGGGACAAATCCGACAGGTGCACCTGACTCGATAAAGGAAGCATTTGCGCTGATGACACCATGATTTTCAGATTCGGATTTATCATAAGCGACAGATCCTGCTGCTTCATTAAACCGCCAGTATCCGATCAGACCCGCTTCAAGCGCACTTAAATTTTCATGCATTGCCGCTTTGATTTCAGCCTGGCTGCGTGCATAATTCCAGATACGGAATTCATCGATATCGCCGAAGAAGTTAAGTGAAGCATTGGGAAAACCTTGCAGTTCGCCTATACGAAGCGATGATATGCTTTGGGAAATATCGACACCCCCTGCGCCCGAGGCGATCAATTCCCCGTCAAGATACAAACAGGCCGTACTGCCATCATAAGTTGCGGCAATGTGAACCCATGTATTTGCATGAATGCAATTTCCCGAACCGGCGCCCACGGAACTTCCATTTCCATCGAAAAAGATATATAATCCCAATGGAAATGCCGTTCCCGCCAAACGTAAATTATAGCCGCTGCCATTCCCTCTTTTATCGGCTATGGTATATTCATAACTCAAATTCGTATTCTTTTTGATCCAGCATTCCAGTGTTATGTGTGATGGAGCAAGCGTACCTGCATGAGGGATCTCAACCATGGCCCCCTGATGGTTGAGCTGCATTGCATGATTGGCCGCTTCTTGATCAATTGGCGCTGTAGACGGAACCGTTCCGGCACTTCCCTGTAATAATCCGTGATTTTGATTGGAACCGGCATCTGTGCATGTTGGTCCAGTTTCGTCAAACTTCCAATACCCGATCAGGTGTGATTCATTCCCGGAAATTGTTGCATTCATATTCGATTCAATTTCAGCTTCTGAGCGTGCCGTATTCCATACACGGAGATCGTCGATCAGTCCGTGAAATCCGAATGAGCCCGGAGGATAACCGCCATACTCACCAATTCGCAAGGGCCGTGATGTGCCGGTGATGTCCTTATTTGAATTCTTTGAGCCGGATAAATCTTCGTTCACATACAGATTGATCACAGAACCGTCATATGTTGCCGCCAGATGGGTCCATGTGTATCGTTTGATCAGATGATTGACTACCAGGATGGTTTCTTCTGTATCCTTGATGACGACTGCAACGCCAAGCGGGTATGTATTCCCGACTATCCTGAGCTGATACCCTCCATTGGTATCGCGTTTTTCAATGACACTCTGCTCGCCGACTTCACCATTCATGTTGAGCCAGCATTCCATTGTGATATTAGCCGGAGAAAGACTTGCATCATGAGGAATTTCAACATAATCGCCGCTTTGTGTCAGTTTTAGGGCCCTGTTCAAAGTGACGGTGCCGTCTGTTTCAGCAAAAACTTCCGTTGACCGTCCAGACAAACTGATTTCAACCGTTACAAGAAGTATGAATATAACGCTGACCCTGTTTTTCATAGTAATACTCCCCGTTCTCATTTTCAATATTGTCTGTCTCAACGGCGCAGCGAAATATGCAGTGAAAAGAATCCTTCTAATACTGTTTGACATAAACCAATTGGGCTTATCCGCTGCCTCACTTCAAATTGAAAATTACATCTGGCTTGCTGTTTCCGCTTGCAGCCGGTGGTCTGGCTGGTTAGCATATCGTTGAAATCATCGGTCGTTCTGGATTGAATCATTCGACTCAGTTTTTTCTATTTCATCAAAAAATCGCGACCTTACCCAATAATTTTTTGTTACTTCTGTATCCAAATCTGTTTGACTGAAAAAGAAATACTTGCCATCAAAAGAAAATCTTGGGGAATGATTCGAGCCGGGAGAATTTATCGGTGAATCCAGTTTTTCAGCAACTGTCCAGCTGCCGTCCTTTGTGCGAAAACTGATACATAAATCAACAGCGTTCTTTCCTGATTTCCGGAAGTAGCGGGTTAAAACAATATACTTTTCATCAGGCGCTACCGCCAGAACACATTCACTGCGTTCGGTATTGATATTACCTAAATTGGCTGCAGATCCATAAATTCCATTCGTCATCCTGGTACAATAAATATCACATTGATTGCTTTTCCCTTCAGGTCTCCCGTTTCCAGCAAAATAAAAATTATCACTATCAACGAATGAAAATCCACATTCGTATTTTTCTGTATTTATTGGTTCCGGTACTTTTCCCGGAGGTTTCTGGCCATACCGTTGTTCATCGGTCATTTCATTCCCCGTGAATGAACAACTGACCGTATTAATTATGATGATGAAAAATGAGATTGTTAATGTTTTTTTCATGTCACTCTCTCAATGCAATTTTTATATGGACGCATATGAGATCCACTACATTGCTTGATATAATAATATTGGGCAACGTTTTGCAATGAGTTCAAAATCTTTATCAATTGTAAAAATTGGCATATTATAATTATGAGAAAGTGCACATATTAAGAAATCTGTATTTGAGCCTTGAATTCCATTCTTGCGATTTATATTTAAATATTCTGCAGCTAATTCATAATCTTGAGTTTTAATGGGGAAATCAGGAAATGCTGATAGGTAGGATTTTAAATTATCAAATTGTTTTTTAGATTTTATTCCTGAAAGCAGTTCTTGTCTGATCGGCCCGATCATTTGAACTTTCTGCTCGAGAATTAAAGTTTTCAATATTTTTACTAGTTCAATACTTTTGTCATTAGTGCGCCTTAGAGCCAATGACCATACACATGTATCAACCAATATTTTCATTTTATGGTTCTTTGTTTTTTATAATCATATGTATTGTCATAGTCAATTTTCCCGAAAAGTTGTATAATCTCAGACTGTTTATGTCTTTGAATATATTCTTTTAATGCAATCGTAACCGCCGCTTTCTTCGTTTTATGATGACCAATTGTTTTTGCTTCTTCAATTAGTGAATCATCAATTGCCAAATTTGTCGCCATTTTATTCTCCTTGAAATAGTGTGTATAAATTTACACAATTAATTGTGTAATATCAAGAAGAAATTATACTTGTAACGTCGGGGCTAACCGGTCGCGAGCCAACCAACATTTTACGAGTTTACGGTTTAAGACCAAACCTTCAAAAATATAATAAATAGTAAGCTTTAGCGATCCGCGTTCAGCCCGTTGTTATGCATCTGTAATATCAAGAAATCTTGCCATTTTTGATTCGGTGAGGACACCCAGCCCAGCAGCATGGTCTTCGTTTACCATCTTTAAGTTCTGATCGTACTCTATCTATTCTATTTTGTCTTGTTACTTGTTTCTTGGCATTTTCAACCCAACAGATCCATTCATTACGAGCAAGCGGTGTAATGCTTTCCCATAATTCTAGTGCCACTTTATCAGAATTTAAAATCTCTCGCAAGTCTGCTGGTATGTCATGCACAACACCAGTGGCTATTTTTTTCTTGGACGTTATCATTTATCGGAAATTAGTTTTTTCCTGTACTTTACCATTCTCACTATCAAAGTTTTAGGAATAGGTTTATCCAATGGAAACTGAATAGATCCCTTACCCTGCTTAAAAGTAGAAAGTTCTTTTTCAAACTTTTCAATAACTGTTGGATGAGGGTACATCCCGACATGATTCTTAAAACCAGCTATCATAATTTGTTGATCTCTTTTACCATTTTTAACAAGAGCAAAAGCAGGAACGCCATAATTGAATGTTTCTGCAGCATCAGGTACAGCTTCTAAAATCGCATTTCTTAATTCTTTTAATCTTAAAGCATTTTGCGCTGGCTGCGCGTTTATATAATCATCTATTGTTACAAATTTTGGCATTAAATTTTTCCCAATAATATTTTTTGCATAACGTGATATTATGCAATCAAATACCTCTCTACCCAAATGTCTTATATAAGACATTTATGGCCTGTATAAGCCATTGTTCAGGGAGGTGGCTTATATGAGACATATCGGAATAGCTAATATCAGCCATTTTCTTGTGCAGTTTCATTGGTGTGATTATGGCCAATATAAGCCTGTTACGAATTATTTCCAAAAGCAATTCTTGCGATCTGTGCGGGATAAACCCTGAAAAAATGTGGATGGTACCCGGCCTGGACTCACTGGCGCGGGCGATGAGCGGCTTCCTATATTTTCACTCCCGAGAACAGCCATTGCGCGATGAGCCCGGCCACGGGCGGAAAAACAAGTGTGGATACGAACCGGATGACCGTGAACTTCCATCCCAGAATACCGATTTCCATGGGAATACGGTTCACGGCCCACAGGGACCAGCCGGTGATGAACGCGACCATGGTGCCCACACCGGCGCCCGCCCTGATGAAGCCGGCCACGACCGGCAGGCTCACGTAAGGGCCGCCCGGTGTCAGGGCACCCGCCACCGTACCGATCAGAATGCCTTTGAATCCCGATTCCGCACCCACCCATCTCGAAATCAGATGCTGGGGCAGGAGGGCCTGTATCATACCGGCCACCACGAACGCCAGCAGCAGGAGCGGAAGCACCTGAAGGGTCATGGTCCAGGCGGATTTCAGACCCGTGACATGTTCGCCCTGACCGCGTATGAGGCCCAAAACGACCATGCCGACGGCCAGAACCGCCATAATGATAATGGGTATCAGCATCTGAGATTGTCTCCTCTTGGAAATCAAGCCGTCCCCGTATTGAAGGTTGCCAACCGTCACCCGCACTTCACTCAGCCGGTATCACCTGCCCCCGTCGCCTGCCGTTCTTACTCTTTTTCCTTAATCTTTAATTTTATTTCTTTAATCTTTTCCTTGTTCTTCGTTCTTTGTTCTTTATTCTTGCTTTTAAAGTTCCATTCCAATTTCCGTGGCCACGATCAGGCCCTTGCTGCTGTTGCCCGTAACGAAACCGCGGTTCATGACGGCTACATCCCAGATGAAGCCGCCCGGACGCAGGCCGAAGCCGAATGACGTGCCGAATCCGAAGCGGCCGCCCAGGAGCACACCCATGCGGAGCGGCAGCCATTTGACCCTGCGCCATTCCGTGCCGAAGCTGAACTGGGGCACGGCATTCATCCATGCAGATGTGCCGAATCCCTGGGCATAATCGGCGGTCATGATAAAATCGCCTTCTTCATACATCGCGCCCATGCGCAGCTGAACCGGAAGGCGGGTCGAAAACCGGCTTCCGTCCTCAGACCAGGACGAATCCGCCACCAGATCCTCCTCGCCTTCTTTTTCTTCGAAATCGAGGGCGTCAACCGAGTCCGCATCGATGTATCCCATAACCTGCTTGATGTCCTTGTCCCAGGACAGATTGCCCAGCAGGTTGGACAGTGTCACGCCCACGGTCAGCTTGTCGTTAATCCTGGCACAGGAGCCCGCATCCAGGCTCCATCCCATGTTGCCGCTGGCGGTTCTCGCCTCGTAGTCTCCATGAATGTTGAATCCGAAATCGTCAAAACGGACATCGAACTGGGATTTCTCGATTTTGGCGTATCCGAAACCGTATAAAAAGTTCAGCCTGCCTCCGACCGTTAAAATCTCGGCCCAGTCCGCCTCGATCTGATCGCCATATGAAAACCCCAGCAGGCCCACGCCCTCCCCGCCACCGTCGATGTCATCCATATTATAATCACGATACAGTTCATTGCCCTCGAAAATGAATTCGAAAATGGTTTTTTCGATGTTTGCATAACCGCCGAAATCACCGCCGATGGTTACGGCAAACCGGTTCACGGAGAATGACAGGGCCCGCACCGCGCCCCGAGCGCCGAACCGGAGCCCGCCATCCGGAATGCTGCTCATAATATCCGCCACATCGCTCCGTGACAGCGCCTTGCCCACGTACTTGTTGTACATGCCCTGCGTAAAACTGTTGTTCCCGATCTGTGCGCCGGCGGCTATAAAGGACATGGAGAACTTGGGGTTATCCGGAAGTCCCAGATTGGCCGGGTTCCAGTCCGCCGCATGCACGCCCCTGGCGAGCGCCGTATAGGCGCTTCCCATGCCCAGTGCCCTGGATGTCATCTGCGCCCGGACCGCTGAAGCGGCCAGAACAAGAACCAATACCGCTGTCAGTATGCATCCTGTCCGCTTTCTCATTGCGCACCTCCTTCCTCATCTTCATCCTCATCCGGCAGCTTGGTATTCAGCGACAGCTGCATGCGCCCCCTGACCGTGATGTAATCTTCGGGATTCACCTTCACCATATCCAAGGTCGGATAAAGCGTGATCTGCATGCCGAAGTACACTTCGGGCGATTCGAACAGTCTCAACTCGTCCTTTTCGAGCACCAGATTCGATTCGTTGGCGGAGGGAGCGATCACGATATTCGGATTTTCCTTGGTTCCGGCTCCGCCGCCGACCGTTCCAGGCCGCAGGTCGATTTCCTTCACCACATCCGTCGGATGGCGCAGCAGCGGATCATAAATGGTGCTGTCCCCGCGTAAATTGGAAAAAATCAGCATGATTTTTCCCCCGACCGGAAAATGGTTGTCCGCAAACACCAGCAGTCCCGCATAATTCACATTGTCCCGTATGATCTCATTGAGCTGTTTTCCGTTGTCCTTATCCTGGGGATCCTCCCCCTCTTTCGGGGGGTCGTCATCCTCGTTCAGGTCCAGGGTGTCCACGGGAAGATCGTTCACCAGGTTCGGCGGGAATTCGAAAACAAGGGGAATCTGGATCATCGCAGTGGCCAGAATATAATCACCCTGTTTGATATCCAGCATGTGGTCGGGATCGTAACCGCCTCCGATCTGCATTTCCCCCTGGATTTCGAGATATTTCGGGTACAGATTGATCACATTGTCGAGCCCGACCAGGTTGATCGGATTGTCCCCGGTCACCAGGTCCAGCTGGGACATCGAAGCGGTCTCGGTCGCTCCGTTTTCACGCACGCCCCGGATTTCAAGGTCCACCTTGCCCGGCAGACTTTCAAATGTGTTAAAGATGTTCAGCGTCGCCTTGACGGCGCCTACCCGCATGCCGTCCAGTTCTTCAGGAAGGTCGAGATCCTGTTTCACTTCCGCAAGAGGCACTTTCATGTCGTCCAGCCATCCCTGAAAACTGCTGACGGTCATATCGGTGATGGACATCTTGACCGTAACGAAATCAAGAACCGATTCCGGTGTTCCTTCGAATGTGGCCAGTATGCCGTATTTGACCACATTTTTCCCGTTTTCGATCCTCGGCCTGAGACGCCAGCCCTGAAGATCTTCGAATTTATCCTTGATCTGATTGGGAGCCAGATTTTCAACGTGAAACGCGTACTTTTCACCGGTTTCGTCGAACAGGAAGGGCAGGATCACGGTCATATCGAGCTTGACATCCGTATTGTTCTGGATATTTAGCCGCAGATTGCCGGATTCAAGCTCAGCATCTTTGACGATCACGCTCTCGTTCAATGTGAGCTCGTGCCAGGTGGTATCCTGAAACGGAATCACGGGAATCTCACCGGTGGTATCCACCTTGCCGACATCCATGAACTCATCAACGCCCAAAGTATCGAATTTCTGCTCGTGAACGTAGAAAACAGTCCCATCCCCACCAAGAATCAGCTTCTTTTCATCATCGATCAGTTCCTGCATGGTATAGGTTTCGTTGATAAACGCAAACACATAATCCACGTCCCATGTCGGAGCCTCCGGATTCTTGAAGGAACACCGGAATGCAAGTGCGCTGAAGAAAAGCGCCAATACCAGGCCAGAGCCCGGACTTTTTCGAATCGTTCTCATACACACCTCCAGTCAAACCCGACGAACGCCGGTCGTGCGAGTGAATGGAATTAAGGTCCAAAACAATATATATTACAAACCCTGTGCCAAACCCGCCGGCCATACCTGCAACAAGGATCCATTTGCGTCGCGTATCCGCTCCGGTGATCAGGTTTTTATATATCCGTACCGTCGCCGCCGGTTCATGACAAAACAGGCCGGCCCTACGCTTCATCCATATGCGGGTACCTGTAATTCACCGGAGGAACGAAGTTTTCCTTGACCGTGCGGGGGGAAACCCAGCGCTGCAGGTTCAGCATGCTCCCTGCCTTGTCATTGGTTCCGGATGCCCTGGATCCGCCGAACGGCTGCTGTCCGACCACGGCCCCCGTGGGTTTGTCATTGATATAAAAATTGCCGGCCGCATTCTGGAGAATGTCCATGGCCATGACAATCGCTTTCCTGTCCGCGGCAAAGATTGCCCCTGTCAAACCGTACGGCGATGTTTCGTCACAGAGATGCAGGGTTTCTTCATAGGCCGCATCCTTGTATACGTAAACGGTCAGGACCGGACCGAAAATTTCCTCTTCCATCAGTTTGTGTTTGGGCGTTTTGGCCAGAACGAGCGTGGGTTCGATGAAGTACCCTTTCGAATCATCGTAACCGCCGCCGAAAAGAATGTCCGAATCTCCGGATTCTGCGGCATACTTGATATATCCCGTAATGTCTTCGAATGCGCCTTTGTCGATCACGGCTCCCATAAAATTCGTAAAATCCTCGGGATTTCCCATCTTGATTTCAGCCATCATATCCGTCACCAGGGATTTCAGTGCCGGCCACAGGGATTCCGGAATATAGGCCCTGGAAGCCGCCGAACATTTCTGCCCCTGATATTCGAATGCACCACGCACAAGTGCAACAGCCAGCGCCTGCACATCGGCGGACGCATGGGCGAACACGAAATCCTTGCCCCCGGTTTCACCCACGATTCGCGGCCACTGTTTATACTGCCGGACGCAGCGTCCCGTGGTTTTCCAGAGCTCACGAAACGTCGATGTCGATCCTGTGAAATGAATCCCGGAAAGATCCGGACTGGCGAGCACGGGATCCCCGACTTCACGGCCCGAACCGGGAACCAGATTGATCACACCGTCGGGCAGCCCCGCCGCACGGAGCAGTTCCATAATGAAATGGGCGATGTATACGGTCGACGAAGCCGGTTTCCACAGAACCACGTTGCCCATCATGGCCGGAGCGGTCGGCAGATTGCCCGCGATGGAAGCAAAATTGAACGGCGTGATGGCGAACACAAATCCCTCGAGCGGCCGCTGTTCCACATAGTTCCAGACACCGCGCGACGAAGACGGCTGCTGCTGATAGATTTTCTGCATGTAAAACGGATTGATTCGTAAAAAATCGATCAATTCACAGGCTGAATCGATTTCAGCCTGGTATACTGTCTTGCTCGCATTCAGCATATTGGCCGCGTTGAGTGCCGCCCGCCAGGGTCCGGACAGCAGCTCGGCAGCTTTGATAAAGATGGCAGCCCGGCCCTCGAGCGGTACGGCGGCCCATTCCTTTCTCACATTCAGCGCAGCCCCGATGGCCGCCTTGACCTCCGCCTCACCGCACAGATGATATTCGCCGAGCACATGCGCATGGTCATGCGGACACACGCATTTTCCCGTTTTTCCGGTGCGTATCTCACGGCCTCCGATCCTGGCCGGAATCTCGAGCTTCTGAGATTTCAGCGCCTTGATTTTATCCTTCAGGGTCAGTTTTTCGGGACTGCCCGGTCCATAATGCAGCACGGATTCGTTCTTAGGAACCGGTACATTTAAAAAGGCATTCTGCATAGGTCGCCTCCTTTCGGGGAGCATTGGGTATCAAGGGAAAGTTGATCCATGTCCTGCGGACATTTAAATTTCAAAACTCAGATGGTTCCGTATCAATCCACCCGGTACGGAGCGTTCCAGTAAAATCGTGTGAGGCCCAGTGGTGTGCCGAACCAGATGTCGTCACCGTCCAGAAGCATCCAGCGGACGGAATCGTTCAGCAGCCCGTCTTTGACAGTATATTGTTTCCACCGGTCCTCATCGCGGATATATTTGAATACACCCTCATCCGTTCCCACCCAGACACAGGTGTTGTCAGGAAGAATGCAGTGTATTCTCTCTTTCACGGGAAAATGCGAACCCGGAAATCCGGTCCATGTCTGTCCGGCACGGTCGAACATCTCCACACCGTCCGATGTGCCGAACCAGACTTCATGCCCGAACACGGCCACCGCCGTAATCTCCTGAGGCAGCATGCCGGCATATCCCTCGACCATTTCCCACCGGTTATCCTGCGCAGTATAACGGGCAATGCCACGGTCCGTGCCGGCCCACACCCCGTCATCCACATCCAGCTGAAAAATACGCCGGTGATTCAGCCGTTCATCATTGACTTTTTTAATCACGCCGCTTGCCAGATGGACGCGGCTGAGACCGTATGCCGTACCCACCCACAACATGGTTTCATCCGTCGCCAGGCAGGTCACTTTGTCGTCCCATAATCCGTCCTGTTCGGTAAATGTGCGCCAGCTGTCTTCCTCCGGATCATACCTGGCCAGGCCGTCATCCGTAGCGAACCAGACGGCCGATTCGAACGGAACGATCGCGTTGACTGCATCGCTTCTCAGGCCGGGTATGGTTTTGGCCTCGAAATAACGCCATGTGGAGCTTTCCATGTTCCAGTATGTGATACCGGGGGGTTCCGAGGCGACCGGATGTCCCCCCATCCACATGCCTTCGGAATCCCAGGCCATGGCGCAAATGTCGGATGAATACGGACCCGCCGCCTCAAAATCCAGGTCCAGCGTACGCTCATCCGCCCTGCCCGTTCCCAGACCCCACGTACTGATCCACCGGATCTGGTAAGGGTCCCTGACACAATCCGTGGCCGGATATTGACGCAGGTACATGTCCTGAATACCCGAGGGAACGAAGATATACTTCGGATCGAGAAAGTACCGGGAGTCCAGGCAGCTTCCGTGTTCGTGCCAGATCACATGATCACCGGACGGATCGACCTGATCAGCCCAGACAAAACCCGTGGTTCTGTCTATACGGTAAACAGCCTGGCCCGTCCCGGCCCACACATAGGTGTCTCCCACTCCGAGCCGGATGGTGCGGGTCAGATCCGGAATCCCATGAATGGTTCTCCAGTATTCCGAGGCTGGTTCGCGATAACTGATCCCGGCGGGTGTGGCACACCACAGATATCCGGAATTCCGGTCGAAGACGAGCGTTCCGACATCCCCATTCTCCAGACCGTCGCTGTAGGTAAACGGCCAGTCCCATTCGTGATGAAAAAGATGATAGCGCAGAATCCCTCCGGTCGTTCCAATATACACGGTCTCGTCACCGAGCGCCACGCTTGACTGAAAACGCAGAACCGGATAACTGATCCAATCGCCGGGCCTGTAGTGGATGGATCGTTCAGGCACATCCGCCTGACCTGAAATCCGGAGAGCCGTGCCGAAGAGCGCAATTCCAATCAAGATTCTTTTCATACTTGCCCTTTTTCAAATAATGCAGGTCAATATCAGGCAGAGCGGATAAACAAGTGCATGCACGATAATGCCCTTGGTTATTATGTGCTTTCCGTTCGAGAGTCCGAATGCGGCGAGCCATAAAACGAGCGGCATCATGTAAAAAATATGGCGGAATTCGGTCTGGAAATGCCACCAGTTGTAATAAATGACAGAAATCACGGCGGTTCCGATCATGAGACTGAGTATTCCCGGAAAGCCCAGGTCGTGCTCCCTGATGTGCAGCCAGTTCAGACGGAAATAATAAACCGTAAAACAGCCGAACAGGCATATCCACAGCACATATCCCGGCAGCCTGAGAAAGAACGGAATCAACAGCGTGTCGAATGGATAGACAAATCCGGTGAGCAGGCCCCGCACAAATTCAAAAATCATCGTGACTTTCAGCGTGTGGAGCGCGTCCTGCACCGGCCCGTGACTGACCGCAATACCGAAAACATCATGATAAAGAAGCCCGTTGCGGATCAAAACCGGTGCAATGATCACGCATCCGGTTAACGCCGGAATGATCCAGTCCCGCCATCTCTTTTTCTGCAGCATGCCGGCCAGTAAATACGCGGCCACAACCGTGATCATGGACAACTTGATCCACAGCCCCAGACCGAGAACGAATCCCTCGATGAACCGGTTTGTATAACAGGACACGGAACGGTTTTTCTCAACGATCAGCATCAGCAGCACCAGAACCGCGATCCAAAGGAAAACATCGTTTCCGAACACCGAGGTGTGCCGCCAGTGGACCGGCATCAGGGCATACACCATGGTGAAAAAAAAGGCCGACTTGAGCAAGCCTGATTTCTGAAGAAACCGGTGGAACAGGATCAGGGTGATCAGACCCAGTAAGCAGGCGAAACACCTGCAGAAATACAGAAGTGCGTTCCCGTCCGGTGAAATCCGGAATGCTGAAGCCGCAACTGCGGTGAATATATAGGCAAGAGGCGGCTGATTATATTCAAATTCGTTGCGGACAAAGGCATCCGGTTCCTGAACATGATGCATTTGTACGGGCAGCGATCGATTCTGAATCAGGTAGCGGACATAATTGACATGTGAGGCTTCATCGCTGAACGCCTGCAAACCGTGTGATTCCGGATTCCAGGATACCGGAGTCCGGAAAACGAGGAACACACGCAATATCAGCGATATTGCCAGAAGTATAATCAGTTTTCTGTTCAGCATATACGCTTTGCGGACGATGGACTTCCCAAGAATCTGAATTCCCGGGATCGAATACGGTCCGCTCTGTGTCCGGTTACCAATCTCCTGAAACCGGTTCCCGTTCCTGAGGACGGATCCGGTCCGAATCAGGGGGGATAGGGTCCGATGATATAGGGAATCACGGTGACCGTGGCCGTGTCCGTGTAATTGCCCCCCGCTGTTGTATAATACACCGCCGTGATGATTTCCGTTCCGGTTGTGGTGGTACTGGCCTGGAATAGGCCGTCCGCGGAAATCGTACCGGCAAGCTCCGGATCATTCGCCCAGATCACATCATTGCTGTCATCGAGCATGGTTCCGTCCGAGAAATAAATTCGGCATGTAAACTGCTGGACCATCCCTCCCTGGACAACGGCCTCCGAAGGGCTCACGACAATACTGTCCACGGGTTCCTCGTAATAGTAATAGGGATATTCATCCGGTTCACCGAGCCATTCATACATCTGCACTTCCACGTTTCTGGTCTTCCCTTCCTCGGCCCGCGCATGAGATTCCCCGGCATATTTGATTTTCCCTTTTTCCAGCATGGCTACGATGAAGTAATTCAATCCGGACACGCCCGGAACAATACCACGTGCCGTATCCCCTTCGATGGATATGGTCTGATTGGACGCGATGGAAAAAGCCTTGCTGAAAATTCTTTCCCATTCCGCCCATTCATCGATATCCCCTGTCCATTCTCTGGCGATGATCAGAAAATCCGAATATTCCTCGGAGTTCCAGAATTCCTCGAGATCCTTGTATTTGGAGAAATCGAGTACCATGACCCGGACCGCATCGATACTGTGCACTGAAAATGATTTGGCCAATCCATGTACGGATCCGGAATCCCCCTTCCGGAAAAACGGAAATGTCGAACCGGGACACAGTTGCCCCGAATACTGAATTTGCATGGAAAACACGGGGACACCATTCCCCGTCTGCGTCGGGAACATCCCGCAACGGCTGCAGATAAAAAGCACGGTCAGGCTCAGGACTGCGGAAGCCGCAATCCGGATGGCTGCTATTTCACGGGTTTTAAAACTCATAGCGAATCCCTCCCATCAGCCTGAGACCGAAAACACCGGAACCCTGCACGCTCTGTTTCAGGCTCCCGAAATACAGCCTGCATTCCCCGGTTCCGGTCATTTTGGGTGAGATGACTTTTTCTCCGCCGCCTCCGACCCCGATCAGAAAGGCGCCGCCTGAGCCGTAATCGTTGGAGGCATATATTTTCAGGTCCGCGATTCCCTTGATCCGCAGGTCCGGGCGATAGGGATAATACGCCTGGGTCAGCATCTGAAACTGATTGCCGTTTGCATTTTTGGCATCCGGCGGCAGGGTGATATCCGCTCCGTACCGGTTCGGCGCCTTGATGCGCTGCCGTATATAAACGGCCACATCCCATCCCTTCTCCCTGAAGCGCGACAGAAGCTGAAGAATGACGCGGTCCCCGGACGAGAAGACCCGGCTGCCGTCCGTCTTGTCCGGACCATATCCGGTATAGAGCATATCGGCCATGACATGCATATCACGCCGAAACCATGTCACCTGACGCTGAACGCCCCATGTAATGGTCAATTCATCTCCGGGATTGTAACTCAGATCCAGGCCGTCGTAAGGACTGTACGGCCCCTTGAAAAGATAGGATACACCGTAACCGATAATGAAATCGCCCGCTTCCCATGCCGTATTCATGCCCAGCTGCATGTCAAATCCCTGTCCCAGGCTGGGTACGTCGAATTCGAACGCCGGAATCGTCATCACACCGGCCACGGGCATTTCATCGGATTTCAGGGCGCTGCGTCCCACGGGCAGGTTCATGCCGAACGTGACCAGCAGTTCATCGTTCAATGTCAGATAGTATCCGCCAAGCTTGATATCCGAAAGACCGCCCAGGCTGTAATCCGAGCCGACATGAAGATTCGTGGCTGCAGGATATGTTTTTGCATAGAGTGTGCATTTTGAACTGCGCGGATAAACGAAAGTCATGGGGAGCGCAATTTGGGTCACCTGGTCATCCCCGGCCTTCCAGTATTGAAAACCACAGCCGGCATCAATCTGCTGCGGGGACTGAAGGCGAACGGATTGTCCGGACACGACACCTTTGATTAGGCTCAGGACAATGACAGCCGATATCAAACAGAATCGCTTCATTGCCCGCCTCCGTTGATCTCCGGCGCGGGCAGGGGAACGACGATTTCGAAACTCGCGGATCCGCCGAATATGGGCTGACCCTGTTCCTGCGTGGGTTTTCTGGAATCCAGACCGGGCAAGAATCCCTGATCCAGAACGGCTCCTGTATGATTGATCTGATCCATGACTGCAGAAACCGGTGTTTCGGCAATGGCGGTTCCCGGTTCATGGGACTCCGTTCCGGCTCCGGTTCCGGTTTCCGCCGTTTCCGGTTCGTCCCGTCCTGCGGCAAGCTGCTGTTCGAATTCCGGTGCAGTCATGGCGCTGGCCGTCAGATTCTCCGCAATCTCGAGATGTTCCTGCGCTTTCTTAAAACCGGGATCCAGCTGAAGCGCCTCTCTGTAAAACTCCGCCGATTGCTCAATCATGCCCCGGTCCTCATAATCCAGCGCATTACAGTAGGCCATGAATGCCAGGATATTCTCGGTCTCGAGGATTTCGATCGCATCCCGCTCTTCCCGGGACAGTGTCACATGCATGCGGTCCAGAAGCGAGAACACCAGGTTCTTTTCCATTTTGAACAGGTCTTCCAGCCGCCCCTCTTCCTTCGTCATCGTCAGCCGGCCTGCGGTTTTCACGGCAATGGTACCGGCATCGATACGCAGCCGGTCACCGCTCAGGTCCATGAAGGTCCCCTTGACCAGACGGGATACGCCCAGCAGTCTGCCGACACGGGGCGCCGTCTTGTCATCCACGAGTCCGGTCATGCCCAGCCCCATTTCCTCGAAAAGTTTTTGAAGCCGGAGCCTCTCGACCACGGTCAGCTGCCTGACTTTGGACAGATCCGTAATGATCATGTCGGCCAGGCCTTTCTGAATCGGATCCAGCTCGGGATTCCGTCCTGCATTTTGAAAATACAGAACCGCAACGGCGCTGTCGGACACCGCATTGACGTCCAGGCCGCTCTCGTTCAGGAGGGCCGTTCTTGCGGACTCCTGCATTTCAAGACGGATCAGTTTCTCGAGACGGCCCTCGATGCAGCTGCGGATATCCGCACCGGGATCCACGTCGATGTATCGTCTGTAAATGTCCCTGGCCATGTCGTATTTCTTGGTAATTTCAAATGCGGTGCCCAGATAAAACAGGGTCCTGCCGTCCGTGGAATCCTGGAGAAACGCCTGAAGCAAATAATTCGTGGCCTTGTCGAAATCGAGCTGGCTGTAATGAACAATACCGATATCGCGAAGCAGTTCCGGATCGTCCGGATCGTTCTGCCTGGCCAGTTCAAACTCGGCCATGGCACTTTCATACTCCTCAGCTTCCAGATACTGTTTGCCCAGGGTATAGTGTGACGGTGCACACCCTGAGACAAACCAGAGGCTGATGAGTATGAACAGAAATGCACACTTTTTCATATCAACACCTCCGGCATGGTAATGAAATCAGATAACGGAAAAGTTTTACCGGCACTTCTAAAATTGAGACTTAAATGGAAAAATGCAACCGTTAATTTTAAAAAGTTATCCCCCCGCTATCCTGGACTTGAATCCGCGGCTTTCAAGCCAGGGCAGTATCTTCGAACCATGATCGCCCTGAATGATAATCACACCGTCCTTGACCGAACCGCCGGTGCCGCAAAAACGTTTGAGATCGGATGCGAGTTCCCCGAGTGCCTGATCCGGAAGCGGAAAACCCGTCAATGTGGTGACTGTCTTGCCTTTGCGTCCCTTCACTTCACGCCGTATGCGGACAATTCCGTCATTTTTCACCCGGTCCGGCGGCCGGTCATGACCGGAACACAGGTCCAGGGGTTCTCCGCATTCCGGACACAGGGCTTCTCTGTCCCCGGTCGTATAAACCAGCCTGTCGTTCTGCCGGAAACGGCTGCTCATCATTCCTCCCCTGCTTCCGGCAGGCACGGTTTGACCTGAATCACCCGCTCGTGGCGTATCATGACCGTGCCCGGCCTGCTTCGCGGTGATTTGCTGACATATTTGGCCTCCGTATACGACACGGCGACCTTTCCGCCGTTTCTGGCCTTGCTGTGCCAGGCGGCCACGGCCGCAGCCGTCCTGATCAGGGACTTATCCGGACGTTCTCCTGCCGCGGACTGCAGCACCACATGGCTGCCCGGCATACCGCGCACGTGAAACCAGAGATCGTTCTGACGCGCGATGCGCGTGCTGAGCAAGTCGTTATCCAGGTCGGTTTTCCCGGCCAGAATGGTCCATCCGTCAGGCAGATCGTATTTATTGATATTCAGTTTATCCATGATGCATACAGGAAAGATCGGATCAGGAAGCCGGGATCATGGTTTGGATGATAACGTTCCTGAAAACGGGTTTATTTCTCAGGCAGAATTTCCAGTGAATCGATCACGCCGAGCGTGTGCCCGTCCTGCCCGTTGACCTGCACCTCGATCAGGCGGACTTCGGCATCGATCCTGGCCGGCTCATCGATGCTGACCGGTTTCAAGGGCGATACCGGCTGGGGCACGGTCTTTTTCAGCATCACGCCTCGAAGATCCCGGTAAACCATATAAATACTGCCCTTATTGAAGACACCGTATTTGCCGGTCAGCTTCTGGTCTCCCGTTGCAAGCCCCTGTGTAACGACACCGATATCATTCACATCCAGAACCGGTGCTTCTGCCCTGGCAATGCCCCAGTCCAGGGATAAAGAGGTGCTTTCTCCGGGAGCAAGTTCCACAATCGGACCCATCACTTCCACTTCCATATAGGGCAATTCACGTTCGCTGACATACACGGCAACCCGGGCTTCGTTGTCCGGGTAGGGCTTTCCGTGAAAATTCGGAAAAGATTTGGTCATGACAAGATCCAGTCCCGCATCCGCATATCCGATCCATCCCTCATGCGAATCCCCGAAAATCTTCTGCCCGTCCGGACAATATTCGACCTTAAAAATACCGGGGGCCGCCTCCCCTTTCCAGGCCGCGGATTCTCCCGTGTGATAGACGCCCGTTTCACCGTAACGGCTTCTGGACCGGACGGGGAAATATGCATGAAAATTAGTAAAGTCTTCACGGCCGGGATGCGTCACTGTCTGCTGCGTCACATCCCAGATGCTCCACGAAATATCTTCCTCCCCTGCATTGATCAGGGTTTCACGGATGAATGCCCGTGTACTGTTGTGCTTCAGGGTAACGGAACGTTCAAGCGCCAGTCCGGGCGCCTGCCATTTCTCAATGGGACTTTTCAGCGTGAGTGTCACAGCCTCGTCCGTCTCTTGTGTCAACTCAGCCTGATATGCGCCATGATCCAGTACCGGCGGCGGGGGCCAGTTCCAGGAAGCCTGCGGCGCAGGCCAGACCTTGTATCCGCCGAAATTGGGCCAGTCCTGTTCCGGTTCGGGAGCAACGGTTTTGCCCAGCAGGGCGGGATTGATAAAAACGGGGGAATGCTTACCCAGTGCATATTCCATAATGCGCCCGCCAATGGCCGGAACCACGGCCAGACTGACCCATTCGTTCTTCAGGACCCATGTCTGCCATCCCCAGTTTTTATAATTTTTGACCAGCTTTGCATCGAGTGCCATAATCCGTTCTCCCGTTGCTGCGTTTTATCGATTGAAAACCGGGGATTTTCAGGATCCCAGATATGCCTGGATGGATCGTGAAATGGTCTCCCACGTCCACCTCCGTTTTTCGTCATCGCATTCCAGCATCGTAATGCGGAAACCATGCCGCGTACTGCAGAATCCGGTGAGAGGAACCACGCATATGCCGGCAGAGCCGAGAAGATAATAGGCAAACCGTTTGTCCGGAGCCACATTTTTGACGATGTCTTCGATATAGGCACGCGCTTTACCATTGGGCACCGGCAATTTCTGCCTGCCGTTCAGCAGGCCAGGCTCAAACAGAACCGACATATAAAACGCGCCCTGTGTGCGGTTGACCAGAACACCATCCACACTGGAAAATATTTCATAGGCTTCGTTGGACCGCATTTCGAACATCCGGCTCCGTGCCTTTAAATGATCCCCATAACGCGGATCTCCCATGACAAGAGGAATAGAGTACTGCGGCAGACTGGTGGAACAGACTTCCAGCATTTTGGCCGTAACAAGACTCTGAATATACTGTCTGAACACGGGATGCCTGTCCCTGTTGTACACCTCGATCCAGCCGCAGCGGGATCCCGGCCAGGGATATTCCTTGGAAATGCCCCGCAATGCCATGCCTGGAACATGACCGATCAATTCGCTCAGACGCGCGGTACTGGCTCCGTTATACAGGATATTGGTGTAGATTTCATCGCAGATGACAAACAGGTTGTACTTTTCAGCGATACGGACGATAGCTTGCAGAACCGGAACCGGATAGACCGTACCCGTGGGATTGTCCGGATTGATGAGAAGAATACCGGCAATGGCCTCGTTGGAACGGACCTTTTTTTCCAGTTCATCCGGATCCGGCATCCAGCCGTTTCCGGGATCCAGGTCGAATGTCAGATTGTCGGATCCGGCATGCGCGGCTTCGCCGGTGCTGTGCGTGGGATAGGCGGGAGAAGGGACGATCACCCGGGCCTTGCGGTTCATAAATCCGTATATCTTGGCCACGGCATCACCCAGGCCGTTGTAAAAGATAATATCTTCTTCCGTGATCCGGCACCCGTTTCTCCGGTTCACGCGCTCGGCCAGAAACCGCCTCGTCTCCGGGATGCCTTTGGAAGCCACATATCCGTATGTCTTGTTCCTTGAAACGAGATCCTGCACAATCTGTTTGATCCACTCCGGAAGCTGCTCCCCCTTATGAATGGGATCGCCGATGTTCTCCCATGTAATCTCCACACCCATGGCTTCCAGGTTTTTCGCCACCTCGACGATTTCACGTATTTCATATGTCAGTTTGTCCGCACCTTCATGGACGATATTGCATCGCATATGCCGGTCACGCTCCTTTGCCGTCTGATTGAATTCCAGCCCGTATCACCACAGGCCAATATAATAAAAAAAAGCGCAACATCCTTTTAAAAAAACACGGCGGCTTCAGGGAATTCTTAAAAATCAGGTACCGCACGGTTCCGCTTCTTCTCTGCCTGCCGCTTCTTGGCTTCGAGCCGCTTTTGATGTGCAGCCGGACCGGGTTTTGTCGGTTTTCGTATGACCGGTTTTATCAGGGCCTTTTCAACCAGCCGGTTCAGCCGTTCCAGCGCATCGGCCCGGTTCCGCACCTGGGACCTGAAACGCTGGGCCGTGATGACGAGGTCTCCTTCCCTTGTCATTCGTGAACCGGCCAGTTTTTTCAACCGTTGGCGGACCTCTTCCGGAAGCGACAAGGATGAATCCACATGAAACCGCAGTTGAACAGCTGTCGCCACTTTGTTCACATTCTGACCACCCGGGCCTGAAGCACGGATAAAATCCCAGCGGATTTCATCGGGATCGATTTTATACAGATTTTCAAAATGCATGCTATCTCTTTAAAAAATAAAACCGCAAATCATAAATATTTTACAAATTACCGGTCGAAAATTCAAGCGGAAAAAAATAAAACACGATGGTATAACATTTGCTTCCAATTGTGACGATTTCGTAAAAACTCTCAACAAATTTCCGGAGCAGCTGAAAAAACACCATGTATACCATTACATATCGAAATGTATTGAAACCGGATAAGGACATCCATGACTTCAGGCACTGGCTGAACGGTTACTGGTCCGTATGCCGGTCATGGGGGGCGCAGCGGCTGCGGCTTTGGCGTTTCACGGAAACAGGAAAAAATATTGTTCTCTGGCAGATCACGGTCGGGGATATCGGGCAATGGCACGATCAGTTTGCGGACGATCATGTCAGAACCATATTAACGGATCTCGAACATATCGTGGATATCGATCAGCTGGGAATCCGGGTCATCAACAACAGCAGGATCCGGCAGTACCAACCCCTTGATCTGTTCGGGAAAATTTCGCTGAACTAAGGCATCATGACCATCTTCAGACAATTAAAACCCGTTTTTACGCCGCACCTTCTGACCGAAGAATTCGACCGTTTACGGTTGCGTACGGTGAACCAGGCGGTGTCGCTGGGAGCACTGCTCTGTGCGATTCTGGTGCCCTTCTTCACGATTCTGGATATTGTTCTGAAACCAGAGTGGTTCGGCACGTTTCTGCTTCTCAGGCTGTCTGTCACCGCTTTTTCTGTGCTTATCTATTTTATTTCCAGAAATGCAAAAGGCATCAAATACGCTTATACGCTGGCTGTGACCCAGCTTTTCGTGGTCAGTGTCGGAATCACCCTGATGTGTCACCTGGATCAGGGACCGGTGGATCCCTATTATGCCGGCATCAACCTGCCTGTTCTCGGATTCGGCATCATGATGCCGCTCACCATTCTGGAACTCGGCGCCGCTTTCGGCCTGGTCTGGTTTTTCTATTTTCTGCCCAATGTGTTCGTGGTGCGTCCTGATGAAATTCCCATTTTTGTGAACAACAACTTCTTTCTGATTTCGACCATGATCATTTCATTCGCCGGATCCAGATTCAACTTCATTCATCAGAAGAACCAGTTCCGTTCCCGGCGGCGGCTGCAGGCCGCACACGGACAGATCAAGGAACACGCCATCAATCTGGAAGAAGAGGTTCAGGAAAGAACCCAGAAACTGCTGCAGTCTGAACGGCTCGCCGTGGTCGGGCAGCTGGCAGGAGGTATCGCCCACGATTTCAACAATATTCTGACGAGCATTCTTGGAATTGCGGAGCTGATGATGCATTCGCTCGCACCCAAGGATCCGATGAGAGAAGACGTGGATATGATTTCACGGGTCAGTAAAAAGGCCACCAATCTGGTAAAGCAGCTGCTGGCCTTCAGCCGGGAACAAGTCATGTCTCCGGAATGCATCGATATCAACGAAGTCGTCCGTGATGTGGATAAAATGCTTCAGTATCTGATCGGCGAGCAGGTGGAACTGAAAATTATCCCGTCCCCCGAAATCGGTCATATCATGGCCGACCCGGTTCAGGTGGAACAGATCGTACTGAACCTGGTGGTCAATGCGCGGGATGCCATGCCCGACGGCGGACGGTGCATTATTGAAACCGGTCTGCTCGATCTGGACCATTTATACTGCCGCGAAAAAGGATTGTCCGTACCGCCCGGTGAATACGTGGTGCTGATCTGCAGCGATACGGGAACGGGCATGGACGAAGTCACCCGTTCGAAAATATTCGAGCCGTTTTTTACGACAAAAGAAAAGGGACGCGGCACAGGCCTCGGCCTGTCCACGGTATACGGCATCGTGAAACAGAGCAAGGGTGACATCTTTGTGTACAGCGAACCGGGACGCGGCACCTCTTTTAAAATTTTCTTTCCGAAGCTGCCGGATACGGAATCCATTCCTGAAAAAGAACGGTCATACGAACCGCAACTGACCTTGCCCGCAATCGGACGGGCCGAAACCATTCTGCTTGTAGAGGACGACGATGATGTAAGGGATACGACTGCCCGAATTCTCGAGGATCAGGGATACCGTGTACTTCAGGCCAAGGACGGACATCAGGCCGTGATCCTGAGCAGGGAATGGGACCAGGAAATCAACCTGCTCATTTCGGACCTGGTGATACCGCATATCGAGGGGCAGGAACTGGCCGGCATTCTGATGTCCGAACGCTCTGAAATGAAGGTCCTCTTTGTCTCCGGATTCACCGAAGCCATGGTCAGCGAGCAGCTTCTGCTGCACCCGGACACACACTTTCTGCAGAAACCCTATTCCCTGGAAAATCTGAACCGGAAAATCCGGTATCTTCTGGAAGACATCATCGATATCGCACCCGGCTGTATAGACACGCTGGAGAGGCCGACACCCCTGGCCTACTGATCTCCCCGTTACTGATAACCCGGCAGCCGGTTTAATTATCCGCATGGCGCGTGACTGAAAGATTCATCATCCATCTGTCCCGGGGGGAGCCAGTGAATCAAATCATCGCTGAAGAATGCCGCAACCTGTCCTCACTTCTTTCAGATATCGAAAACCAGCCGGTCCACTCGTTAAAAACCAGAATCTACGGCATGTTTCAAATTATCGGATCCGAGCTGCGGCGGGAAGCCCCGGGCATGAAAGAATCCCTGTTCAGCTTTTGCGAAGTGTTCGACGAGGGAATCATGCATCGGCGTACGCGCCGGAAACCGCTGGGATATGCTGGCGATTATCTGACCATCGATTATATATACACGGAAAAAACCGATACGCATCCGCGCGGCAGGCATTTCGACCGCCTGTTCCATCAATATGAAGCCTCTGAGGCGGTACGCAACAGGAAACGGTACTTCATTCAGAAATGTCGTGCATTGGCGCGCAATTCGGAATCCGGACAGGATGTGCTGAGCGTGGCCAGCGGTTCGTGCCGCGATGTTTCAGAGGCGCATCTGATGAGCCGGCACTCACCCCTGCTTCATTTTCACTGTGTGGATCAGGAACCCGACGCCGTGGCCTATGCCCGTCATCTGATGCGCGGCACGCCCACGGAATATCAATCCACGCTGGAATGCGCCAACATCTTCCGCTGGAAATCCCCCCGGCGCTACGACCTGATCTGGTGCGCCGGCCTGTTCGACTATCTGAACGACAGGGCCGCCGTTTTTCTGATCCGGAAGCTCTATGCGATGCTCAAGCCGGGCGGACAGTTGATTTTCGGCAATTTCAGCCCCAAAAATCCCACACGAATGGGCATGGAGCTCGGCAGTCAGTGGGTCCTGATTCACAGGGATGCCCATGAGCTGATCGGGCTCTGCTTACAGGCTGAAATCGGTTTTTCGAAAATTCAGGTGGAAAGCGAGCCGCTGGGTATCAATCTGTTCTGCAATATTCAGGCGTGATTTCCGGTCAGTCGTGGCGCAATGCATCCACAGGATTGACGGCAGCTGCCCTGGCCGCCGGATAGATGCCGGCCAGCAGGCTGACCACGACCGAGAAGGCGATGGCACCGAGCACGAGCCATAGTGGTATATAAAAAAAATGGACGGTAAACCCGATCTCCCTGATAAAATACACATTGGCCACAGCATTGGCGATTTTGGTCACCAGCCAGCCGAGCGCCAGGCCGAACAATCCTCCCATGAGTCCGATCATGCCCGCCTCCACGAAAAAGATGGTCCGGATCTCCGCTTCGCTTCCGCCGATGGCCTTCATGATGCCGATTTCACGCGTCCGTTCCAGAATGGACATGACCATGGTGTTGATAATTCCAAGTGCGGCCACAATCAGCGCGATGGTGCCGACCGCACCGAGACCCATATCGAATATCAGAAATCCCTTTTTCATGTCACTGAGCTGGTCCATGATCGAAAACACGGAATAGCCCATGGTTTCAATGCTGTCCTGAACCGCCTCCACATGGTTGACATGGTTCACGCGGACGACCACGGAACTGTATCCTTCCCGGTCGTGTTTGCCGCTGAGCACATCCCAGATGTTGTTGAATCCCGTCCTGGGCAGCGATTCCGCGGTACCCATGGGAATCACGGCCCCTGAAATCATCGACGGGCGATCGAAGCCCTGCCCGGTTTCCTGTATGCCGGCGATATGGAAATGATGCTCGATCTCACGAAAAGGCACACGCATGCGTCCCTGCATGAACATCATGGGCAGTCCGGTCATCTGCTCCAAATCCACCACGGATGTCCCGATCGTCACCAGCCTGCCGAGCAGGGAATCCGGCTCTACGAGGCGCATACCGCGCAGTGAATCCTCCGGAGTCCTGTGCCGGAGTTGTTTCGTTTTCAGCAGGACCTTCATCTGCCGCAGCAATTCCTGGCTCAGGATAATGCTCCTGCCCGTGTCCGCTTCAAAAAAATGCCCGGCCATCAGGTCGTTGTAAGGCTTGTATTTGCCCATGCCTGCCGGCAGCGCGCGGAGATTGGTCTGTGTTTCATTGCCGTTCAGACTGAGTTTCACTGGAAACCGGATTTCAGGAAACACGATCTCGACACCCGGAAAGGCCTGAAATTCCGAAAGCGTGGAATCCGTCAGCGGAGACGGCGGTTTGTATAAAACACCGGCCAGCGCTTCCACATCACCCGAAATCGCCCGGTTGACATCGATTTCTACAGGCGTTACGAACATGCTTGTAAACAGATCGTTTTCATAAAACGCCGATGTCACATTTTTCTGTGTGCCGATACCGAACGAGACCATCGAAACCAGTGCCCCGATACCGATAATCACGCCCATCGTGGTCAGCACGGTTCTGAGTTTGGTACGCCAGAGATTTTCCAGTGCAATCCGAGCGAGTTCATCCGGTTTCATGATCCCTCCGGCATTGCTTTTCATCCATGATCTTTCCGTCGAGCAGCTGAATGATGCGGTGCGAGATTTTTTCGGCTCCGGCTTCATCATGCGTTACCATCAGTATGGAAACACCCTGATTGTTGAGACGGCCGAGCAGTTCCAGAATTTCCGCGGAGGTTCTGCTGTCCAGGTTTCCCGTGGGTTCGTCCGCAAGCAGCAGGCATGGAGAATTCGCCAGAGCCCTGGCAATGGCCACGCGCTGACATTCACCGCCGGACAGTTCACCGGGTTTGTGATCCATGCGGTCTCTCAGGCCCACGGATTCGAGAAGCCGCTCCGCAATGGCCCTGCGCTCCGTGCGGTTCCTGCCGCCGAACGCCAGGGCCAGCGATACATTCTCAAGGGCTGTTCTCGAAGGAATCAGATTGAACGACTGAAATATCATGCCGACCGTAAACCGTCTGTGCATCGCAAGTCCGTTCCGGTTCATCTGCGTCAGGTTCTCGTTCCGGATACGTATTTCACCATGATCCGGCCTGTCGAGGCCGCCGACCAGGTTCAGGAGCGTGGATTTTCCGGATCCCGAGCGCCCGATCAGACTGACAATTTCTCCTTCCTGCATCGAGAAAGTGACGTCCTGCAGCGCATGTACACGGACCGCGCCCTTCATATAGGTGCGTGAACAGCGGACCAGTTGCAGCAGCGTCTCGTTTTTTTCCGTTGTATTCATATCCTCTGCCTGTACAGAGACGGTTCCACGGCGGAGACCATGGCCGGAACCGACAGACCATAGTCGAAAAACCGGTTGATCTTTTCCGATTCGCCCTGCGGATCGACAATAAGGGTATTGTAGGATACGGTCATCAACTGGACGTGGTCACAGTGTGACAGGAAGGTCCTGACTTTATCCGTCTGATCCTGAAAGGTCTTTATCAATACGGCGGGTTCCAGCGCTGCTCCCGTACGGCCCAGATTTTGAAGCATCGCGGTCTGAGACCGCACGATTTCCTCCATGTGCCTTTCCATAAACAGAATGCGGTACCGGAATCCTCCGGGAAGAAAATAGAGCAGCTGCGCAATGATTTTCACGCATTTTCCCTCGGCTTCAGCGATCCAGGCAGCGTCCTTCTGCAGGGATCTGACCTTCTCATACTCATAATAACCGCGACAATTGTTCTCATCGGGTTTACGGTTCTGATCGGTCATTGTTTCCATGCCGCCTTTCTCCAGCATCTGCATCATGAGCGAGGTGCCGGATCTGGGCAGGCCCGAGACAATGGAAATCAATGGGTGCCTCCTTGTTTCAACATGTCCAAAATCACCCGGCGCCGGGCAGTCTTCTTCTGGAGCGTTTTTAACCGGTCTTATAATCCCCGGCCTGTGCATCCTTGTCCCGGCCGAACCCTTTTCTTCTCATTTCCAGGGCTTCCCCGCCTTCCCGGACCTCCGCTCTGGGCAGGTTGCCGCTTTCCAGTTCTTTATCTGATTTCCCGAGCAGCCGTTCATAGAACCGGCGGCCCGTTTCGAATAGTTCGGTATCGCCGGATTCGATGTGTTGAAAAAGAATGTTCTCGGCCTTTGCATAGGCCCCGTTCAGCTCATAATAATCCATCAATCGTTTTACGACTGCATCCGGGAGCGTATGGGATCCGAGCTTCGATATCAGTTCCTCTATTTTGTAAATACATTCTTCCGTGTATTTCACATCCTGCTGCAGGAACACCTCGAGAAAAAAGAACAGGGCGTTCCGGGCACCCGATATACTTTTCAGGATCATCCCCTGTTCCCCGTAAATATCCGCATCCTGCCTGAACAATTCCGCGACAATCATGCACCGGTCGATGTCCAGGGTATCTCCGTTTTTAAAACAGGTCAAACTCTCTTCCGGGGACAGCATATAGGCCAGCTCATAATCCAGTCCAAGCAGTCCCTGAAAGGCCTGTTTCACGTCGGTTCTGGCCTCTTCAAAGAGCCGGCTTTCCTTTTTAGCCAGGATGGCCGCAAGGGCCTGTGCGGCCTGTTCGATCAGGCGCATGATGTAGTCTTTTTGTATCATGGACAAATCCTATTCTTTAATCCGGAACAGACCGGCCTCGTCCGCGCCCTGAAGGCCCGCATTGTACAGCCGTTCGTCTACCGGAGAAAGTCCGGCCGCCATTTCCGGTGTCAGTAAATCAGTTCTCCGGATCGCGTCCAGTCTGTCCGCTACGGCATCCAGGCAGGCGCTGTCCGTCATCCAGCCCGATTTGTCGAACCTTTCCAGATTCAGCGGCACCGTATAACCGCGGAGCGTTTTCTCGCGCTCGAGATTGTAGTACTGCTCAAAATAGGACAGCACCAGCTCCCGGAGGTTCCGGAAAACGGGTTCACGGAAACGCAATCCTGAAAAATTGGACTTGGCGATTGCACCCCAGTGCCCGTGCTGTTTGAACAGTGCAAGCAGATGATCGTCATCCCTGTCGTTCGGAATCATGTCGAGAATGAGCGGCGGAAACCCGATGTACCGTAATGCGGCTGCCGCGAACAGGGCGCCGTCAAAGCAGTGGGCCTTGCGGTCGCGAAGCACATCGAGCGGACACCGGTACACGGATTCCGTGCTGTAGGGCACGGTATCCAGAAAAGCCTGTATTTTCAGGGGTGTGTCGAGCGCGGACAGAATACGCCGTTCCTCCGGCTTCAGGGCCTGTTCAAAATAATCGATACTGGACATTTACGCTCCGGCTTGATGGGTGAAAGACCGAAACCGCCCCGGTTCCGCAGGCGGCCGGTCAGACGGATTTGACGGCGGTCATCAGAAACAGGGAAAACATCCTCACGGAATCCCCGACTGTTCTGGGCATCTGAAAAATATCGTCAAAACGGACTTCGCCGAATCCGGCCTTTTCGGCCATCGCCCGCAGTGCCTGTCTGTCAAATCCGCGATGCCCGCCGAATCCGTCGCCGTGAAAGGATCCGTCCTCTTCGTCCAGATCCGCGACGCACAAAATGCCTCCGGCTTCCAGAAGATCATAAAATTTTTGAATCAGCGTGGCGACATCCGAAATATGATGAAGCACCATCATATTGTAAATGCATGTATAGGTTTCTTCGGGCATGGGATCCGAAAGCAGGTTGAGCTTTACCGGTCTCATGTTCCGGACGCCGGCAAGACCGATTTTCTCCCTGAGTGCATCGAGCATGCCGTCGGATGTATCCATCAGGGTCACTTCGGAAAAAAGCGGCAGCAGTTCAAAACTCAGAAGTCCGGTTCCGCACCCGTATTCCAGGGCCCTGGAGAGGGACCGGCTTCCGATCACTTTTCTGATTCCTCGGGCCACGGCCGCGGCCCGTTCCCGCTTGGCCGGATCCGCATCCCAGGTGATGGCTTTTTCATCGAACGAATCGCTCAATTTTTTATATCCTCTGCATTATAATAACAACTGCGGAAATTCGGGAAATTACCGCATATTCTGCCCGGCCTGATGCATCATACCCGGGCCGACAGTTAAAATTACCAGAACGAGGTACAAAAGGCAAGGAAAATGTAGACGTACGGGACCGCTGCCATGCATGCCAATTCTTCATTTATTCTGTCCGCACGGAATTAAAAAAGCCGTTCCATTGTCCGGAACGGCTTTCGGTTCAAACGAAATCGCGGCGGTTATTTGGTTTTCTTCGGAAGCTCATCCGCCCATTTCACGATCTTGTCGAAATTGGCCTTGGCCACCTTGTATACCAGCCCGTTCTCACGGGTTTCCATATAATAGCCCTTATCCTTTTCGTACTCTTTACCGAACAGCACCTCTTCCCGTGTGCCGTCCGCTTTTTGAAATACCAGGTAGTGGGCCGGTCTGTCCAATCCGTACCGGCTGACCCGGTCCATCTGCATCAGCGAATTCGTGATCTGATCGGTCACTTCCGTGCCCCGGATCTTTCCCGCATCCCGGAAGAAATTGTTCACTTCGGTCTGATCCAGGTCGATTTCACGGCTGCCCCGCACGAGGGTCCATTCCTTCACCTGCCGGGTGACCGTGGAATCACCCACAGTCTCTTCCTTTGTTCTGTCTACTTTGCGCAGATGCACGGTTTTGCCGCCGGAAACGAGTGCCGCTTCCGCATAATCGTCGGCCTTTTTGTCCGTGGCCTGCAGTTCCACCCAGATGCTCTGTTTCATGACGGAAACGGTATCCACATCGCCGTACACGGAAAGACTCGAGAGCAGATTCTTGTCCACGGCATAGACTTTGTCCTTGCCTGAAATGCGTACGAATCCGGAATTTGCGTCCTCGGAGCGTTTTCCGATGATCAGGTTGGCCAGCGGTGCGGTCTCGGCCTCACCCTTCAGTATCAGATGCAGGCCCTGCGTATCCGTAATTTTATAGGTCTCCAGATGCTTGGGATCCGTGGTCCGCACCTTGCCCGTCATCTCCAGCACATCGTTCAGGAGCCGGTCGACCTTGCTCTTGCTGCCCAGCGCGTTGAAATGACTGAGCACGCGCCAGGTGCCGTCGACTTTCGACAATTTGACTTCGGCCGGATCGCCTTCGGTTTCCTTGTATATCTCGATATGATGCACATCATCCGTTGAAAAACCGAAAACCACATTCTGAACCAGCTCGTCTATGTTGACCCCTTTTTGCCTCGGTTTCGTGATCAGGGCAATCCCCAGCAGAACCACAAAAACGACAGCCAGACGAATTAACATTTTATCTTTCATTGGTAAATCCCTCAAATTTTATATGAACATCCATGGAATGGTCCGGGAAACACACGGCAATGCACGTGCTTCCCCTCCACGTATTATCGGTTTTTTCTTCGAATGTTCAAATAAATGCCCAGCCCGACAAAGAGAATCGGAACGAGCCAGATCGTGGCGAATTTGGCCGCTGCCTTCTCGCCCGGACTGGTTTCCCTGATTCTTCTTGCGGTCAGATTCTTGGCCCGGATATTGATCAGCTCGTCCCCCAGTGTCAGCGCATCCACACAGTTGATGAGCAGGGCCTTGTGACTGATCACGTTGGGCAGAATATGACTCTGAAACATCATGCTGTTGCCGATGGCGATGATTTTGGTTTCCTTCCCGCGGCCGGTATTTTCGCTGGACCGCTCCGCCGTGTCCGCGGATTCCTCGCCGGGTTCCTGCGGCCATGCCGGAATAGTCGCTCCTTCGCCGTATTTGGGTTCGAACCTCCCTTGGAAAATCACGGCCAGGGGCTGCCGCAGCAGCACATTCTCCTCCGCTGGCGGATTCTCGTCGACGGGGCCGTACCCGTATCCTTCGCGTGTCCAGCTGAAATCACTGGAAGTAAACAGTGTCTTGCTGGTCAGGGAATCCTGCTCCATTTTGTCTTCATTGACGAGTATACGGGTTCCGTATATATAAAACAGATCGCTGATGCCGTTGGCAATGGAGAGCCTGCTGTTGACATGATCCCCGGTCACACGGATCATGACCGGTTTGGTCACGGGCTCCATGCGCTGTTCACGCACCTGGAAAAGGCCCATGGACCGTGTCTTGTAAACCGGCACCTGAATATACGTCGTGCTCTTGTCCATGAACATCTTGCTGTCCAGCTCGAATCCCCAGGCCTTACTCAGATCGTTGATATTCACCTGGGTGGGCATGCCGCGCAGCTCGAATTCACCAGGCGCGTTCCTGGCAGGCTGCACCTGATAATTGTGCATGTTCCCGGCGATAATAAGCCGCACGCCGTTATGCACGAGTTTGTCGATTTCATAGAGCTGGCGGTCATTCAGCGGCTGATCCGCCATCACGATCATGGTCTGTATATTCTCGGGAACGGGATCGTCTTCCTTGATGTTCGTACGGACCACATCATAACCCTGTTCCTTGAGCACCTGAACCGTGGTTTCATACATATCGGGCGGTGTCTGCTGCCTGTAATACTGGCGCATCTGGGGCGGTATTTCCGGCTGGGACGGATAAAATCCGATTCTCGGCCTCTTGTTGCTGATCAGCTTGTAAATCCGGGACATGATATCGTATTCCAGGCTGCCGAACGTTTCGGGCCGCACCTCTTCGATCACGTCCTCTTTGCGGTCCAGATACGAAAGCACGATCGAAGAGTACACGCGTTTGATGGCGAACTCGTCCTGTTCCGTGCTCTGCACTCCGAACGGAATCACCCCTTTTTCATACAGCCTCTCCGCGATTTTCTTGCGCGTGATCGCCGGCTTTTCAGGTGTTCCGCCGTCCTCTTCGTCCTCCTGCTTGCTTTCTTCATAGGCTTCCTTCTCTTCCTCGGCCGAAGGATCGAACACCTTGTAGGTGAGCATGCCCTTGGACACGACCTCGATATCCTTCAGTTTGTCGATCACGTCCCGTTCCAGATTTTTCCACTGGGTCGGCATTTTTTCGGATGAGGACACATAATAGGTGACCTCGATCGGCGCCTCCAGCTCGCCCAGTATCTTTTTCACGGAAGGCGACAGTTTATAGACCTGTTCCGCGGTCAGATCGCCCCGCCAGAGATTGAGATTGTCGAAAATCATATTGACCGACAGGACGATGCCCAGGAGAAGCAGGGTCCCGATGATAAAATTCCGGACAAATTTGCTTTCGATGATTTTATATATAAGCGCAGTCAAACCTTCGAGAAATCCCAATATTGCCGCGGAGATAATACCAATTACTATTGGCGTCTGTTTTGGAGATTGCTTATCCATAATTAATATTTTCTCCTTTCCAATGATTTGGCATTGAGATACAGGAACATCGCGGAATAGGACACGAAATATACGATGTTCTTGATATCGATCACGCCGCGTTCAATATCATTGAAATGCCGGGTCACGCCCACAAAATTATACAGAAAACTGCCGAGACCCGGGATCCATCCGTCGATCACCATGGGCACATACTGCCAGCCCACCAGCACGAGAAAACCGCAGGTGAGGCTGGTGATGATCAGGGAAACGATCTGGTCGGAGAAAAATCCGGATATGAAAATGCCGATGGCCATGAAAAATCCGCCGAGCATGACGGCGCCCAAATACCCGCCCACGATGGGGCCCCAGTCCGGGCTGCCCAGCACTTCGAGCACGATGGGAATGATCAGCGTGCCCGCGAGCCCGACCAGATAGAATACCATGCCCGCCAGATACTTGCCCAGAACAATGTCCTCGGTCTTCATGGGCAGTGTCAGCAGAAGCTCCACCGTACCCAGCTTGTAATCTTCGGACCAGAGGCGCATGGATATGGCCGGTATAAACACCAGCCCGAGCACGAGCGGCAGGGTCGAGAAAAATGCGCGCATATCCGCATTGCCGAAAAAGAAAAAATGGAACATATACAGACTGGCGTTCAGCACGATAAAAATGACGCTGAACACATACGCGATGGGTGAATAGAAATACTGCTTCAGTTCACGTTTGAAAATGATCGTCATGTCGTTCATGCAGCCCCTCCTTCCTGGCCGCTGGAGCGCGTGAGCCGGATAAACGACTCTTCCAGTGACAGCCGCTCCTGTGAAAAATCAACCACATCCCAGTTCTGTTCCCTGATTACCTGGTTCAGATCAGGCAGAATGTCTTTGCCGGAGGCGTAAAAAATATGCCCTCCCACCGTGCCGCGGGGTGTGTTGTCGTCGAATTCGATGTCTTCCACACCCTTGATGGATTTGACTGCAGACTGGAAATCCTTCTTCGCAGCTTTGACAGCCACATACACGGAACTTCGTTCCGTAACCTGCTGAATCAGCTTGTCGAAGCTGCCGTCCGCGACCAGGCTCCCGTTGTTCACCACAAGAATGCGGTCGGCCACCGAGGATACTTCCGGCAGAATATGTGTGCTCAGGATGATGGTTTTTTCATGGGCCAGATCCCGGATCAAATTGCGGATGCCGATGATCTGCAGCGGGTCCAGACCCGAAGTCGGTTCGTCCAGAATCAGCACCTCGGGATCATGAATCAGAGCCTGCGCCAGGCAAGTACGCTGCTTGTACCCCTTGGACAGCACACCGATTTTACGTCTCAGTACGGGACCCAGACCCGTGGCCTCCACGACCCAGTCATACCTCTTTTTGAAACTGCCGTTGAGATGACGTGCCTGTCCGATAAACTCCAGATATTCATGGACCAGCATGTCATAGTACAACGGTACGGTCTCCGGAAGATACCCGATCATCTGACGCACGGCCAGCGGATCCTCCATCACATCATGTCCGCCCACACTGCAGGTGCCCGAAGACGGAGCCGTGTAGGTGGTGATGATTTTCATCGTGGTCGACTTGCCGGCGCCATTGGGTCCGACGAAGCCGACGATTTCACCCTTCTCCACAGAAAAACTGACATCTGCAAGAGCCCGGGTGACGCCGTAGTTTTTACAAACATTTTTCAGTTCGATCATAACGCATCCCTCTGTTACGATTCCATGTTATGTTGACAACCCAAATAATTGACAGGAAATTGGGAGATCGGTCCGAATTGCAGAATCACGCCGTCTGAACTTTGCCGCAGCACCCCCGTCTGATTGGTTCTCATCTGAATCATCACCGTAAAAAGCGGTTTAATATAATAAATATTGTATTTTAAATCAACCCGTTTTTGGTCATTTTCCACATTCGTCTCCGGCGTATCGGAACGTTGAGAGAAGTAATCTTAGCCATAATATACAAAGACGATACCATACACAAAAAGTTTTAAAAACGAATCATTTTATAATAATTTTTTGACGGACAAATGGTCGTCTCCGCGTTCATGAGAAGGCCGTCTTTGCATCTCCCGGTTCATTTTCTCCTTGAATTTCTCCCATTTCTTCATCAAATTAATCTTTTCAGGAACATGCAGCAATGAAAGCGGTTGTCATGAATACACAGAATCCCTCCACGGGTAAAAAAACAGGACCGCGGGGCGCATTCCGGTTCCCGGCCCTCGGGCTCAGGGACATGTTCCGGGCACTCAATGCGCCGAATTACAGGCTGTATTTCAGCGGCCAGGGCATTTCACTGACCGGATCCTGGATGCAGGTGGTGGCCATGAGCTGGCTCGTTTACAGGCTGACGGGATCCGCATTCCTTCTCGGTTTCGTGGGATTTTCGAGCCAGTTCCCCTCATTTGTGCTGGGCCCGCTCGCCGGTGTGATGATCGACCGGTGGAACAAGCACCGGACCCTGGTCACGACGCAGACACTGTTCATGATACAGGCCTTTGTCATGGCGTCTCTCGTGCTCAGCGGACGGATAGAGGTCTGGCACATCATTGTGCTTAGCGTGTGCCTGGGCATGGTGAATGCCATCGATATGCCGCTCAGGCAGTCTTTTATCGTGATACTCGTCGGCGACAAAAATAATCTGGGCAATGCCATCGCCCTGAACTCCATGATGTTTAACGGCGCGCGGCTCGTGGGTCCGGCCATTGCCGGCATTATCGTCGCGAAAGCGGGCGAGGGTATCTGCTTTCTGATCAACGCCGTGAGTTATCTGGCCGTGATCGCAGCCCTGCTGGCCATGAAACATATTCCGAAAGAGCCGGGGGCCGGGCGGTCCCATGTCTGGTCCGACTTGAAGGAAGGATTCGGATATGCTTTCCGGTTTGTTCCGATCCGGTCCATCCTTTCGCTGATCGCGCTCATCAGCATGATGGGTATGTCCTTTCACGTGCTCATGCCGGTTTTCGCACGCGAGGTGCTCGGGGGTGACGCGAGAACCCTGGGCTTTCTGATGAGCGCCATCGGCGTCGGCGCCCTTTTCGGAGCCGTGATTCTCGCATCCAGAAAAAGTGCGCTGGGCCTGGAAAAAATCATCGCGGCCGCTGCCCTTATCTTCAGTATGGGACTGGTACTGCTGTCCTTTTCAAGAACCCTGCTCCTGTCTCTGGGGCTTATTGCCGTCGCGGGATTCGGCATGATGGCGTACATGGTTTCAAGCAACACCCTGCTTCAGACCCTGGTAGACGACAACAAACGCGGCCGGATTATGTCGCTGTACACCACGGCATTCATGGGCATGACGCCCATCGGCAGCCTCATTTCCGGCAGCCTGGCCCACGCGATCGGAGCGCCGCATACGGTCCTGATCGGGGGCCTGATCTGTATTTCGGGATCGTTATTTTTTATCCGGAAGCTTCCGGAATTCAGGAAAACAGCGGAGCCCGTGTTCATCGAAAAAGGGCTCATACCGCCTGTCGCGGAAGGCATTCAATCAGCCACGGAGCTCACGGCCCATGCGGAACAGTGCGTGGAATGATTCCGGTGCATAATACAATGATTTTTAAACGGGAATGGTCCGCACACACGCGGATTATTTTTGAAAAAGTTTAAAGTAGGTGTTCTGAAAAACCGAAAACGCTTCCTCTCCGTAAAGACAGAAGACGATCCGCTCCAGCCCGGTTTCTCCCCCGGTATACGATTTGACCGTGCTCAGCATGCTTTTGGCGCATTTATTCAGGGGCACTCCGAAAATCCCGGTACTGATGGCCGGGAAAGCGATGGATTTAAAAAGCCGGCTGTCCGCCATTTTCAGCGCGTTCAGGGTAGCGCTTTTCAGCTTCTTGTCTTCTTTGCCCTCACCCTGCCTTGGACCGACCGCATGAATCACGTACCGCGCCGGCAGGCAGCCCGCGCTGGTAATGGCCACTTCACCGGCCGGAACCGGTCCCCGAGTCTTCACCCAGATATCACTTTCTTCCTGTATCTCCGGACCGCCTTTCCGGGAAATCACGCCGGCCACACCGCCCCCGTGAGCAAGCTGGCTGTTGGCCGCATTCACAATGGCATCCACATCCAGGGCGGTAATATCCCCGTCGATCAGCTCGATGGATGTGTTTCTGTATTTATGGATCATGGAGAATCCCCTTGCTTCTTTTGACTTTTTCTGCCTGCCGCCCGTCCTCCTGCACCCTGAAGCCCGCGCAGAACCGGATTCTCGGATTTTATTACGAGCAGGGCGCATCCGATGCCCAGGACAAGCCCGGCCAGCACGTCCGACACGTAATGCACGCCCACATAGACCCTTGAAATACTGACCATCAGCCCGATGGGAATCACGATCGCCCTGGTTCTGGGATATTTTACACTGAAATAGGTGGCCATGGCGCCCATGTTGGATGCATGACCCGAAGGGAAAGCATATGACTTTTTCATGCCGATCAGGAACCGGCCGCCCTCTATAAAAAAATCGGGATGACAGGGCCGCAGGCGGTGAAACAGCGGCTTCAGCACAGAACAGGACAACTGGTCACTCAGGGCAATCAGAATGATCAGGCTAATACCCGCGATCCGCCCCTCTTTACCCCTGAAAATCATCAGGTAGAGCCAGACCAATACAATTGGAACGATCCAGTTGTCCAGATCCGTGATAAACGGCATCACCGTGTCCAAAATCGGATTGGCCGCATCCCGGTTGATGGCCAGGAACAGCTTGATGTCGATATGTTGCAATAGCCCAATCAATTATGTAAAAACCACCCGTTTCACGCGCTTTTTTCCCGCACGAAGCACAACCGCACGCTCCACCAGGTCCGATTCCCGAACCTCATAATCGGGATCGGAAATGGTCCGGTCATTGATATAGGCACCACCCTGGCCGATCAGCCTCCGGGCCTCGCCGTTGGACTGGCACAGGCCCGCTTCGACCAGGAGTTTGACGATCCAGATGCCCGCAGAACCGCTCATGGGCAGCTCGACCGTGGGAATACTGCTGGACGCGTCCAGACGAATGTCCATGACCTGCGAGCCCGTTCTGATCTCGCCGGCCGGATCGGCCTGTCCGAACTGGCGCACGGACGCGATATAGGCATCGGCCGCTTCCTCTTTACCATGAGCCAGCCGTGTGGCTTCGTAGGCGAGAATTTCCTTGGCCCGGTTGATGTTCTTTTTCGGCAGTTCCCGGACCTCTTCCATGGGCAGCAGGGTAAAAAGACCCAGATATTTTTCCACATCGCGGTCATCCGCGTTCCTGAAATACTGATAGAAATCGAACACCGGCGTTTTACGTCCATCGAGCCAGATGGCATTGCCCGCGGATTTGCCGAACTTCTCACCGGATGCGGTCGTAATCAGCGGGAATGTCATTCCATATACCTGTTTCCCCATTTTGCGGCGCGTCAGATCCGATCCGGCCACGATATTGCCCCATTGATCCTGCCCTCCCATTTGAAGGAGACAGTCATAATCCCGGGCAAGCACATAAAAATCATAGGCCTGAAGCAGCATGTAATTGAATTCAATGAAGGACAGGCCGCTTTCCAGCCGCATTTTTACGCTTTCCGCGGTCAGCATGCGGTTGATACTGAAATGAACGCCTACATCCCTTAAAAACTCGATATAATTGAGCGGCATGAGCCAGTCCGCATTGTTGACCATCAAAGCCCTGTCTTCTGAAAAATCGAGATAGCGTGCAAACTGGGTCTTGATTCCCTCTCCGAATTTCTGGATTTGCTCCAGGGTCAGCATCTGACGCATTTCCGTTTTACCGCTGGGATCACCGACCATGGTGGTCCCTCCGCCGAGAAGCGCGATCGGCCGGTGTCCCGCCTTCTGCATGTGCATCAGGGCCATGATGGGCACGAGGCTTCCGATATGCAGGGAATCCGCCGTGGCGTCGAATCCGATATAACACGTAACTTTCTTTTTGTTTAAAAGACCGGCCAGGGCATCGTCGTCCGTGGTCTGATAGATGAATCCCCGCTCCTTTAAGGTTGAATACACATCCTTCATGTCATCCTCGTTGATTTTTCTGTTTCATGGCACGATCCAGATCGCGTTTCGATTCCCGGCTGGCGATATCGGCCCTGCGGTCGTATAACTTCTTTCCCCGGGCCAAACCCAGCTCGACTTTGGCTTTGCCCCGTTTGAAATAGATTTTCAGGGCGACCAGGGTCAGGCCTTTTTCTTCGACCCGGCCCTTGAGTTTTCGGATTTCCTGCTGATGAAGGAGCAGTTTGCGCTTGCGTTCCGGATCATGATTGGCGTACGTGCCCTTTTCATAAGGAGAAATATGGCAATTATACAGGAATGCCTCTCCGTTTTCCACCCGGGCATAGCTGTCCTTTAAATTGGCTTTGCCGTCACGCAGGGATTTGACTTCCGTACCCTGGAGAACCAGTCCCGCTTCCCAGGAGTCCAGTATATGATAATCGTGCCGTGCCTTGCGGTTCTGCGCCACGATTTTAATGCCATTTTGTGTTTCCGGCTGTCCCATTGGCTGATTTCTTGCTTCTCAAATCCGTGAATTATAAATATAAAAAAAGGAATGACAATTCCAAACCCGAAATCACAAAAAACCTTGACATTCCTGTGTGCATTGCATATATTATCTGCGCAAAAGCCGAAGTGGTGAAACTGGCAGACGCGCACGGTTCAGGGCCGTGTGAGCTTACGCTCGTGTGGGTTCAAATCCCACCTTCGGCACAATGAAGTGTTCCTTGTTTCAGGAACACTTTTTTTATTAATATCCTTCTCAGTATTCCTCCGCCTCGATGACTCAATGGACCGTACTGTATACGGATGCTTGATCCGGCGACGGAGAAACGGAGCCGGGGTGAAACGGAGAAAAATAGTGTCCGTATTGAAATCCCTGTTCGAACCCTGTTTTATTCTCCGTTTCTCAATTTCTCCTAAGCCCCGTTTCATCATCCGTCTTTGTTCCTGAATCAATGCGCTTCAAACCAGTTCACTCCTGTGCCTATATCCACCTGTATCGGCACGTCGAGCCGTATGGCGCCTTCCATCTCCTTTCGGACCATTTCCGTCATCTTGACGATTTCTTTTTCAGGCACTTCGAACAGCAGTTCGTCATGGATCTGCAGAATCATCCTGGCCTGCCATTTCTCCGTTTCGAGCCGGTGTGCGATGCGTATCATGGCCACCTTGATGAGATCCGCGGCCGTACCCTGAATGGGCGTGTTCACGGCCGTGCGTTCTCCGAAATCACGGATATTCCTGTTCTCGCTCTTCAGCTCGGGCAGATACCTGCGCCTGTTCAGGAGCGTGGTCACGTAGCCCTGTTTATGGGCCTGTGCGATGGTGGCCGCGATGAACCGGTTCACACTGGGATACCGTGCGAAGTAGGCCGTGATGAATTTCTGGGCCTCTTCGTTTGAAATGCCCAGCCGCGATGCCAGCCCGTACGGTCCCATGCCGTACATGATGCCGAAATTGATGGTTTTGGCCTGCCTGCGGTGATCTTCCGTCACGGCTTCCGCCGGAATCTCGAAAATCTCGGCCGCTGTCCTTCGGTGTACATCCTCGCCTTCCTGGAACGAGCGGATCAGCGTGGCGTCCCCGGACAGATGCGCCATGAGCCTGAGCTCGATCTGGCTGTAGTCCGCGGACAGGAGTTTCCATCCGGCCTGCTGGGGCACAAACGCCTTCCGGATCTCGCGGCCGAGCTCCGTGCGTATGGGAATGTTCTGCAGATTGGGATTGCTGGTGCTGAGCCGTCCCGTGGCGGCGACGGTCTGATTGAAGCTGGCATGCACACGGCCCGTCTTATTACAGATCAGGGCGGGCAGGGCATCCACATAGGTGGATTTCAATTTGGTCAGCTGGCGGTAATCGAGCAGTTTTTTGGGAAGCGGGTGCGCGGCCAGGCTCTCGAGCACACGTACGTCCGTGGCATACCCTGTTTTGGTGCGTTTGGGTTTTCTGCCGCCGAGCAGTTCGTGCACCTTGAGTTTCTCGAACAGAATTTTACCGAGTTGCTGTGTCGAATTGATATTGAACGATTCACCGGCAATTTCATAAATATCCTTTTCCAGGCTGTCCAGCTGGGTCTGCATGTCCGCGGACATCTGGGCCAGAAGCGCCGTATCCAGGGCCACGCCGTTCTCCTCCATCATCATCAGCACACGGACGAGTGGCATTTCCACGTCCCGGAAAAGGGGCACCAGGCTATCCTGTTCCAGGCGCGGTTCGAGAACCTCGCGCAGGCGGTACGCGATGTCCGCATCCTCGCAGGCATACTCGGATACACGGTCCACTTCCACGAGATCCATCGTGATCTGGTTCCTGCCCGAGCCGATCAGGTCCGTGGTCGGGATTTTTTTAAACATCAGATATTGCATGGCCAGCGCGTCGATATTGTACACCCTGTTCGACGGATCGATCAGGTACGCCGCGACCATGCTGTCAAAATCCACGCCCTCCACTTCGATGCCGTGCTGCTTCAGCACCAGCATGTCGTATTTGACATTCTGGCCGCATTTCCGGATTTTGGGATTCTCGAGCACGGTTTTGAGCCGGTTTAAAATCTGAAGAAGCGCGGTATCGGTTCCGGAAAAAAGATCCATCGGGCCCGCCGGCGAGCGGACAGGCACATAATACGCTTCGCCGGCTTTCCAGGAAAACGAGAGACCCACTATTTCCGCCGTAACCGGTTGCAGGGATGTGGTTTCGAGATCGAACGAAAACATGGATTGTCCGGACAGTGACTTGACAAAACCATCCAGCGATTCATCGGAATCGATGGTCGTATACCGCTTTTCCACGGTCCCCGGTTGTTCTCCTTCCGGTACACCGATATCCTGAATAAGGCGCGTGAATTCCAGCTCTCTGAAAAGCGCAATCAGACCTTCCTGGTCCGGGGAACGGGCGGTCAGGTCGTCCGTGATAAAATCCAGCTCCACATCCGTATGAATGGTCACCAGTTCACGGGACAAGAGCGCCTGATCACGGTGGGTTTCCAGTTTCTCCCGGACGCTCCTGCTCTTGACTGCTTCGGTGTGATCCAGCACGGCCTGCATGGATCCGAATTCCTGTATCAGGGACAGGGCCGTTTTGGGTCCGACGCCCGGAACACCCGGCACATTGTCGGAGCTGTCACCCATGAGTCCCAGATAATCGATTATTTTTTCAGGCGGCAGCCCGATTTTTGCTTCCACACCCGCGGGATCGAGTATTTCAGCCTCGCCCTCGGACCGCTTGAAGCTGTACATTTTTACATGGGGAGACACGAGCTGCATAAAATCCTTGTCCCCGGTCACCATGAATACATCGAGCCCGCTGGCCTCGCCCCTGACAGCCAGCGTACCGATAATGTCATCCGCTTCAAAACCCGCTTTTTCTATAATCGGGATGGAGAAGGTCTCAACGACTGTACGGATAGTCGGGATCTGATCCCTGAGTTCATCCGGCATTTTTTCACGCGTGGCTTTGTATTCAGGAAATTTTACATGACGGAACGTGGGCGCGGACGTATCGAATACCACGGCCATGTAATCGGGTTTTTCCTGTTTCAGAATACGCATCAGCGTGGCCGTAAACCCATACACACCGCTGGTATTGATGCCCTTTGAATTGATCAGCGGATTACGGACAAAGGCAAAATAGGCCCGGTACACAAGGGCCATGCCGTCCAATAGAAACATGCGCTTTCGTGATTGAGATGAAGTTTTCATGGATGTCACCTGTCTGGCTCATGATGCGGAGACAGCCGGGTCCGCGCTCGCATATTCACGCGCGGTCACCGATCCGGCCCTGTCTGCCGGGAACATGCCGGTTCAAAAACCGGTGATGGACACACCGACGGCCGTACTGACCATGTTGGCGCCCACGGCCTCGGTTTCCACGGGCACCCTCAGCAAATACCCCTTGGGAATTTTTTTACCATTCCCTGTAATGGCGTCGTTGAAAGCGGGATTGAGTTCGGCCAGTATTTCCTGAGTCACATGGAACAGCGCTGCGGCTTCCTTGATCGTAAACGCAAACGGCAGGGTCACGAGCTTGAACTGCATCGGCGGTTCGCATTGGATGCCCGGAAAATACATCCCGGGATTTTCGGCAATATGACGCGCCGCCAGGAATTCCGCATAGAAATTCTTGGATGCGTATCCGAACGATTCACTCTCATAACGGTGTATAATTTTATCGAGATCCCGGCTCCTGGCCTTTTTGATTGCCCTTCTTATACCGTTCACACCGTGATTGTACGCGGTGATGGCAAGCGGCCAGTTTCCTGTGTCTTCGAAGTTGTGCTTCAGAAGCCTGGCCGCCGCTCTTGTGGAAAGAATGGGATCCCGCCGTTCATCCATCAATGAATTGATCGTGAGATAACGTGTGCCCGTCGATTTCATAAACTGCCAGACGCCCACCGCTCCGGCCGGACTCTTGGCTGTCGGATAAAAACTCGATTCCACGTGGGCCAGATAAACCAGATCCTCGGGCAGTTGTTCCTCCTTGAATATGGCCTTCATGGCAGGCACATAACGTCCGGAGCGTATCAGCCCTTCCTTAAAATTCTCAACGGCCCCTTTCTGTGCATGAATGCACCCCATGGCCTGATAAAAGTCCCTGGCTTTGGCCTTGTCATCGAACATGCGCCGGATGCGTCTTTCATCCGCATTGAGACGCGTGGTATCCCTGACGGACACCAGTTTTTTCAGCACCGCCTTGACATCGGATATCGCATCATTGACAGCCTTGTTCCGTGCGGATGCGGACCGGAAATCGCGGTCGCTCATCTCGCGGAAATCGATCACATGATAAATGCGCTCAGGATAGTCGGAATCGTGGATGATTCGCTGTTCGACTGAATACTCGGTGAATACTTTTTCCCAGAACTGTACGCGGTCTTCCATGCCGTCCGGAACAAACAGCGGATCGTTCTGGCAATAACAGAACAGGCTGAAAACAAGAAGCAGTGCTGCCGGTGATCGAGATTTCATAAGTCCCCTAAGTTTTTGCAGAAGCATCGTTCTGTTGAGTTATCCCGGCGTCGCGTCCGCCGTCGCCGAAGTCGTTCCGGATGGCCACAAGATGCCTGATCCGTTCCGGATCCACCGGATTGGCTGCTTCGCCGTCTTCTTTGATGGCCGTGCCGACGATCACACCGTCACAGACAGCCAGAATGTCCCGGATATTGTCTTTGTTCACGCCGCTTCCGGCCAGAACCGGCGTGCCGGGTAAAGCGTTTTTGACCTGTTTCAGCTGATTCACGTCCGTCGTCTCACCTGTGGCCGTACCGGTGCATATCAGCACGTCGGCGCGTCCCCTGCCGACCGTATCCCGGGCACATGAAACGATGCTCTCCGCGTGCAGCGTTCTCCCGTGCTTGACAAAAACATCGGCGAACACCAGAACCTGGCTGCCGAGGCTGTCCCTGTACCGGAGCGTCTCGAACGCACGGCCCTCGATCATGCCCTGATCCGTGGCCACCACACCCGTGTGCACATTGACACGGACAAAATCGCATCCGAGAACCGTGGCGATCGCCAGGCTGGTCATGGCATCGTTGCGAAGTACATTGACACCCACAGAACAGCCTGCGATTTTCCGGATTTCATGAACCGCCAGTGTCATGGCCGCCGTAATTTCAGGTCCGACCGACCGCGGGCAGAACGGCGCATCTCCGAAATTTTCCACGATAACGCCGTCGGCACCGCCTTCACACAGGGCGCGGGCGTCCAGGACGGCCCGTTCCACAATCCGGTCCATGCTGCCGCCGAATCCCGGACTCCCCGGAAGCGGCAATAAATGGACCATGCCGATAACCGGCTTGAACGCGTTAAAATGCCGCTGAAAACCGCTGATATTCATGAATCAATCCCATGATGCACCGGTCATTGCATGCCGGTCCATCAACGTCTGTCGCTTTTTTCCGGTGTGATGATATAAAATGGCCGTTTTTCAGCCAATGGCCTGTTGTATGCGCCTCCGGCACAGATCGAGGCCCAGAATCTCCGTGACCGGTCCCAGCTCCGGGCCGTGCATCTGACCCGTGAGGGCCACGCGCACGGGCATCCACAATCCCTTTCCCTTGATTCCGGTGGACTGCTGTATCTGTTTCATGACGGTCATGAACATCTGGCTGTCCCAGGCGGGCAGGCCTTCCGTTGCCGACAGAAACGCCCGGAACACTGCCTGCGGCTCCGCACCATTGATCGTTTCCGCGGCTTCGTTGTCTTCGGGCACGGCTTCATCCAGAAAAAATATCCTGGCCTTATCCCCGATCTCGGACAGTTTTTCCATTTTGCTCTGAAGCGCCCGAACCACGGGCCTGGCCGCGGCTGCATCGTTTACCGGATATCCCGCCTGCCTGAAAAATGGCAGCGCCAGACGGGCGAGCGTGTCGAAATCCGTTTTTTCGCGGATATAAACACCGTTCATCCAGTCCAGTTTCTCCGTATCGAACACGGAAGCGGATCTGGAAACGCGGTCGAAACCGAATTCCTGTACCAGACGGTCCCGTGACAGAATTTCCTCGCCGCTCCCGGAGGACCAGGAAAGCAGACTCAGGAAATTCAATAGAGCATCCGGAAGATATCCGGCTTCCTGAAACTGGGTAACCGACGTGGCGCCGTGCCGTTTGGACAGCCGGTCCCTGTCCTGCCCGAGAATCATGGGAATATGTGCAAATTCGGGGATCTCCCACTGCAATGCCTCATACATCAGTATCTGCCGGTGCGTGTTCGACACATGGTCATCACCGCGTATCACATGCGATATGGCCATATGATGATCGTCCGCCATACAGGCAAAATTGTACATGGGCATACCATCCGGCCGTACGATCACAAAATCACTCAGGGCCTCTTTCTGAACCGTGATTTCTCCCTTCACCAGATCCCGGAAAGACACGGACTCCTTCTGCACATGAAAACGGGTGGAAGGCTGTCTGCCTGCGGTTTCGAACCGAATTTTCTCTTCTGCGGACAAATGCCTGCAGCGCCCGTCATAGTGCGGCTGTTCGCCGCGGCCGAGCTGCTCCTGCCGCCGCGCCTCCAGATCTTCGGCCGTGCAGAAACACGGATATGCATGGCCGGAGGCAATCAGTTGTTCACGGATCTCCTGATAAAAGACCAGCCGCTCGGATTGCCGGTACGGTCCGTATTCGCCGCCCTTGTCAGGTCCCTCGTCCCAGTCCAGGCCCAGCCAGGCCATGTCCCCGAGAATCGATTGCTCGGAGGCCTCCGTTGACCGTTCCCTGTCCGTATCCTCGATACGCAGAATGAAGCGTCCGCCGAAATGCCGGGCCGCGAGCCAGTTCATGAGCGCGGTTCTCGCGTTTCCGATATGCAAATGCCCCGTCGGGCTTGGTGCGAAGCGTGTGCGGATGGACTGAGACATATAAATTCCTGTTTACCCTTTCTGGAATCAATCAAAGAACCGGTCTGTTGGATCTGCAGACCTGATAAAGAAACGGAGAGGTGAGAAACGGTGAAACGGAGAAGAAAGAATTCTCGTTTTTGGAATCTCCGTTTCACATGATTTCCGGTTCTCCGAAGCTCGAACGGCTAGCCTGGCCGTCCGCGGTGACCCGCAGGAGCCGGAGTGGAGGGGACCCATACACCCATATACTCATATACGCTTATACTGTTTTCAACGTCCGCAGCCCCACAAGTCGTATAAATACCGGTCATTTTCAGGATACCGAACCGGTGAGCATGACCACCGCATGCGCCGCAATGGCCTCACCCCTGCCTGTTGCATCGAATTTTTCGTTCGTCGTGGCCTTGACGGACACCTGAGCGGTATCCAGGTCAAGCGTCCGGGCAATCGCATCGATCATGGAATCACGGTACGGACCGATTTTGGGCTGTTCGGCAATCACTGTGGCATCGACATTGGAGATCCGGTACCCTGAGTCCCGGACCTTTTCGGCGGCCTGATTCATCAATTTCAGGCTGTCCGCGTCCTTGAACCGGGGATCCGTATCCGGAAACAGCATACCGATATCTCCCAGTGCGGCCGCACCCAGAAGCGCATCGGATATGGCATGGCAGAGCACATCCGCATCGGAATGGCCCAGCAGCCCCTTTTCAAAGGGAATGGTCACTCCGCCGAGAATCAGCGCCCTTCCGGGCACCAGTGCATGAATGTCGTATCCGAATCCGATTCGCATTGTTGTCCTTTCATTCGAAGAACCGGTCTATTGAGTCGACAGGCCGGATGGAGAAGCGGAGCGGTGAGAAACGGAGAAAAAAATGACACCGCTTTTTCATTCTCCGGTTCCACGGTTCCCGGTCTGTTATCAAAGCCTGGTGGGGCCGGGCCTCATATGCCCATTTACTCATATACTCATTTACCGCTTTTCATGGTCCGCCGTCCCCGGTCTGCGGTCTTCCCAAAAGGGCCGGGCGACGGGGCCCCATATACACTGCTACCCTTCTACTGCTTTACGCCGTCCCCGGTCCTGTGGCCTTAGGCCATATACCACGGTTTTCCATCATTCTCTTCTTTTTTGGGCGGTTCCTTGACCAGCTTCGACTGCTGCTCTGATTCCCCTTCCGCTTTCTCCGTTTCAACCGGCTCCTCGGGTACGGATTCTTTCAGGATGGTTTTAATCCGTTCTTCTCTGTTTTCGATGCCGAGTATGGCTTCTGCCAGCACCATGTCTGCCGGCGAGGTAATTTTGATGTTCCAGTCGTCTCCCTCGACAACATGTACGGGCTGACCGAGGCGCTCGACAAGCGCGGCATCGTCCGTAGCCGCCGCCGTCAGATCCGAGGCATGCTCATACGCTTCCCTGAACAGGTCGGCACGGAATACCTGCGGTGTCTGTATCTGCCACAGATTCGCCCGGTCCATTGTTTTTGAAACGACTCCGTCCGTGACGTTTTTGACCGTGTTTTTTTCCCTCACCGCCAGAATGGCCGCCCTGTCCTTCCAGGCTTTCTGTATCGTCTCCTCGATTTTCTCAACAGAAACCAGGGGACGCACGGCATCGTGGGTCATAATCATCGAAGCGCCGGTTCCGATCACGTTCAGGGCGATCCTGACCGAATCCTGCCTTTCCCGTCCCCCGGACACAACATGCGTCACTTTAAAAACGCGCCATTTCGCCACCAGCTTTTCGGTAAACGAAATCTGGTCGGCCGGCACCGCAATCACAATCTCATCGACCAGTGAAGAGGATTGCAGTTTCTCGAGCGTATGAATGAGAATCGGTTTGTCCGCAAGCTTCAGGAATTGCTTGGGAACACGGGATCCCATACGGCTGCCCGTACCGCCGGCAGGTACAATCGCGACAACTTTGCCTTTCCATGCTTTCACGATATCCCCCATCAACAATTGGCCCCGAAACCTTAAACGGGGCACATTTACGATATCCGGTCATCCCGGTACACCGGGCGGCAATTCTTATTTTTTATACTTTGGCTGAATCCGAAACGGTTCCTCATAAAACCGGCTGTCTGAAACAGTTTACAGGATAAGCATGGCATCGCCGTAGGAGAAAAAGTGGTATTTGTCCCGGACGGCTTTTCTGTATGCCTTCATGACAAAGTCCCGTTCGCCGAAAGCGCAGACCAGCATCAGAAGCGTGGATGCCGGCATATGGAAATTGGTCAGAAGGGCGTTTGCGACCTTGAAATCATACGGCGGATAAATAAACTTGTCCGTCCATCCCGCGTCGGCCTTGATATGTCCGTCGCTTGTGACAATGGTTTCCAGCACACGGATCACCGTGGTGCCGACAGCGACAATACGGCCGCCATGATCGATGGTCTGATTGATGATTTTGGCCGACGCTTCGGACACTTCGTAGTATTCCGAATCCATTTTATGCCGCGTCAGGTCCTCGACCATCACGGGCCGGAACGTACCCAGGCCCACATGCAGAAGAATGGGCGCGATCTTGACGCCCCTGTGCTGTATCTTTTTAACGATTTTCTTGTCAAAATGCAATGCCGCGGTGGGTGCCGCAACCGCGCCGCGTTTTGTACTGAATATGGACTGGTAGCGGTCCTTGTCGATATTTTCGGGTTCCCGGTTGATATAGGGCGGCAGGGGAACCTTGCCGAGCTTGTCGATAATCTGATTGAAATTGCCGTCATAATGAAACCGGATCACACGTCCGCCGGAGATGGTGTTGTCCACCACCTCGCCGGTCAGCTGGTTTCCCACATGCAGCTTGTTGCCCACACGGACCTTGCGCGCCGGCTTCACGAGCACTTCCCACAGATTCTTTTCAAGCTCGCGCAGGAGAAAAATTTCAACTTCCGCGTTGGTTTTATCCTTGGTCCCCATCAGGCGGGCCGGAAATACCTGGGTCTCGTTCACCACCAGACAATCGCCTTTATTCAGAAAGTTCAGAATATCCTTGAACTGTTTGTCCTCGACCGATCCGTCGTTTCTGTCCAGCACCATCATCCGGGAATCGCCCCGTTTCTTGGGCGGGTACTGGGCTATCAGTTTGTCTGGAATATTGTATTTAAAATCCGACAACTTCATAAAAATCTCCTTTTGGGGCTCATATTTTACTCATGAAATAAACGCTGCTGCTGTTCCGACGGGTGTTTCGTGAATCCCAGCGTCTCATAGGCCAGTGATGTCACTTCCCTTCCCCGCGGTGTACGTTTTAAAAATCCTTCCTGAATCAGGTACGGCTCGTAGATTTCCTCCAGCGTTCCGCTGTCCTCACCCACGGCCACGGCCAGTGTGTTCAATCCCACAGGACCGCCTTTGTACTTCTCGATGATAAACGACAGAATTCGTTTGTCCATCTCGTCCAGACCGTGCTGATCCACATCCAGCCGTTCCATTGAGGTCATGGCCACTGTTTTTGTAATTCGGCCGTCCCCTTCCACCTGGGCAAAATCGCGGACACGGCGCAGCAGCCGGTTTGAAACGCGCGGCGTGCCGCGCGATCGTTTCGAAATTTCCTCCAGTCCCGTGTCATCCGCTTCCAATTTCAGTAAAGCGGCGGACCGGTGCAGAATCTGACATAACTCATCCGGCTGATAATAATCCAGCCGGTTCACCACGCCGAATCTCGCCCGCATCGGTGCGGTCAGAAGGCCGGCGCGGGTCGTCGCACCAATCAGGGTAAACGGCGGCAGGTTCAGCCGTACGCTGCGTGCATGGGGACCCCGGTCAATCACGATATCCAGTATAAAATCTTCCATGGCCGGATACAGGTATTCTTCGACCACGGGGCTCAGACGATGAATCTCATCGATAAACAGCACGTCCCGGCTTTTCAGATTGGTCAGAATACCGGCCAGGTCGCCCGGCCTTTCGAGTGCGGGCCCTGTCGCTGTCTTGATATCCACGTCCAGTTCATTCGCGAGTATATGCGCCAGCGTGGTCTTGCCCAGGCCCGGTGCACCGTAAAAAAGCACATGATCCAGAGCTTCCCCGCGGTCCCGTGCCGCTTTGATAAAGACACGCAGGTTCTCGACGATCTTCTTCTGCCCGACAAACTCGGCCAGTTTTTTTGGGCGCAGTGTAATATCGTACAGCTGATCGCCGTTCATGGATTCCGGCGTTGTCATCCGAAATTCCATTACATTTCCCTCAGTGCCCTGCGAATCAGCTCCTCGATCGAAAGCGAACGGTCCTGTATGATCAGATTCTGGACGACCGGTTCCACCTTCTGCCTTTTGTAACCGAGTGAAAGCAGGGCCATGACTGCCTCTTCGGCTGCGGGCATCAATCCGGCACCCGGCGGGCCGCCGGCCGAGGTCCCGCCGATTTTATCCTTGAGTTCCAGAACCAGCCGTTCGGCGGTTTTTTTCCCGATACCGGGCACATGGGAAAGCGCAGCCACATCCTGATGTTCGATGGCGCGATAAAACTGCTCGACGGAAATACCGGAAAGCACTCCCTGGGCCAGTTTCGGCCCGATTCCCGATACAGCGATCAGGGATAAAAACAAGTCCCGCTCAGACTGCGTGGCAAATCCGTATAACTGCATGGCGTCTTCCCGCACATGCAGATGGGTGTACAGAGACACATCCTCCCCAGTCTCGCCCAGTGTTTCAAGACTGGACACGGGAATGTGAACGAGAAAACCGACACCGCCTGTTTCGATCACCACGGAAGTCGGTGATTTGAATGTCAGTTTTCCTCGCAGGGTGGCAATCATTTCAATCCCTTGATCAATGCCGAGGACCTTGCCCTCAATCCATGACACAGGGCCACGGCCAGCCCGTCCGCCGCATCCTCTTCAAGAGTCTGCCCGTTGAGGTTCAGCATCTGCGCCATGATCCATTGAATCTGCGATTTCGACGCATTTCCCCTGCCGATCACGGCCTGTTTGATCTCGCGCGGCGCATATTCCGATACCGGCACGTGATGATGCGCGGCTGCAAGAAGCACAACACCCCGTGCATGTCCCAGTTTCAGGGACGTTTTCGCATTACAGCTCACAAATACATCCTCGACAGCCATCACATCAGAGGCCGTTTTCTCGATCAACTCGCAAACCGAATCGTAGATCAGTTTCAGCTTTTCGGCAAAGGGCAGATTGGATTTAATTTTTACGCGGCCGTAATCGATCGCTGCTGCCTGGTTTCCCCGGGTTTCGATCACACCGTAACCCAGATAGACCGTTCCCGGATCAATGCCCAAGACAATCAAAGCGGTCATGCCTCCAGATCGGCTTCGTCCACATCGAAATTTGAATACACCTGCTGCACGTCTTCACAATCCTCGATCATCTCCATGAGTTTCAGGAGCCTTTCCGCATTGCCGCCTTCCACTTTGACCGTGGTCTTCGGGATCATGGTTACTTCCGCGGAGGCAACAGGTACGGATTTCTCCTCCAGAGCGTTCTTGACCGAGTCGAAATCATCGGGATTGGTCACAATTTCAAATTCATCTTCCTCGGAAGTGATATCTTCGGCCCCTGCATCGATGGCGATATCCATCAGGGCCTCCTCCTTCGCATCGCTTTTATTCACTGCGATCAGGCCCTTTTTCTCGAACATCCAGGATACACAGCCGTTTTCACCCAGACTTCCGCCGTATTTCGTGAGAAAATGACGGATGTCCGACGTGGTCCGGTTCGTATTGTCCGTCAATGTATCGATCATGATGGCAACGCCGCCCGGGCCGTACCCCTCGTACACTTTCTCCTCGTAAACCACACCGGGAAGCTCGCCCGTACCCTTTTTTATGGCTCTTTCAACATTGGCCTGCGGCATATTGGCGGCTTTGGCTGCCAGAACCGCGCTTCTGAGGCGGGCATTCGCAACTTCGTCGCCGCCGCCCTGCCGTGCGGCATTGGTAATTTCCTTGATAAGCTTGGTGAACACTTTTCCCCGCTCCGCATCCACTTTCGCCTTTTTTCTTTTAATTGTACTCCATTTGGAGTGGCCAGACATAAATACCTCCTCACTGATGCCTAACCTGTATCATAAGTGTTATATAAATTTAATGAAATTTTAATGCGTTTCCAAGATGAAAATCATAACCCCCTGAAAGCAAAGGCGATAGCCTGATTTTTTCTCGAGGCTATCGCCTTTATAAATCCTGAAAATGATACAGAAAAAGCGAATCCGCAGGACCGCGGCACCCGGACAGGGAATGAACTAAAACTCCTGCTGCACCTTTTTGGGATTCACCCGCGCGGGCACGACCCAGGCGCCCGGAAATCCCGTTCTCTGAGCCTCTTTCGCCAGGCTCTCGGCATCCTTTTTATCGATGAAATCCCCGACATACAGCCTGTAAAACGCCCCCTGAAAATCAAGATAGACCTGTTCCTCAAATTTGAAAATGGCCTTTCTCTTGGCTTCATTGGCATTCTGTTCGCTTTCGGATGCGAACAGCTGCACCCGGAATCCTGGTACCAGATCGGATTCCGGCACCTCTTCCGGCGTGTCGGTTACGGCCGGTTTCAGCGATCTGGCCGGCTGCTCCGCGACCGAATGATTGGGTGTCACGCGAATATCCTCTTCCTCCAGAGACAACGGATCAAAATCCTCGACATACCCTGCTTCGCCGGCGGATTCGGGCAAATCCGCTTCGGGTTCGGCTTCCCAGCCGAATTTGGCCGTGGAGCAGGCCATCAGCATCAGTAAAATGGCCGCAGATAAAAAAATCAAATGGATTCTTTTCATGATTTTTCCTCTTCATGGATTGACCCCATAATGTACGAAATGAACCGTATGGGTTCAAGATATTTTTCCAAGTACCGCGGTTTTTCACACCGACTGAATAATTGTGCATTGCAATACTGGTGAAAAATTCGTATTATCGAAACATCCATGGTTTGGGTCCGGGAAACGAAACATGCTTTTTTTCTGGCAGACGCTTCAGATTGTCGCACCGGTTTTCATGCTCGCCTTTATCGGCATCCTGCTGAAAAAACCGAAAATCATCGACGCCCATTTTGTGGATCTGTCGTCCAGACTGGTCTTCAACGTGGCTCTGCCCTGCCTGGTTTTTGTCAAACTGTCCGTGGTCGATTTCCATCAGCTGTTCCGCCCGGGCCAGATCGTGTATGTCTGCGCCGGAACCGCGGCTGTATTTCTCCTGATCTGGATTCTCGCACGATTCTGGATACGAAGCGGGTCGGACCTGGGTGCCTTTGTTCAGGGAAGTTTCCGCAGTAACTTTTCCATAGTGGGATTTGCCATTGTCTGGAAGCTGTTCGGCGAACAGGGTCTCGCCCAGGCGGCCGTGATACTCGCATTCGTGATGCCGCTGTACAATTTTCTTTCGATCGTGGTGCTGACCGTCACCACGCATCATCAGAAACTGCCGCTGAAGACTCTCCTTTGCCGTGTGATCACGAATCCACTCATGATTTCCGTCCTGGTCGCCCTGGCATTTTCCCTGATGAGATGGCGGCTTCATGCCGTGCTTTTCAATACGGCTGAAATTCTTTCAAGGCTCGCATTGCCGCTGGCGCTTCTGGGAATCGGGGGTTCCCTGAATCTCGAAGCCGTCCGAAAGGTGACTAAAATGGCGATTCATGCCAGTATGATAAAAATAATCGCGGTTCCGGTCGTCCTTACCTATGGCGCAGTGCTCGCCGGTTTTCGCGGACAGGATCTCGCCATTATGTTCATCTGCTTCGGATGTCCCACGGCCGTAACCAGCTTTGTGATGGCCGACGCCATGGGCGCCAACAGCAAGCTGGCCAGCAACATCATTCTTCTAAGCACGCTCGGAGCCACATTCACCATTACCACGGGGATCGTTGTCCTGACGCATTGGGGTATGATATAAAAAGGGAGTGAATACTCCGTTTACAGGCGGGTATTTATACTGAAACCATTCAAAACGGAGGCAATTCCATGGAACAATCCAACTACAGATGCGTGAAATGCGGAAACACACAGTATGAAACGGGTGAATTTCGGGCTACAGGCGGATTTCTGAGCAAGGTGTTCGATGTGCAGAACAAAAAATTCTCTACAGTAACGTGCACACGCTGCCAGTATACGGAAATTTACAGGAGGGACAGCAGCACACTGGGCAACATATTCGACTTCTTTACCGATTAACGGAAGCACGTTTTTTTAAAGGAAAATGGATTTATGAACAACAAGGATAAAACGCTGAGCCGCATCATTCAGGTGGCCGTATGGCCAGTCATACTCGTTCTCATTTTTATCTGGTACCGTGGATTTTTCAGACCGGATCCCTATGTTATGGCACGGTATGCGCCCTTCAGCACCGGCCTGCTCTGGAGCCTGCGCATCGGTATTCCGCTCGTCATCGCCTACATCTCCGGCCTGGTCTGGGGTCTGCAAACCCGGCGCATGTCTCTGGCAAACACCTCCACCCTGATCGGCAGCCTGGTCCTGTGCGGCCTTGTCGGATTTGCCGTGATCCATCATAAATACCAGAAAACCATGGGATCTTTCAGCAATTTTCACCCCTATCTTCAGATCAATCCGCCTTCGATTCCGGTCCTGAACGACAGCGAATACAATATCCTGTTCCTCGGCGGATCCACCACCGAATTCAAAGACAGCCACGGTGTGGGATGGCCCGAACGGGTGGAAATCCTGATGAACGATTCTCTTCAGCGGAAGGACATCCGATGTTTCAACCTGGGAAAACAGTGGTATACGACCCAGCATTCCATGATTTACTATGCGACATCACTGAGAAAAATCCGGCCGGATGCCATCGTGGTCATGCATACCATCAACGATCTCCTGCACAATGCGGATTTTTCATACTTCAGCCACGGTCCCTACCGCCGGGATTACGGTCATTTTGACGGACCCGTGCACAGAATCGTGCAGCCGCAGGGATTCTTCACCTTTCTGGGATGGATGACCCGGTCCATGTGGTATCACGGACCGAGGGACACGATCTACACCGACGAGTTTCCGGGCGTGGTATCTTTTCATCAGAACCTCAGCACCCTGCTCGATTTGACGGAAACGGACCATGTTCCCGTCGTTCTCATGACACAGCCCAACCTCTACAAGGAAAACATGACAGCGGAAGAAATGGAGACTTTGTACATGCTCCGTTTCGAGGCCATCGGCCCGGACCAGATATGGGATGTCCGGACTGCGGCCGGGGGCTTTTCTCAATACAGAAAAACCGTGCTCTCCTTTGAATCGTCCCGTCATGTACCGGTGATCGACCTGGAAAATACCGTTCCGAAAACACTCGACTGCTTCACGGACGATGTGCATTATACGGACTGCGCATTCGACAGGATAGGTGAATCCGTGGCAAGGGAACTGATTGAACAGCTTCATCTGAAAAAATGACAGACCTCTATTATTTCGAACAAGACGCCGCTGTATGGAACCGGGCCGTCCGGGAATCCGCCTGTTCCCATCTGATGCAGACCTGGGAGTGGGGCGAATACAAGACCTGCCTCGGATGGCGGGCGTTCAGGATCATGCTGCGTACTGAAGACGGTCCGAAGGCCGGTGCACAGATACTCTTCAAATCCATACCACTGACACTTTTCTCAATCGGATACATACCCAAGGGCCCCTTGATTCATGAAACCGACAGCGGCTGGGACCGCCTGTTTCCGGCCATGCACGCGCTGGCGCGAAAAAACAGGGCCGTGGTGATTCGCATGGAACCGGCCTATCCCAACACATCTGTCTGCAGGGACCGTATTTCGGGCCTGGGCTTCAGGTGCACGGCGCAGACCAATCAGCCGCGATGCACCTTTGTCGTAGATTTGTCGCACGGGAAAGAGGCGGTTTTCGAACGGTTCAGCCGCAACACGCGCCGCCTGATCCGCAAGGCGGAAACCGAGGGCGTCACCGTGTTCGAGGGCAATGCCGGGGATATCGGGGTGTTTTACAGGCAACTGGCCGATACATCGAGGCGGAAACGGCTTCCCATGCAGAGCCAATGTTTTTATTCCGAAGCTTTTCGTGTTTTCGAATCCGTGGACGCGGTCCGCCTGTTTCTGGCTAAGGTGAACGGCGAAATCGTCAGCAGCCTGCTCGTCTTTTTCCACGAGGGACAGTCCATGCATCTCTGGGCCGGGAATTCCGCGCCGGGGCTCAAATCCAACGCCAGCCATCTGCTGCACTGGACAGCCATGCAGACCGCGATAAAGAAGGGCTGCCTGTCCTGCGATCTCTGGGGCATTCCGGATGAAATCGCGGATATGCAGGAGCGCGGAGAAGAAATTTCATCCAGGCGCGGAGACGGTCTCTGGGGCGTGTATCGTTTCAAAGAGGGCTTCGGCGGCGCGATCCAATGCTTCGCAGGCACCTGGGACCTGGTGATACGCCCCGCCGGATACAGACTGATGCAATGGCTCACGGGCGGCCAGGAAACCGTGGATCGCATTTCGAGCCTGATTCACCGGTTTTAAACTTCCGGAGCGAATCATGCATCTATGGAAAACGATCTCGACCGGACTCATGATTCTATGCATACTCGCCGGCGCGGCCAGCATCGTGATCCGGGACGCAGATAAATCCCCCCTGTATTTTCTTCTGGCCGTGGTGTTCTGGCGCTTAAGAGAACCGGACAGCAGCCGGTCCTGAACGGCAGCCCCCGTCATGACTTCGATCGCGCCCGAATATATCGTTGCAGAATACGGCTCCCTGGTCACGGGCATCGTTTACCGCATGATTTCGAATCCGTCCCGCGCAGAGGATGCCCTGCAGGATGCATGGCTCGAAATTCTGAAAAGCCTCCCCTCCTTTGAAGCCCGTTCCTCCATATCCACATGGATCTATACGATCGTTTACCGGTCCGTCATACATCATGTGAAAAAGGAGCGTGCATACAGTCTTCGTGAAATGGCCGTATCCTTCGACAAAATGCAGCACCATGTGGCCTGTCCTGTGGATCTGGAAAAAGAACTCTGGGTCAGGGAATCCTGCGACCGATGCATGACCGGATTTCTCTACTGCCTCGACACCGACTCTAAACTGGCCTTTCTTCTCCGGGAGCTCGGCGATGTGCCCTACAATGAAATCGCAGATGTGCTCGGAAAAAATGTAACTTCTGTCAGGCAGATGATCTCACGCGGGAAAAAAAAGCTGTCCGCATTCATGGAAAATCGCTGCATTCTTTTCAATCCGGAGGGCGACTGCTCCTGCAGAATGAAAGAGCATGTCATCGATGTGGACCTGCCTGCCGTTGTGGACAAAATGAAGCGCATCGTCGGAAAGGTCCGCATCTTCAAAACCATGAATCAGGTGCTCCCCCCGAAAAACGCCTGGGAAAAATTGCTCTGACCTGTCACAAATCCTCCCCCGGTCCCACCCATATAGAAACCCCATTCACCCTTTCGAAAGGAAAATCCATGGATGTCAGACAAATGACCGCTCCCTGCGGACGGGATTGTTTCAACTGTCCGATTTATCTGGCCGGGGAGAATCCGAGACTCCGGTCGATCATCGCCAAAAAGATGAACCTTCCCGAGGAGCGGATCCGCTGCAGCGGATGCCGGAACGAAAAAGGCTGCATCGCATTTGTTGGATGGACCTCCCCCTGTTCCATCCACGCATGCGCCGAAGAAAAGGGCGCGGTGTTCTGCTTTGAATGCGCGGACTTTCCCTGCGACCGCCTGCATCCCGTTGCGGACAGGGCGGACAGCATTCCGCATAATCTCAAGGTGTTCAATCTTTGCCTGATTAAAAAAATGGGGCTCGAAACCTGGGCCGCGGAAAAAGCGAAACTGGCGAACGACACCTATATGCGGGCGAAACTTTCGGACATCGTGCATGAAAAACGGAAGGATTGAACGTAAAAAATGCCCCGGGGTGCAGGATGCATCCCGGGGCAGGGGGATATAGATTTTATCTGATCAGGACTATTTTCTCCGTCCAGCGACGATATCCCGCTTCAAGGATCACAAAATAAATGCCTGACGATAAATCCGGCGCATGATAATGGATCGTGTAATTTCCTTCGGCCTGCACTTCATCGACAAGGGTTGTAATCCGCCTTCCCCGCACATCATGCACGGACAAAACCAAAAGTGTTTTTTCCGGGATCTCATATCCAACCGATACCACCGAATTGAAGGGATTGGGATAGGCCCGCAGCAGGAAAAATCCATCGAATAACATATCGTTCTTTAATACAGTACTGCATACATAGGTGAATGTGGTCGATTTGATGTATTTCACATCCTCGTATAGACAGTCCCTGTAGACATCGACAGTATATGTACCCTCTGTCAGTCCCACGACCGGAATACAGAAATCATGATAACCGTAACACGTGGTCATGTCATGGGCCGTATCGATTTCAGTAATGGTGATAAGCGAGTCATCGATTTCAATTGAATAATCCAATGAAAATGCACACTGTTCCCACGCATTCATATCCCATACATAAACCGTATCATTAGAAATCTCGACGGTCAGCCAGTCCGCACCGGCAAACAGGCCTTCCGATAGAACAAAAAACAAAATCAGGAACATTTTTATGAATGGTTTCATTTCATTGGTTTTACGTCCTGGATTCGGAATGACAAAGGATCCCGGTTTTTAATGCAGCGATTTAAATTCGACTGCCTTCTCTTTTGGTGATTTCATGTTATTTTTCCCGTCCTGTTAATATGGCTTCAAGCCGTTCCCGTTTCACATAGTTTTCATGCCGGAATGATCGGGCCAGTGCGATCAGCTCCTCGTCCGTCAGGCCCCTGAACAGACCACAGTATTCGGGCAGGAGTGCTTCGGCGATTAAAATATGCCTGATGAGCTGCCGGATATGACTTTTCTGTCCAGACGGGTAGGGAGCGTACCCGGGGAATTCCTTTTCGAACAGTTCCTCCAGGGGTGCGATGACCTGCCGGATGTTTTTATCGGATGTACCCCAGGCATCCGCGCCCAGGGAATCCTTCCTCGAAAGGAATGCCGAAACCAGTTTCATATACGGTGTGTCGTCCTTCTGATGCATGATGGCATGCAGCCCCATGTCCTTGTACAGCCAGATGCACCAGCTTGCATTGTATTTGCTGAAATAGGCCAGCTGGTCCTTCAGCACCTGATAACGCATTTCATCTGCTTCCGGATTGCCCGTATACAGGGGACCGAATTCGCCGACCCAGATTGGGATATGATTGGACAGCATGAATTCGCTTTTCCCGAGGAATATCTTTTCAAGACTGTCTTTGTTCATGAACTTCCCATCGATCACACCCGGATAATCCCCTCCGAATCCCGGCCGTGCATAATCATGATTGGTATAAACCACATTGTCCCACACTTCGGTAAACATGCTGAAATCCCTGGCATAACTGTTGCCTTCGATGAACAGGATATGCCTGGGATCGATTTTCCTGACCGCGTCGCGCAGACGCCTGAAATAGGGGAACACCCGTTTGCCGGTCGGATCGGCCGGCTCGTTGATCAGGTCATAGCCCGCCACCCACGGCTGATCCCTGTACCGTTCCGCGATTTTCTCCCACAGCCAGAGCGCCCGGTCCTGTAAGTCCCTGTGCTTCCAGAACAGGGCCACATGTGTGGGATTGTCGCTGTGCCAGTGCTGATTCTGAAATCCCGGCAGGGCATGCAGGTCGATGATGGTGTAGATCTGATACTTCGCACACAGTTCGATCACCCGGTCCAGATGCCGGAACGCGCCTTCCTTGATGACGCGCGGATTCATGTCATCCTCGAACTGATGGTAATTGACCGGGATACGGACCAGGTTCAGCCCCAGGCTGTGTATGTATGCCGCGTCCGGTTCCGTGAAATAGCTTTCCAGAAAATGCTCGAAAAAGAGATTGTACTTATCCTCCCCAAGGACCTCGAGCAGCCCTTCCCGCATGGCCTCCTCATTGGCCGTATACCCGTCTATAAAATTCTCCATGTGCAGCATACCGCCCAGGCCGAAGCCGCGCAGGCAGACCGTTTCGCCTTTCATGTTGACAATCTGATCGCCCTGGACCCTGAGCCGGTTTACGTCGGCCGGATTGTCCTTTCCAACTGCAAAAACGCAGCAGATCAAGAACACGGCCGGAATGATCCGCCGCAGATAAAAACTTGTCAGTTTCATTAGGATTTTCCTTCCCGATTTATCATTCTTTGTTTTCGTCCTGGATTTTAAAATCCGGGGCGATCGAACCTTCTGCCTCATTATAAATCCAGCCGCATGACGATCCGGTCCCTCGCTCTTTCCGGAGGAATCTCGGCCGCCTTCGCCTGTTCCTCGAGCGTGTCGATGAACTCGGGAAAGCGGCTCCGGTCCTGCAGCTCCGGATGGGGATGCCGGTCGATCACGTGAAATCCCTGCTTCTCCCAGAAAGTGTGCCCGGCGCTGCCCGTCATCTCGTAGATGACCGGGATGTCCTCGAATGCATCGGCTTCGATACCCGTCCATTCTTTTTTACTGGCCCATTGGATCAGGGCCCGGACCATGCGCGTGCCGATGGCTTTTCTCTGGTAGGGATTTGATTTCTGCAGCGGGCTTCCGGTCATGATGCAATGTACCGCCAGTGTCCTGTCTTCGATGCATACAGGATCCGGGAACATACTGTCCGAAAAATCATCCGCCGGACCGGCAGGGGACTCCTGCTGCAGGCACAGACCGCCCGCGCCGTCCAGAACGGTAACCGCTTTGGGATAGAAGCGAAGCTGCCCGACGATCGCGTCGCCGTCGCGGGCGATTATCGCGCAGGTTCCATAGGTTTTGATCATCTTTGACAGGAATGCCCGGTTCCGCCGGCGATACTGCTCCCTCGGCATGGTGTCTTCGGAGGACCACGAATCAATGGTCCGGCACGTCAGCGGTCCGCTGTGCAGGCAGCGCCACAGAATGAAATACTCTGTCATGGGCTCGATGATGATGTCAGCACACATGATGGCTCCCTTCCGGATTCCGGCTGCATCGGGCGATTCTGGCGGATGCTCATGAATAACCGGATTCACCCGTTTATTCTATTTGCCGTCCCGCTTGTTCCAGTACATGAATTCCGGCTGATAGCACGAACTGTCCAGATCCGTGATCTTTTCCGTCATGAATTTCTGGGCATCGAGAACGGCCTGATTGTAGATCACGGGTCCGATTTCATTCAATATGTAATCCAGAAGAAGCGACGCTTTCAGGTCGCCGATCTCTGTTTCCAGATTTTCTTCAAAATATTGTTTGACCGATTTGATGATCCGGGCTTCTTTTTCCTTTGGGATGTCGATACTCATGGGATTTCCTTTTTTTGCATGACCATCACCGGGTTTCACAATGCGGAATGTAAGACCATGGGGTCTCTGTCCCGGGCTCCCGGGATCGATCCCGTGATATTACAGGCCATCCGTGGGACTTGTTAAAGGGCTGTAAATCCACTCGTTCAACCAGTGGAGGATGATCACCTGATTATCAATATAACAGCAGGATTTGAAAGTTCAAGCGGTTTTGTGCCAGGAAGGGATCACCAGTCGAATTTACACCGGCATTCAACGCGGGACAGGAACCTTCAGCACTTCCTCCAGCCACTGTCCCGTCGCATCGAACACCTTCTGCTTCTCCGGTTCATTGTGGATTTCATGATACAAACCGTCCCAGATTTTAAGCGTGCAGACTGCGCCCGCGTCCCGGGCGAACAGGCGGGTGTTTTCGGGTGATGTGATACGATCCTCCCCGCCGTGCATGAGCAGCAGCGGTCTGGAGAATTCGGACGCGTGCGCGAGCGCCCATTCCCCTGCATCCATCAGGTTCAGAAAACATGGAGTCACGCGGTCATGCGTCAGGGGATCCGCATCATAGGCCTGTACGACGGCCGGATCCCGCGAAATGTCTTCCGTGTCCAGGCCGCTCGGCAGGGAAAGCGCCGGCCACAGGCGGATGAGACAGCGGGCGATGAAAGTCTTCACCGGATTCGGTTTGAACGACAGCCGGAGCATGGGCGCCGTGGCAATCACGCCAGCAACATCGGGATTGGTTCGTAATGTATAATTTAAGACCAGATTGCCCCCCATGCTGTGTCCGTACAGGATCAGGGGCAGGCCCGGAAAACGGACCGCCGCCTGACCGGCATGCATTTCCATGTCCTGCATGGCCGTTCGATAATCGGGGAAATGCCCCCGCTGTCCCCCGGATCTGCCGTGTCCCCGGTGATCGAATGCATACACCGCACATCCCCTCCCGTTGAGATATCCGGCCACATGGTCGAAACGGCCGCTGTGCTCCCCGACGCCGTGAACCAGGCAGACAACGGCCCGGCACTTGTCCGCAGGTGCCCAGCTTTGGGTAAAAATATCCAGGCCGTCTTTTGATTTTATTTTGTATTCTGTATGGGACATGTCGATTCTCCGGCAGTTATTTGATCATCGCAACGGATTTTATAATCCGGGACGATTCAAAACGGATATTGTCCCAATCCTCAATTTGACAGTGTGGCTTGCTAATATCGTTTCACTTTAGAAATTCAGTGTAACTACATTGATTTGAATATCCGGTTTCAGCTGATCATAAAACCTGACATCACGGATTGCAGAGGACTTACTCAAACCGCAGCGGCAGTCATTTATAAAAAGCACGGTCAAAGATCCCGGACGCGGCTTTTTGGTCAGATTGTATCCGAGAGTCGCCAATACCGGCGGCCCCAGGATGATGGGTATCGGATTCTCCAAATGATCCGACATCATGGCGCCTCCGATCATTCCCAGGATGGCCCCGCTTATGGTTGCCAGATTGGAAGCCCTCATTTGTTTTACCTTACCGTACCAGTTTACCCCCGCAATACTGCCAACGGTATGTCCCAGTGCAACAAAAAAAACCGCTTCCAATCCTTCTGCCATGCCTTCCTCGTGAGGAACCATGGCTGCTACTGCAAATCCTCCCAATGCAAAACCGAATCCCCAGATTGTTCCTGTCGCTATTTGTGCCGCCGGATTGATCTTCAGTCCGGCCGGTTCGGAACGCTGTACCGATGTGCTGTCGGCAACATGATAACAAAATACTGCATTTACAGACAGAAGGACCAGCAGACAGATTATAAATACTCTCATACAGATCTCCTCTTTGATAATCGAATTATAAGACAGGCATCACGTCTATTCAGGATGCCTGATGATTATAACCCATCTCCATATTGTCATTTCGATGATATCGATTAATACTGTCGCAGATTTTATCAAACAGTTCTGAACAGCCATCATTAAGGATTATCCAATACGGGCCGATCGGATCGTCGGGTTATTTTTCTATCGCCAGTCTCAGCACCAGGAGCGCGGCTGCAACCGTCACCGGTGTGAATATCCACTTTTCGGTCAGCGTCTTCGCTGCAAGATTTCCGGCCGTGTTCAGGAGCAGATAAATAAAGATGATCCACAGGCAGACCGGGACCGCTTTCGCGAACCAGCCGGCCCTGACCATGCCGATCCTGGCAGCGACAACGAGTGCAAACAGGACAGTAAAAATAAGAGAAATCAATTCGAGGGTGCGCATGTTGATTGAAGAATCGCCCGCCTGTCCGCCCCAGACAATATCGGACGGCATCAGACCGAGCAGAACCAGAATGTGAAATACGGCCAGTGCACTAAAAATAATCAGCAGAATATAACCGGCCGGTTTTGTGCTTATCCATTTTTTCATGAGTGTCTCCGGAGGTAAATGTGCGTTGAAAATAAACAATCAGCCCATTGGCCGTTACGGGCATCCACTCTGCCGAACCCCGGCGGATCCCGCGGGACGATAAATTATGACTTTATTTGTTCCGTCTTTCTTGCGATATAAACCCCATAGCTGTAATAATCTTTATATTTTTCATACAATTCAATCTCCCGGATCTCCGCATCGACAATCGAGCGTGCCTCTGCACTGTTGCGGTGCCGATCCAAAAATCCTTGAAAGTCATTCTGCAGAGGTACATAATAATGATCGGTCCAGCAATATTCCGGCAGGACAAAATACCCGACCGGAGAATAACCGCTTCTCTCAAGTATGCCGATTTTTGAAGAGGCCGTGCTGATTTCCGGATAATCGCATTCCCAGTGTTTGCGGATTTCCTCGGGACGTGAGGATGTGATCCAGGTAATTTCCGAAACGGCCAGGAGCCCTCCCGGTTTCAGATACCTGTTCCAGTCCTTTACGCCCCTTTTAAAACCGATGTTGTATATCGCTCCCTCGGACCATATCACATCGTATTCCCCGTCTTTAAACGGCAGGCTGTCCATGGAACAGGCAAGTGTGGTTATTTTGTCGGACAGGCGCGCTTGTCCGGCCCGGGCTTCAAGCACTTCGAGAAATCCGGGCAGCAGGTCGACTGCCATGATCCGGGCATTCAAAAGACGGGCAAGCAACAGGGTCGATGCCCCCGTACCGCATCCGATATCCGCTATCTTCAATGGGGCCGCCCGGTCGATTCCGGCCAGGCCGAGGGCCTTATCCGTCTCTGCATCACCGCCCGGCCCCTGCCGTTTCTGGTTTTTATGAAGATCCATTAAAAGCTGATAGTCTTCCACGGGCTGATCCTTATCTGATACTCGTCATTATCGTACGGCAGGCCGCGGCACTGTTTTTTCACTCCTGATCCGGAGCGCAGCGGATTTCAATCCGTCAGCCCCGGCGGTCACGATGATATCGCCGGGATCCGTCGAAGCCTGGACAATGACCTGGGCCAGCCCGTTGAAACTGCTTCGTTTCCATGGCGGCCGGGGCGTGATCATCTGAATGATTCCCGGATCCGTATTCAGCTCTTCCCATTGCTGGCGTTTCTGCAGGGGCGGTCCGATGACGGCATAACTGTTTAACCCGGGATGAAGCATGGCATTGTCCAGCCTGTACACCTGGCCCGGGGCCTCCCGTCCGACATGCCCGGCGATCCGGTGTCCGTTGATGTAAACCGCCTGGTCCATGCACATGCTCTTCGCGAACAGCGTGAACATCACGTCTTCCGTGAATGACGGCAGGTCGAATGTCCCGCGGATCACGACCGTAGTGTCCGGAGGGTACACGATCTGTTCCCGCTGGAATTCATGCGTCCGCCAGTCCGAATCGTCAAAATCAGCCCTGACCTCAGGCCGTCCGGCAGCGTCCGGCACCTGCCTGATTTTCAGGTCATGGATTTTTACATATTCGTATCTGTCGAACACTTTGTCCGGCTCATGACAGGCCGGATCTCCGTTCCCGACACCGATAATCTTACCCGGTCCGTCGACAGAAAATGAGACCGGCACATTGGCCGTCGGAACAAACTTGCCTTCGGAATCGAGCACCCGTACGGTGATCACCGAGACATCTTCGCCGTCGGCTGAAAGGTCCCCGCATGTAGCCATCTCCAGTTCAGCCGGCTTTCCCGCGGTTTTCATTTGATACGTGATTATCCTCTCTCCATCACCATAACCCTCGGCCAGCAGGATGCCCGGTTCATAAGGCACGGACCATTCCAGATGACCGTATTTCTCCATGGTTTTTCGTCCGAGGTTTTTCCCGTTCAGAAACAGTCCGACCTCCTCGCAATTGCTTTGTACCCATACAGCAATCGAATCCCCCTCACTGCCCGGCCAGGTCCAGTGCGGCGTGATATCAAGTACAGGCTCCTCCGTCCACCATGCCTTCAGGTAATACGCCGGATCCTTGAAAAATCCGCATGCATCCAGGGGGCCGTACTGCGAGCTGACGGCCGGGAAATTCAGGGGATTCGATTCTCCCCGGTAATCGAAACCGGTCCAGAAAAACAGTCCGGCCAGAAAGGGCCGTTCGGCATAGTATTTCAGCCCTGTTTCGATATGGCCGCCCCTGCCTGTCCGGTCCGTGGGCGCCATATGACCATGTGCCCGGTCGTCCGCATAAATACCGCGCGTGCCCTGTGTCGTCGTTTCCTCGGTGCCCCAGGCCGGCCGGTCAGGAAATTGTTTATGATATGCGTCGATATTGCCATGCCTCAGGTAATTGAATCCCATCAGTTCGATCGGCACGGATACGCCCTGGCCCCAGCCGCCGCTCGATGCCACGGTAAAGGGACGTGTGTCATCGAACTGTCGGGCGAAGGCCTGCATGGTCGCGGCAATCCGTGCTCCCTTCACATTGCCCTCGATGCCCCATTCCTCATTGCCGATCGACCAGGCGATCACGCAGGGATGGTTCCTGTCGCGCCGGATCAGGGTCTCCAGATGCCTGAGGATCTGCGGCGTGCTGCCCATCAGGCGGTTCTCGTCAAGAACCAGCATGCCCAGACGGTCACAGGCATCGAGCAGTTCGGGTGCCGGCGGATTATGGGCGCAGCGATAGGCGTTGCACCCCATATCCTTCAACCGCATGATCCTGTATTCCTGCAGCGCATCGGGAATGGCGGTCCCCACACCCGCATGATCCTGATGATTGTTGGTTCCCTGGATCCACACATGCCTGCCGTTGAGAAAGAAACCATTGTCGGGATCGAACCGGATGGTCCTGATTCCGAAACCGGTTTCCACCCGATCGGTCACCCGTTTGTCACGCGTGATCCGGGTGATCAGCCGGTAGAGAACTGGTGTTTCAATGGACCAGATCTCCGGATCCTTCACTGTCAGCTCGCAGGGCAGGTCCAGCCGCCCATGCTTTTTCACGGACAGCGTTCCGGTCTTTTTCGAGGCGACCGGATGGCCGGACTGATCGACGATCCGGTGTTCGATGCCGATGACCGCATCGGCCGGATCTTCATTCAGCACGGCTGTATGCACCGTGACACGGGCACGATCCCGGTCGACTTCACAGGTCACGAAGATCCCGTTGGGTTCGACATGCACGGGACCGGTTTTGTCGAGCCAGACATGCCGGTAAATACCGGCGCCTTCGTAAAACCAGCCCTCTTCCATGGTGGCATCCACCCGGACAGCCACGACATTGTCTCCGCCGTAGTTGAGATAATCCGTGATGTCATAGCGGAATTCGCTGTAGCCGCTGGGTTCAGTGCCGCAGTAAAAGCCGTTGACCCACACCGCCGAGTTCCGGAACACGCCGTCGAACTGCAGACTGATCCGCTTGCCGTGATCCGCCTCATCGATAAAAAACGTTTTCCGGTACCATCCGACATTGTTGTCCGGAAAATTCCTGCCCATGGCCCGGTATCCGTGGCTGTGCCCGCCGCGTGCATCGAAGGGCAGCTCGACGGCCCAGTCATGCGGCAGGTCGAGCGGACGCCAGTGGCTGTCATCGAAACCAACCGCTGCCGGACCGGCCTGGGCCCATCCGATCTTTGCCAGATACGAAAAATAATCCGTTCCGTGCTTGTGGTCCTTTTCCGCGTCGCACGCATGACCGAACGCAAACCGCCAGCCGAAATCCATCAAAAGATGCTCACGGACCGGTTCCGAAGCTACAGCCCCGCTGTTTTCCGGCTGTGAAAATGCCGGCAGGTTCAGTATGACGAACGTTACAAATATGATCCATACTTTTCGGGACATGGGCTGTTCCTTATTTGATTTTTTTCTGGTTTTCCACAAACAGATTATAAAAATATACGAAATCCCGGGATGCATTCAAAGCGATCGCCCCGGATTGTGAAATCCGGGGCGATCCGGAGTGCATTGTAAGATGTAACTTTTTAATAAATGAAATTTAAAAACGACAGCAATGATCCGGAATTTTATACGCTCCTTTTCACTGAAGAATATCTATTCCCTTTCCCTGTATTCTTTCATCTTTGCCCGTACCTGTTCGACAACCGATTCTCCTCTCAGATTCTTACCCGCAATATTGCCATCCGGACCAATTAAAAGAGTGGTCGGATAACCATTGATCCCATATGCATCCAGAATGTCTTTGGTAGCCAGGGCATTAGGGTAAGTAATTTCCTGATCGGCAATATATTGAACGAGCTTTGTAGAATCATCATTGGCCAATCCGATCATAACAAGAGAATCACGGGCAATTACGGCATATAGTTTCTTGAAATTCGGCACCTCCCCCCGGCACGGTCCACACCAGGATCCCCAGAAATCTATAAGAACAAACCTGCCTCTGTGGTCAGATAATTTGAATGGATTTCCCTTGAGAGTAACAATAGAAAATTCCGGAGCCGGATTCCCAGGTTGTACAGCCAATCCCTGCAGATAGCGATCCACATTGCCATCTTTGACAAAACGATGCTCCGGGAAATCCGTCTTCAATTTGATCAAATACTCACGAGCTTCATCTGTCTTGCCCGACCGGGCATAATCTGAACCTGCCGACATGCAGATATTCACAATAACCCGATCGTTACTTTTATTTATGAAGCTCCTCAGTTCATTATCAAAATAATTTGAGGGTAAATTCAATCGTTCCGCCACCTGAGGATATTCGTCCAAGTAATGTTGGAATTCGATAAAAGCCTGTGAGAATTCTCCATCGAGCAATATGCTTTCCGGATCAAGTTTTTCTGCCAAATTCAAATAGTGCTTATAATAATCAATATTTATATCGGACCTGTAGAATGCATCATATTCATTCTCACCGGCTTTTGCCCTGCGCAAAGCAGACAGTTGCACATCTCGCGGATGCAAATATCTGAGATATCCAAAACGTTTTTCAAGAATCATTTGATCAAATTCAGGATATACCCTTTCAAGTGAATCCAGGGTCGCATTAAAGGCTTTCCATAAGTCAAGTTTTTCCTTATCTGAAAAGGTACTCATTTTCCGTAGTACAGGGATCAATCCTTCATTCGTGAATGCACTTAATTCATCCCTCAATGTATTAAACCGAATGGATGTTTTTCCCCCCTGTATCTCAGCGGTTGCTTTCTTTGATTCTGCTGCATAAAGAGATGGATCGAGCACGACCGGTCCACCTTTGTAGATATTGTTAAAGGTCGCCCACTCTTTAATCAGCTCAAGATCATTATTCGACAGATCCCAAAATCCTTCATTTCCGGCAAAAAATTTATATGGTTTGTTCAAAGGCATCAGGGTTGTATCGGGAAGAATCCATTTTTCTCCCAGCTTTACCATGGGGCTCCCCTGACCAGTCCAATTATTGATTGCACCTACAACAAAATAACCGTCGTATTCCGGCCTTATACCGAAATGAGGCAAGGTGATATCAAAATGGATGTGTTCTTCCGGTTCAAAAATAAGGACATTGGTCTGATATTTCTCAAATGGATACGCCCAGACAACCAGGCCATATCTTCCGGGTTTGACTTTCATTTCAAATTCATAATTATCAAGTTCCAGAAATTTTATCGGTTCTCCGAGCTGTATCGGATTGTCATAGACTTCCGGGTATAACCCGACATATATTTTTTCAGCGGGTTCATGACCTTCAAATTTGACTGTTCCGGACAGACTTGCGGTTTCCGGCCCCTGACTGCATCCGATCAGAAAACATGCCGATACTATCGCGATAATAAGAATCTGTTTCATGGTTTTTCCTCCATGGTAATATAATTAAATGTGACCGCCCTGGATTGTGAAATCCGGGGCTATCGGGTAAACAACCTACTTTATCAGCAACATTTTTCTGACCTTTAAAAAATTATTTGATATTAGCCTGTATGTATAAATACCGCTGCTCAAGCTCTCGCCATCGAAACGTACTTCATATTGATCCGCTTGCTGATATTCATCAATCAAAACAGCAATCTTTCTTCCCTGAATATCATATAATGACAGTTCTACGGCACCCGGTTCTTTTAATTCATATTTGATCGTTGTAACCGTATTGAATGGATTGGGGTAATTCTGATACAACTTGAATTCATGAGGTGTTTTGGGCAAATCATTTAAATCAGATTTTATACCATATTCGACACCATTTATTTTTGCATAAATGAGTTCATTTCTATAAGAAATTTCCAAGGAGTTCCCTGCATTATAATAACTCATCACCTCTCCCAAGTTCTCGGCATATTCCCAACCTCGAGTGATCTCAGTAGTTGTACAAACATAATCAACAAATCTTGTTTTAACATCAATACCGAGAATATTTTTAATAGGATCGTCAACGAGCTCATAACATTCAGTTATTTTATCACCCTTTTTCGCCAACAGACTGTCAACTCTATACTCCCAGTTCGACCAGTAGGAATACATATTTGCATTTGATGAATCGACTCTGGTACAACTTCCATTATTTAAAATAAAATATTTCTTTTGGTTCGGCATGATGGTGTCGCCAATAATTTCTTTATTGGTAATCCAGGTACTGTCTCCGATTATCCCAAAGCTTATTGCTTGATATTGCCAGTAATCACCGATATGCATTGGATAAAATTTTAATGCCTCCTCTATCGTTAAATCCTGACAATTTATACTTACAGACAGTATAAACAGCAGATGTATTGATTTCATTACAGCCCTCCTGCAAACCGTAATCGCTCCGGATTATGAAACCCGGGGCGATCCGTATTATTACTCCCTGTAAAATTGCACGTCCTTAAAAGACTTCACAAATGTTTCAAGATTCAGACAGTCTTCTTTTTTCAATTTCTTCATCAGCTTAAATTCAAGATGCAGCGTGTCTGTCTGAAAGCTGGCGCTTTTTCTGCCGATCCGGATCACTTTAAAAGAATCGTTTGGTACGCAAAAATTAATGGTTTCTTCGGAGAAAATTTCATTCACATTTTTTGCCAGCACAAGTTCCCGGTTCTTCCGCAGCTGAGACATCGTGATCCCGCGGTCAATAAAAAGAACAATGAGATTGACGACCGGAATGATGGTAAGGGGCAAAGTGAGAAATTCAAATGTCGTGTATCCCCATCCGGGATCGTAGACATGTATAAAGGCGATGTTCTTCTCCGTCAGATTTATTTCCCAGCCGCCACCGGTACTTCGAGCCGCAAAAGGAATGCTGTGCTGTGTATTCCCTGGCAGTTGCATTTTATCCGCAGCCGCTTCAGTGGATTCCCTGTCCGTCTCATACTCGTAAACCACTCCCTTCGTCCACCAGTAATCCAACAGCTTCGATACTCTTTTTTCTTTCAGCCCGGTCTATTCACAAAGCTTTTTCACAACGATCTTTTTCGAAGAAAGAATCATTTTTATCGCACGATTCAACACGGCGGCTCTGTCCTTCAAGTACTTCGTACCTGAAATCAACAGCAAAATGCCCAATACCAGGAACAGCACCGCACCAGGAACAGTATCCGCCGATCCGGATGCCGCCAAAACGATAATCCCAATGATAATAAAAACGGTCCCGAAGAATGATCTCACCATTTTCTGATCCTCCTTCCTGTTTTTTATCCCGCATCACCGTGCATCCCGGCTATACGTGCCAACGGGATAGTGGCCCTATTGAAAATATTTATTTCAAAAAAAGGATTCGACTTGCTCCGCTTTTATTCTGTAATTGTAAATTATTTTATATCCTTATACTGGAAAACGTTATAGCGTAATGATTCTCCTTTAATTTTCAACACAACCACTCCGTGAGGTAGAACTTCTATTGAAATCTTCTCATTATATGATATCCCATAAATTTCTTTAGACCACAAATCTTTCATTGTATATCCTTTTGATGAATTTATTCCGATGGCTTTTAATCCGAAGGCTATTGTGGCACGCTCCTCCGTTCTGTTCAGCATCGCTGCGGCTACCTCGCCGCTCATGGTCGAAACCAAAGGTTTTGCCCATACTTCCAGTTCACCGCTGTCCACCAGTCTTCTAGCCTGGTATACAAACGGACTTTGATTTAAAGCGATTATTTCTTCATTTGTGATAATTTCAAGTGTCTGTTCTGACATTTCTGTCAGGTCATTGCCCAGAAGCAATGGAGAGTGCATCATGCACCACATCGTAAAATGCGTTTTATCTCCCTCATAAGTCATGCCTCTTCCTACCTGAAGCATATCCATGTCGTTATAATGTCCGTACGATGCGTATATCCATAAATCCGCATTCAGATCATTTGATAAACAACCGCAAATCCTGCTCATCATGGCCGAAAAGTACCATGCCCACACCAATCGTATCCTTGTCCCAGTATGAGGCACATATATTTATACCGGCGTCTGAATAGATACCGGCTTTCAGCCCTTTTGAATGGATGTACTCAGCCATATGCTTCATTCCACTCGGGAATCTCTCCCCATGGCTTATTATATTTCCGTCCGCATCTCTGCCGCCAAAATAACCGTCATCGATATTGATAAAACCATACCCGGCCTCAGTTAATCCCAACTCAACCATGGCATCTACCTGGGATTTAATGATTTCCTCATTTATATGTATTCTGTAATTATTCCAGCTCGCCCATCCCATCACAGGCGTTCTTTTCAGCAATCCTTCATCATGTCCACCAAAATTATTGGATTCAATTCCGCATCTGATAACAAGCAGACCAAGAAAAAAGAAACCGATTTTAATCCTGCTTTGTTGTGTCATTTTATTGTCTGTTTTTTTATGCATCAGTGGCGGCAACTCGACTGTCAGATTGCTGATCCGACAGCCGCATTGAGCAGACTGTTCTTCCGTGCGCTACATTTTGTCGACGTTGACCAATGGATCACATATTTTTTATCCGATGCGTAATCGCCCCGGATTTTATAATCCGGGGCGATTGGGATTTTATTTCTGCAATATCAGTTTTCTCGTTTCGATTTTACCTCCTGCAGTCAGACGGGCCAGATAAATGCCGCTCGGGTTGCCCTTTCCGTTCCATATCACCGAATATTCACCCGGCCCCCTGACCTCGTTTACCAGCGTGGCGACCGTTCTGCCGAGCAGGTCATGGATGGTCAGTGTCACGAATGCCGTTTTAGGCATCTGGTATTGGATGGTTGTGGTTGGATTGAAGGGATTGGGATAGTTCTGACCCAGATGAAAACTTTGTACAACAACAGCATCCTGGTTGTCTTCCACATTCACGGTTAAACCCGCAAATTTGACCGTACCGCGAATACTTGGATTGCTCCAGGCCATATCGTCATCCGACCACCAACGGGACCACAAATCCCGGCCCCCGCCGTCATTGTCATTCAATGACACTTCAAGACCCATCAAATCATCGACAGACGGCATTATGCCGGGATTAACTCCCAGATTCATCTGCATCTCCATGGTCCAGCCCGATGCTGTCTGTGTGAATGCCACATCACCCGTCGGGGTAGTGGTATAGACCGGATCGTACTCGGCGTCACTCGAGTTGGTCGTTGTGCTCTTGTCATTGTTGCCGTCTATAAAAATCTGAAAGCCGTCATTCATCCAGAAATCGCCATGGCTCGTATCGATGATATCGTCAAACACATCCGCATACAAATAAAGCATGCTGCCCTGCCACATCATTTTCCAGTTGAACCGGCAGTCGTTCCACTCATTAATATTGTTCATATCAAAAGGAGGACTCAAAGGAGCGCCCCCGTTTTGCATCACAAAAGAATTGTCACTGAACCAGGGAATGTCATCCCAGACCGCATCATCATCCACACCGTCTATAAGCGGAGCACCCGGAGCCTGAAGGATGTACATGGGACTGGCAGCCACATAGTTCGTGGTAACAACTGTTCCAAACAGGCTCGCATCATGCCAGGAATCGTTGCTCGCAGCCCACCATTTCAGCTGATGATCTCTGACACCCGTATCATCGTCGTTGAACTGAATGTCAAATCCGAACGTGTGACCCGGAACGAGGCCGAACGTCATATCCTGTGCGGGAATCCGGATTTCACAATTATAACCATGGTCCGTATCTTTGTACCGGCAGACCGCATTGGGTGCTCCCCCGGTATTTTCAGTTGTCTGACCATAGATGAACCGAAATTGTCTGTCATTGCCGTCATACCCAGTGGCCATGTCGTTCTTGCTGTTGTCCCCGTCAAAATATAGCTCGAATGAATCTTTTTCCCAGGCGTTGGCATTTGACGTATTGATGATATCGTCCTGTGCCTGAATGAAAACATAGTAATTGTTTTCATCGTACATCATCTTGAAGCTGGAAAAGGTATCCAGCCAGTTGTCGGTCAGTACATCATCATCGAGACTGGATTTCTCCATGGGCACCGTACAGGAACTGTACCAGATGGGATCCATGTTTCCGTCGATCACAGGCGCCATTTTAGCCATGGGGACTTCCAGAACCACGGCCTCGCAGGTTGTGGTAAAACTGTATGACTCCGAATATGAACTTCTGCCCGCGTCATTTTTTGCCCTGAGCTTCCACATGTAAGTTGTACAGGGCGCCAACGGTCCCAGATCAAAAGAGGTTCCTGTCACGTCGTCTTCGAAAACAGATTGACCGGATTCAGTCGTTACATTCAATCGGTAGAGTGTGGGTACGGGACCGGCTGAAGCCTGCCATGTGAGTGTAGGATCCAGCGGCACATCTGTTTGTCCGTTCGCCGGCGCAAGGAGAACAGGGGGATTCGGGGCCTGTGCAAATGACAGAAATTCCAGTTCAAAGATGTCGTTTTCCGCGTATTTGGTTTCGACAATCACCATTTTGATTCCGACATTCGTGTCTGTATGCTCGACATTACCGCCTCCATCCTTAAAAAACAGCGCATTGTTCGGATCCGTATTCTTGAAAAAGGAGACGCGCAGATATGCATTGGGATGAACAGGCATCCCGTCCGTTCCCACCCTGACACGGACATATTGCTGCAATTCGTCAAATGTAATGACGATTCTGCCCATCGGATCCACAGTGAACGGACTGGAAATATACGGCGTGAAGTACATCATATAGTTATTGATGCCGCCGGAGGGGAAATTCACGATTTCCATCTGGCCAAAGGCGACAAAGTAATTCAATCCCAATTCCGTGTCAAACATGGTGTTCGGTCCAAGACGGGTGAGCTTAACGCCCGCGACATCAATGTATCGCTGCTCGTCAAAGGTAATGATATGCGCGTTCAGCTGTCCGGTTCCCAGAAGCATTAATAAACTCAGTGCCGTTAAGCGAAGAAGCCGGTTCCTAATCTTGCTATGGGTGCAATGGATGAACATGTTGACCTCCCCTTTTTATTTTCCCGGTAGTTTGAATTGTACCGCCGGGTACTTCGGTCAGTCAAAATCAATCTCGCAGTTGTGCGGCCTTGGTCCTCGGCATCTCCCGGGTTAAATTATACCCGCCAGGTTTTTAGGAGGGCCCAGGCCTCATGGTATTATTCTGTTTTTACTCATACTTTTCATACACACCCCCGAAGTATAAAATAGAGGAGAATAAAATAAATAATTGCCACACCAAATAAAATGTATGTGAATCCTGAAGTCGGTTTTTAATGATAAAATCGTCTGTATTTATTGATATATTTGTATTCTTCTGGAATACCAGTCGATCTCTCAAATCTTTGCCGACCAATTCGGTCTGCAATGGATTTTTTGGGTTCACATACAGCAGACAGTACCCTTCACGATTAATTCTTCTTGCCAGGAAATACCTGATGCTCGATTCCGAGGAAAAACTGCGCCAGTACACTTCGGGTGTCACCCTGTATTTCTGACCGTTCATCCTGAACTCGCACACCAGCCGAAATGACCATGAGCTTTTATAGCCTGCAGAACTGCGATAGCCTTTTATCTCTCTGTCCACACAAACGGCCTTGACGAGTTTCCATGATTTATATTTGTTACGCTCCTTATATATAATTCCCGCAATCATGACAAGAAAGCCGAACAGTGCAATCCCGATAAAAAACATGTTGCGCATTGCCAGATAAATTACAATGCCGGTCAAAAACAGCAAAGCACCGGTCAATGCATACCCGTTGGTTTCATATCTTAAAGCCTTTGACTGATCGTCGTAAGGAATAACCTGAATCCTCCATCCCAGATTCATTGCATCACCTTGAAGCCTTTGCAATTTTCTGGAAATATTCAACTCGGCATCTCCATTTTACCTGTTTTAAGTTATAACGGCTCGTATAAGCGGAAAAACTGTACGAATTCTTAAATTGAAAATGTAATGCCTCAAAAATTAAATATCTTGAAAAAAGGAGCGTTTTTCAATCCGCCTTGATGCGATTGATATTATTTGCCATAGCTTGCATTAAATCTTTTTGTCATGGCGTATAATTTTTGATCAAATGTCCAAAGAGATATGCCGGTTACTAATGATGATGCAAGAATTGATATATCAATATACCCTAGCCCTTTACCCATGATTTTATTAATTTCTATGAAGAACATTATTTCTTCATGTTCAAGAACGATTGTTGTTGGCAAGGCCTGAAGTGCTGCAATAATTTCTTTTCTGTTTTTAAGGTTACCACAAGCCAATTTTCCAATGATGAATGGATGACAAAATACTTCACCATCATTCAGCAAACCAGCGAGTTGATCATAATTATTTCTACAATGATCAATCCATATTGAAGTATCGACTAAAACCATTTGTTTAATTTCTTCGTCTTGGGATATTTATCAGGTTCTTCTCACTCCCACCAAGCCTTGCTAATCTTTTAGCACTTTCACGCGCGATTAATGCTTCAAGACCTAAATGTACAAGAGCTGTTTTCTCCTTTATCCCAGTTAGTTTTGAGGCTCTATTGATTAGAGCATCTTCAATATTCAGTGTCGTTCTCATAATATTCTCTATCACTCTTGTCCAAGATAGGATTTTAATGATATAAAGTTGAGATAAGTCTCCGTATATTTTATCACCACAATAAAATAATACTCAA